>CAZFEK010000028.1:0-58866 GCA_964517465.1 uncultured Alcaligenaceae bacterium
ACGGCCTGCATTATCCCGAGCCGCTTTATCCCTTCGACACCATCTGGGACGAGGCCTGGTATCTGGCGCTGTCGCAATACAACAACCGCATCTTCATGGTGCCGCCGGTGCGCGGCGTCGATCACCGCATGATCAACGGCTACGTCTATATCTCGCCGGTGCCGGTGAAAAACCCTGAGGAAATCGGCAGCCGCGTGCCTCACTTCATGGAGCGCGCCGGGCATTACTACAAAAACTGGGATGCCCTCGAAGCCAAGTGGAAGATCAAGATGGAAGCGACCATCCGCGAACTGGAGAAGCTCCAGATTCCGCGCCTGGCCGACATGGAAGACATTTCCGTGGTCACCGATGCCATCGGCGAGTCCAAGGGCTACCATCTGCTGAAGAATTACGACGATCTCATCAACCTCGGCATCAAGTGCTGGCAATACCACTTCGAGTTTTTGAACCTCGGCTATGCGGCCTATGTGTTCTTCCTCGATTTCGTGCAGAAGCTCTTCCCCAGCATCCCGGCGCAGCGGGTGACGCAGATGATCTCGGGCATCGACGTGATCATGTACCAGCCCGACGAAGAGCTGAAGAAGCTCGCCAAGAAGGCCATCGAGCTGGGCGTCGACAATGCGGTGTGCTTCAGCCAGGAGTGGACCCAGGTCGAAGAAGCGCTGAAGAAACTGCCCAAGGGTGTCGAGTGGCTCACCTCGCTCAACCTCTCGCGCGAACCCTGGTTCAACGTCTCCACCGGAACGGGCTGGTTCCACCACGACCGCTCCTGGAACGACGCCATGAACATTCCGCTGAACGGCATCCAGACCTACATCCAGAAAGTGAAGGCGGGCGTCAACATCGAGCGGCCCATGGAACAGGTGCGGGCCGAGCGCGATCGCATCACCGCCGAATATCGCGGCCTGATCGAGAAAGAAGAAGACCGCAAACAGTTCGATGAACTGCTGGGCTGCGCCAAGACCGTGTTTCCCTACGTCGAGAACCACTTGTTCTACGTCGAGCACTGGTTCCACTCGGTGTTCTGGAACAAGATGCGCGAAGTGGCCGCCATTCTGGTCGAGCACGGCATCATCAAAGACGTGGAAGACGTGTGGCTGCTGCGCCGCGACGAAATCAAGCAAGCGCTGTGGGACGTCGTCACCGCCTGGGCCACGGGCGTTACGCCGCGCGGCACCCAGACCTGGCCCAAAGAAGTCGAGTGGCGCAAGGGCGTGATGAAAAAGTTCAAGGAATGGAACGCGCCGCCGGCCATAGGCACCGCGCCGGAAGTCATTCAGGAACCCTTCACCATCGTGCTTTGGGGGGTGACCAACTCCTCGCTCGCCGACTGGGCGAAAGTGGCCGAGGTCAAAGATCTCTCCTCGGTCAAGGAGTTCAAGGGCTTTGCCGGCAGCCCCGGCATCGTCGAGGGCAAGGCGCGCGTCTGCAAGACCGTGGAGGACATTCGCCAGTTGCAGGAAGGTGAAATCCTCGTTGCTCCCACCACGTCGCCGTCCTGGGCGCCGGCCTTCGCCAAGATCAAGGCCTGCGTCACCGATGTGGGCGGGGTGATGAGCCACGCCGCCATCGTCTGCCGTGAATACGGCATGCCGGCAGTGGTGGGCACCGGGCACGCAACCAAAATCATCCAGACCGGCATGACCATACGGGTGGATGGCTCCTCGGGCGCGATCACCGTGGCTCGCTAAGCAGCACTTTTGCCTCGCGGGGTGAGCGGCGGCGCAAGGTCGCCAATCACCTCGCGGCGGCGGAACTTTGCCGACGGGCAACAACGGGTTTCATAGTGAGTACCAAGGTACGAGGTTTTCACATTTCCAGGAATGGAGTCGAAGAGATGAATTTGGGGGATTTACAAGGGGGTCTGCCCCCTTGTTCCTGGCGGGGGATATACAAGGGGCTTCTCCCCTTGTTGGTAAAAAGGGCTTGCTTGCCGTATACCGCCGCCCAACGGCGCCCGGCGATCCCCCTTGGTTCCGGCTTGCCTGGCTTAGGGTAGAGGGCAAGATGCTGACGGGACAGCAAGGCAGCGCGGGCGCCGCGGCTGTGAATACGCGGGAACTGTGCTGGTTCGAGGAGGTGCGCAAGGACGACGTCGCCCTGGTAGGCGGCAAGTGTTCCTCCCTCGGCGAACTCATCAATGCCGGCGTGCGCGTGCCGCCGGGATTCGCGCTCACCACCAACGGGTACGCGCGCTTCATGCGCGATGCCGGCGTGGGTCAAGACATTCCCCGCATGCTCGAAGGCGTGGGGCAGGACGATTTGGAGCGGCTGGAAAACGTGAGCCAAGCGATTCGCCAAGCGATCGAGGCGCACGCATTCGCCTGGGAAATGGAAGACGCCATCGCCGAATATTACCGCCGGCTTTCGGTGCGCTGCATGGTGCCGGCGGTGCCCGTGGCGGTGCGCTCCAGCGCCACCGCCGAAGATTTGCCCGGGGCGAGTTTCGCCGGGCAACAAGACACCTACCTTTGGATACGCGGCGTCGACGACGTGCTGCATCATGCGCGGCGCTGTATTTCCAGTTTGTTCACGGCGCGGGCCATCGCTTACCGCATCAAGATGGGTTTTCCGCACGAAGACGTGGCCCTTTCGGTGGGTTTTCAGAAAATGGCCAACTCCTACACCGCCGGGGTGATGTTCACCCTCAATCCCGGCAACGGCGACCGTTCAGTGATCGCCATCGACGCCAATTTCGGCTTCGGCGAATCGGTGGTGTCGGGCGAAGTGACGCCGGATCATTTTCTGATCAACAAGATCACGCTCGACATTCTGGAGCGCACCATCTCCACCAAAGAGATCACCTACACCGTCGATCCCAAGACGCAGAAGTCGGTGAAGATGGATACACCTTTCGAGAGGCAGAACGTGCAATCGGTGATCGATGAAGAAATCGTCGAACTCGCCCGCATGGGCAAGGCCATCGAAAAACACTACGGACGGCAAATGGATATCGAATGGGCCGTGGACAAGGATCTGCCCGCGGGCGGCAACATCTTCATCTTGCAAGCGCGCCCCGAAACGGTGTGGAGCGAGAAGCGCCAAACCGAGGCGAGCGGCACGGGCAAAGCCACTTCGGCGATGGATTTCATTTTGTCCAGCCTGCTCACGGGAAAGAAAGTGTCATGATCGTCAAGAACTGGATGCAGGCCAACCCCGAGCATGTCCATGGCGACACCCTGCTCGCCGAAGCCAAACGCATACTCACCGAACACAATCTGCAAGCCCTGCCGGTGATCGACGAGGGCCGCCTGCGGGGGCTCATCACTCGCCAGCATTGTCTGCGCGCGGCGCATTTCGTGGCGCGCACGCAAAACCCGGACGAATACAACTTCTTCGCCAACCGCCTCAAGGTGAAAGACGTGATGGTGCGCAACCCGGCCACCGTCGATGCCTCGGACACCATGGAAGAATGCCTGCGCCGCGGGCAGGAGTTAAACGTGGGGCAGTTTCCGGTGCTCGACCAGGGCCAGGTGGTGGGCGTGATCTCGTCGAACGAAATTCTCTCCCTGGCGGCGCATTTTCTGGGTGCTTGGGAAAATCGCAGCGGCGTCACCCTGGGTCCGCTCGATCTCAAGCCCGGCATCATCGGGCGCATCGCCGATCTGGTGGAAGGGGCGGGTGCCGAAGTGCAGGCGATCTACCCCATTGCCAGCAACGCCAACGGGCATAGGCCGACGCCGGGGGGCGGCAGGGAACGCAAGATCATCGTGCGCTTTCACAGCGCACCCGTGGAAAAGGTGGTGGCCGTTCTTGAAGCCGCGGGCCTCAAGGTGCTCGAAGCGGTGGCGGCCCGAAACGAAACTTTGTGAAGCAGACGGAGTAGCAACATGGACCTCAGATATTTCATCGATCAATGCGAAGCGGCGGGAGAACTCGCCCGCGTCAAGACCGAGGTGGATTGGAACCTGGAAATCTCCCACGTCTCCAAACTCACCGAAGAAAAGAAAGGGCCGGCGCTGTTGTTCGAAAGCGTCAAGGGCTACAGCACCCCGGTGTTCACCGGCGCCTTCGCCACCACCAAACGCCTGGCGATCATGTTGGGCCTGCCCCATCACCTGTCGATGTGTGAATCGGCCCAGGCCTGGATGAAAAAGACCATCACCGCCGAAGGCCTCATCAAGGCCCGCGAAGTGAAAGACGGCCCGGTGCTCGCCAACGTGATTTCCGGCGACAAGGTCGACCTCAGCATGTTCCCGGTGCCCAAGTTTTTTCCCTTGGACGGCGGGCGTTATATCGGCACCACGGTGTTCGTGGTGCTGCGCGACCCCGAGACCAATGAAACGAATCTCGGCACCTATCGCATGCAAATGCTCGACAACAAAACTTGCGGCGTGCAGATACTGCCCGGCAAGCGTGGCGAGCGCATCATGAAAAAGTACGCCAAGATGGGCAAGAAGATGCCCGCCGCGGCGGTGATCGGCTGCGACCCGCTTTTGTTCATGGCCGGCACCTTGATGCACAAAGGGGCGAGTGACTTCGACATCACCGGGACGGTGCGCGGCCAGCAAGCGGAATTCCTGCTCGCACCCATGACCGGCCTGCCGGTGCCCGCGGGCGCGGAGATCGTGCTCGAGGGCGAAATCGATCCATCGAACTTCCGCCCCGAAGGGCCGTTCGCGGAATACACTGGCTACTACACCGACGAGCTGCACAAACCCATTCCCAAACCCGCGCTGGAGGTGAAGCAGATCCTCCATCGCGACAACCCCATTTTGTGGGCCACGGGGCAGGGCCGGCCGGTGACCGACGTACACATGTTGCTCGCCTTCACCCGCACCGCCACGCTGTGGACCGAACTCGAAAAGATGAAAATCCCCGGCGTGCAATCGGTGTGCGTGATGCCCGAATCGGCCGGACGCTTCTGGGCGGTGGTGTCGGTCAAGCAGAGCTACCCCGGTCACTCGCGCCAGGTGGCCGACGCGGTCATCGCCAGCAACACCGGCTCTTACGGCATCAAGGGCGTGATCACGGTCGACGAAGACATCATGGCGGACGACATCCAGCGCGTGTTCTGGGCGCTGTCTTGCCGCTACGACCCGATGCGCGGCACCGAACTCATCAAACGCGGACGCTCGACCCCGCTCGACCCGGCGCTCGACCCCAACTCCGACAAACTCACCACTTCACGCATTCTGATGGACGCCTGCATTCCTTACGAGTGGAAACAAAAGCCCATCGAGGCGCGCATGGATGAAGAAACGCTTGCCAAGATCAGGGGGCGTTGGAACGAATACGGTATCGATCGGTGATGAATAAACCTGCTGCGCGTCCTCATCGCGGCGTTGGGCGCTGCTCGCGATCCTCACGTACTACCTTGTACGCTCCGGTCGCTGCGCTGCGTCCGCCTTGCGTTGAGGCCGCTCGCGACGGTTTCTTCACCGCCGATTTTTTGGAGAAATGAACATGGAAAAAGCGAAAAACATCAAGCTGGTGATTCTCGACGTCGATGGCGTCATGACCGATGGCCACATCATCATCGACGACAACGGCGTGGAGTCGCGCCATTTCGATATCAAGGACGGCATGGGTGTGGTGGTGCTGATGATGTCCGGCGTGGAAGTGGCGATCATCACCTCGAAGAAATCGGTGGCCGTGCGCCACCGCGCCGAGGAGCTGAAGATCAAGCGTTTCTACGAAGGCATCAAGAAGAAGACCGAACCCTACGAGGAAATGTTGAAGGACATGGGCATCACCGATGACCAAGTGTGCTACGTCGGCGATGATCTGGTTGACCTGTCGATGATGAAGCGCGTCGGCCTGCCGGTGGCGGTGGCCGACGCCGTGCAGGACGTCAAAGACCGTGCCGAATATGTCACCCAGGCCCGAGGCGGGCGAGGTGCGGTGCGCGAAGTGGCGGAGTTGATCTTGAAGACCCAAGGCAAATGGGAAGCCATACTTGCCAAGGTGGGTTGAGCGAATTTTCAAGGAGAAGCACGTGGCCGTCCCCCGCAATAACCGTGAGTTCATCGAAGCCTGCATCGCCAGCGGCGATGCGGTGCATATCAAACAGGAAGTCGACTGGGAAAACGAGGCTGGTGCCATCGTGCGCCGCGCTTGCGAGCTGGCGGCACCGGCGCCTTTCATGGAGAAGATCAAGGATTATCCCGGCTTCTCCTATTTCGGCGCGCCGCTGTCGACCTACCGGCGCATGGCCATCTCGATGGGCATGGATCCGGCCTCCAGCCTGCCGGAGATCGGCAAGGAATACGTCAAGCGCACCAACGGCGAGCCGGTTGCACCGGTGCTGGTCGACAGGAAGGACGCGCCCTGCAAGGAGAACATCCTCAAGGGCGCCGACGTCGATCTGTGCAAGCTGCCCGTGCCGCTGGTGCACGACGGCGACGGCGGCCGCTATGTCGGCACCTGGCATGCCGTGGTGACCAAGCACCCGGTGCGCGGCGACGTGAACTGGGGCATGTACCGGCAGATGATGTTCGACTCGCGCACCATGAGCGGCGCGGTGTTCCCGTTTTCGGATCTGGGCAAGGCGCTGAACGACTACTACCTGCCGCGCGGCGAGAGCTGTCCCTTCGCCACTGCCATCGGGCTGTCGCCTCTGGCGGCCATGGCGGCTTGCGCGCCCTCGCCCATTCCCGAACCCGAGCTGGTGGGCATGCTCGCCGGGGAACCCGCGCGTCTGGTGAAATGCGAGACCAACGACCTCGAAGTGCCGGCCGACGCCGAGATCATCCTCGAAGGCGAAATCTGCCCCGACTACAAAGTCGAGGAGGGGCCTTTCGGCGAATACACCGGTTACCGCACCTCGCCGCGCGACTTTCGCGTCACCTTCCGGGTGAACTGCATCACCTATCGCAACAACGCCACCATGACCATCTCCAACATGGGCGTGCCGCAGGACGAAGGGCAATTGCTGCGTTCCTTCTCGCTCGGCCTCGAACTGGAGAAGCTCTTGAAGAGCCAGGGCATTCCGGTGACGGGCGTGTACATGCATCCGCGCTCCACGCACCACATGATGATCGTCGGCGTGAAGCCCACGTATTCGGGTGTAGCACAACAGATCGGGCAGCTCGCTTTCGGCTCCAAGCTCGGGCCCTGGTTCCACATGGTGATGGTGGTCGACGATTTGACCGACATCTACAACTGGGACGAGGTCTACCACGCTTTCTGCACCCGCTGCCATCCGGAGAACGGCATCCACATCTACCGCAACTCGCCGGGCACGCCGCTTTATCCCTTCGCCACGCCGCACGAGCGCAAGTTCTCGATCGGCTCCAAAGTGGTGTTCGACTGCCTCTGGCCGCTCGATTGGGACAAGACCAATGACGTGCCGACCCTGGTGTCCTTCAAGAACGTCTATCCGAAGGAGATCCAGGAGAAGGTGCTGGCCAATTGGGCGTCCTACGGCTATCCGCCGGTCAAATGAGGAGAAGAACACCATGAACCAATGGGAAGTGTTCGTCAACGACGTGAAAGAGCTGGCCGAAAACAGCGCGCTCGAGCTCACCATCCGCAGCCTCAATCCGGGTATCCACAAATACACCTACCGGCGGGTGAAGTGCGAGGTTTCCAGCGATCTCCAGAAACACGCTGACCAGTTGCAGGTGCGCTTGGGGCGCGGGCAGCTCAGCCCGAGCCGGTTCTCCATCCGGGTGCTTGGCGAAGTCGAGCGCCTGCCGGCGAAGTATCGTTGAGCGTTTGCCCGGGTCCAGCGGAAAGGCGAAACAAGCGGGTGCCAACATGGCCTATGCCGATTTGCGGGCCTACCTCGATGACCTCGGCGACGCGCTGATCCGCGTGACCGAGCCCCTGCACCCCCGCTTCGAGGTGGCGGCGCTGCTCTCCACCCTGCAGAACGAGGGGCGTGCGGTGTTGCTGGAGCAGGTGGCGGGTTATCCCGGCCGGCGCGTCGTGGGCAACCTGCTGGCGAGCCGCGGTTTGGCGGCGAAAGCACTGGGCTGCGCGGAAAAAGACCTGGTCGCCGGCTACGTCGCGCGCAGCGCCGGGCGCGTAGCACCGGTCCGGGCGCGGGAGGTGCCGGTGCAAGCGGTGGTGCATCGCGAGCCCGGCGATGTTTCCGCCCTGCTGCCGCTGCTGACCCATTACGAAAAGGACGCCGCGCCTTTTCTCACCTGCGGCGTGGTGCTGGCGCGCGACCCGGCAAGCGGGCGGCGAGGCATGGGCATCCATCGCATGATGTGGAAAGGCGGCCGGCGTTTCGGCATGCTGCTCGCCAATCCGCCGCTGTCGCAATTCCTGGCGGCCAGCGAGGCCAAGGCTGAGCCTCTGGAGGTGGCGGTGGCGCTGGGGGTCGACCCGGCCACACTTTTGGCGGCGGTGGTCAAGACCGGACCGGGCGGCCCCGACAAGCTGGACATCGCCGGCAGTCTGCGCGGCGCGCCGGTGGAACTGGCACCGGCGCTGTCCGTGGCGCTCGAAGTGCCGGCCCGCGCCGAGGTGATCCTCGAAGGGCGCATCCTGCCGGGCCTGCGCGAGCCCGAAGGACCCTTCGGCGAAAACACCGGCTATTACTTCCAGAACCACAGCCCGGTGATGGAAGTCACCGCCCTCACGCATCGCGAGGACTTCATCTTCCCGGCCCTGGTGCCCTGGACGGCCGAAGTGGATACGCTGCTGTCGCTCGCCGGCGGCGCCGAGTTGTTGGGCCAATTGCAAGGCCTGGTGCGCGGCGTCACCGATCTCGAAATCACGCCCGGCACGTGCAGCTTCGCCGCCGTGATCGCGGTGAAGGACTGCCCCAAACACGAGGTGCGGCGCCTCATTCACCTCGCACTCAATCTCGATCGGCGGCTGAAAAGCGTAACCGTGGTCGATGACGAAGTGGATATCAGGAAGCCCCGCGACGTGGCCTGGGCGCTGGCCACGCGCTGGCAGCCGGCGCGCGACACGGTGCTGCTCGAAGGTCTGGAGGCTTATGTCATCGACCCATCGGTGGGCGGTGGCGCGGCCTCGAAAGTGGGCTACGATGCCACTCGCGGACCGGGTGGCGAATTTGAACGTATCGCCCTCCCGGCCGCCGCCGTGGCCCGGGCGCGCGTGGTGGCCGCATCCATTCTGGGAGCTCGTCGATGAAAATGGCAGTAGGAATTTCCGGCGCCAGCGGCGCGATTTACGGCATACGCATCCTCGAGGTCCTGCAAAAGGCGGGGGTGGAGACGCATCTGGTGATGTCCGATTCGGCCAAGCGCACCATCGCCTATGAAACCGATTATTCGGTGGAGGCGGTGAAACAGCTGGCCAGCGAAGTGCATGACATCAACGATGTCGGCGCCTGCATTTCCAGCGGCTCGTTCAAGCATGCCGGCATGGTGATCGCACCCTGTTCGATCAAAACCTTGTCCGCGATCGCCAATTCCTTCAACACCAACCTTCTGATCCGCGCCGCGGACGTGTGCCTCAAGGAGCGCCGCAAACTCGTGCTGATGCTGCGTGAAACACCGCTGCACGCCGGCCACCTGCGGCTCATGACCCAGGTCACGGAAAGCGGCGCGGTGCTGGTGCCGCCGCTGCCGGCCTTTTACCACCGACCCAAGACCCTGGAGGACATCATCATGCAATCGGTCAACAAGGCGCTCGACCAGTTCGATCTCGATCTCGATCTGTTCAAGCGCTGGACCGGCAACGAGGAGCGCGAGGCCCTGAAGAAACGGTGAGGAACGGAGCGTGGCGGTCACCGAAGCGGAAACCCTGGTGCTCTTGGGCGAAGCCTGTTCCGGGCTGGGCGAGGGAGCGAGCTTCACCCAACTCGATTGGGTGAGGCGGGAGTTTTTGTCCAGGCTTGGTTTCGAACCCTATCCGGGAACCTTCAACCTGCGGATGAAGGGGGCTTCTTGGGACCAGGCGCGCCGGGTGCTGGCCCGAGAAGCGGGGATTGCCATTACGCCGGCGCCGGGTTTTTGCGCCGCCAAGTGTTTCCATGTCGTGGTGGCGGGGTGCATCACTGGCGCGGTGGTGTTCCCGGATGTGGCAGATTACCCGCCGGAAAAGTTCGAAGTCATTTCGGCCGTGCCCGTGCGCCAGACGCTGGGCCTTGCCGATGGGGACGAGGTTTCGATCAGCGTGGTGTGTTGAAGCACCGGCTGAGTTTTTTGCGGAGAAACGTTCATGATCGGCAATATCACCAAAGAGCTTCCCGAGCGCCTCGTTGGTTTCCTGCGGCCCGGAGCACCCGGCTTGCTGCTGAGCTGCGGCGCCGATGGTTATCCCAGCTCGGCTTATACATGGGTGATGGTCATCGATGCGAAGCGCCTGCGTTTCGGCGTCGACCACGGCGGCTCGGCGATGGCCAACATCGAGCGCAGCGGCCAGGCTTCGTTGCAGATCATCGGCCCGGGGAACGTGGTGTTTCTCATCAAGGGCTCGGCCCGCAAGGTCAAAGAGCGTATTGCGGCGGCGGAGCCGGCATCGATTGCCTTGTACGAAATGGCGGTGTTTGGCGCCAAGGACCAGTCGTGGCCCGGCGTGTCCACCACGGCGCTTTGTTATGAATGGCCGGCAGAGAACCGTGCGGCCATGCTCAAGATGGAACAGGACGTTTACGCGGAAATGCGCGACCTCTCAGTTTGATTTTGCACCAAGAAAGACTTTGATGTACTTCGATCCGAATACCGAAACGTTGCCCCGCGAAGAACTCGGGCGGTTGCAACTGGGGAAGCTCCAGGCGCAAAGCCGCGAGCTCTGGGGCAAGAACCTTTTCTACACGGAGAAATGGAAGGCTGCGGGGACGACACCGGACGACCTTCGATCGCTCAGCGATTTGGCGCGACTGCCGCTGACGACCAAGAGCGAACTGATGGAGGACCAGGCTGCCTTTGGCCCCTTTGGGCGCAACCTGACTTACCCCATCGAGCGCTATGTGCGTTATCACCAAACTTCGGGTACCACCGGTGTGCCGCTCAAAGTGCCTGACACCGAGGAGGGCTGGCAGTGGTGGGGGCGCTGCTGGGGGCATGTGCTGGCCGGAGCGGGTGTCACCGCAGCAGACCGCATATTCATGGCGTTTTCTTTCGGGCCTTTCGTAGGCTTTTGGGCCGCCACCGAAGGCGCGCGCAAACTCGGGGCAATGATGATTCCGGGGGGCGGGCGGGATTCTCCGCAGCGCCTGGAATTGATGCGTGAAGTCGGCGCCACGGTGCTGTGCTGCACGCCAACCTATGCGCTGCGATTGGCGGAGGTGGCAAGAGAGATCGGTTTCGATCTCGCGGCCATACCGATCAAGGCGACGGTGCATGCGGGCGAACCCGGTGCCAATGTGCCGGCCACCAAGGCGCGCATCCAGGAAGTGTGGAATGCGAAATGTTTCGATCATGCGGGGGCCACCGAAGTTGGCGCGCACTCCTTCGAATGCCAGGCCCAGCCCGGCGGCACCCACCTGATCGAGAGCGAGTACATCGCCGAAGTGCTGGATCCGGCCACCGGCAAACCGGTGGCCGAAGGCGAGCGAGGCGAGTTGGTGATCACCAACCTCGGGCGTTGGGGCTTTCCCATCATTCGCTACAAAACCGGCGACATCGTGCGCACCACGACTGAACGCTGCGCCTGCGGCCGCACTTCGCTGCGTTTCGAGGGAGGCATCCTGGGGCGCGCGGACGACATGGTGACGGTGCGCGGCGTCAACGTCTTTCCCGCCGGCGTGGAAAACATCTTGCGCAAGTTCGTGGAAATTGACGAGTACCGCGTCACGGTTTCGAAAGTGCGGCAGATGGATGAAATGGAAGTTGAGGTCGAATTGTGCGAAGGCGCGGATCCGAACATCGTGCACGCCATCGCCGAACGCCTGGATGCCGTGCTTTCCTTCCGTCCGCGGGTGCAGAGCCTGCCACGAAACGCGCTGCCCCGCTTCGAGTTGAAGGCGAAGCGGTTTCATGTGCAGCGGTGAGGGCATGAAGACTCCGGGTGCGCGACGATTCCAGCGCAAACTTTGAGTCGGGCGGGCGATGCCGCTGATCCGGCGCGAAGCGCCCGCGCCCGCCGGCCAAGCCGAGCCTGGCGCATCCGTCCCGAAGGGCACGGTGGTATATGCCATCGGTGATGTGCATGGGCGCGACGATCTGCTGGCCGAGGTACAAGCGGGCATTCTGGCCGATTCGGGGACCCGAGACGCCAGTCGACGGGTGGTGGTTTACCTCGGCGACTACTTCAGCCGGGGGCGTGATTCGCGTGCCGTCGTCGAAGGCGTGATTCGCTGGCGCCCGGCCGGATTTGAAATCGTGACGCTCAAGGGCAATCACGAAGATCTGATCCTGCGCTTCATGCAGGGCAATCTTCGCACCGGCAAGCACTGGCTCGATTTCGGCGGCGTCGAAGCGCTGGCCCAGTACGGCCTGCCCATGGCCGATCCCGCAGCACGGGACGACGCGACCCTGAGCGAGCTCTGCGAGCGCTGGCAGGACGAGTTGCCTGAGCATCACCTGCGCTTCCTGCTTGAACTGGTGCTCCATCACCGCGAGGGAGACTATTTCTTCGCGCATGGCGGTGTTCTGCCCGGGGTGCCGCTATCCGAGCAGAAAGAGCGAGATTTGATTTGGATTCGCAATCGTTTCCTGCACTCCACCGTCGATCACGGTGCGGTCGTGGTTCACGGCCACTGCATTTGCGAGCAACCAGAGGTGCGCAGCAATCGCATCGGCATCGACACCGGGGCTTATCGGAGCGGCATCTTGACCTGTTTGGTGCTCGAGGGGAAACGAAGGCAGTTTTTGCAGACGCGCGGGTGAGTCGTCCCCCCCCCCGCCCGCGCCAGCAGAGAGAAGCTTCCCCGCCACAAGTTTGAGTGGGGCCGCCCCGGGGGTACGCATCGTGTCGCTCACCCCCGCCGCAAACGGCCGGGCTTGCGCTCGACCCGTGGTGAAAAGCCGGAGCGGGCGCAGCCCGCGAGCCGCGCTCGCCTCCTTCCATGGGAAGGGGGAGGATCCTTCGGCGAGCCGCAGCCGGTCGGCCCATCGGCGCGAAAACGCGGTTACTGCGGGTTCTCGCCGGCAGAGGGATCGGCATTGCCTTCCTGCTGAGCCACGCGAAATTCTTCCTTGGCCCAGGCGGCCAGATCCTGAGTCTTGCACCGCTCCGAGCAGAACGGGCGAAAGCGGTTCTCGGGGATCCAGGGAGTCAACTCGCCGCAAGTCGGGCAAGAAACAAGGCGGGGGGAGTTCACAGATTGCAGAAGGCTAGTTCGAAATCGATGTTGCCTTCGACCACTCGCGGTCTTTCGACGCGGCTGGGTTCGAGGAAGCGCACGTTCAGCGCATATTTGTTGGCGCTGACTTCCGGCACGCAATGGGCCTCTTCCGACACACCCACACGCAGCAGTTGCGCCGTCTTGGCGGTGGTGAGCATGAGCTGGAAGACACCGTTATGGGCGGTATGCGTCACTACTTTGCCGCTGTCGCGCATCAGCCGCAGCAAGATCGCCAACGCGCCTTCCACCGGCAGCATCGGTTCGAGCCACGCGGTAAGATCCTGGCGCCTGACTTCCGCGGGCAAGTTGAGCCAGTAGTGGTAGCCCGGCAGATCGAACTCGCACACACCTCCCGGCAGCCCGGCGCGTTGTTTGACGCCCATCAGCCATTCGCTGGACCGCATGTGCTGCCCGAGCTTGCCCTGAAGAGCGTGAAGATCAGCGCTCACGGCTTCGATTTGGGCGATGACTTGCTCGAGCGTGTCTTGCACGATCGAGGGGTTGTTGCGCCAGCCGGCAAAGATCTGGCGCTGGCGCTCCAGTTCTTGCAGCACGTCGGACTTCAAGTCTGCGCGGGCGGCGACATCGATGATTTCGAATAGCGCCAGCAATCCGACGTGATGTTCGAGCGGATCCTCTCGCGCGATGAAAAAAATCGCCCGGCGAAAAATGTCTTCGAGCCGCATGAGAGTGCGCACGCGTTCGTTGAGCGGGAATTCGTAGCGGATCACGCTGGCGGCTCGAAGAGGTTCACATTGAGATTCTGCTACAAAACGCGAGAGTTTCAAACGTTGGTTTGATCGAGCCGGGGCTTCGGGGCCGTGGCACCGCCGTTCGGGGTCGATCCAAGGGCGCGATAGACTTCGTCCAAGGCCCGCACCTGAGCATCGATCGCCTCAGGGGGGCCGGCGTTGTCGATGACATCGTCGGCGGCCGCAAGTCGCTCGGCCCGGCTTGCCTGAGCGGCCATGATGGCGCGCACCTCTTCGGCTTTCAGGCCACTGCGGGCCTTCACGCGGCGAATCTGTTCTTCCTCGGGGCAGTCGACCACGAGCAAGCGGTCGACCTGCGAACGATAGCGCCCGCCTTCGATCATCAAGGGGACCATCAACAGGCCGTAAGGGCCTCGCCAGTGGGCCATTCGGCGGGTTATCTCGGCTCCGATCAAGGGGTGCAGCGCGGCTTCCAGACGGGCTTTGGCTTCGGGGTTGCCGAAGACCAGGCTGCGGATCTTTGGGCGATCGAGCTCGCCGTCGGCTTGCAAAACCGCCTCGCCAAACGCAGCGCGTACCGCCTGCCAACCGCAAGCGCCTGGACGGGAGATCTCGTGGGCAATCTGATCGGCGTCCACCAGGTCGGCGCCTAAGGCAAGGAAGCGATCGGCAACCGTGCTCTTGCCCGAGCCTATGCCTCCGGTAAGGCCTACGATCAATGCCATCGCGAGTGCTTGGGGCTAGCCCAAGTACCACTTCATCAGCGGCCGGCCCCAGAACAAGGCGAGAATTCCTGCGGCAGCGAGATAGGGTCCAAAGGGGATCGGCTGATTGTGGTCGCCTCCGCGCAGCGCCAGCATGGTGACCGCGATGACCGCGCCGACCACCGACGAAAAGAAGATGACCACGGGTAGAACTTGCCAGCCCAGCCAGGCGCCGATGGCGCCCAGGAGCTTGAAATCGCCATATCCCATGCCTTCTTTTCCGCGCAGGAGCTTGAAGAGCCAATAAACCGTCCAGAGCGACAAATAACCGGCCATGGCGCCGACCACGGCACTGGCCAGGTCGGTGAAAACACCGAAGACGTTGAAGAGCAGGCCAAGCCAAAGCAAAGGCAGCGTGATGTCGTCGGGCAGCAGTTGGGTGTCCAGGTCGATGAAAGTGAGGGCGATCATGGCCCAGACCAAGATCATGGCGCCGACGGCAGCCCAGCCCGGACCAAAAGCGACGGCGGCTCCCGCGGCGCCCGCTCCGGCAAGCGCTTCGACGATGGGATAACGAGCGGAAATCTGGGCCCCGCATTCGGAGCAGCGCCCGCGCAGGAAAAGATAGCTCAGAAGGGGGATGTTCTCGCCGACCGTGATCTTGTGCCCGCATGCGGGGCAGTGCGAGGCGGGCACGGCCAGGTTGAACCGTTCGGCAGCAGCGGGCTCCTTGCCGGCCAATTCCTCGCATTGCGCGGCCCATTCGCGTTCCAGCATCTTGGGCAGGCGATGAATCACCACATTGAGGAAACTGCCGATCAACAGGCCGCAAATGGCTGCGCCCAGCGCAAAAGCGCCCGGGTATAAACTCAAAAAACTCATGCTCGCGACTTTTGGCTAAACCACCGCGCCGAGTTTGAAGATCGGCAGATACATGGCAATCACTAGACCGCCGATGGTCACCCCCAGCACAACCATGATCATCGGTTCGATCAGGCTGGACAGCGCCTCGATGGCGTCATCGACTTCTCGCTCGAAGAAGTCGGCGACCTTGCCGAGCATGGCATCCAAGGATCCGGATTCCTCGCCGATTTGAGTCATTTGGATGACCATGTTGGGGAAGACGTCGCGGTTTTGCATCGAAACCGTGAGACTAGTGCCGGTCGAGACTTCGGCCTGGATCTTCTTGGTCGCGTCGCGGTAGACGGCGTTACCCGACGCGCCCGCGACCGAGTCGAGCGATTCGACCAGCGGCACGCCGGCGGCGAACATCGTTTGCAGCGTCCGGCACCAGCGCGCAATGGTCGCTTTGCGCAGCACCTCTCCAATGACGGGTATGCGCAGGGAAAGGCGATCGATCCCGTCGCGGAATTTCTGGGAAGTTCTGAAGAGGTAGATGAATCCGATCACGAAGCCGATGAGCGAGACGGCAAAGATCCACCAGTAGTGAACTACAAAATCGGAAATCGCGATCACCATCACGGTTGGCGCGGGCAATTCGGCGCCGAAACTCGTGAAGACCTGTTTGAAGGCAGGCACCACAAAGAGCATGATCACCGCAACCACCACGAAGGCAACCACGATCACCGCGGCAGGATAAAACAGCGCCGACTTGATCTTGCTCTTGATCGCCAGGATCTTTTCTTTGTAGGTGGCCAGGCGGTCGAGAATGGCGTCTAGCACGCCGGCCGACTCGCCTGCTGCGACGAGGTCGCAGTACAGGTTGTCGAAATACAAGGGGTGCTTGCGAAAAGCGCGGCTCAAGCTGCTGCCTGACTCTACATCGCCTTTGATCTCGAGCAGCAGGCGAGACACCCGAGGGTTGCCGTGACCTCGCGCGACGATATCAAAAGATTGCAGCAGTGGAACGCCAGCCTTCATCATGGTGGCGAGCTGGCGGGTGAAAAAGGTAATGTCCTTCTCCGAAATCCGGCCTCCGCCTCGAAGGCTCTGTTTCTTGACCTTGAGCACCCGCACGCCCTGGCGTCGAAGCGAGGCAGTGACTACGGTCTCCGATGGTGCCCGCAGCTCGCCGCGTACCTGCTTGTTGTTGCGGTCGATGCCCTCCCAAATGTAGTTGAATTGCTTCACGTCCTTGCGGATTGCGGTCGCGGTGGCCATGATTTCGTCCTAAGGCAAGTCAATCGTTGGTTACGGCTTCAATTTCTTCCAAGGAAGTTACCCCCGCCTTCACTTTCAAAAGGCCGGAATGTCGCAGCGTGCGTATGCCCTCACGCCTTGCTTGATCAGAAATTTCCTTCGCATTTGCACCGCGCATGATCAAGCGACTCATTTCGTCGGTGATCGGCATGACCTCATAGATGCCGACGCGACCCTTGTAGCCGGTCTGCTTGCAATGGTCGCAACCGACCGGACCGTAGGGTTGCCACGTTCCGTCGATGTCTTCGTGTGCGAAACCGGCCCGCACTAGCGCTTCGTGCGGAATATCCACCGGGTGCTTGCATTGCGGGCACAGTCGCCGCGCGAGTCTTTGGGCCGAGATGAGTATGACGCTGGAAGCGACGTTGAAGGGCGCCACCCCCATGTTCATCAGACGCGTCAGCGTGGTCGCGGCATCGTTGGTGTGCAGCGTCGACAGCACGAGGTGACCTGTCTGTGCGGCCTTGATCGCGATATCGGCAGTTTCGAGGTCGCGCACCTCGCCCACCATGATGATGTCCGGGTCTTGGCGCAGGAATGCGCGAAGCGCGAAAGCAAAGGTGAGTCCGGCTTTTTCGTTGACGTTGACTTGGTTGATTCCGGGTAAGTTGATTTCCGCCGGATCTTCGGCAGTAGAGATGTTGATGCCCGGCTCATTCAAAATATTAAGGCAGGTGTAAAGCGACACGGTTTTGCCGCTGCCGGTGGGGCCGGTCACCAGGATCATCCCGTAAGGGCGCCGAATCGCACTGAGCAGGTGTTCTCGTTGGTCCGGATCATAGCCCAGGGCTTCGATGCCCAGCATGGCGCTGCTGGAATCGAGGATACGCATCACGATTTTTTCGCCGTGCAGCGTCGGCAGGGTGCTTACCCGAAAATCGATCGATCGATTCTTGGAAAGCACCAGTTTAAGGCGTCCGTCCTGCGGCACCCGCTTCTCCGCGATGTCGAGCTTTGAAATCACCTTGATGCGCGAGGCGATCTTGTCCTTGATGACCAGCGGCGGCTGCGCCACTTCCATCAGAACGCCGTCGAGGCGGTAGCGTATGCGGTAGTATTTTTCGTAGGGTTCGAGGTGGATATCCGAGACCCCGGTGTTGATCGCATCAAGCATGACCCTTTGTAAGTACTTGACCACCGGCGCATCGTCTACATCCACGGCCTCATCTTCGGCGGCAGCAGGTTGTGCATCTTCCTGCAAGTCCACTTCCAAGTCGTCGTTGGAGACGAGGGAAGACATACTGGTGTCGCCGGCCTCGATCACCTTGTTGATGGCAGCGCCGAGCTTGTCGTCCTCGACCACGATGGGATCCACCACCAGATTGGTCTTGAAGCGGACTTCCTCCAAGCCTTGCAGATTGGTGGGGTCCGAAACGGCTACGAAGATTCGGTTGGCCCGTTTGAAAAGCGGCAATAAGCGCCGCGTGGCGATCGTCTTCGGATCCACCACGTCTTTGGGAATCTGCTCGATCTCAAAGGACTTGAGGTCAAGCAAGGGAACGCCGAAAGTTCGGGCCGCAAATGCGGCCAGCTGAGGGGCCGTAGTCCGCTTGGCCAAAAGGATCTGCTCGACGAAGCTGATACGCGAAGCGTTGGCCTGATTTTGCAGGTTTTCGGCGTCGGTTTCGGTCAACATCCCCTGCTGGACGAGGGCGCGAGCCAAGCCACTGACACGTTGTGATGCAGAGGTCGTCGCCATGCTGTCGCGGGGTTATTCCGGATGAATAAACACTGTAATTTTCATGATGCCTGCTGGAATTCCTTTTGTAAAGCCATTGGCGACCCGGCAGGACGGGTCGTGCGCGAGCCTGAGAGGGCCTTTCGCCCGCTTGCGGAAGTGCAAAATCATCACGTTTGCCCGGGTGAGATCGCCCGGGTTGCCGGGTGCAGGCGAACGACTTTGACCGCCTTGTCCTGAACCTGCACGATATCTAGCACCACGCCATGCAGTTTGACGCTTACGCCAGCCTCAGGAATTTCGCCGAAATGATCGAGCAACAAGCCGTTGAGCGTTCTGGGCCCTTCCAGCGGAAAGGTCGTGGCAAGCTTGCGATTCAGAACCCGCAAGTTGGTGCTTCCCGGCACCAGCAGGCTGCCATCGGTATCACGTCGCAAGCCGTCGGCGGCACTGGGCGCCGAAGTGGTAAATTCACCGATGATTTCTTCCAGGATGTCCTCCAAGGTGACCAAACCAAGGATCTCACCATATTCGTCGACCACCAGCCCCATGCGCTGCTGGTTTTCCTGGAAGGCCTGCATCTGCGCGAGTATGGGCGTCCCCGAGGGGATGAAATAGGCCGGGCGAAGAATCGAGCGCAAACCTTCCTGGCTGATCTTTTCACTCGAAAGCAAGCTCAGCACCTGGCGCACGTGTAATACCCCCAGAACATCGTCGAACTGGCCTTCGAACACCGGCAGACGCGTGTGATAGCTGGTGGCGAGCTGCTCGCGCAAAGTGTCCTCATCGTCATTCAAATCGATCGCTTCCACTTGGCTGCGAGGGGCCATCAAGTCGTCGACCGTGATCTTCTCGAGGTCAAAAAGATTCACCAGGATACTGTGGTGCTTGTCCGGAAGGATGCGCTTGCCTTCCAGAACAAGCGATCGAAGCTCCTCGCGGGTGAGCGTGGGGGTCGTGTCTGACTTGAGGCGCAATCCCAGCAGGACGAGCAGACCTTGGACGAAAAGGTTCACGAACCAGACGATGGGCGTGCATAGCCGCAACAGCGGGGCAAGCACATAACTCACCAGCGGCGCCAGCCGATCGGCGTGGTTGGCGGCGACGACTTTGGGGGTGATCTCCGAAAAGACCAGAATCAAGAAAGTAATGACCAGGGTGCCGCCGGCGAGCGCGAATTTCCCTTCGCCAAAAAACCTCACGCTCAAATAGGCCGTCAGCGTGGCCGCTCCGGCGTTGACCAGGTTGTTGGCCAGCAAGATCACGCCGAGCAGGCGCTCGGTGCTGGACAGAAGTGCCAGGGCGCGTTTGGCGCCGCCGCTGCCTTGTTCGGCCTGATGTTTCAAACGGTGCCGGTTCGCCGCGATGAGTGCGGTCTCCGACATCGAGAAGAAGGCCGACAGCAGAAGCAGCACGGCCAGCGCACCCAGCAGAACCGGCAAGCCTAGCTCATCCATGGCTTAACCGTGCATGGCAAAGCGCCCTCGCTCGGGACGGTAGGCGAGCAAACTCATCGCCCCAGCAGGATCTCGGCCACGAATTTCGCGCCGAAATACGCTAGCAGCAGCATGAAGGTTCCCGCCACCACCCACCAAAGCGCGGTGCGGCCGCGCCAGCCGAAGCGTTGCCGGCCAAACAGCAGACCGGCAAACACCAGCCAGGCGAGAATGCTGAACAGCACATGATGGTTGAGGCGCAGCGGCTTTTGAAACAAGAGGTCGGAAAAAAGCATGCCGCTCACCACGGTGATGGTGAGGAGCAAAAATGCAAGCGCGATCTGGCGGAAGAGCGCCCGTTCCATGGTCAGCAGCGGCGGTATCGCCTGGGTGAGCAAATTGCTGCCGCCTTGATGCAAGCGCCGGTCCACCATCATGAGCAACACCGCCTGTACTGCGGCGACCAGAAACAAGCCGTAAGCCAGCAGTGCGATGACGATGTGCATCGCCGCCAGAACCTGATCGGCGTAAGAAAGCCAGCGCGGGGCAAGCGGAATGGTGCTGAGCACGCATGCCGCCGCGGTGACCGGCAAGACCATGGCGGACAACCCGGGCTGCTGCCGAATCAGGCTCCCAAGCCAATAGAGCACGGTGGCGAGCCACGCCACTACCGCAATGGCGTTGGTGAAGTTGATGTTGATTCCGGCGGCTCCGAGAACGGTATGGAATAGGAGCAGCCCGTGTATGACGAGCAGCAGCGGTAGCAGGAAGCGCTCCAGCTCGTACATCCAGGTCGGGCTGCCCGGGCTGCGCACGGCCCACAAGCGCCGCCAGCCGATCACCGCCAGGGCGGCATAGGCGAAGGCGAGGAGGATATAAGGTACAATCAACGGCTGCATCGCTGGCTCCGAGCCAGTTTATACCATTCTTTTTCGTTCCCGCCCATGCTCGAAAATCTCACGCAACGCCTCTCTGGCGTGATCAAAACCCTGCGTGGCGAGGCCCGGCTCACCGAGGGCAATGTTCAGGACGCGCTGCGCGAAGTGCGCCTGGCCCTGCTCGAAGCCGATGTCGCGCTGCCGGTGGTCAAAGACTTCATCAACCGGGTGAAGGAGAAGGCGCTCGGGGAAGCCGTGATTGGTTCGCTGACGCCGGGACAGGCCTTGATCGGCGTGGTGCATCGCGAGCTTACCGCCACCATGGGCGGGGAGGCGGTCGAGCTCAACCTGGCGACGACACCTCCGGCAGTGATTCTGATGGCCGGCCTGCAGGGGGCGGGCAAGACCACTACCGTGGGCAAGCTGGCCAAGCGCTTGCGGGAGCAAAAGAAGAAAGTGCTGGTGGTCAGCTGCGACGTCTATCGCCCAGCCGCCATCGCCCAGTTGCAGACCGTGGCCGAACAAAGCGGGGCCGATTTCTTTCCGTCCTCGGTAGGCCAAAAGCCGGTGGAAATTGCGCTTGCCGCAGTCGACTACGCCCGCAAGCATTATCATGAAGTGCTCTTGGTGGACACCGCCGGACGGCTCGCCATCGACGAAGCGATGATGCGTGAAATTGCCGAGCTTCACGCGGCCCTGAAGCCGATTGAAACCCTTTTCGTCGTCGACGCCATGCAAGGCCAGGATGCGGTCAATACCGCCCGGGCGTTCAAGGAAACGCTGCCGCTCACCGGCGTCATCCTCACCAAGCTCGACGGCGATGCTCGGGGCGGCGCCGCGCTGTCGGTTCGCGCCGTGACCGGCGCTCCGGTGAAATTTGCCGGCGTGGGCGAAAAGCTCGGCGGCCTGGAGGTTTTTCATCCGGAACGCATGGCCTCGCGCATCCTGGGCATGGGCGACGTGTTGTCGCTGATCGAGGATGCCAGGAAAAGCGTCGACGTGGCCGAGGCGGAGAAGCTTGCGCGCAAAGTCAAATCCGGCAAGGGCTTCGACCTCGATGATTTCAAAGCGCAGATCGGTCAAATGCGGAAAATGGGGGGGCTGCAAGGCCTGCTGGACAAGCTTCCGGCGCAATTCGCGCAGGCTGCCCAGGGAGGACAAGTAGACGATAGGGCGGTGTCGCGCCTGGAGGGCATCATCAATTCCATGACTCCCGGCGAGCGCGCCAAGCCTGAGCTCATCAAAGCCTCGAGAAAGCGCCGCATCGCGGCCGGCGCCGGGGTGTCGGTGCAGGAAGTGAACCGCTTGCTCAATCAATTCGAGCAAAGCCAAAAAATGATGAAAATGATGGCGAAGGGCGGCATGCAAAAGCTCATGCGGGGCATGAAGGGCATGCTGCCCGGGTTGCGCTAGGTCCAAGAAGCTTCGCTTGGGCGATTTCGGCCAAGGCCTCCCGCTGCCCGGATGGTTTCGGGAAATCGGGAAACATCCGAGTTGGCAGGCGATTGATTTTCGGGCTATAATTCCAGTCTTTTTTCGACTCGATTTCAGGTTCCCAGAAATGGTTGTCATTCGGCTTGCTCGTGGCGGCGCCAAGAAGCGCCCGTTTTTTAATGTGGTCGTTGCGGACTCGCACAACCGGCGGGATGGCCGGTTCATCGAGCGCGTAGGCTTCTACAATCCCATCGCTCGTGATTCGGAAGAGGGCCTGCGCCTCGCACTCGATCGCATCGACTATTGGCGCAAAAACGGCGCCCAGGTTTCCGAGACCGTGGAGATGCTGGTCAAGAAGGCTGGCAAGCAGGTTGCAGCGCCCGCCCAGGCCTGACCAGGCGCCCCGTCTGCTCGTCATGGGGCAGGTCGTTGGCGCTTACGGGGTTCAGGGCTGGCTGCACCTTCGCTCGTTTGCCCAAGACGAGGAGAGCCTGCTGAGCCAAAGCCATTGGTGGCTGGCTCCCGCGGGCACGCCAGAAGAATCCGGTGATCGCTGGCGCTCTCGCGAGGTGCTGGAAGCGCGGGTTCACGGCAAGGCCCTGGTAGCGCATTTGGCGGGGGTGCCGGATCGCGAGGCGGCCGCCCGGATGCGCGGCACGCTGGTAGCGGTGCCGAAAGACAGTCTGCCGCCGGCGAGTAAAGGCGAGTATTTCTGGGCGGACCTGATCGGTCTGGCGGTAGTCAACCTCCGCGGCGAGGCCCTCGGCCAAGTGGCCGGATTGTTGGAGACTGGCGCGCATGATGTGCTGCGCGTCGCCGGCGCGGACGGAAAGGAAAGGCTCATCCCCTTCGTTGCGGCCTATGTCGGGGAGGTGGACCCTGACGCAGGAAAAATCGTGGTCGACTGGGAACTCGACTACTGAACCGTGAAGTGGAGACGCGGCATGCGCATCGACGTAGTGACGCTGTTTCCGGAAATGGTCTATGACGCTGCGCGCTGGGGTGTGACCGGGCGCGCACTGGAGTTGAATCGGTGGCAGCTGGCCTGCTGGAATCCGCGGGATTTCGCCAGCGACAACTACCGCAGCGTGGATGACCGCCCCTACGGAGGCGGGCCGGGAATGGTAATGCTGGCCGAACCGCTAGGCCGGGCGGTGGCCGCAGCGCGATGCGCGCAGTGGGCCAACTGCGGCGGCGCGGGGAAGCTGGTGTATCTTTCGCCGCAGGGCCGGCAATTGGACCATCGCCTGGTGATGGATTGGGTTCGAGAACCGGGGTTGATCCTGCTGGCCGGGCGTTACGAGGGTATCGACGAACGATTTCTGAAGCGCGAAGTTGATGCCGAAGTCTCCTTGGGCGACTATGTGCTTTCGGGGGGCGAGTTGCCCGCGCTGGTGCTGATCGATGCCCTGGTGCGGCAAATGCCCGGCGTGTTGAATGATGCCGAATCCGCGGTTCAGGAGTCTTTCGTCGCGGGGCTTTTGGATCACCCGCAGTTCACCCGCCCGGAGGTGTATGGCGGAGAGGCAGTTCCGGCGGTATTGTTGTCCGGGCACCACCGCGAGATCGCGCGCTGGCGATTGAAGCAAGCGCTGGGGAGAACCTGGCAAAGGCGCCCGGAGTTGATCGAGTCGCGGCAATTGAGCCGTGAGGAAACGCAGTTGCTGGAAGAGTTCCGGCGCGAAACGAAACCGGATTTGAGCTAAGTAGTGGGCCGGATGGTTTGCCGGCAATCAACAAACGGCGGTATCAGGCGGCGGCCTGCTCTGCCCCCAAGGCCAAGAGCCATATTTTGGAAAGGAAATACGCTATGAACCTGATTCAACAAATCGAGCAGGAAGAAATCGCCCGCCTGGGCAAGACCGTTCCTGAATTTGCGCCGGGCGACACGGTGGTAGTGAATGTCAAAGTGGTCGAAGGAGACCGCAAGCGTGTCCAGGCTTATGAGGGGGTGGTCATTGCCAAGCGCAATCGCGGCTTGAATTCCTCTTTCATCGTGCGCAAGGTTTCCAGCGGCGAAGGGGTCGAACGCACCTTCCAAACCTATTCCCCGATGATCGACAGCATCGAAGTCAAGCGCAAGGGCGATGTGCGCCGCGCCAAGCTCTACTTCTTGCGCGAGCGTTCCGGCAAGTCGGCCCGGATCAAAGAAAAACTCGAGCACAAGAAATAACACTCCGGCAGCTTACCGCCTTCCAAAAAAGCGGCCCGCAGGCCGCTTTTTTTGATCGAATCAGCAACCGCGCCGATCCAAGCGGGGCAAGGGCATTCACCCCGATTCAGCGTTTCTTCGTTTGGCGCGCTTCGATTCCCGTTGCGTGTTCGTAGAGCACCTGCCGGGGCACGCCGGTGATTTTTGCGGCAAGCTTGGCGGCGCGTGTCGGCGGCAGTTCGTCGAGCAGCAGGCGCAGAATTTCCTCGGCGCGGGCATCGAGCACTTGGGCCGGCGTTTCAGTTGCGGCTTCGACGATGAGGACAAATTCTCCGCGCTGACGGTTCGCGTCTGCCTCCAGCCAATCCGGCGCCTCGCCCAGCTTGCAGCGATGCACTTGCTCGAAGAGTTTGGTGAGCTCCCGGGCGATAACCACCGGGCGCTGGGCGCCCAGCACCGCGGCGAGATCGGCGAGGCAGGCGGCGACACGATGCGGGGCCTCGTAGAGCACCAGGGGCAAACCCAATCGATCGAGCGCTGCGACGCGCTGCCGGCGTGCTGCCGTCTGGGTCGGAAGGAAGCCGGCAAAAACGAAGCTCGTTTCACCTTGTCCGGCAACCGACCACGCTGCGGCGAGTGCCGACGGGCCGGGTACCGGAACCACCGGAAAGCCGGCTGCCCGCACCGCCGCCACCAGATGTCCGCCGGGGTCGCTCAGCGCCGGTGTGCCGGCATCGGTGACCAGGGCGATTTGCTCGCCCTGGGCAAGATATGCGATCACTTTGGCGCTGGCGGCGCGCTCGTTGTGCTGATGGAGCGCAAAACAGGGGGTGCGCAAGCCGAAATGAGCCAAAAGGCGCGCGCTGTCGCGGGTGTCTTCCGCGGCGACGCGGTCGACCATGGCAAGCGTGTCCAAGGCGCGCTGCGTGATATCGCGCAGATTTCCGAGCGGCGTCGCCAGCACATATAATGTGCCTTTCGCGGCCGTAGCGGGCGGATCATGAGGGCGGGTCATACGCGAGGCAGGGAGCGGCAGGGGGCAGGCCATTGGGTTTGGCTAGGTTTGGTCTTGCTCGCCCTGGCCGCGGCCGAGCGCGCATTGTGCGCCGAGCCTGCGACGGCGGCAAGCGCCGGCAGCGGCGAAGCCAAAGCTCCCACGGCGGTTGCGCCGCGTTATGCGCTGATCCTGCCGCTGGATGTGGCCGACTTTCGCGCGCCCGCGGAGGCTTTGCGCGCCGGCTTTCTCGCAGCGGCTCAGGTCGGCGGGGAAAGCCCCTGGGTGCGGGTCGTGGCGCACGGGGAGGGCGGCGCAACCCAAGCGTTTCTTCAAGCCGAAAAGGCTGGAGCGGCGGTCATCGTCGGGCCGCTGACGCGCAGCGACGTGGGCGCGCTGCTGACCCAGCGCCAACAGTTCCCGCCTACCTTGCTGCTCAATGCTCCGGAGCAACGCGGGACCCTGCCCGAGCAGGTGGCGGTGCTGGCGCTTTCGGTGGAGGCGGATGCGCGACAACTGGCGCGCTTGGCCTGGAAAGAGGGGCGCGAGCGGTTTGCCGTGATCGCCGGCAGTGCTCCGCTCAACAAGCGCTTTCTTGCCGCCTTTGCCGAAGAGGCGGAATCGCTGGGCATGAGCGTGGTGCATCGCGCCAATTTTGGGGGCGATACCAGCCTGCTGCCGATGATCCGGCAGGGCGTGGAAGCGGCCAATGCCGATGCCATGGTTCTTGCTCTGGATGCGGGCGAAGCACGGGTGGCCCGCGGCTATCTCTCCTCGCTTCCGGCGTACGCCAGCGGGCAGGTATTCGACGATCGTGCCGCGACCGAATTGGTGGAGTTGGCTAACGTGCGCTTCGTCGAGATGCCTTGGCTGGCGCAAGCCGATCATCCCGCCGTAATGGCTTATCCGAGACTGGACTTGGCCGATGCAACCGCGCAACGGCTCTACGCTTTGGGGATCGATGCTTACCGCGTCGCACGCCTCATGACCCGGGGCGTGTCGCTGAATAAGCTGGAACTCGACGGGGTGACCGGCCAGCTTTCGGGCCGGCAGGGCGCCATCCTGGTGCGTGAAGCGCTGGCGCTGGTGGTGCGGCAAGGCGAGGCGGTGCCGATCGACACCGGACGATGAAGACGGCCGGTTCCGCAAAAGGCGCCGCGGCCGAGAACCTGGCCGAGCGCTTTCTTTGCGCGCAGGGGCTCGAGCTGGTCGAGCGCAACTTTCGCTGCCGAGGCGGTGAAATCGATTTGATCTTGACCGACGGCGATACCATGGTTTTCGTCGAAGTCCGCCTGCGCAGCAGCGAGCGCTTTGGCGGCGCCGCGGCGAGCATCGACGCCAAGAAGGTGGCGCGTTTGCGCCTTGCCGCGCAATACTACCTCGCCGGCCGAGGCGCAACACCAGCGTGCCGGTTCGATGCCGTGCTGCTTGATGCCTTGGAGGGTGGAAACATCGAATGGCTGCGCGACATCTTTTGAACCTAGAAACCTCAGTCGGGCGTGCAGCGTGGTCACCCTTGAGGTGATGACCCAGACTCGCCCGCTGACTTGGCCCAGCCTGACTGGCAGCGAATCGATGAGCGGTCAACTGAGGTTTCTAGGTTGAAGCTTGCCCGGGCGAGGAGCCGGACTGCTACAATCCGCGCTGATCTCCGGCCGTTGTTGATTCCATGATCGATTTGCCCGCGCGGGTAAGGGAACAATTCACCGAAGCTTCTCGGGCCCTTGCCGACACCGGCGAGCTCTTGGCGCCGCGCATCGCGCAGGCGGCTGAGCTGCTGGTCCAGTGCCTTTTGCGTGATGGCAAGCTTCTGGTTTGCGGCAATGGCGCGGAGGCGGCGCAGGCGCAGCACTTGGTTGCCAAGTTGCAGGGGCGGTTTCGGCGCGTGCGACCCGGCTTGCCGGCCATTGCCCTGTGCGGGGACAGCGCCACCCTGACCGCTTTGGCCAACGACTACGGATATGAAGAGGGCTTCGCCAAGCAAGTCCAGGCCTTGGGCCATGCCGGCGACACCTTGGTGGGTTTTTGTGCGAGCGGGAACTCTTCCAACCTCCTGGCGGCGATTAATGCGGCGCAGGAGCGAGGCATGCCCGTGCTTGCGCTCACCGGGCGGCATGGCGGCCAGACCGGTGAACTGTTGGGCCGGGCCGATGTCCACCTGGGCGTGCCGCACGACGACCCGGCGCGGGTGCAAGAGATGTTCGTTCTGATCATTCACTGCTTATGCGAAGCCATCGATCTGATGTTGCTTGGCGAGGAGGACTAATGCAGAAACTCTGGCTGGCTCTGGCAATCATCGCAGCAAGCGCTGCTCTTTCGGGATGTTTTCCGCTCGTGGCCACCGGCGTCGGCGTCGGCGCGATGATGATCGATGACCGGCGAAGCTCGGGCGCCTATATCGATGATGAAGTGATCGAGAACAAGGCGCTCATTCGGCTGGGCGAAAAGCTCGATGCCCGCGCGCATGTCAATATCACCAGTTTCAATCGTGTGGTTCTGCTCACCGGAGAAGTGCCCGATGATTCGGCCAAGCGGATCGCCGAAGAGGTGGCGCGCAGCCAAACCAATGTGCGCAACGTCGTCAACGAACTGGTGGTCGGGCCTTATACGGCCTTTTCCAGCCGCAGCAACGACACCCTGACCACCTCCAAAGTCAAAGCGCGTTTCGTCGACGCCAACAAGTTCTCCGCCAATCACGTGAAAGTCGTTACTGAAAACGGCGTTGTGTTTCTTATGGGCATGGTCAAGCCGCAAGAGGCAGTGGACGCCTCGGAACTGGCCCGCAATACCAGCGGCGTGTTGCGCGTCGTTAAGGTCTTTGAGTACATCAATTGAGTAGCAAAGCGCCTCTGGCGCCGCCCAGCTTCCTCGACAAGCTGGCGATGGACGCAAACCTGGAAGAGCGTGTGGCGCATTTGCCGCGGCCGCTGGTGTTCACCAACGGATGTTTCGACATTCTGCACCGCGGGCACGTCAGTTATCTCGATCAGGCGCGCTCACTCGGCGCCGCCTTGGTGGTCGGAGTGAACTCGGATGCGTCGGTGCGCCGCCAGGGCAAGGGCGGGGACCGCCCGCTCAATCCCCTCGAGGATCGCATGGCGGTGCTGGCGGCTTTGGCCTGCGTCGATTTGGTCGTGCCCTTCGAGCAGGACACTCCGCTGCCGCTGATTCTTCGTTGCCGGCCCGACGTGCTGGTGAAAGGCGGCGACTGGCCGGTGGAGCGTATCGTCGGGGGGGTGGAAGTCACGCGGTGGGGCGGGCGGGTGGTTTCCATTCCCTTCCTCGTGCAACGGTCGACTACGGCGCTGGTAAGGCGTATCCGGGAAATCCAGGAATAGTTGCGGCGTAACGGCTCGGCGGGCGATTGCCAGCCCCGCCCCTGACCGCTATCCTGCGCGCATGCTTCCCAATGCGGCTGCAACCGATCTGAGCCCGTCTGCGGCGAATCCCGCGCGCCGGCTATTGTCGCCGGTACTCGGTGGTTTGCTGGTTTTTGGGCTGGGGGTAAGCATTACGCTCTGGCTCTCGCTGCGCGTGGGAGACCACGCGCAGCGAGAAGTGCAGGAGCGCTTCGAAGCCCGGGGCAGTTACCTTCTGGCCCACTTCTCGCGTCGCCTCGATGACCTGGAAAACCTGATTCTCGGCCTTCAGGGCGTGTTTATCGCTTCGGCTGAAGTGAGTCGGAGCGAGTTCCACCAATACGCGGCCAATCTTGATTTGGCGAAACGGCTTTCCGGGCTGCAAGCCATTTCTTTTCATCGCCGGGTGCTGCACGCCCAGAGGGGCGCATTCATCGCCCGGGTGCGGGCTGACCGCAGCCTCGCTGCTGAGGGTTATCCCGAGTTTGACCTGCGCCCGCCGGGGGACCGGCCGGAGTATCTGATTGCCGACTATGTCGAACCCATGGCCGGGAATCTCGCGGTTTTTGGCTTCGACGTCGCGACCCAGCCCAGCAATGCCGACGCCATTCGTGAAGCCCGCGACACGGGGCGCTTCCGGGTGTCGGAGCCGTTTCAGGTGGTGCAGTCTCCTGATGGCTCGCCGCGCGTCGTGCTGCGCGCACCGGTGTATCGCCGCGATTCTTTGCGCGACACGATCGATCAGCGGCGCCAGGCTCTCGCGGGTTTCGTGGTGCTGACGATGGAGACTCGGACCTCGTTCCGCGACTTGTTTCGGGGATTGCTCGCCTCCGGCGAGCACCTGGTGATCGAAGATCTGGGGCTGGTCAGCGGCGGCGTTTCGGGGCCGGGTAAATTGCTGGCGGAAATGGGCGTCAACGGGGGGCCGGGAATCCTGCAGCGGGAAATGCCGATCGAGTTCGGCGGCCGCCGGTGGAGGTTGTTGCATACCGTCAACGCGGCGTGGGTTGATAGCCAGCCGGCGCAACAGGGGGCCTTTCGGGTGCTTGCCGTAGGTCTGCTCCTGTCCTTGCTCCTGGCGGCGCTCTTTCAGGTGCTGGCGGGGGCTCGCAATCGAGCGCTGGGATTGGTTAACGAACGCACCCGCATGCTGCGAGCCACTTTGGACAACATGTCGCAGGGCATCAGCGTTTTTGATGCCGATCTGCGGCTGCTGGGCTACAACCGGCGCTTTGGAGAGCTGCTCGGGTTTCCGGAGAATTTCTTTCGCGAAGGTTTGTTGTTCGCCGATTTCATTCGCTACAACGCCGAGCGCGGCGAATACGGCCCTGGCGAGGTTGAGGAGCAGGTGCAGGAACGCGTCGATTTGGCGAGGCGCTTCGAGGCTCATCGCCTGAAGCGGACTCGACCCGACGGCACGGTGCTGGAGATCGTCGGAAAGCCCCTGCCCGGCGGGGGCATGGTCACGACCTACACCGATATCACGGCGCAGGAGCGCGCGCGCGAGGCGATGCAGGCCTCGGAGGCGCGTTACCGCACCTTGGTGCAGATGTCACCCGATGCCGTATTTGCTCACCGCGAGGGCCGCATCATACTCGCCAATCCGGCCGCGGCACAGCTGCTGGGCGCCCCGTCGGTGGAAACTTTGCTCGGGGTGGCGATCGCGCAAATCGTGGATCCCAAAGATTGGCCTCGGGTGCAGGAGCGCATCGCGCATCTGGTATCGGGATTGACCGATCATGTCGCTTTGAGCGAGCTGAGCTATCGCCGGCTGGACGGGCGCAGCATCGATGTGGAATCGACCGGCACGCTGATCGATCTCGACGGCGAGCCGGCGGTGCTCACGGTGGCGCGAGACATCACCGAGCGCAAACGCATTGCCGACCAGGTTCAGCGCGAGCGCGATTTTCGCCAGCATCTGATCGAGTCGATTCCCGGAGTCTTTTATCTGTTCGATCATACGGGACGCTTCATACTCTGGAATCGAAACTTCGAGCGGGTCGTGGGCTATACCGCAGAGGAGGTGAGCAAGGCGCATCCGCTCGATTTCTTTGCCGGGGCGGACAAGGAATTGATCGCTGAGCGCATCGGCAAGGTATTCGTCAGCGGCATGGCCGAAGCTGAGGCGAAGTTCTTGCACAAGAACGGCACCGGCAGGCCCTATCATTTCACCGGCGATCGGGTGAGCTTGGAGAACGGCGAATTCGGGCTGGTGGGGGTCGGCATCGACATATCCGAGCGGGTCCGCATGCAGGAGGCGTTGCAGCGTCAAACCGAAGTCATGCAGACGACGCTCGAACACCTTCCCCAAGGAATTAGCGTAACCGACGCGGATTTGCATATGCGGGCGGTGAATCGTCGCTACTTCGATCTCTTGGATATTCCCGAATCGCTGCGCCACGAAGGTGTGCCGCTGGAGGCTTTGTTTCGCTGCAACGCGCTGCGCGGAGAATATGGTCCCGGCGATCCGGACGCCTTGGTGCAGGAGCGCATGGAGCGAGCGAGGCGGTTCGAACCACACCACTTCAAGCGGGTGAGGCCCAACGGGATGGTGCTCGACATCCGGGGCACCCCCTTGCCGGGCGGAGGATTCGTCAGCTCCTACACCGACGTTACCGAACAGGAGAGCGCTGCCGAAGCGCTTCGGCAGTCGGAAAAGCGCTACCGCATGCTCATCGATTTGTCGCCCGATGGCATCATCGTGCATCGGCACCGACGCATTCTGATCGCCAATCCGGCGGCGGCCAAACTTTGTGGGCTGGACTCACCGGAGGAAGCGATCGGGCGCGACGTGCTCGATTTCATCGACCCCGGTTTCCATCAACTGGTGCGCGATCGTGTTGCGCTTCTGGAGCGCGAGCCGGAGCGTTTTCGCTTGCCCCGATCGGAAATCGCGTATCTGCGCGCCGATGGCAGTTCCGTGCCGGTGGAGGGAACCGCCACGGTGATTGCGCTGGAGGATGGCCCGGCCATCATCTCGGTCTTGCGCGACATCACCGAGCGCAGGGAAGCCGACAATCTGATCCGGCGAGAGCGCGATTTCAGCCGCAAGCTGATCGAGTCGGTGCCCGGCATTTTTTATCTTTTCGATGCTTCCGGCCAGCTGCTCTTGTGGAATCGCAATTTGGAAACGCTGCTGGGGAGGTCAAGCGAGGCAGTGGCCAGGATGTCGGCCCTGCAAATCTTCCAAGACGGCGATTGGTACGAGTTGCGCCGGGCTGCTCGCAGGGTGGTCAAAGTGGGGGCGGCGAACCTCGAAGCGAGTCTGCTGGCGGCAGATGGAAGGAGGATACCGCATTACATCACTGGCGTACGTTACGAGGTGGAGGGGCGAGCGGTCATCATCGCCATGGGCGTCGACGTCAGCGAGCGCAAGCGCGCGGAGGCGGCGATCGCAGCGAGCGAATCGCGCTTCCGGAGCATTTTTGAACGGGCCGTGATTGGCATCGCCACGGCCGATCGCGAAGGCACGCTTACCGACGCGAACGAGGCTTTGGCGCAGATGTTGGGCTATTCGCGGCAAGAACTCCAGGGCATGCACATCGGACGTTTTACGCATCCTGAAGACTTGGAGCGGGAGATGGCGCATTTGCGAGAGCTTGCCAGCGGTGCGAGCGAAAGTTATCGCATGGACAAGCGTTACATCGTTCGGAGCGGGCAAACGGTTTGGGCGGACCTTTTGGTGAACCTCCTGCGCGACGAACAAGCGCGGCCGGTGGGCGTGCTCGGGATGGTGGTCGACATCACCGACCGCAAGCGAGCCGAGCAGACCGTGCGCGAACTCAATGACAGCCTCGAACGGCGGGTCGAGGAACGCACCGCGGAGCTTGCCGCTTCGAACCAGGAATTGGAGTCGTTCAGTTACTCGGTATCGCACGACCTGCGGGCGCCGCTTCGCGCCATGAACGGATTTTCCCACCTCCTGCAGCATGAATATGCCAGCCGCATGGACGGCAAGGGCCTCGATTACCTCAGCCGGATACGCGCCGCTTCGAAGCGCATGGGCGAGTTGATCGACAATTTGCTGGAGCTGGCGCGGGTGAGCCGCCTCGAACTGCGCCGGGAGCCGATCGACCTCGCCGCGATGGCCAAGGAGATTCGCGCCTTGCTGGAAGAGCATGCGCCCGAGCGCAAAGTGCAGTGGAATATCGCCGAGCATTTGCCGGCGAGGGCGGATCCGGTGCTGATCAAAGCTCTGTTGGAGAATCTCTTGCGCAATGCCTGGAAATTCAGCGCCGAGCGCAGCGAGGCGATCATCGAAGTGCAGAGCGAGACGATCGAGGGTGAGACGGTATTTGTCGTGCGCGACAACGGCGCCGGGTTTTCCATGGAGTATGCGGATCAATTGTTCAAGCCCTTCCAACGTTTGCATGACCCGGTTCGTTTTGAGGGCACCGGCATCGGTCTTGCCATCGTGCACCGGATTTTGCGGCGCCATGGCGGGCGGATTTGGGCGCGGAGCGAAGAAGGAAAGGGGAGCGCCTTTTACTTCACGCTCCCCTAGTCGCCAAGCCCGCAGGCCATCACCTTCATGGGGAAGCAAGGAACCGAAGAGCCAGCCTTGGGGGGGCTGGGGCATGCTCCTGGGTTCAGGCAAGGGTTGGTTCGTCGTGTGCGATCGGCGAGTGACTCGTTGTGCTTGCGGCTTTGCCGGCGCCTTGCATCTGCCGCTCGCTGAGCTACCCCGGCGTCACGCCGAAATGCCGCGGGAGCGCCCCATCGTGTTCTATCGCCTGGCCGGCGCCCGTCCGGCGCCGGACTGCCGCTTCGTCGCCCAGCAGGGGCGCGGGCCGCTGTATAATCTGGAAGGCGGGATCGCGGCCTGGGCGCGCTGCGGCTTGGCGCTGACCGATTGATCGCCGCCGCCAACCCTCGTGGAGATGATCATGCGGCCATTCGACAAGCTGCTCGATGCCAAAGGGCTCAATTGCCCGCTACCCATATTGCGCACCAAGAAAGCGATGAATGAGATGAGCAGCGGGCAAGTGCTCAAAGTGCTGGCTACTGACCCCGGCGCGGCGAAGGATTTTCCGGCCTTCGCCAAGCAGACCGGACACCCGCTGTTGGAGCACGGCGAGGAAGCGGGAGCGCTGGTGTTTTTCCTGGAGAAGAAATAGCGGTGCAAGTGCTGAAGACGAGGATGCGATGAGCGAAAGCCCCGTTCTGGAACTCGATGCGGAAAGTTTCGCCGATCGCATTACCAATCACCCCTTCGCCATCGTCGACTTCTGGGCCCCCTGGTGCGGGCCTTGCCGGGCGTTTGCGCCGGTCTATGAAGCCGCGGCACGGGCGCATCCCGAGGCGCTCTTTGCCAAGGTGAACACCGAGGAGGAGCAAGCCCTGGCGGGGTATTTCAAGATCCGATCCATACCCACGCTGATGATTTTTCGTGACAACGTCGTGGTGTTCTCGCAAGCGGGTGCTCTGCCGGCAGGCGATTTCGAAAAACTCATCGCCGCCGCCGGCGCCTTGAACATGGATGAAGTCCGCCAGCAGATCGCTGGCGACGAGGGCCAAGCGGGCTCCTGAACAAGCGGCGCGGGGAAGCGCCAACCTCGGCTTGGGGTCCAATGAGCATAGCGCTGCTCCTGTTGCCGGATTTCCTGCTGATCGCATTGGGCTGGGGCCTGCGCCGGTTGTCGCCCTTCGGCGAGGTGTTCTGGGGCGGCGTCGATCGCCTGATCTATTACCTGCTCTTTCCGGCCTTGCTGTTTCGTTCGCTGGTGCGTTTGCCCCTGCTCGACGCGAGTTGGATTTCGCTCGGCGCCGTCGCTCTGGCTTTCACCTTGGCCGGCATGCTCATCGGCCTTGCCGGCCGGGTTCTGCCGGGGTTCAGCCGGCAGCAATTTGCGGCCTGTTATCAATGCGGTTTCCGCTTCAACACCTATATTGCCTTGGCGGTTGCGGCGCGCACCGAGGGAGAAGCGGGTCTTGCCGGAATTTCCTTCCTCATCGGCCTGCTCGTGCCGGTTGTGAATCTTGGAGCGGTGGGCGTGCTGGCTCATGCGCACGGCGCGCGCCTGCTTCGCGAGCTTTTGCGCAATCCCCTGGTGCTGGCTTGCGCCGCGGCATTCGCGTGGCGGGCCGCGGGATGGCAGCTCCCGGACCCGATGCTCCGCGTCCTCGAACTGCTGGCGAGCGCCGCTTTGCCGCTGGGCTTGCTGACCGTGGGTGCGGGCCTGATCCTGCAATCCGCAGTCCTGCCGTGGTTCGCCATCCTCTTCTGGAATGGGCTGAAATTGGGAATGCTGCCCGCGATCGCCTGGGGGTTGGCCTGGGCGGTCGGGCTCAGCGGCCTGCCTTTGCGGTTGGCGGTATTGATGGCCGCCGTGCCGACGGCTACCTCGGCCTATGTTCTGGCCATGCGCCTGGGCGGTCAGGGCGCTCCGGTGGCCGTGCTGATCAGCAGCGGGACGCTGCTGGCGATGGTGACTCTGCCGGCCTGGCTGCTTGCGCTCCGCTAATTAGCGCCCGTATTGCGAGCGGAAGCTGCGCACGATGGCGTCTTGGATCGATTGATCGTTGGGATCGTAGCGCGCGGCGCGCTGCAGCGCCTCGACCGCCGCGCGGTGGTTGCCCAGCGCCTGGCGAGCGAGACCCAAACATTTCCAGGCCGCAGGATTGCGAAAGTCCTCGTCCGCCCATTGCCGGCAGATCTCCGCCTGCTTGGCGAAGCTCTTTTGCGCGCCTAGGGCCTTTGCTTCGGCTTCCCAGTCGGCCCAGCGTTTCTTCTTCAATTCCAGCGGCGAGGGGCTGGTGTCGACCGGATCGTTGGCGGCCAGTTGCGTGGCCGGTTCATTGGGTTGGATGCGATGAATCGCAGCCGCAGTTTCTTCCACGAGACTGGCCGCGAAGTTTTCGACTTCTCGCGCTGTGGCCTGCATCGGTTCCGCCCAGGCCATCCCCGTCGCCCAGACGAAGGCGACCAGTCCGCTGATGCCGGTAAAGGCGTTGAGCCGCCCGATCGGACTGTGGGTGACCAGGCAATCTTCGGTCGCATCCCAGTCGGTTTCCAGTTGATTCATCAGTGCCTCCTTCCCTAAAGCCATGAGGGCCAGTGAGATGACCGGAATGCCGCAACCCATTCCGCGCCACCAGACATGGACTGCCCTGCGAAAACTGCTGATCCATCGGGTTCGGATGTTGGGTCGGGTGTGCGCGCTGCTGACCCCGAATTGCACGTAAACGCCGAACAGCCACTTGCCTGGCGTGGTGTGCAAATAGACTTGCAAAATCGTTTCCAAGGGCACCCAGGTGGTCGTGGCAATGATTGGAGCCAGCATCGGATGGGTAAGGCCGCTCATCATGTTGGGGCTGATCAGCCCCAGGTAACCGAGAACATAGTAGACGGCGGTGAGCGTAACTCCCCAAAGGCCGTAATCGAACAATCGGGCGGCAAGACGAACCCAGGGCCGAACACCGCTGGTGCGGGTGTTTTGCGCCCGTTCCAACTCGACCATGCGCAGGCGAAACAGCCAGGTCGGATCTTCCACCGGCTCGAAGGTGCCCATGAACACGGTCTTTTCCTTGCGCCACTTCAAGATGGTGAGCTGGGCGACGGCGCTGTTGAAAGGCTCGGCGGTGCGGCGACGGCGTTGGGCGATGTTGTTGACCAGGGTATAAATGCCGGCGGCAACCACGCCCCCGCCCAAGGCCCACATCAGCAGCAACTGGGATTGTTGCAGCAGATTGTGCCAGGGAGTGACTAGCCAGATCACCAGGAGCATCATCGGGATCAGCGTAGCGGCCGCGGCGACCTGGTAGAAAGCGCCTCGCGCTACCAAGTTGAGGCTTGCGGTCAGTCCGTGGTGATGCGCCTTCTGCTGGGCGTAGTTGGGGTTGCTGAAATCGGCCTCGGCGCCTGCCGTAAAGGTCACCGAGCGCCCTAATCCCAGCGCCTGCATGTTGGCGACGAAATGCCGGCGCGCGGCATCGCTGCCGATGTGTATTCCGGAAGCGATTTCCTCGTCGTAGCGCTGTCGCAGCGCCTTGTCGGTGAGAATGTGGCTGGCGTTGTTGACGAAGCGAAGCGCTTCCTCGATCTCGTTCTGGTCGTCCCGCGTATTGAGATAATACTGGCGCACCAGATTGCGCAGAGCCGCCCGCACCGCTTTGTCGCTGGCGGTGGGAGGAATGCCCAAAGCCTCGTAGAGCGTGACTTTCATGACGCCGTTTCAGGCATAGTACATTGGCATAGAAACGCGCCAATGATGGGCGAAATCAGCCAGTCACGCAAGCCGACCGTGCTTGCCATCATGGTTCGCTTTTCAAAACGACCATCGGCTTGTCGCGGCGTGGCCGACTCCTCAACCGCCCGGGGCACACATCACGATGCCCTCGGCGCCCCAGCCCGCGGCAATCATTTGATTGTACGTGGCGAGGCTGGTCGTAAATCGGTGGTTGGAGTCGTTTTGCTGCCAACGCCCGTTATACACCCGATAAATCGGTACCTGCCCGCTGGCGCAGCCTCCGCCCGTGCTGAGCGGGTAGGCATGGAAGGCGATACCTTCGTATACCCAGCCCACGTCTTGTTTGACGAATTCGCATTCGCCCGGGTTGATGGTGTAGAAATGCGAATTGGGTCCTCGCCGCAACCCCGTCGCGGGGTTGATCGCCGGGTTGCCGTAGAACCGGCAAACCGGCTGCGTGCCTTGGGCCGGGTCTGGATAAGCCCGGAACATGTCGCCGGTGCGGCTCCAACCCGGCCCGGCACCGCCCGATTCGATGCTGGAGATTTCGCCGGCGCCTCCGGTGACGAAATAATGATTCAGATTGACGTTGTAGAACTCGACCACATTCAGGGTGGGAGGCGCGGAGTAAGTCGAGGTCTTCCAGATTCCGCGGCCATAGGTGCCGGCGACCAGCGTATTGTTGTCCGCGAAAAAGAGCACGCGCACGATCGTCGCCGCCGGGCCGTTGTTTTCCGTGCTCCAATTGTTGCCGCCGTCTTCGCTGACGAAAAGCCCAACTTCGGTTCCGACATAAAGCACGTTGGGCTGCGTGGGATGAACCGCGAGCGCATAAACGGGCGCTGCCGGCAAACCCGAGGCAATGCTGCGCCAGGTGCCGCCGTAATTGTCGCTGGTCCAGACATTTCCGCTATTGAAACCGCCAAAGGTGACGAAGAGGCGCTGGGTGTTGGAAGGATCAAAGACGATGCTGGTCACGATGCGATTGGGCAGCGCAGTGACGCTGTTCCATACCGGCGTTCCGGCCAGCGCATTGGCGGTGTAATACACCTCGCCGTTGTTGTGCCCGACCCAGACCTGAGCGGCATTGCCGGGGCGCAGAGTGATGGTGCTGATGTAATTGGTTTCGCTGGCGGTGGAGGCTGCCTTGATAATGCGCCAAGACGGCTGAAAGCCCGTGCGCGCATCTTCGGTAAGCCAAAGCGAGGCGGCGCCGGCAAAGATGCGTTCGCCGTTGGCCGGGTCGACGACATAGGGCGCGATGAAATTCACCTTTTGCGTGGCGTCGCGCCCACAGGGGAAATAGCCGCGATCCTCGTCGGGCTTGGTGGCCTCGGTAATGCCTTCGCAAATGCTTTTTCCGGTATCGTCGGCCACATTCCATCGACCGAGATGCAAGAACTGGGTGGAGTAATAGACCCGCGTCGGAAAACCCGGGTCGAAATAACCGGGGCCGCCGTCGCCGGTTCCGGGCTGGCGCCAGACATTGCCCAGGTTGGGGGACAAGACAAAGGTCGAGTTATCCTGGGTGCCGCCGATGACCGATAATCCGCCGGCTTCGTTCCGGCCGCTGACGGCATAGAACTGGGTGGTCACCAGGCCGCCGCTGCTCACCTGCCACCCTTGCACATTGGCGACGGTCTGCGGGTCAGCGCGATAGACTCCGCCATCGGTGCCGAAAAGCGCGGTGCGATTGCTGCTGCCATCGTAAGCGGGGTGATTGATGATCACGTGGTGGTCGGCGTGGGCCGAATACAGGCTGTCGACGATGTAATACTGGCGGCTCCAATCGCTGATGCGCGAGAAGGTGCTGCCGCTATCGGTGGAGCGATGCAAGTCGATGCCGCCCACGATCACCCGGCTCGCATCGGTCGGATCCACCCAGATGATGTTGCCGTATTCGCCCTGATTGCCCAGGGCTTTGGGGTTGGATTTTTTGGTCCAGCTCGCGCCCCCGTCCGTCGATTGGTAGATATCGCCGTTGTCCTCGTTTACCGAGGCGTACACGATGTTAGGCGATGATTTCGACCAGGCGATGTTGACTCGTTTGGTCCAGACATCATCCACTGCCGTGCCGACTTGAATGGCGCTGAAGCTCAAGCCGCCGTTGGTCGAAAGCGCGACCTGCCGGCCGCTCATCGCCGCCAGCACGCGGTTGGGATCGGCCGGCGAAAAGAGGATGCGCCAGCCCACGCCGAGCTGTGATCGCGCATTGGTGATTTGATGCACCGGGGTCCAACTGGCACCGCCGTCGGCGCTGCGGAACACGCCACACCAGTTGCCGGCGAAAACCACCGAGGGGTTGGTCGGGTGGGTGGCGACATCCTGCACATAACGCCAGCAAGTGTTGGCACCGGGGTCGGTGGCGTTGAGCCGGGCCCAACTGGCGCCCCGGTCGGTGGACTTCATGATGCCCACGCCGCGAAAGGCCGTCACCCATTCACCGGTGCCGGCGTAGAGCACGTTGGCATCGTTCGGGTCCTGGGCGAGGCCGGAAATAGTGAGCGAGGAGGCGAAATCGTTCACCGCCGACCAATTGCTTCCTCCATCCGTGGAAACCCAGATGCCGCCGGTCGCAGCTCCCAGAACCACACGGTTCGGGTCTACGCGGTCATAAAGGATGGCGCGAACTCGCCCTGCCACGACGTTGGGCCCCACGCTGTTCCAGGCGCCTATGCCGCCGGCCTTGGCTCTCGCCGATTTGAGGATGAGATCGCGTTGATCGATGGCACGGGCCATGCCGTCCTCGGGGATCTGGCCGTTTTCGTCCTTCTGGAAAAGTTCGATGAACTGCCGCACATCTTCGGAAGATCCAGCGACGCTCGCCTTCTTCGCCTTTGCCAAGGACTTGGCGATGCGCTTCTCGGGCAAACGACAGATCTGTTCCGCGTCGAGCGCCCGCGCCGAGCGCCATTGCGCAACTTCGGCTGGGGACAGACTGAGCGCTTCTCCCAGCGCTGCATCGGAGGGTTGCGGCTGGCTTGCGCAAACCGTTTGGAGCCGGGTGAAGCGCGCCGAGAAGGACTCGTTCTCGGGTTGCGGGACAAGGCTCGCGCAACCGGCCAAGGCGCCAATCAGCGCGAGGGCGGTCAGTCTAAAGACGGCAATGGCTTGAGCGGGCATGATCGATCCAAACGAAGACCAGACAAGTAGAGGTTTATAGCGCAGTCGCCGGCCGAAATCCAGCGGAAAAGGCCCTAGATCCCCGCCGCTTTCTGCGCTTGGCGTGCTCAGCGCGTGCAAGCGTAGACGCAGGTGTGGCGAGGCAACCCGTCGGGAGCGCAGCGCTCGTTGCGCAAAATGCCCTCGAGTGTGTAGCCGCAGCGCTCGGCCACCCGCCGGCTGGCCCGGTTTTCTTCGTCGGGAAGACTTTCGACGCGTTTGGCGCCGAGACTCTCGAAGGCGTAGCGAGTGATGGCTTCCACCGCCTCCGTCACCAGCCCTCTGCCCTGCAGGCTCTTGCGGCACCAGTAGCCGATTTCAAACTTGGGTACCGACCAATCCATGCGATGCAGGCCGGAACTGGCGGCGAGCCGGCCATCGGCCTTCAAGAAAGCCAGCATCGGCAAATCCTTGCGCAACAGGAAGTTGGCATGGCCCGTGCGGCAGAAGCTCTCCGATGCTTCGGGCGAGGGTTCGAATAGGGCCCAGGGAAGGGAGGCCGGCCAGGCGCGCAGTTCGGCCAAAGTTTCCGCCACCGCCTCGTAGACCAAAGGCCCGTCGCCGGGCCGGGGGCAGCGAATGTGCAAGCGATCGGTTTCGATTGCGTCGGGTATATCGAGCAACAAGGGGTTCATCGCCGGCTTTCTAGCGTCGTCTGACTTCGGTGACTCCAGGGATTTCTTGGACCAGTTTCAGCATCCGTTTCATATGCTCGATGCCGCGCACCTCCACGGTAAAAAACATGCGCGCCAGCATGTTCTTGGAGAGGGTGTTGACGGCCGTGACGTTGATCTTCTCCCGCGAAAAAACTTCGCTGATATCCCGCAAGAGGCTTTGCCGATCGGTGGCCAATACTTCGAGGTCGACGGGGAAGACTTCCTCTTTGGCCTGGCCCCAGTCGGCGGTGATCATTCTTTCGGGGTGATCGACCTGCATGCGCGTTACATTGCTGCACGATTGCCGATGGATGGTAATGCCTTTGCCGCGGGTGACGAAGCCGATGATGGGATCGGGCGGAACCGGTTTGCAGCAGCGCGCCAGGCCGGTGAGCAGCTTGTCCACGCCCACGATCAGAATGCCGCTGCCGCTTTTTCCGGCCCGGCTCTCGTGGGTAATGGCTTCCGGCGGCAGATCGGCCGGAGGATCCGCGCGCAAGTCCTTTCCCGCCGCCGCGTGCAAGGCCAAATGAAGGTCCCGGCTGTTGATTTCGCCCCGGGCGACGGCGGCGAAAAACTCCTCCGCCTTGGGAAAACCGGCCGCCTGGGCGCAGTCTTCGAGCTTCAAGGCAGTGAGCCCCTCGCGCTGCAGCTCTTTCTCCACCAAGCTGCGGCCCTGAGCCACGGTTTCCAGGAGCTGCTGCGCCTTGAACCACTGCCGCACTTTGGCTCGTGCCCGGCTGCTTTGCACGAAGCCCAAGCCAGGGTTGAGCCAATCGCGGCTGGGCCCGCCTTGCTTAACCGTCAACACTTCCACTCGCTGGCCGCTTTGCAAGGCGTAATTAAGCGGCACCATGTGCCCGTCGACCTTGGCGCCGCGGCAGCGGTGCCCCAAATTGGTATGCACGTGATACGCGAAATCGATCGGCGTTGCGCCGCGGGGCAAGTCGATCACTCGTCCCTGCGGCGTGAACACGTACACCGCGTCGGTGAACAGGCTGCTTTTGAACTGCTGCAGCCACTCGCCCGCGCTGGCGACTTCGCTTTTCCATTCGAGCACTTGGCGCAGCCAGGCGATTTTTTCGTCGAAAGTCGGATCGTGCCGGCCGCCTTCTTTGTACCGCCAGTGCGCCGCCACGCCGAACTCCGAATGCTGATGCATCTCGAAGCTGCGAATCTGCACTTCCAAGGCTTTGCCCTCGGGGCCAATCACCGCGGTATGCAACGAGCGGTAATTATTGGCTTTGGGGCGGGCGATGTAGTCGTCGAATTCTTTGGCGATCGGCGTCCAGAGGTTGTGCACGATGCCCAAAACGGCGTAACAGTCTTTGACATCGCCGACCAAGATGCGAACCGCGCGTATGTCGTAGATCTCGTCGATGATCGCTTGCTTGCGCTGGATCTTTTTGTAGATGCTGAAGATGTGTTTCGGGCGGCCGCTGATCTCGCCTTGGATTCCGGCCGCGGCAAGTTCGCCCTTTAGGGTGTCGATCACCCGGGTGATGTATTCCTGGCGATCGAGGCGACGCTCGTCCAGTAGGCGCGCGATTTCTTTATAGGTGCGCGAATCGAGCGCGCGCAGGGCGAGGTCTTCGAGTTCCCATTTGATTTGCCAGACGCCCAGGCGATTGGCCAGCGGCGCGAAAAGGTCGCGCACTTCGCGGGCATTTTCGCGCCGCAAGGCCTCGTCGCCGCTCATCAAAAAACGCAGCGCCTGCAGACGTTCCGCCAGCTTGATGAGCACGACGCGGATGTCCTCGACCATGGAAAGGAACATCTTGCGCAGGCTCTCGGATTGCGCGGCGCGGTCGGCCTCGCTTCCGACGGCGAGCTGGGCGCTGCGGATTTCGCCCATCCGCGCAACACCCGCGACGAGGCCGGCCATTTCCGCGCCCAAGGTATCCGCGAGCGCGCTGGCAGCCTCTGGCGCGGTCGCCGGCAAGCCCATGAGCAGCGCGGCGGCGAGGCTCATCGCGTCGAGCTGCAAGCTAGTCAGGATGGCCGCCGTGCCAGTGGCGCGATCGAGCCAGCGCTCCCCTTCCGGGGTCAGCGACTGGCCGTAGTGCACCACCGCAAGGTCGAGCGCGCGGCGCAGCAAGGCGCGGTCTTCATTCCCGTAGACCGACGCGAGACCTTCGATCCAGGTGATGAGTTGTTGCGGCGCCACTATGGCCGGCGCAGCGTGGACTACGGCAACCATGGTCGTTCAGATTGGCGGAGCCGGAAACAAAGACATCGCCTTCAAAGGGCAGGGCGCCGAAAAAAGCCGCTTGCGGACAAGGGAAGGAGCCCCTGGTGTTTCCCCTGCCAGGGGCAAGTGGGAACGCCCCCGGGGTACCCCCCAAAATCAATTCTTCGATCCATTTTTTCTCCGAGTAGACGAAGACCCGATGCCTTCGCGGCTAGATCGCTTCGCGCACGGTGGCCGCGAGCTTTTCAGCCCAAAGAGCCGCCTGCCCCGCTTCACGCGCTTCCACCATGACTCTGAGCACTGGTTCGGTGCCCGAGGCGCGCAAGAGCACCCGGCCCGAATCCTTCAGCTCGTTTTCAGCCGCCTCCTGTGCGGCTCGAATGCGCGCGTTGTTGGCCCACTGCTTCCAGGACTTGCCGGGCTCGAAGCGAACGTTGATCATCTTCTGCGCATACATCGGCAGATCCGCCGTGGCCTGCGCCAAAGCGAGGCCTTGCGCGCGCAGCGCATGCAGCACTTGCAAAGCGGCAATGATGCCGTCGCCCGTGGTGTGTTTGTCGAGGCAAATGATGTGGCCGGAGTTTTCGCCCCCGAACTGCCAGCCTTTTTGCTGCATCAATTCCAACACATAACGATCTCCTACGGCAGCGCGGCAGAAGGGAATGCGCAACTGCCCCAGCGCGTGCTCGAAGCCGAGGTTGCTCATCAAGGTGCCGACCACCCCGCCCTTCAACAAGCCCTGCACCTGTCGATGGCGGGCAATGACGTAAAGGAGCTGGTCGCCGTCGTAACTCGCGCCGGCGTGGTCCACCATCAGCAGGCGATCGCCATCGCCATCGAGGGCGATGCCCAGATCGGCTTTTTCGGCGATGACGCGCTCTTGCAAGAGCTTCGGCGCCGTGGCGCCGACCCCGGCATTGATGTTGACCCCGTCGGGATGGTTGCCGATGGCCACGACTTCGGCGCCCAGTTCATGAAACACTTCCGGCGCGGTGTTGTAAGCCGCGCCGTGGGCGCAATCGACCACGATTCTCAAACTCTTGAGGTCGAGCTCATTGGGGTAGCTGCTCTTGCAGAACTCGATATAGCGACCCGCCGCATCGTTCACCCGGCGTGCTTTGCCAAGCTGCGTCGAAGGCACACAGCGGATCGGTTCTTCCAGCGCTTGCTCGATGGCGTGCTCCACTGCATCGGGGAGCTTGGTGCCGGCTGCGGAGAAGAACTTGATCCCGTTGTCTTCGAAGGCGTTGTGCGAAGCGCTGATCACCACCCCGGCCGAAAGCCGCAAGGCGCGGGTGAGATAGGCCACGCCAGGAGTGGTCAGCGGTCCGGTGAGATAAACATCCACACCGGCGGCCGAAAAACCCGCCTCGAGGGCAGCTTCCAGGAGATAACCGGAGATGCGAGTGTCCTTGCCGATCAGAACCGCATGTCTTTCGCCACCGGCACGCGGCACTTCGCTGTGGCTCAAAAGCACCTTTCCCGCCGCATAGCCCAAATGCATCACCAGTTCGGGCGTGATCGGGAGTTCACCCACTTTGCCGCGCACCCCGTCGGTCCCGAAATATTTTCTGCTCATCTTGTCTTCCCTGTGTTGCTGCGTGGCGATCAGCCGCGCGAGTGCCTTGGCAGGCACTGAATCAGGCCGGCGCGGGTTTGGCTCCGTTTTGCCGGCCTTTGCTTGCCCAGGCTTCCGGCCAGTCGGGTTTGCCCCCCGCGGCCCGCCATATCTTCAAGGCATCGACGGTCTCGGCGACGTCATGCACACGCACAATGGCGGCCCCACGCTCAGCGGCGGCCAAAGCGGCGGCGATGCTTGCCGCCAAGCGCTCGCCCACGGGCCGCCCGGTAATCAGGCCCAGCATCGATTTGCGCGAGAGCCCCGCGAGCACCGGATAGCCCAACGCGCACAGACGCTCCAAGCCTTGCAGCAGGCGCAAATTGTGCTCCAAGGTCTTGCCGAAACCAAACCCCGGATCGAGCACGATGCGCTCGGGCGAAATGCCCGCGGCAACACAGGCCGAGGCCCGCGCGGCGAGAAATCCGCTCACTTCCTCTACCACCTCCTGGTAGGCCGGCGCATCTTGCATGGTGCCGGGCTGGCCCAACATATGCATCAGGCAAACGCCCGCGTCGCTGGCCGCCACCGCGGCCAGAGCGCCCGGCGCTTGCAAAGCGTTGACATCGTTGATCAGTGCCGCGCCGGCGTCGAGCACGGCGCGCATGACTTCCGTCTTCCGCGTGTCCACCGAAACGGGCACGGTTCCCTTCGCCAGCGCCTGCACCAGCGGCACGACCCGGCGCAATTCTTCTTCGACCGGCACTTCTTGCGCGCCGGGTCGAGTGGATTCGCCGCCGAGGTCGATGAGATCGGCGCCTTCTTCCATCAAGGCGCGGGCTTGGGCGAGGGCCGCCGCGAAGCCGGCATAACGCCCGCCGTCGGAAAAGGAATCGGGCGTGAGGTTGATCACGCCCATCACCAGGGGCCGCCGCAGCCGCAGCGCAAAACGCCCGCAATGGAGCGGGCGTTCGCGCGAGTTTGCCAATTCGGTTTCAGCCATGCTGCTTCCTGCGGAAAAACTCCCTCAGGCGGGCTTGGCCGCCGGGGCGCTTGCGGCGGCTCGGCCGCCGCCGCTGGGGCTGCCGCCCGAACTCGACGACGACGGCTTGGGCGGGCGGGGCTCGCGGCCGTTCATGATGTCGTCGATCTGCTCGGCGTCGATGGTTTCCCATTCGAGCAAAGCTTTGGCCATGGCTTCGACTTTGTCGCGGTTTTCTTCCAAGAGGCGCCGCGCCAAGGCGTATTGCTCATCGATGATGCGCCGGATTTCCGCATCGACTTGCTGCATGGTCGCTTCGGAGACGTTTTTGTGCGTGGTGATGGAGCGGCCGAGGAAAACCTCGCCTTCGTTTTCGCCGTAGACCATGGGCCCCAGGCTGTCGGACATGCCCCACTGGGTGACCATGCGCCGGGCGATTTCGGTGGCGCGCTCGAAATCATTGGAAGCGCCGGTGGTCATCTGGTTCATGAAAATCTCTTCGGCGAGGCGCCCGCCGAACAGTACGGCGATGGTGTTCAGGAGCCGGTCGCGATCCTGGCTGTAGCGGTCTTGCTCGGGCAACTGCATGGTCACGCCCAGGGCGCGGCCGCGTGGAATGATGGTGACCTTGTGCACCGGGTCGGTCTTGGGCAGGGCGCGCGCCACCACGGCGTGGCCGGACTCGTGATAGGCGGTATTGCGGCGCTCCTCTTCGGGCATGACCATGGAGCGGCGCTCGGCGCCCATGATGATTTTATCTTTGGCGCGTTCGAAGTCGTCCATGTCCACCAAGCGCTTGTTGGCGCGGGCAGCAAAAAGTGCGGCCTCGTTTACCAGGTTGGCCAAATCAGCGCCGGAGAAACCGGGCGTGCCGCGCGCAATGATGTCGGCTTTCACGTCTTGTGCCAGCGGCACTTTGCGCATGTGCACCATGAGGATTTGCTCGCGGCCGCGGATGTCGGGCAGCGGCACCACCACCTGCCGGTCGAAACGGCCCGGGCGCAACAGCGCGGGGTCCAGCACATCCGGGCGGTTGGTCGCGGCGATGACGATCACGCCCGCAGTGCCTTCGAAGCCGTCCATTTCCACCAGCAACTGGTTGAGCGTTTGTTCGCGCTCATCGTTGCCCCCGCCCAGGCCCGCGCCGCGCTGGCGGCCGACAGCGTCAATTTCGTCGATGAAGACGATACAAGGCGCGCTTTTCTTGGCTTGCTCGAACATGTCGCGCACGCGTGCAGCACCGACGCCGACGAACATTTCCACGAAATCGGAGCCGGAAATCGAGAAGAACGGTACTTTGGCTTCGCCGGCGATGGCTTTGGCGAGCAGGGTCTTGCCGGTGCCCGGCGAGCCCACCATCAGCACGCCGCGAGGGATTCGGCCGCCGAGTTTCTGGAACTTGGAAGGGTCGCGCAGGAATTCGACCAGTTCACCGACTTCTTCCTTGGCTTCGTCGCAACCGGCGACATCGGCGAAGGTGACGGTGTTGTTCGATTCATCGATCATGCGCGCCTTGCTTTTGCCGAAGGAGAACGCGCCCCCGCGTCCGCCGCCTTGCATCTGGCGCATGAAAAAGATCCACACGCCGATGATCAAGAGCATGGGGAACCACTGCAGGAACATGTTCAAGAGCAGCGAAGGCTCTTCGTCCTGCTTGGCATCGACCTTGACGCCATACTTGATGAGGTCGGAGACCATCCAGAGGTCGCCCAGCACGCCGGGGCTGTAGGTGATGAATTTCTTGCCTTCGCTGGATTCCCAGCGAATCGTGCGGCCGTCGATAAAGGCGCTGCGCACTTTGCTTTGGCGCGCAGATTCGATGAATTCCGAATAAGCCACCGTTTCCTTGCTGGTCTGCCGGGAATCGAACTGCTTAACAACGGTAAGGATAACCAGGCCGATGACCAGCCAGATGCCCAAGTTTTTGAGGAGATTGTTCAAAGAAAGCTCCAGAAATCCAAAAAACGTGTTGCCACAGCAGGCATTCTAGCCTCCGCAGGGGCTGGCCGCCAGCAAATAGACCTCCGGGCTGCGATCTCGCGAGGCCTTGGGCTTTCTGATGTGCAGCGTCTTGAATTGCTTGCGCAAATCCCGCACCAAAGCTTCGAAACCTTCGCCCTGGAAAGCTTTGGCGACCCATTTGCCTTCCGCGGTGAGCCATTGGGCCGCAAAGGCCGCCGCCAGTTCCACCAGGAGGACACTGCGCGCCTGATCCGCCGAGGGCACTCCGCTGATGTTGGGGCTCAAATCCGAGAGCACAAGATCCACCCGACGGCCGGCAAGGGCCTTCTCCAGCTCCTCCAGCACGGCGTTTTCGCGGAAGTCTCCCTGCAGCAAGGTCACGCCCGGCAGGGGCGCCATCTCCAAGAGATCCAGGGCGATCACCCGTCCCTTGGGGCCGAGCTTTTGCACCGCCACTTGGCTCCAGCTTCCTGGCGCCGCACCCAAATCGACCACGGTCATGCCCGGCCTGAGCAAATGGTCTTTGGCGTCCAATTCCAGCAGTTTGAAGGCGGCGCGGGATCGATAGCCCAAGCGCTGGGCTTCTTGCACCCAATGGTCTTGCACATGCTCGTGCATCCATCCCTTTTTGGACTTGTGTTTACCGGCTGACATGGTTTGCCCAAAGTGAAAGCCGCGCCCGTGACTCGATTATCTCCCCGCTTACCCAGCGGGAGAGGGGACGAAAGTGAGGGGGGAGATGCTTCATGGTCATGTTCCGTAGGCCGCGCCAGTCCTTGACCGCCCTTTCCCGACGCGCCGCCGCAAAGGCAGATGCCGTACAATGCGCCCGATGAATCCATTAAATCCAACTGAACGCCGTGCCTTGCGCGCGGCGGCGCATGCCCTGCACCCCGTGGTGATGATCGGCCACGCGGGTCTCACGCCGGCGGTAATGCACGAAATCGATGTCAATCTGCTGGCCCACGAATTGATCAAAGTGCGCGTCCTTAACGACGACCGCGAGGAGCGGGAAGCCTGGCTCGAAAGTATCTGCACCGAACTCGGCGCGGCAGCCGTGCAGCACATCGGCAAGCTCCTGGTGCTTTATCGGCCGCGCCCGCAGGAACAAGAGCCCGCGGCACCCAAAAGACGATCCGCGGCCAAACCAGAAGCCCCGCGCGAGACTGCCAGGCCGAAGTCAGCCAAGCAGCAAGCGCTGGCCAAAAAAACCGGCGGCCGAGCGCCCTTGGCCAAACGCCCGACGACGCGAAGAATCGGGCTCAAAGGCGTCTTTGCGGCCGAGCGCGCACCGGCCACATCGCGAAGATCCACGAACGACACGGGCGTCGCATCTGGTGGCGAAAGTAAAGCCGCCGCTAGCGCTGGCCGGCGTCGCAGCAAGAGCCCAGAGGGGCAGCCGCCGGAGTTGCCCTCAGGAAACCGCCGGCGTTTGCGCGGGCGCACGTAGGCGTTCAAGCTTTTGCCAATACGAAAGCCGCGTCGTCCAAACAAACGCCCGCCGGTTCAATCGCGACCTCTCGCCGCGGCGAGGCTTCAATGCGGCCGGCAAGCGTAGCTCCTATGCCGAGCCCTTGGGCGATTTCTAGGCTGCGCTCCACGTCCGATTGCGACTTCAGAAAGACGGCAAAGCCCGCGCCGCAATTGAAGGTCTTGAGCATCGTTTCGTGGGATAGGCCCATTTGTCGCTGCACGAACTCGAAAACCTCCAGCACCGGCGGAAGTTTTTCGATTCGGTAGCGTAGCGGGCGGCGCGAGCGCATGATCTTCTGCCAACCGTGCCCGGTGATGTTCTCCAAGCCCGAGGGTCGAATGCCCTCGCGCAACAGGGCCTGCACCAGCGGCGTGTAGAGCACCGAGGGCGCGTTCATCGCCTCCCACAGTTGCGTTCCCGAAGGCAGACGAGTGCGGTAACCCAGGGGCAGCGATTCGGCGAACTTGCGCAGGGGTGTGAAGCCGTTTTCCTGCGGCCCGGAACTCGATAGCAAAACGATCTGATCGCCCGCTTCGGGCAGATTGGCGCCTAGCGGTTCGATACCTCGCGGCAGCAGGCCGAACAGTGCGCCGGCGATGTCGAGTTTGTGCGGCGTGATTTTGGTCTTGAGTTGCGGGGTTTCGCCGGAAATATAGACGCAGCCCACCTGGCGGCAGGCCTCCACGATTCCGCCCAGGAAGCCATCGAGAAAGGGCTTGCTGAACACCGTTTCCGGTGTGCTCGAGGGGAGATAGAGACCGATGAGTATCGTCTGCAAGCCGGCCGATGCCGCGTCGTTGCTCAGGCAGGACAGCGTCTTGAAGGCAATGTTATGCCAGAAGCGTGTTTCCTCCAGCGGACTCAAATCGTCCGGGCGGGCGTCGTCCGCGGTTCCGAGGCCCTCGGGCACCAGGCTGAGGTGCAGGCGGTCCGCGCCCGCCTTGAAGAAGGGCGCGAGATCGAGCGAAAACACATTCGCGCTGGCTCCCAGCGTCCCATCGGGAACAAAGCCATATCGCGCGGCAAATCCCAAGGTCTGGCGAGAAGCCTCGATGAAGCGCAGTTTCGCTTGATCGAGCGCGTCATAATCAACTTGGTCGATGGAAGATCGGCTCAATTTCGCTTCCTATCGGTGCTTGGGTTCGCAAATAGGCGAGCCATGCGTCTCTTGTCGCGGCCAAGCCTGCTCCTACGACCCCAGCCCCTCAAACATATCTCACCGCCAGCACTTCATACTCCTTGATGCCGCCCGGCGCTGCGACTTCCACCACGTCGCCCTCGTTTTTACCGATGAGGGCGCGAGCGGTCGGCGAGCCGACGGAAATCTTGCCGTGCTTGATGTCGGCCTCGTCGTCGCCGACGATCTGGTAGGTGAAGGTATCGCCGCTTTCCAGGTCTTCGAGTTCCACGGTGGCACCGAAGACGATGCGGCCTTCGGCGTCGAGTTCCGAAGGGTTGATGATGTGGGCGTTGGCGAGCTTGCTTTCCATCTCGGCGATGCGACCTTCGACGAAGCCCTGACGCTCCTTGGCGGCATCATATTCGGCGTTTTCCGACAAATCGCCATGCGAGCGCGCCTCGGCGATGGCGGCGATGACCTTGGGTCGCTCCACGGTTTTGAGGCGGTGCAATTCGGCGCGCAGTTTCTCGGCACCGGAAACGGTAAGTGGGACTTTGCTCATGGTTGACCTCTGGAAAGCGCAGCGCTGAACGCCGCGCGTCAATGCAACTGTTGGTGCAGTGTTTGCAGGGCGTAGGGCACCAGTTCGCCCATGCCTTGCAGGCCCAGCGCCGCGGCGCGGGCGCCGGCCAGCGTGGTGTAGGTGGAAACACGCCCTTGCAGCGCGGCGCGGCGTATGGAATAGGAATCTTGCACGGCGCTGCGTTTGTCTTCCACGGTGTTGATGACCAGGGCGATCTCTTCGTTCTTGATCAGGTCGACGACATTGGGCCGACCCTCGGTGACCTTGTTGATCGTGGCCACGGGAATGCCGGCGTTGGCGATGGCCGCCGCGGTGCCGCGGGTGGCCACCAGTTCGAAACCCAGGTCGTGCAGAATGCGCGCCACTTCGATCGTGCCGGGTTTGTCGAAATTGCGCATCGACAGGAAGACTTTGCCCGAAGTCGGCAGCTTCACGCTGGCGGCGAGCTGCGACTTGACGAAGGCCTCGGCGAAGGTTTTGCCCACGCCCATCACTTCACCCGTTGATTTCATTTCCGGCCCGAGGATGGTGTCCACGCCCGGGAACTTGATGAAGGGAAAAACCGCTTCCTTCACCGAATAATACGGCGGCCGGATTTCTCCGCTCACGCCTTGCTGCGCCAGGGTTTGACCCACCATGCAGCGCGCCGCGATTTTCGCCAGCGGCCGTCCGGTGGCCTTGGAAACGTAGGGCACGGTGCGCGAAGCGCGCGGGTTCACTTCCAGCACATAAACGATGCCGTCTTGAATGGCGAACTGCACGTTCATGAGGCCCACCACTTCGAGACCCTTGGCCATGGCGATGGTCTGGCGGCGCAGTTCTTCCTGCACTTCGCCCGAGAGCGAGTAGGGCGGCAACGAGCAGGCTGAGTCCCCGCTGTGTACGCCGGCTTGTTCGATGTGTTCCATGATGCCGCCGATCAGCACGTCCTGGCCGTCGCTAATGGCATCGACATCGACTTCGATGGCGTTGTTGAGATAGCGATCCAGTAGCACCGGCGAATCGTTGGAGACTTTTACCGCCTCGCGCATGTAGCGTTCGAGGTCGCGCTGCTCGTGCACGATTTCCATGGCTCGGCCGCCCAGTACATACGAGGGCCGCACCACCACCGGGTAGCCGATTTCCTGCGCCAGGCGCAGCGCATCTTCGGGCGTGCGCGCGGTGCGATTGGGCGGCTGCTTCAACTGCAAGGTGTGCAAAAGCTGCTGGAAGCGTTCGCGGTCTTCGGCGCAGTCGATTTTGTCGGGCGTGGTGCCGATGATGGGCACGCCATTGGCTTCGAGATCGCGGGCGAGCTTCAAAGGGGTCTGGCCGCCATACTGCACGATCACGCCAAACGGCTTTTCGATGGCGACGATTTCCAGCACGTCTTCGAGGGTGAGCGGTTCGAAGTAGAGCCGGTCGGAGGTGTCGTAATCGGTGGAGACGGTCTCCGGGTTGCAGTTGACCATGATGGTCTCGTAGCCGTCTTCCCGCAGCGCAAACGCAGCATGCACGCAGCAGTAATCGAACTCGATGCCCTGGCCGATGCGGTTGGGCCCGCCGCCCAGCACCATCACTTTCTTGCGCTCGCTGGGCTGGGCCTCGCACTCTTCTTCGTAGGTGGAGTAGAGGTAGGCGGTGTGGGTGGCGAATTCGGCGGCGCAAGTGTCGACACGCTTGTAGACGGGCTTTACGCCCAGGCCGTGGCGGGTTTCGCGCAGCTTCGCGGGGTCGGTGGCGAGGAGCTTGGCCAGGCGCCGGTCGGAAAAGCCCTTGCGTTTCAGCACGCGCATTTCGGCCGCGGAAAGCGCGGCGAGGTTGCGGCTGGAAACTTCTTTCTCGATCGCGACGAGCTCTTCGATTTGCGCCAGGAACCAGGGATCGATGTGGCTCAACTGATGAATTTCGGCGAGGCTCATGCCGACGCGAAAGGCATCGGCGACGTACCACAGGCGCATGGGCCCGGGGTCGGAGAGTTCATTCTCGATCTGCTCGCGATCGCCGTTGATCGGGTCGAGGCCATCGACGCCGATCTCCAGTCCGCGCAGCGCTTTTTGCAAGGATTCCTGAAACGTGCGGCCGATGGCCATGACTTCACCCACCGACTTCATTTGCGTGGTGAGGCGGCTGTCGGCCTGGGGGAATTTCTCGAAGGCAAAGCGCGGCACCTTGGTGACCACGTAATCGATGGTCGGTTCGAAAGACGCCGGTGTGGCGCCGCCGGTGATGTCGTTCTTCAGTTCGTCGAGGGTGTAGCCCACGGCGAGTTTGGCTGCCACCTTGGCGATGGGAAAGCCCGTGGCCTTGGAGGCCAGGGCCGAGGAGCGCGACACCCGCGGATTCATCTCGATCACGATCATGCGCCCGTCTTGCGGGTTGATGGCGAACTGCACGTTCGAGCCGCCGGTGTCGACGCCGATTTCGCGCAACACCGCGATCGAGGCGTCGCGCATGATCTGGTATTCCTTGTCGGTGAGCGTCTGCGAAGGCGCCACGGTAATCGAGTCGCCCGTGTGCACGCCCATGGGGTCGAGGTTTTCGATCGAGCAGACGATGATGCAATTGTCTTTCTGATCGCGCACCACTTCCATTTCGAACTCTTTCCAACCGATCAAGGACTCTTCGATCAGAAGTTCGTGGGTGGGCGAGGCCTCCAGGCCGCGCTCGCAGATGGTGAGAAATTCTTCTTTGTTGTAAGCGATGCCGCCGCCCGAGCCGCCCAGGGTGAAGGAGGGGCGGATGATGGTCGGGAAGCCGACCTCGGCTTGCACTTTGAGCGCCTGCTCCATGTTGTGCGCGAGGCCCGAGCGCGCCGAACCCAAGCCGATTTTGGTCATCGCCGCTTTGAATTTTTCGCGATCTTCGGCTTTGTCGATGGCGTCACGGCTGGCGCCGATCAATTCCACGCCGTATTTCTTGAGCACGCCGTGTTTGGCCAGCGACAGCGCGCAGTTCAAGCCGGTTTGCCCGCCCATGGTGGGCAAAAGCGCATCAGGGCGCTCTTTTTCGATGATCTTTTCCACCATCTGCCAGGTCACCGGCTCGATGTAGGTGACGTCGGCCATTTCCGGATCGGTCATGATGGTGGCCGGATTGGAGTTCACCAGGATGACCTTGTAGCCTTCTTCGCGCAGCGCCTTGCAGGCCTGCGCGCCGGAATAGTCGAACTCGCAGGCCTGGCCGATGATGATGGGTCCGGCGCCGATGATCAGGATGGAATGAATGTCTGTGCGTTTGGGCATGGCCTGGGTCTACCGCTCTGGCGTGGCGCGCAACGGGCGCCGCCGCGAAAAATTCAATTGATTCCGAAAACGCCGCGTTCCACGAGATCGATCAGGCTGTGGATGACCTTGATGTGCAGCTCCTGCACCCGGTCGGCATAACGCCCCGCGGGCGTGCAAATGGCCACATCGGCCAAGGCATTGAGCGGCGCGTCTTCGCGGCCGGTGAGTACGATCACCTTGAGGCCGCGCGCCCGGGCGGCATCGACCGCGCGCAGCACGTTTTTGCTCGAACCGCTGGTGCTGATGCCGACCAGCACATCGCCCGCGCGCCCCTGCGCAGCGATGAAGCGGGCGAAGACTTGTTCGTAGCCGTAATCGTTGGCGACACAGGACAAATGCCCGGCGTCGCTGATGGCCATGGCGCCAAGCGCCGCGCGGTCTTCGCGAAAGCGGCCGGAAAGCTCTTCGGCGAAATGCATGGCGTCGCACATCGAGCCGCCATTGCCGCAGGCATAGACCTTGCCGCCTTGCTGGAAAGTTGCGACCAGAAGTGCCGCGGCCCGCGCAATGGCCGTGAGCGCCGCCTCGTTGGCGCGCAGGGCGGCCAGCGCGACCGCGGCCTCGTCGAGATGCGCGGCGACGATGTTGCTGTTGGCTTCGAGCGTGCTCAACGCGCCTCCATCATTTTGACGAAGCGGTCGAAAAGGTAAGCCAGGTCATGCGGCCCGGGGCTCGCTTCGGGGTGGCCCTGGAAGCTGAAGGCCGGGCGGTCGGTGCGCGCCACGCCCTGCAAGCTGCCGTCGAAGAGCGACACATGGGTGACGCGCAGGTTATTGGGCAGCGTTGCCGCATCGACCGCGAAGCCGTGGTTCTGCGAAGTGATGAGCACCTGGCGGGTGTCGATGTCTTGCACCGGATGGTTGGCGCCATGATGGCCGAATTTCATCTTCACCGTGCGCGCGCCGCTGGCCAGCCCCAGCAACTGGTGGCCAAGGCAAATGCCGAAGGTGGGCACGCCGCCGTCCACCAGTTCGCGAATGGCGGCGATGGCATAGCCGCAGGGCTCGGGGTCGCCCGGGCCGTTGGACAGGAACACGCCATCGGGTTTGAGCGCCAGCACTTGCGCCGCGGGCGTTTCGGCCGGTACCACGCTGAGGCGGCAACCGCGTTCGGCGAGCATGCGCAGGATGTTGTGCTTGACGCCGAAATCAAAGGCCACCACGTGAAAGCGCGCTGCGCCTGCGGGTCGATAGCCTTCACCCAGCGCCCAGGTGCTGGCCTTCCATTCGTAGGGCTTGTCGCAGCTCACCACCCGCGCCAAGTCGAGCCCGGCCATGGAAGGTGCGGCGCGCGCCGCTTTCAGCGCGCGTTCGGCATCGACCTCACCGGCCATCAGGCAGCCGTTCTGGGCCCCTTTTTCGCGCAGGATGCGGGTGAGCTTGCGGGTGTCGAGGTCGGCGATGCCGACGATGTTCTGCTCGCGCAAATAGGCCGAGAGGTCCTGGGTGCTGCGAAAATTCGAGGCAAGAAGCGGCAAGTCGCGAATGACCAGCCCCGCGGCGTGTATGGTCTTGGCCTCCCAGTCCTCGGGGTTCACCCCGGTATTGCCGATGTGCGGATAAGTGAGGGTGATGATCTGCCGGCAATAGGACGGATCGGTGAGGATTTCCTGGTATCCGCTCATCGCGGTGTTGAACACCACCTCACCCGCGCTTTGCCCCAAGGCGCCGATCGCGCGGCCCTGGAACACCGTTCCATCGGCCAGGGCGAGCAGGGCGGGGGCAGACTGCGGGGCGAGCAAAGACACGCGGGAACTCCAGGAGGATGGGCAGATGTGGAAAGCGGGGCTGGCTTTTGGGCCAACCCCGCTCTGAATTGAGCGGCAAATTATACCCTAGGCGAGGGGCTGGTTCAACGGCGAGGCGCGAGAGCGACCGCCAAGCGACGGCGCGCGTTTCGGCGGAATTTCATTGGTTGCCCCGGTTGCGCTGACCTTCGTGACGGCACAGGGCGCTCCCATACCGCCGCCCAACGCCTTTCCCCTCGATGGGGGAAGGCTGGGATGGGGGTGGAGGACAAACGCCGTGCCGCGCGCGCATCCGACACTCGCAGCAAAGGACTGTTCGGGCCTTCGCCGCCGCCCAGCGAAGGATCGAGGGAAAGCAGCGGCCCCCTCTCAGGCGGCCCGCTCCAGCGGCTCCACTTCGGCGCGTATGGTCTTGGCGATCGAGGTTTCGGCAACGCGCAAATCGAACTGCGTCTGCAAATTCAGCCAGGTCTGCGCGTCGCCCCCGAAAAATCGCGCCAAACGCAAAGCGGTATCGGCGGTGACGCCGCGGCGCTCCAAAACGATGTCGTTGATGCGCGAAGCCGGTACGCGCAGGTGTTTCGACAGGGCGTTGACGCTCATGGCAAGAGGGCGCAGATAGTCTTCACGCAGGATTTCGCCAGGGTGCACCGGGCGCATTCCGTTCTTCAACATGGCATCACCTCGTGAATTTCAGCCTCAAGTTATTTGTGATAGTCCGTGATCTCGACCGCAATGGGGCCCTGCTCGGTCCAAACAAAGCGCAATCGCCACTGCTCGTTGATGCGAATACTATGCTGACCGACGCGCTCACCGTGAAGAGCTTCCAGGCGGTTTCCCGGCGGTGCGCGCAAGGACTCAAGGCTGGTCGCCGCGTGGAGCTGAGTCAGTTTTCGTTCGGCAACCAGCTTGATGTTCATGAATCGCCGCGTCTTACCCGTAGCAAATAGCGCTTCAGTATCCCGACATTTGAAGGAGAGAATCACCGGTGCAAGTATATACCGTTTATCGGTAAACAGCAGGCAACCTCCTGGATGCGGGAAATCGATTCGCCATGCCCGCGGCTTCCATCACAGACTTTGGCCAATCGGCTCATGTCACGCATTTGTGCAGAGGTCGGCTAGCGAGCCACCCCAGTGCGAACGTTCTCCAAGGCATCGAGGGCTTGATGCAAGTCATCCGAGCGACCCTCCTTGGGCCAGCCGGAGATGTGGGCGACGACCTTGCCATCGCGCAGGAAAAAGAACTGCGGCGTGGCCGCTCTTTCGACGAAGGGCCATTCCTCGAGCCGGTGAATGAGCCTCAACTCCATCGTGGCATGGGTAGTATTCCATGCCTGCAAGTTGCGGAACCCCAATTGACTCTCGGGGAGCACCAGCCATTGCGTGAGCGGCGCAAGGCGCGCCGCTAGCCGCGGGTCCGCGGCGATGCCTCGAAGCGCCGCCTGGGAGAAATGGCAGCCCAGACCGGCGATCATCACCACCTGCGGACCGGCAAGCTCTTTTGCAGCGCGCCTTTCCAGCGTGTCTGGAGTTTTGCCAACGACCCACACCGAAGGCGACGCGCCAGGGCCCAAACGGTCGATGATGATGGGGAGGAATTCCCGCGTAGCCTCTTCCATGCGTGTTTGCCATGCTTGGGCGGCGGCGAATTGCCGCGCGCCGACCAGCACGCCGTAAACCTGCTGCAGTTCGGTCACGGTAAGCGTTGGCGCGACTTGCCTGGAATCGGCAAAAGCGCGCAAGGCCAAAGCGTGCTCGGTTGCGTGCGTGGTGAAAGCCAGGAGATGCAGGGCCTCGAAGACCGCGCGTTCTGCGGTAGGGTCGCCAATCGTGGGCGAGCCTCCGTTCAGTGCTTCGTGTAGACGAAGTCGCGAGAATTCGCTTTGGGCGAGTGCGCGGAGCTCGCGGTGCGACTTCTTGGGCGAGGCGCTCTTCAGGGTGGCCAAAAAATCGCGGCTGCGGTCGGCCAGGGATGCACCGCTCGATGGCCCATCAGCCAGGACGGGCAAGGCGAGAAAGCAGCATGACAAAGCCAAAATCATTCGAAGCAGCGAGCGCATGGCGGTTGTTGGCGTGTTCATGATCCGAAGACAAAACCCTCGGGTTTGGGGCTGAGGCCGCGCGTTACAGGCCGTCGTGATGAGGCGAGGTAGTCCGATTGGATGCCAACGGGGTCTTCCGGTTCCTTCATCGGCACAACCGCGCCCCCGGCGGGGTAGCGCTTGCCGGGCCAAACCCAAAGTTGCCGTCCTGTTTGAGTCCGCCGGGCGCACTCTATTCTTCAACATTGTGCATCTTCGTTCGGCGAAGAGCTTGATGTCGGCGAATTGCCGCGTCGTACGCGTAACAAATTGCGCTTCTGTAATACGGCACTTAAAGATGAGATTCATGGTCGCGAGCATATACCGCTTTATCGCTAAACAGCAGGCCTGGCGAGGTTCTGGACTGGCCCTTTTCGAACCAAGGCGCGTTCCCGCGGCTCTCTTGCGCTTGGCTTTTGGAAGCCGCTTTTCGGAGGGCAGTTCGCGCGCCGCCGTTGCGAAGTGTGAGGTTTCCTGCACCGCTCCGCACGGGAAGACGCCGTATGCGTGCGGCGCGCCAGTGCCTTGGCGGTTTGCGCCGCTCGCGCCGACGCTGTGGGGACCGCTTGCATTTCACGGTCGGGCAGAGTGGAAACAGACTTCTTCAAGGGTTTGATCCTTCGTCGAGCAATTCGGGGGGGCTGGAGCGGTAGTCGAAGGGCTGCCAGAAGATTGCCACCCTAATGGTTTGTAAGCGCGAAACGGGCTATCGACGGGCGCACAGACCCGCGTCATCGGTCGTGATGGCGTATTGACAATGGCTACACGGCTGCCGATAATCTGTATATCTTTTGTGTATGCATCAATTGGAGTGGCCAATGCGTGACGCTGCCATCAATCTGCGAGCCCTGCCCGAACAGCGTGACCTGATCGATCACGCTGCGAGCCTGCTGGGCAAGAACCGCTCGGATTTCATGCTCGAAGCGGCTTGTGACCGAGCCCAGTCCGTAGTGTTGGATCAGGTCTTTTTCCGCCTGGATGCCGACAAGTTCAAGCTGTTCACCGCAATGCTCGATGCGCCCCCTGGTCCGAATCCCGGCCTGGAGCGCCTCATGGCTGTCAAGGCACCCTGGCGCACTGGCGCGGCATGAGCGCGCCCGCCGGGCCGCCCCAAGGGCGCGCACGCCGGGCACCGGAGCGGGCGAAGCCCGCGAACCGTAATCACCCCCTTCCCCCGGAAGGGGGCCGGGGGGAAGGCCCACCAGCGCCCGCCGGGCCGCCCCAAGGGC
>CAZFEK010000029.1:0-54709 GCA_964517465.1 uncultured Alcaligenaceae bacterium
GCATCGGCTGCCAGACCTGCACTTCGGCCTGCAAGACGCAGTGGACCAACCGCAACGGCCGCGACTACATGTACTGGAACAACGTCGAGACCCATCCCGGCAGCGGCTATCCGCGCAAGTGGCGCGAATCCGGCGGCGGCTTCGACGCGGCGGGCAAGGTGAGGGAAGGGCGCATCCCGAACCTCGCGCGCGACTACGGCGTGCCCTTCGACCTGAACTACGCGAAGGCGCTGAATGCACAGGGAGCGCAGGACCCGCACAACGATGCCGAGCACCCCAAGGGTGCTTCCTTCGGGGCGCCGCCGCACCTGCAGCCCCTGACTCCGCCCACCTTCGGCCCCGGCTGGGACGAGGACGCCGGCGCCGGCGAGTATCCGAACACCCATTTCTTCTACCTGCCGCGCATCTGCAACCACTGCTCGAATCCGGCCTGCCTCGCCGCCTGCCCGCGCGGCGCCATCTACAAGCGCGAGGAGGACGGCATCGTGCTGGTCGACCAGGAACGCTGCCGCGGCTACCAGCACTGCGTCGGCGCCTGCCCCTACAAGAAGGTGTACTTCAACCCGCTCTTCCGCCGCTCGGAGAAGTGCATCTTCTGTTATCCGCGCATCGAGCAGGGCCTGGCGCCAGCCTGCGCGCGCCAGTGCGCCGGGCGCATCCGCTTCGTGAGCTTCCTCGACGACGAAGAAGGGCCGGTCTTCAAGCTCGTAAAGAAATGGCAGGTGGCGCTGCCGCTCTTTGCCGAGTTCGGCACCCAGCCCAATGTCTATTACGTGCCGCCGCTCTCGCCCGATAAGCTCGACGCGCAAGGCCGTCCCACCGGCGAGCGGCGCATTCCCGAGGCCTTCCTCGTCGAACTCTTCGGCCCGCGCGTGCCGGACGTGCTGAAGCGGCTGGAGGACGAGCGCGAGAAGAAGCGGCGCGGCGAAGCCTCGGAGTTGATGGATATCCTCATCGCCTATAAACACGAGGAGATGTTCAAGATCGATGCGCCGAAAGGGAAGGCATGAGCCTGCCTGTAAACCCCGATCCGCAGATTTCCGCAGATTTCAAAAACATCCCGATGTTGTTGCTTTTGATCTGCGCCAATCTGCGTAATCTGCGGATGGCCTTTTTCTTTTCATTGTTCTATTCGCTCCTGGCTGCCGCAGCCGACATTCCCTTGCTGCGTGTCGACGGCGAGCCTGCCGCCGATCCGTTCAGCCCGTCCTGGCTCAAACAAGCGCCGGTAGCCGTGCCGCTTTATCCGCAGGCGAGTGTGCCGCCAGCGATGAAGACCGGCAAGGGCAGCGTGAAAGTGCGCGCCCAGCGCGGCGTGACCACGCTGGCGCTGCATCTGGAATGGTTCGACAAAAAGCCCGCCGCGCAGCGCGGCATCGGCGTCTTCGCCGACGCTGCCGCCGTGCAATGGCCGCAGCGTCCCGAGGGCGAACTGCCCTATATCGGCATGGGCCATCGCGGCGCGCCTGTCTCATTGTGGTTCTGGCGCGCCGACGATACCGCTGAGCTTCTGGCGGCCGAGGGCTTCGGTACGCTTACGGTGCAACCCAATGGCGGCGTGTCGGCGCGCGGCGAGTGGAAGAACGGCATTTGGCGCGTGGTGGTGTCGCATACCGTGGAGTCATTGGCGGAAGAAGTGCCGGTGGCCTTCGCGATTTGGAATGGCGAAGGCGCCGAGCGCGACGGCGTAAAGCGTCTGTCTGCGTGGCAAACATTGCGCTTGGATAGTCAGGCCGTGCCTCGCAGCACGACGATGCCGGGCAACGCAGCACGGGGCAAGCGGCTGATGCAGGCCAAGGGCTGCGCCGCCTGCCACAGCTACCCCGGCAATACGGCGAAACCCGCCATCGGGCCGGACTTGCGCTTCGCCGGCGGCCTGCACGCACCGGCCTATCTCGAAGAGTCGCTGCGGGTGCCTTCAAAGGTGGTCGTGCCCTGCAAAGCTTGCTTCGCCGAGCGGAATGGACAACGCGTTTCCATCATGCCGCCTTTCGAGGGCAGCGAGCAAGACCGCGAGGATCTCTTGGGTTACCTTCTCAGCCTGCGCTGAGGTATCGTGCAGTTCTCGCCACGACCGAGCCGGAATCCATGGATGCCGCGCAATACGATGCCTGGTATGACACGCCGCGCGGCGCCTGGATCGGCGAGGTCGAGTACGCGCTGCTGCACGAGCGATTGGCGCCGCGCGCTGGCGAAACCCTGCTCGACGTCGGCTGCGGCACGGGTTACTTCACACGACGCTTTGCTGCCGTATCGTTCCCGGGCAAAGTCGTCGGGGTCGATCGCGATGCCGCGGCGGTGCGTTACGCCGCCGAAAAAGGCGGTGCCGAATATCTGGTCGCCGATGCGTGTTGCTTGCCCTTTGCGGACAAGCGCTTCGATGTCGTGGCGAGCATCACCGCGCTGTGTTTCATTGCCGATGAACGCCTCGCGCTGGCCGAAATGCTGCGCGTGGCGCGTCGGCGCATCGTGCTGGGGCTCCTCAATCGGCACAGCCTGTTGTGGTGGCAAAAGGGGCGGGGCGGCGGCGCCGGCGCCTATCGCGGGGCGCATTGGCACACTGCGGAAGAGGCAATCGAGATGTGGCAAGGGCTGGCGGCGAAGGCCGGCATTGCGCGAACGGCGGTTGTGCTTCCCGGCGGCGGCGCCCTGGCTCGCCGGCTGGAAGCGCCCTTGCGATGCCTGCTGCCTCGGGCCGGCGCGTTCCTGGTCGTGGCGGCAGACTGCCCGGATTAAGCCCCGGCAAGCGCCGCGGCACGCAGCGCGTCGAGCGAGGCATTGGGCGTGATGGCCTGCGGATCGAGCCGCAGCTCCAGCAGCGCCGGCCGCCCGGCCGCGAGCGCGCGCTCCAGGGCGGGAGAGAATTCTTCGGTGGTGTACACGGTTTCGCCCAAGGCGCCGAAGGCTTGCGCATAGGCTGCGAAATCGGGATTGGCGAGCGCGGTACCGCACACCCGACCGGGGTAACGCTTTTCTTGATGCATGCGGATGGTGCCGTACATGCCGTTGTTGATCACCAGGAAAATCACCGCGGCCTTGGTTTGAACGGCAGTGGCGAGTTCCTGGCCGTTCATCAGGAAGCAGCCATCGCCCGCAAAACAGACGACGGTGCGCCGGGGTTCGATGATTTTTGCGGCGATGGCGGCGGGTACGCCATAGCCCATGGCGCCGCTGGTGGGCGCGAGCTGGGTGCGGAAAGCGGGGTAGCGGTAATAACGATGCAGCCAGGTGGCGTAGTTGCCGGCGCCATTGGTGAGGATGGCGTCTTCGGGCAAGCGTGCCGAGAGCGTCTGCATCACCGCCCACATGTCGAGCGGGCCCGGCACGGCGACGCGCGCTTGGTGGGCTTCGTAGTCGGCTCGCGCCGCGGCGACGGACGCGCGCCAGGCCGCGGCGTCCACCGGCGGCAAATTCGCCAAGGCGGCGGCCATGGGCGCCATGCTGGCGTTGATCATCAGGTCCGCGGCGTAAACGCGCCCGAGTTCTTCGGCGCCGGCATGGACGTGAATGAGTCGCTGCCGCGGCTTGGGCACCTCGATCAGGGTATAGCTGCCGGTCGTCATTTCCCCCAGGCGGGCGCCGATCACCAACAGGAGGTCGGCTTCGCGTATGCGTTGCGCGAGCCGGGGGTTGATGCCGATGCCGACGTCGCCGCAGTAGTTTGGATGACGATTATCGAAAAGATCCTGAAAACGAAAGGCGCAAGCCACCGGCAAGTGGTTGGCTTCGGCGAAGCGGCGCAGGTCGGCGCAGGCTTCGTCGTTCCAGCCGCTGCCGCCCAGAATGACCAAAGGGCGCTGCGCCGCGGCGAGGCGCTGGCGCAGCTGGGCGAGGTCGGCCGCGCCAGGATGCGCTTGGATGGTTTGAAAATGTGGCGCGTCGGCGACACTCGCGTTGGCTTCGAGCATGTCTTCGGGCAGGGCCAGCACCACCGGGCCGGGTCGGCCCGAGGTGGCGCGGTGGAAGGCTTGGCTCAGGAGTTCTGGAATCCGGTCGGCGCGGTCGATCTGCGCGACCCATTTGGCCATGGGGCCGAACATGCGCCGGTAATCGATTTCCTGGAAGGCCTCGCGTTCCACGCAATCGCTGCCGACTTGGCCGATGAACAGGATCATCGGCGTCGAGTCCTGGTAGGCGGTGTGTACGCCGATGCTGGCGTTGGTCGCGCCGGGGCCGCGGGTGACGAAGCAGATGCCCGGCCGCCCGGTGAGCTTGCCGTAGGCCTCGGCCATGTTCGCAGCACCGCCTTCGTGGCGGCAGACGATGAGGCGTATGGCCTTTTGCGCATCATGCAGGGCGTCGAGCACGGCGAGGTAGCTTTCGCCGGGCACGGCGAAGATGTGGTCGACACCATGGCCAAGCAGCGCGTCAACCAGGATGCGGCCGCCGCTGCGGGGAGTAAGAGCGTTCATGGGCGAGGCAAGAGGAAGCGAAGGGCGCATGGTACACGCCTCAAGCACCGCGATAAACGCGCAACGCGACATGTTTTTGCAGTGCCGGCGCGTGGGTCGCCGGGCAAAGGTGCCTTGCCCCTCCCCCGAGCCTGGCCCGAAAGAACCGGAGTCATGAACCTCAGGCCCTGCGGAGGGAGGCGAGCGACGATCGAGAGGTGAAGTCCCGGGGGTGTCCCTTGGCGAAAACGAGGGGGAACGCTCCCCGGCCCAGCGCCGAAAGGGGCGCTAGGATTCGTTTCTTCCCCATCAGCAGGAAGACGCGAGCCAAAGGCCGCTAAAGACTGCGGATGGAGTCCCGTTAATCAGTCATGTTGCATCAGCCTTTCAGCCTCCGGCTCGGCGGGGAGCCCCAGCTCCTCGAGGGAGAGGTCGCCAGGCGCACGGTTAAACTCGGCTCGCTCTGGTGCGCCGTTTCTGCGCTCGGATTCGCGGGCCTCTATGCCTGGCGAGGGCCGGCCGGTTTTGTGCTTCCGCATGTGCTCGCCGCCGCGATGCTGGTGTTCATCGCCTACCTTCCGACGCGCACCGCCGTTGTGCCGCTTTATCTTGCCATCACCCTCGGGCTGTTGCTCTTCGGTTACCAGTTGTTTTTGCTGGGGCGCATCGACAACGGTGTGGTGGTCTGGTTTCTGGTGCCTTTTTCAGGGGCGATGATGCTGGGCTTTCACAAGCTCGCCCTCTACTGTGCGGTGATGGCCGCCGTTGAAATTCTGGGCGTGCTCGCCGCGGCACGAACGGGATGGCTGCCGGTTCGCGCGGTGATGGCGGAACCGGATTTCGTGATGGCCGTGTCGGTGCTCGCGGTAATGACTCTGGTCGGTTTGTTTGCCTTCGTCGCACAGCGGGCTCGCCGTTTGTTGATGCACGAGCTCGAGATGCGCAACACCAACCTCGCGGCAGTGAACAAAGAACTGGAGTCTTTTGCCTACTCGATTTCGCACGACCTGCGGGCGCCTTTGCGCGGCATCGATGGCTTTATCTATTTGCTCTGCGCGGAGTACGGCGAAAAACTCGATGCGCAGGGCAAGGCCTATCTCGATCGGGCGCGTGCGGCGGCGCAACGCATGGGCTCGCTGATCGACGACATCCTGGAATTGTCGCGCATTTCCCGGCACAACATGCGCCGCAGCAAGGTCAACCTGAGCCAGTTGGCGCATGAGGTGCTCGAGGAGTTGGCGCAAGCGGCGCCGGAGAGAAAAGTCGAGATCCGCGTCGAGAACGGTTGTTTTGCTTTCGGCGATCCGCAGTTGCTTCGTCTGATGATGCAGAACTTGCTGGAAAACGCGTGGAAATACACCGGCCGCGAAGCTGAGCCTCAAATCGAGTTTGGCCGTGAAGCGAGCGAAGAAGCCGAGGTGTTTTACGTGCGCGACAATGGTGTGGGTTTCGACATGGCCTACGCCGAGCGCTTGTTTTCACCCTTCCAGCGCTTGCACAAACCCGAGGAGTTCGCGGGCAGCGGCATCGGGCTCGCCACCGTGGCCCGCATCGTGCACAACCATGGCGGCGACGTGTGGGCAGAATCCGCGCCGGGCAAGGGCGCCACGCTGCGCTTTACGCTTGCGCAAATCGAAGCGTGAAGCTGCGGCCTGGCCGGGGCGCGAGGGCGGCAACACGATGGCGGCAAGCTTTGCCATCCGGAGCCCGCCGGGCATAATGTGCTTTTTCCCACCGCCGCGCGCTGATGATCCACACACCCTCCGGTGCCTGGCCGAGCCCCGGCCCAGCATACCTCGCCAGCGCGCGCTTCATCGATTGCGCAACCGAAGCGATTCGCGCGTTTGCGCAGCAGACCGTTGTTGGCGCAAGCACCGAGATCGAGAAGGCGGTGAAATTGTTTTACCGAGTGCGCGATGGCTGGCGCTATGACCCGTTTATCATGAGCCTCGATGCCGAACCTTACCTTGCCAGCAACGTATTGAAGGTCGAGTACGACGCGAAGAATCGGCGCCACATGGAATATTTGCGCGACCATGGGTGTTGGTCGGATTTCCCTTTTGATAAGGTCATGGCGGATTTTCGCGCCTTTTACCCGACCGAGGCCTATCCGCGCTTCAGGCCGGGTGAGCGCTTCGAGGACGGCGAGCGGATCGAGTGAGCGCAGATCTTGGAGATGGGGGCGCCGCTCGCGGCGACGAAAACGCGGCGGTGTTCGAACGGAAAGCGAGTGTTGAGGCATGTTGATTCGATGGCTTCTTGCTGCCGCATGGAGTTTAGTTTTCGTTTTGCCGTCCCAGGCGGCGGACCCGCTCGCCCGAGCCGCCGCTGTGCCGCCGGGGCCTTATGCCGCGGCGTGCAGCAATGTCGCGCAGGACTTCTCGCAGCTCAACGGCGAGCCGGTCGAGGCCTATTGGGAGGGCATTGCGCGCGATGGGCAGTACCGCTATCTCACCCAGCTACTGGCCGAGCCCGATGCCGCGCTGCGGTTTACGGTCACGCCGCCGCACACCGATCTTTTTCCGCGGCTGCGGGGCGAAGGGAAAGAGTACGTCGCGCTGTTTTGTTATCCGACTTCAGCGGCCAATACGCGGCCCGATTTTGCCCTGCCCAATGGACATGTCGTGCCCCGCATGGAGCGGGCGGGTGACGCGCCGATTTGGTCCGACGGAGTTACTCGTTTCCCGTTGATCGTCTATTCGCATGGTCTGGGCGGCAGTCCGCTTTCCAACGACTATCTCTCCTCCATTTTGCGGTTCGTAAGTCATGGCTACGCGGTAGCGGCGGTGTTCCATGGCGATCCGCGTTTCTCGCGGGTGCGCCTGGAAGACCTGGGCGACTATTGGTATGCCGTGCGCAATTTCAGCGAGCTGGTTGAGATGCAGGCCATCAGACCGCTTTCGGTGGTCGGCGCATTGGACCGATTGCTGGCGGACGCGCGCTACGCCGAGCGCATCGACACCGAACGCATCGGTATTTTCGGCACCAGCATGGGCGGTGAGACGGCCCTGCTGACCATCGGCGCAAAACTCACAGCGAGCTTGGGTTTGTCTTCCTTGGCTGTGGTGAGCGATCAGCGCATCAAGGCGATTTCGGGCTACGTGCCGTATTCCGGGCAGAGCTTCTTGCCGGCTTTCGGAGACGATCAGAACGGGGTGGATGGCCTCGCCATTCCCTATCTGGGCATCTCGGGCACTGCCGATTTTACGGCGCCGATCGCGCTTACCGAACAGGCGGTGAACCGCCTTTCGGGAAGCCGCTTTTTGGTTGCCTTGCAAGACGTGGGGCATCGCTACGATGCGAGCCTGGTGCCGGACATCTACACTTGGAACGTGCTTTTTTTCGACGCCTTCTTGCGTGGCGACCGGAGCGCCCGCGTGAAGCTCGCCCGCTTGCAGGAGGTGGCGGACGGGCCTGCGGACTCGACGCGAGTGGACGTGCTCTATCCCTTGCCTGCGGTCGGCAGCGAACAGCTCGCGCACGAGTTCTATCATTCGAGTCTGAAGCACTTTTTTGTTACCGCCAGCGCGGCAGAAGCAGCGGGCATCGATGCCGGTGCCGCGGGAGCCGGCTGGCAGCGCACGAGTTTGCAATTTAAGGTACGCAGTTTGGGGACTTCGGGCGCGTCATCGGTCTGCCGTTTTTACGGCACGCCGGGCATAGGGTCAAACTCACATTTTTATACTGCGAACGCGCCCGAGTGCGAGTGGGTGAAGGGCGATCCGGGCTGGTTCTACGAGGGCCTGGCATTTGCCGTCGATACCGCGACCGAGGGAGTGTGCGCGAACGATCGATTGCCCGTCTATCGTGCCTACAACCAAGGTTTCCCGAGCAACGATTCCAATCATCGCTATACCACCAGCCGCAGCACCCTGGCCGAAATGCAGCGCATCGGTTGGGCGGGCGAGGGCCTAGTTTTTTGCGCGGCGCCGTGAAACGCTAGCGTCACAATTGCGACGCAAAATGCACAGCGGCCGAATTCTTCCGGCCTCTCGTTCCCAGGAGCCCAACATGATTCGCAAAATCTTCGCTCTCGTCGGTGTTGCCGCACTTTCTGCCGGCTGCGCCAGCACTGCCCCCAACGCCACTTCCGCTACCGCGCAAAAGAAGCCGGAGGCCGCCAAAGTGGCCCAATGTTATTCGGGGGACGCCGGTCGGTTCTTCAATGTCGGTGATAAGACCAGCATGTCTGGCCTCGAAGTGACCTGCACCGCCACTTCCGACGGCAAGAACGGTCAGTGGATGTCGGCCAAGCATCATAAATAAGTCCCGGCCGCGCCAAAAGGGCAGTGGGGTGCGACAACGCTCAAACCTCGCTGCGCTCGCTGCCGCTCACATCCCCGGATAGTTCGGGCCGCCGCCGCCTTCGGGGGTTACCCAGTGGATGTTCTGGGTGGGGTCCTTGATGTCGCAGGTCTTGCAGTGCACGCAGTTCTGCGCGTTGATTTGCAAGCGTTTGCCGCCGCCTTCGGCATCGACGTATTCGTACACCCCGGCCGGACAAAAGCGCTGTTCGGGGCCGGCGTAGCGCGCCAGATTCACAGCGACCGGTACGGCGGCATCCCGCAGCCGCAAGTGGCAAGGCTGATCCTCTTCGTGATTGGTGTTCGACAAATAGACCGATGAGAGTTTGTCAAAGGTGAGGGCGCCGTCGTATTTGGGATAGTCGATTTTCTGGCAGTCGGCCGCGGGCTTGAGGCATTCATGGTCGGGTTTGTCATGGCGCAGCGTCCAGGGCACCAAAAAACCAAGGCCCAGATCATTGAGCCACATGTGCAAACCGCCGTGCAGCGTGCCCCCCCAAAGGCCCCACTTGAGGCCAGGCTTGACGTTGCGCACTTTGTAGAGGTCTTCATAGACCCAAGAGCGGCGGAATGCCTCTGGGTAGGACTTTAGCTCGTCATGGGCGCGGTTCTCGCTCAAAGCCGTGAAAGCGGCTTCGGCGGCCAGCATTCCGGTCTTCATCGCGTTGTGCGAACCCTTGATGCGCGGCACGTTGAGGAAGCCGGCGCTGCAGCCGATCAGAGCGCCGCCGGGGAAAACTAGCTTGGGGATGGACTGCAGCCCGCCTTCGTTGATGGCGCGGGCGCCGTAGGCGATGCGTTTGGCGCCTTCGAAAAAGCCGCGGATCTCCGGGTGGGTCTTGAAACGCTGGAATTCGTCGTAAGGCGAAAGATGGGGGTTCTCGTAGTTGAGATGCACCACGAACCCAACCGACACCAGGTTCTCGCCGAAGTGGTACAAAAAAGAACCGCCTCCGGTGTAGTTGTCCAGCGGCCAGCCTTGGCTATGCATCACCAGCCCCCGGCGATGCTTGGCCGGGTCGAGCTGCCAAAGCTCCTTGATGCCGATGCCGTATTTTTGCGGGTCGACGCCGTCGCGCAAATTGAAGCGCTTCATCAGCTCCTGCGAAAGGGAGCCTCGCGCGCCTTCGGCGAACAGCGTGTACTTGGCGTGCAACTCCATGCCGGGCTGGTACTCGCCCTTGTGGCTGCCATCCTTGGCGAGCCCCATGTCGCCCGTGGCCACACCCTTGACCGAGCCGTCTTCGTTGAACAAGACCTCGGCCGCCGGGAAGCCCGGATAGATTTCCACGCCCAAGGCCTCCGCTTGCTGGCCCAGCCAGCGGCAGACATTGCCGAGGCTGGCGATGTATTTGCCGTGATTGCTCATCAAGGGCGGCAAAAGCCAGTTGGGTATGGTGTGGGCTTTTTGCTCGGTGAGGATGAGGAAGCGGTCCTCGTTGACCGGGGTGTCGAGCGGCGCGTCTTTCGCCTGCCAGTCCGGAAAGAGCTCGTTCAAGGCGATGGGGTCGATCACCGCGCCGGAGAGAATGTGCGCGCCGACCTCCGAGCCCTTTTCCAGCACGCAGACGCTGATTTCACGCTTGGCTTCGGCCGCCAATTGCTTGAGGCGAATGGCGGCGGAAAGTCCCGCCGGTCCTCCGCCGACGATGACCACATCGTATTCCATCATTTCGCGCTGCATGCGCTGCTCCCCAAGTTGCCAGGCGTTGTGCGAGGGGCAAATTATAAACCGAAGGTCGAGCTCGCCGGTGTCGGCGGCGTATAATGCTTTTTTCTTAACCGCACGCTGAATTCATGGCCAAAGACACGCGCCTGTTGGTGCATACCGAGATCATGCCGATGCGCTGGGGCGACATGGACGCCTTGGGGCACGTCAACAACACCGTCTACTTCCGCTATATGGAACAAGCGCGCATCGGCTGGGCGATGGCCAATGGCTATGCGGTGAAGCCGACCGACCCCGAGGGGCCGGTGATCATCAACGCCTCCTGCACTTTCTTCAAGCCGCTGGTGTATCCGGGCGACGTGGAAGTGCGCATGTATCTCGATGAATTGGGACGCACCAGCGTCGGAAGCTGGTACGACCTCTGTTGCGGCGACGAACTTTTTGCCGAAGGTGCCGCCAAGCTGGTATGGATGGATTACCGGAGCGGCAAGTCGGTGCCGCTGCCCGCTGCCATCGTCGATTTGCTCACTTTGCGCCAGGAGGCTTGATCGCGATGTCCGATCTCTTGTGGCAACCTAGCGCCGAGCGCATTGCCGGCGCCCGCATCACTCGTTTTGCGCGCGATCTTGAAGCCAAGACCGGCCGCGCCTTTCCGGACTATGCCGCGCTTTATGCCTGGTCGATTGCGCAACCGGAAGCGTTCTGGAATGCGGTGTGGGACTTCGGCGAGGTGAAAGCCAGCCGGCGTGGCGGCACGACTCTGCTCGATGCGCACAAGATGCCCGGCGCGCGATGGTTTCCCGAGGCGCAACTCAATTTCGCCGAGAATCTTTTGCGCCGGCGGGACGCTGCCGATGCCTTGGTGTTCTGGGGGGAAGACAAAGTCAAGAGGCGGTTGAGCTTCGGCGAGCTCTATGCGCAGGTGTCGCGTGCCGCCCAGGCTTTGCGCGCGGCCGGAGTGGGCGAGGGCGATCGGGTTGCCGGCTTCATGCCCAACATGCCCGAGGCGGTGGTCGCCATGCTCGCCGCCACCAGTCTGGGCGCGATCTGGTCTTCCTGCTCTCCTGATTTCGGCGTGCAAGGCGTGCTCGATCGCTTCGGTCAGATCGAACCCAAAGTTCTTTTTGCGCCAGATGGCTATTGGTACAACGGCAAGCGCGTGGAAGTGCTCGACAAAGTGCGCGAAATCGTCGCCAAACTGCCGACGCTCCAGGAAGTGGTGATCGTGCCCTACCTCGACCAAACGCCTGCGCTGGCGGGTTTGCCTTGTGGCCGGCGCTTCGCGCAATGGCTTGCTCCCTACCTGCCGGGCGAAATCGATTTCGCGCCTATGCCCTTCGATCACCCGCTCTACATCATGTATTCCTCAGGCACCACCGGCGTGCCCAAGTGCATCGTGCACGGCGCCGGCGGCACGCTCTTGCAGCACCTCAAAGAGCACCTTTTGCATGGCGATATCGGTCGTGACGACCGCCTGTTCTATTTCACCACCTGCGGCTGGATGATGTGGAACTGGCTGGTTTCGGGTCTCGCCACCGGGGCGACGCTGCTTTTGTACGACGGCTCGCCCTTCATCGCCCGCGGGCGCATTATCTTCGACCTGGCGCAGGCCGAGCGCATGACTCACTTCGGCACATCGGCGAAGTATATCGATGCCTTGAAGAAGATCGCCTTGGTGCCCAGCAAAGATTATGACCTCGCTAGCTTGCGGACGATGTTCTCCACCGGTTCGCCCCTGGCACCCGAGAGCTTCGATTACGTCTATCAGTGCATCAAGCAGGATCTTTGCCTTTCATCCATTTCTGGCGGCACCGACATCATCTCCTGCTTTGCCCTGGGGGCACCGACGCTGCCAGTTTGGCGCGGCGAACTGCAATGCCGCGGCTTGGGGATGAAAGTGGAGGTCTTCGACGACGAAGGGCGGCCGATCAAACAACAAAAAGGCGAACTGGTGTGTACCGCGCCTTTTCCCTCCATGCCTATCGGCTTCTGGAACGACCCGGACGGTGCCAAGTATCACGCCGCGTATTTCGAGCGTTTTCCCAACATCTGGTGCCACGGTGACTATGTGGAGCTGACCGCGCATGAGGGCATGATCATCTACGGCCGCTCCGACGCGGTGCTGAACCCAGGCGGCGTGCGCATCGGCACGGCGGAAATCTATCGCCAAGTCGAGCAGCTCGATGAGGTGGTGGAGAGCCTGGTGATCGGGCAGGATTGGGACAGCGACGTGCGGGTGGTGCTGTTCGTGCGCCTCAGGGATGACCTCACGCTGGATGAGGTGCTGATCAACCGGATCAAGCAGCAGATCAAGCAGAATACGACGCCGCGGCACGTTCCTGCCAAAGTGGTGCAGGTCAATGACATCCCTCGCACCAAGAGTGGCAAGATCGTCGAATTGGCGGTGCGTAACGTGGTGCACGGCAGGCCGGTGAAAAATGTCGAGGCCCTGGCCAATCCCGAGGCGCTGGAGCAGTTTCGGGATCGCGTCGAACTCAGCAATTAACCAGACGCCATGTTGATCTCGCGCGCCCACTCTGCTTTGCTGATCGTCGATATCCAGGAGCGGCTGCTGCCGGCCATCGATGGCGGCGAAGGCGTCTTGCAGAACGCGATCTGGCTGACCCGAGTGGCGCAGCGGCTCGGTCTGCCGGTGGCGGCGAGCGAGCAGTACCCGCAAGGATTGGGTCCCACCGCCGCCGCGCTGCGGCAACTCCTGCCCGAAGAAGCGATCGGCAGCAAGCTGCATTTTTCCTGCGCCGCCGCGGCTTGCTTGCCTGACCTGCCCGGCGCCGACCGGCGCCAGAAAGTGCTGGTGGGCATGGAAACGCATGTCTGCGTCTTGCAGACGGCGCTTGGCTTGTTGCGCGAGGGGAACGAAGTGTATTTGGTCGAAGAAGCGGTCGGTTCCCGGCGGGCTTCGGACCGCAAGGCCGCCCTGGCGCGCATGCGTCAGGAGGGCGTGCGTATCGTCACGCGCGAGATGGTCGCTTTCGAGTGGCTGGAAACGGCCGGCAGCGATGAATTTCGGGAAATCAGCAAGTCCTTCTTGAAATAGACCGGGGAGTTTTTTGGTCGCGAAGGTCTCGGGTCTTCCCACTTCTGGAAAAAAACGAGTCGCAGAGACTATTTTGGTGGACCCGCAAGGGGGCGCACCCGCTGGTTTCCGGCCTGGGGCAGGCTCGACAGCCGGTAGCAAACACCGAATATTCCGTATTCCCGTGGCCCCCGCTGGAGTGGTATCTTCGGGCATGGCCTACGCCGCTGGTTCGCTGTACTTATGAGCTTTCTTGCCCTGTTAATTGCCCTCGCCCTGGAGCAGCTTCATTCGCTGCGGCTGCGCCAACTCTTGCAGCGCGGTTTCGTGCGTTATGCCAACCTCTTGGAACGCGAGCTGAACGCGGGCGAAATCAAACACGGCAGCATCGCCCTGGCGCTGGCGCTGTTGCCCCCGGTTTTTCTGGCGTTCGCAGTTTATTGGCTGCTCGACAGCCTCCATCCCCTGATGGGCCTGGCCTGGAACGCGCTGGTGCTTTATTTCAGCCTCGGCTTTCGGCAATTCAGCCACGCCTTCACCGCCATTTCCGAGGCTTTGCGCGCCGGTGACCTCAATGAAGCCCGGCGCCTGTTGGCCGATTGGCGCGGCAGCCGGGGCTTGGAGCTTTCGAGCAGCGAAATCGCGCGTCTTTCGATCGAGCAGGGGCTCTTGGAATCGCACCGGCATGTCTTTGGCACCATCGCGCTGTTCTTGGTCCTGCCCGGGCCCAGCGGCGCTGTTTTTTATCGTTGTTTGGCGATTCTTGCCCAAAAGTGGACCGGCGACCCGAGCACCCCTCAGGGTCAGGAACTCGCCTCTTTCGGCAATCCGGCAAGGACCCTCTTTGCTTATGTGGACTGGATTCCGGTGCGCCTTACCGCGGTGTCTTATGCCATCGTCGGGGATTTCGAAGACGCCATCTATTGCTGGCGCACACAAGCCGCGGCCTGGGCGCGCCCCGAGCAGGGCATCGTACTTGCGGCGGGGGCCGGCGCGATCGGCGTTCGCCTGGGCGAACCGCTGCGAGAAGTGGGCGGCGGCCTCATTTATCGCCCCGAGCTAGGCGTGGGCGAGGCGGCCGACAGCGAGCTCATGCAAAGCGCGGTCGGCCTCATTTGGCGCGCGCTCGCGGTGTGGATGGCGCTCATACTGCTGGTGACGCTGGCGTATTGGGTGGGCTAGCGCGCCTAGTCGCGACTGAGTATCCGCGCGCCGAGGCGTTCGATCGCTTCCCGATTCGACCACGAGAACACCTTCTGCGCCGCCTCGGACCACGGCAGCCAAAGATGCGAGAGGTGCTCCCGGGGTGCCAGCGTGACCGGCACCGGCGCCGGCACTTCGAGCGCGAAAACATGCTCGGTGTTATGAGTGGTACCTTCCGGGTAGCGGTGACGCCAGCGCGGATAAATCTCGTATTGATTGCTCAAGTGCCAATCGACCAGACCGCCGAAGGCTGCGGCATCGATGCCGGTTTCTTCGCGCAACTCGCGCACGGCGGTTTGTAATAAGGTCTCGCCGGGTTCCTGACTGCCGGTGACGCTCTGCCAGTAGCCGGGAAAATCCGCGCGTTCGATCAAGAGCACCTCTAGCGCGGAGGTGTAAACCAGCACCAGCGTGGAGACGGGGAGTTTGTGACCCATGGCGCGGGCGGGGCGCGCGGATCAGACGAGGAAAACGTGAAAAGGCTTGCCCCGCTCTTGCCAGAATTCTGCCGCTTCGGCGAATAGCTCGCGCAAAACTTGGTGCTCATCGCGGGCCGCAGTCGCCAGGGCGGCTGCATTTTTCCACAGCAGCACGCAACCTGCGGGCGGCAGCCAGTCGGCATCCATCAGGCAATCGGCGAGCGCGTCCCAGTTTTCGCCGAAGTGCCGGGGTAGCGCGAGCGCCTGGGCAAGGTGCTTGAGCAGATCCTGCTTGGTCTTGACCTTTTGCGTGTCGAGGTGGAAGACCGGCAGTTTTGCCGCCGCGGCGGCGGCAAGAACTTCCTCCGCCGCGTGTTGGGCAAGGCGGTTGTGCTGGGCATCGAGTTTGACTTGCGGCACGGGGCACCTATTCGCGTATGCGCTGGAAGCTTCGATAGTGATCGCCGGTGTAGTAATACTCTCCTGGCACGCCGGCGACGATGCGCCGTGCACCGCGATTCCGGGCGCCTGGTGTCGGCACGGTGTATTCGCGGTAGTAGCCGCGTTTTTGCGCGGGCAGAATGCGTTCGCGGTTGCCAAAGATCACCCCATCGCGGTCATAGGGGAAGGGCCCGCCGGCCTTGATGAGGCTCAGGGTCTTGGCCGCTTCCGCAGGCAGCGCGGCCAATGGCACCATGGGTATTTCGCTGCGCGCCAGAGCGGCGCCCGCGAGGAGGAGGGCAAACAAAAAAGTGAACCACCCGGGCCAGGCCTGGGTGGTTCGTGCCTTGCGGGAGCTGCAGCGCATCAGGTTTTGGGCGCTTCCGCCTGGCGCAGACGGATGTGCAGTTCGCGCAGCTGCTTCTCGTCCACTGTGGAAGGCGCCTCGGTCATGAGGCACTGCGCACGCTGGGTTTTGGGGAAGGCGATCACGTCGCGGATCGATTCCGCGCCGGCCATCATGGTGACTACGCGATCCAGCCCGAAGGCGATGCCGCCGTGCGGCGGCGCGCCGTATTGCAGGGCATCGAGCAGAAAGCCGAATTTGCTGCGAGCTTCTTCGGGTCCGATGGCCAGTGCTCGGAAGACCTTGCTCTGCACCTCTTCGCGATGGATACGCACCGATCCGCCGCCGATTTCCCAGCCGTTCAAGGCGAGGTCATAAGCTTTGGCGAGGCATTTGCCCGGATCGCTGTCGAGATACTGCAAATGCTCGTCCTTGGGCGAGGTGAAGGGGTGATGCAAAGCCACCCAGCGTTTGGCCTCGTCGTCGTATTCGAACATCGGGAAATCGACCACCCACACCGGACGCCAGCCGGCGTCTGCGAAATTGTGCTCGTGGCCGATCTTGCTGCGCAAGGCGCCCATGGCATCGTTGACGACCTTGGCGCGATCGGCGCCGAAGAAGATGAGGTCGCCATTTTCCGCGCCGGTGCGCTCGATGATTTTGGCCAGCACTTGGGCGCCAAGGAATTTGACGATCGGCGATTGCAAGCCTTCCTCGTTGAGTTTGGTCTGGTCGTTGACCTTGATGTAGGCGAGTCCTTTGGCTCCGTAAATGCCCACGAATTGAGTGTAGCCGTCGATTTCGCTGCGCGATAGTTTGCTGCCGCCGGGCACGCGCAGGGCAGCCACGCGCCCGTCGGCGAGATCCGCCGCGGCCCGGAAAACTTTGAAGTCCACCCCCTTCATGAGGTCGGTGAGTTCGGTTAGCCTCAGGCGCACGCGCAAGTCGGGTTTGTCCGAGCCGTAGTCGCGCATGGCGTCGGCGTAAGTCATGCGCGGGAAGACCGCGGGCAGCTCGACGTTCAGCGCTTGCTTGAAAGTGACGCGGATCATCTCTTCCATGAGCTCGATGATTTCCTCCTCGCTCAGGAAGGAGGTTTCGATATCGATCTGGGTGAACTCGGGCTGGCGGTCGGCGCGCAGGTCTTCGTCACGGAAACATTTGGTGATCTGGTAATAACGGTCAAAGCCCGAAATCATCAGGAGTTGCTTGAAGAGCTGCGGCGACTGCGGCAAGGCGAAGAAATGCCCGGCATGCACCCGCGAAGGCACGAGGTAGTCGCGGGCGCCTTCCGGAGTGCTTTTGGTGAGCATGGGCGTTTCGATGTCGAGAAAGCCGTGCTGGTCCAGGAAATTGCGCACCGTCATCGCGACGCGGTAGCGCAGCTTGAGATTGTGCTGCATCGCCGGGCGGCGCAGGTCGAGATAGCGGTGGGTGAGGCGGACGTTTTCGGAGAGTTCCTCGTCATCCATCTGGAAAGGCGGCGTGAGCGAGGCGTTGAGGATCTCGATATCCTGAGCCAGCACCTCGATTTCGCCGCTCACCAGGTTGGGGTTGACGGTGCCTGCCGGGCGCTCGCGCACTTTGCCGGACACCCGGATCACGTACTCGTTGCGCATCTTTTCCGCGGTGGCGAAGGTCTCCGCGCGGTCGGGGTCGCAAACGATCTGCACCAAACCTTCGCGATCGCGCAAGTCGATGAAGATGACCCCGCCGTGATCGCGGCGACGGTGGACCCAGCCGCACAGCGTGACGGTCTGGCCCAGGTAAGAGCGGCCTACCAGGCCGCAGTATTGCGTTCGCATGATTGCTCCGAATTTAATGGGTAAAAGCGGGAAATGCGCAAAAGTGTTTTGGGGCGGGCGGGGGCAGCAAGGGCGCCCCGCCCACTCAATTTCGAGCGGCGGCGGAAGCCTGGGCTGCTTTGTTGGCCGCGATCTGGCCGGGAGCAACCGTGCCCATGGAGATCACATATTTCAACGCTTCGTCCACGGACATGCCCAACTCGCGCACCCGGGCGCGCGGCACGATGATGAAATAGCCGGATGTCGGATTGGGCGTGGTGGGCACATAAACGCTGACGTGTTCGGTCTGCAGGAGTTCGGCGACTTCCCCGCGCGGCGTGCCGGTGAGAAAAGCGATGGTCCAGGTGCCCGGGTGCGGAAACTCGACCAGCAGGGCTTTGCTGAAGGCTTGGCCGGAGCCGGTAAGCACGGTGTCGCTCACCTGCTTGACGCTGGTGTAGATCGACTTGACGACCGGAATGCGCGTCAACATTCCTTCCCAGAGTCTCACCAACTGGGCGCCAAAAATATTGGTGGCGACCATGCCGGTGATCAACAGCACCAGGGCGGCCAGGACGACTCCAAAACCGGGCAGGTGAAAACCCAGCAAAATGTCGGGATGCCAGGAAGGGGGCAAGAGCAGAAGCGTTTGATCGAGGGTGCTGAAAAGGAAGTTCAGCACCCAGATCGTGATGCCGAGCGGCGCCCAAATGACCAGCCCGGTGATGAGATAACGCTTCATGCCGGCTCGCACCGATCAGCCGCAGCTGCAGCCGCCGCCGCTGCAACCGCCGCCGGCCGCTGGTGCTGGCGATTCGGCTTTGGTTTCCGCCTTGGCTTCGGGTTTGGCCTCCTCGGGTTTCTTGCTGCCTCCCGAGCCTTTGAAGTCCGTCGCGTACCAGCCGCTACCTTTGAGCTGAAAGCCCGCCGCGGAGATCAGCTTCACCAGGCTTTCCTTGGCGCACCGGGGGCAGGTGGTGAGGGGCGATTCGGAAACCTTCTGGAGGGCTTCGACTTCGTTTCCGCAGGCTTCGCAGCGATATTCGTAGATGGGCATGGCAAACTCCTAAGCCATTTGAATCAAACGAGAAATTATACATGAAGCGAACCTCGAAACGCGCCCCGAGGGGCGCGCGATTTTGAATTCCAGTCCCGGCGCCGGTAAACTTCGGGTCATGAATGCGCATGAAATTTGGTGGTCCCTGGGGATCATGGTGGCGACCGTAGAGCTGTTTTTCGGCGCACTCTATTTGGCGGCGATCGGCCTGGCGCTGGTTTGCGCGGGCGTTGCCGCGCGCTTTGGCGCCGGATTGGCGGCGCAGTTCGGTGTCGCCGCGATCATCGCCGCCGCGGCCATCGCCCTTTTGCGGCGGCGGGATCGCAGGAGGGCCACTCGAGCCGGCGTCAGCAACGAATCGGGGAAAGGGTAGAGCAATGAAATTGCAAGATAGCGTTTTTGTGGTGACCGGGGGGGCGTCGGGGCTGGGCGCCGCCACGGTGCGCATGGCCGTGGCGGGCGGCGGCCGTGCCGTGATCGCCGATCTCAAGGAGGACGAAGGTCGCGCCCTCGCGGCCGAGCTCGGCGCGGCAGCATGTTTCGTGCGTTGCGATGTGGCGGATGAAGGCAGTGCCAAGGCAACCGTGCAAACGGCGATGGACCGTTTGGGCGGCCTGACTGCTTTGGTCAACTGCGCCGGCATCGCGCATGCCGAGAAGGTGCTCGGCAAGGAGGCGCCGCACAATCTCGCGGCGTTTGCCCGCACCCTGACCATCAACTTGGTGGGGAGCTTCAACATGATTCGGCTGGCCGCCGAACAGATGTCCAAGGGCGCGCCCAATCCCGCCGGCGAGCGCGGAGTAATCGTCAATACGGCGTCGGTGGCCGCTTTCGACGGTCAAATCGGCCAAGCGGCGTATTCGGCCTCCAAAGGCGGCATAGTCGGCATGACCCTGCCGATCGCCCGCGAGTTGGCGCGGTTCGGCATTCGTGTCATGACCATCGCGCCGGGCATCTTCGGCACGCCGATGATGGCGAGCTTGCCGCAGGAAGTGCAGGATTCCCTGGGCAAGATGGTGCCGTTTCCACCGCGCTTGGGGCGCCCGGACGAGTATGCCGCGCTGGTGCGCCATATCGTCGAAAACGAAATGCTCAACGGAGAAGTCATTCGGCTCGACGGGGCGATTCGAATGCAGCCTAAGTAGTCGAGAGTCGAGAGTCGAGGCTCAGGATCGCCGCTCGGGCGAGGGGCGCGCGGCCAGCGCAAACGACGCGAGCACCATGGCCAGGAAGAAAATGAAAGTCCAGCCTGGCAGAGAAAGCCCGAGAAACGTCCAGTCCACCTTGGCGCATTCGCCGCTGCCGGCAAGCGTTTTATTGATCACATCGAGCACCGGCAAGGAATCGAGCATATAAAAGATGCCCATGCCGCAGCTGGGCACCTGGTCGGGCGGGAGGCTCTGGATCCAGACGTGCCGTGCCGCCACGGCCGCACCGCCGCCGCCGATGGCGGCCTGCAGCAGCGCATAGGCGATGGCGCCGCGCCGCGCCGGATCATGTAGGGCAGCGACCAGGAAGACCAGCCCCATGCCGATCACTGCCAGGCGCTGGAAATAACACAGGGGGCAAGGCTCCAGCCCCTCCACATATTGCAGGTAGAAGGCATACGCCATCAACGCGGCGCACAGTGCAAAACCCAGTGAGTAGCCGACGCGGCGCGGCGGCAGAGCTTCAAGCAAGGACATGATAAGGCCCGGAGGGAGAAAACTCGCTTTGAGATTGCCGTGTTCGAGGTTGGTTCCGGATCAAGGGTTTCATCGCCGGCCAAGCCGCGCATGCTCGATCTTGATGCAGTGGTTTGCGATCACCGTCAAACCCGCTTTGCTCGCCAGCAACTCCGCCTCCTCGTTTTGCACGCCCAGCTGCAGCCAAAGGGCTTTGGCGCCGATGGATACTGCGGACTTGGCGATGCTCAGAATTTCCTCGCTGCGGCGAAAACAGTCCACGATATCCACCGGTTCGCCGATTGCCTCCAGGCTGGGAAAGCAGCGCTCTCCCAAAATTTCAGCGCAGTTCGGATTGACCGGGACGATGCGATAGCCGTGCCGCTGTAAATACCTGGCGACTTCGTGGCTGGGCCGCAGGGCGTTGGGCGACAGTCCTACCACGGCGATGGTGCGCGCCCCGGCGAGTAGGGCGCCGAGGGTCTGATCATCGGGAATGGTGCTCATGAGTTGCTGGGGCCTCAGGTATTTTTCGGTTTGAAATAGATCGGAATCGAAGAGCGGGTTGCCGAATTCACAAGCGCGCGCGCCCTGAATCCTGATGGGGGAAAAGCCTGGGGCTTCCCCTCTCGTTTACAGGCGGGTCGGTTCGCGCTTTGCGATCGGCGAACGATCCTCTTCGGTTGCGGCGTTGCCGGCTTACGCTCACAGTGCGTTGGGGCCATAGCCGGAACTGGCCGGCGGCGCCTCGCGGGGGGAGCGGACGTCGTCTTCGAGCGGACGCGCCGATGAGATGCGCCGGCTGATGACCCGTTCGAGCTCGGAGTAGCTTCCCGGCAGCAAGCGCCGGCATTCCCCGCGGTAATTGGCGTCGGTGCAAACCTCCCAGACCCCGGCGTCGATACGGATGGATTCAGCTCGATCATTGAAGCTCAGGTGGTCGAAATCGGGCACCGGGCCGCGCAGGGATATCGACCGCCCGCGAAACTCGTTGCCTTCGAAAAAACTGGCCGAAGCAGGACGCTGCGGAACGGGCTGCGGTCGCGATTGCGGGGGGCGAAGCTGCGGCTGGGGCGGACGGGGCGCCTCGCGCAGCGCTTCACGCACCGGGGCCAAGGGACGCGCCGAGCTGACTTGGTGATTCAGATCCCAGGAGAGCGACTCGTGTTCGCCTTCGGGAAACACCCGGCAGCTGCCGCGAAATCCGGGTTCCGAGCAAATCTCCCAGGCGCCGCCGGTAATGATGGCCGAGGCCGGGACATCGTTGAATCCCTGGCTGCGCAGGTCGGGAGCGGCGGCAGTCAGGGTGAGGGTGCCGCCTCGGAAACGCCGGGCGGAGAAGAACTCTATTCTCTGGGTCACCCGCGGCGGCTCGGGTGCATAGCGGTGGTGAGACGCGCGAGTCACTTCGCGGGCTGAAGAGATGCGGGAGAGGAAATCTTGCGGCAGGTGACGATACTCCCCTGGGCGCAAAACCAAACACGAGCCCCGAAAATAGGCATCGGTGCACACTTCCCAGTCGCCGCTGTGCACCGAAATCGAATTGGCACGGTCGTTGAAACCGAGATCGGCAAAGTTCTGCGCGTCATTCTGCAATTGGATGGAGCGACCGAAGAAGTCGGCGTAGCGATACAGAACGATTTCGCCGGCGTGAGCGGCGGCGCTCGAAAGCACGAGCGCCGCGAGCAGCAGCAAAGGAGCAAGAGGGCGCGACATCACGGCTCCGGGTTGGGACGGAAGTACCGAAGTGTAACGGAAATGCTGCCGCCTGAGCTTTGTGCGCCGGCTTGCGCAGGATCAAACAGCCGCTCCGGTGCTTGGTGCATGATCGGGCCGGTGCTAGGAAATCCTAGCGCTTGAGGATTGCTGCGGCGCAAACATAAATTGACCCTCGCGGATGAAACAGGTTAAAATCTTGCAAATTTTTTGCCTGTATTGGAAGCGGGCTTTACACCGGATGGCTTGCCCGCCATCTCAACTCGATGAGGAGCACCGTGCGACGCAAACTGGTTGTCGGGAACTGGAAGATGTTCGGCAGCCTGGAAGGCAACCGAACGCTGCTCGAGGGGATCAAGGCGGGTGCGGGAGAGGTGACGTCGGAAATGGCGGTGTGCGTGCCCTTTCCTTACCTCGGCCAGGCGCAGGAAGCCTTGAAGGGAACGCGTATCCAGCTGGGCGCGCAAAACGTCAGCGAGCACTTTCCCGGCGCTTATACCGGCGAAGTTGCGGCGGTGATGCTGCGCGAGTTTGGGTGCAAGTACATCATCATCGGTCATTCGGAGCGTCGGCACGGACTTCACGAATCGAGCAAGACGGTGGCAGCGAAATGTGCGGCGGTGGAGGCCTGCGACATGGTGCCCATCGTCTGCGTTGGAGAGACTTTGGCCGAGCGCGAAAAAGGCGCCACGGCCGACGTGGTGATGGGGCAGCTGGATGCCATCCTGAGCCGGCCGGATATCGACCTGGCGGAAGCGGTGGTCGCTTACGAGCCGGTGTGGGCGATCGGCACAGGCAAGACGGCTACACCCGAGCAAGCGCAGGAGGTGCATGCCTTGATTCGGGGACAGCTCTCGGAGAAGCTGCGCAACAAAGTGTCGATCTTGTATGGCGGCAGCGTCAAGCCGAGCAATGCGCAGGCGCTTTTTGCGATGCCCGACATCGATGGCGGCCTGATCGGGGGAGCCTCGCTCAAGGCTTCGGATTTCTTGGCCATTTGCCGCGCGGCGTAAGCCTCGGGGAACGGGCCTCGGTTTTGGTGGAATAGCGTGGAAACGATTCTTTTGGTATTGCATGTTCTCGTGGCGGCTGGGGTGATCGCCTTCGTTTTGCTCCAGCAGGGCAAGGGCGCCGATATGGGCGCCGCGTTTGGCGGCGGCAGCGCCGGCAGTCTGTTTGGCTCGGCGGGATCGGCTAACTTCCTCAGTCGCACCACGGCCGTACTGGCGACGATCTTTTTTCTTTCGAGTTTGGGCTTGAGCTATATCGGTATGCACCGCAGCGGAGCTTCCCAGGCCGGGGAAGGAGTGATGAAGAACGTTCCTGAGCCGACCAAACAAGTTGCGCCGGCGACGGCGCCCGCTGCCGGCGGGGCGCCGACGCCTGACGCAGGGTCAAAGGCGAAGGACATTCCGAACTAAGAAGCTTGGAGTTTTGGCGGCCTGGCCGCCAGCAGCAGCGGTAACTTGCCGACGTGGTGAAATTGGTAGACACGCCGTCTTGAGGGGGCGGTGGCGCAAGCCGTGTGAGTTCGAGTCTCACCGTCGGCACCAGAACAGATGAACCAGTGAGCGCCTTCCGCGAGGAAAGGGGCCGTGAACAAAAGGAGGGGCGGAGCAGCGATGTTCCGCCCTTTTTGCGGGGAAGAAATGCTCGAAAACTATTTTCCGGTTCTGCTCTTCATCGCGGTAGGTATTGCCTTCGGTCTGGTATTGCTGATCGCCGGGGCCATCGTCGCGCCCAGCCGGCCGGATTCGGCCAAGCTGTCGCCCTACGAATGCGGCTTTGAGGCCTTCGAGGACGCGCGCATGAAGTTCGACGTGCGCTATTACCTCATCGCCATTCTGTTCATTCTTTTCGATCTCGAAATCGCCTTTCTCTTCCCTTGGGCCGTGGTGCTCAAGGAGATCGGCTTTTTCGGATTCGTCGCCATGATGATTTTCCTCGGGATCCTGATTGTCGGTTTCATTTACGAATGGAAGAAAGGGGCTTTGGACTGGGAGTGAGGTGTGCGCCTGCCGCCCCGCCGTGAGTCAGCAGAGCCTCAAATTTTCACATTCTTGGAGAAGAGATGAATCGTAGCGACGGTTCTGGGTGCTCTACCAAGGGGCTTGAGTCCTTGGTCCTGCCGGGGGAACTGCTAGGGGTTTCCCCCCTTGGTCGCGCGAGGGTTTGTTCGCCGTATACGGTCGGCAAGCGATTCTGGTTGGTTCCGGGCTTGCCGGCTTAGGGACCATGCAACAAGGAAGCGTATGAGCATTGAGGGTGTGTTTGAAAAGGGCTTCGTCACCACGACGCTCGACACCGTGATCAACTGGGCGCGCAACGGCTCGATGTGGCCTATGACTTTCGGCCTTGCTTGCTGCGCCGTCGAGATGATGCAGGCCGGGGCTTCGCGCTACGACCTCGACCGTTTCGGCATCGTGTTCCGCCCCAGCCCCCGGCAATCGGACGTGATGATCGTCGCCGGCACGTTATGCAACAAGATGGCGCCGGCCCTGCGCAAGGTTTACGACCAAATGGCCGAACCGCGCTGGGTGATTTCTATGGGCTCCTGCGCCAATGGCGGCGGGTATTACCACTACTCCTACTCGGTGGTGCGCGGCTGCGACCGCATCGTGCCGGTGGACATCTACGTTCCCGGCTGCCCGCCCACGGCCGAAGCGCTGCTTTACGGCATCTTGCAGCTGCAGAACAAGATTTGGCGCACCAATACCATCGCGCGAACCTGAGACCATGAGCGCATCGATCCAAACGCTTGCCGCAGCGCTGAGCGAAGTTCTAGGCGAAGAGGGCGGCCGCAGCATCCAAGACCGAGGCGAGCTGACGCTCGCGGCGGACGCCAAGACGCTGCTTGCCACCTTGAAGACCCTGCGCGACGACGCCCGGCTCAAATTCGAAACCTTGGTCGACCTCTGCGGCATCGACTATTACCAATACCGCGACGGCGGGTTTGCCGGACCGCGTTTCGCCGTGGTCTATCACCTGCTTTCGGTTAGCCGCAACTGGCGTTTGCGAGTGCGCGTAGCCGTTCCCGACGAAGAATTCCCGGTGGTTGATTCGGTGGTCGGGGTCTGGCCATCGGCGAATTGGTACGAGCGGGAAGCCTTCGATCTTTTTGGCATCATGTTCAGCGGCCATCCCGACCTGCGGCGCATACTCACCGACTACGGATTTGTCGGACACCCTTTCCGCAAGGATTTCCCGGTTTCCGGCCATGTGGAAATGCGCTACGACCCCGAGCAAAAGCGCGTGATCTACCAACCGGTGACGATCGAAGCGCGCGAGATCACGCCGCGCGTGGTTCGCGAAGAATCGTATGCGCGGAATTGAACATGGATACCTCTAACGCCAAATGTCACGTCCGCGCCGCTGGTGATTTCGCGGTAGCGATTGCAGGGCGCTTTCTCCGTGGAGTCGATTGTGGCTGAGATTCAGAACCTCACCATGAACTTTGGGCCGCAGCACCCCGCGGCCCATGGCGTGTTGCGGCTGGTCCTGGAACTCGATGGCGAGGTGGTGCAGCGAGCCGATCCGCACATCGGGCTCTTGCATCGCGCCACCGAAAAACTTGCCGAGACACGCACTTTCCTCCAGACCTTGCCCTATATGGACCGTCTGGATTACGTCTCGATGATGTGCAACGAGCACGCCTACGTGATGGCGGTGGAGCGGCTCTTGGGCATCGAGGTGCCGGAGCGCGGGCAGTACATCCGGGTGATGTTCGACGAAATCACCCGCATCCTCAACCACCTTTTGTGGCTGGGCGCGCACTCGCTGGACGTCGGCGGCATGACCACCTTCCTCTATGCTTTCCGCGAGCGCGAAGATCTCATGGACTGCTACGAAGCAGTCTCTGGTGCGCGCTTGCATGCCGCCTACTACCGCCCCGGCGGCGTGTATCGCGATTTGCCCGAGCGCATGCCGCAGTACACCGCAACCAAGATCCACAACGCCAATTCGATGGCGGAGATCAACGCCAATCGCCATGGTTCGCTGCTCGATTTCATCGAAGACTTCACGCGGCGCTTTCCCGGTTGTGTGGATGATTATGAAACGCTCCTGACCGACAACCGGATTTGGAAGCAGCGCACCGTCAACATCGGCGTGGTTACACCCGAAAGGGCGATGGCGCTGGGCCTCACCGGCCCTATGTTGCGCGGTTCGGGTGTGGCTTGGGATTTGCGCAAGAAGCAGCCTTATGAAGTTTACGATCGGATGGATTTCGACATTCCGGTTGGCACCAACGGCGATTGTTACGACCGTTATCTGGTGCGGGTGGAAGAGATGCGCCAGTCCAACCGCATCATCAAGCAGTGCGTTGATTGGCTGCGCACTAATCCCGGCCCGGTGATGGTCGAAGACCACAAAGTGGCGCCGCCGCCGCGCGCCATGATGAAACAAAACATGGAAGAGCTGATTCACCACTTCAAGCTCTTCAGCGAAGGCATGCATGTGCCCGAAGGCGAGGTGTATGCGGCCGTGGAGCATCCCAAGGGGGAGTTCGGCATCTACCTCGTGTCCGACGGCGCGAACAAACCCTATCGGATGAAGATTCGCGCCCCTGGCTTCGCCCACCTTGCCGCCTTGGATGAAATGTCCCGCGGCCACATGATCGCCGACGTCGTCGCGATTATCGGCACGCAGGATATCGTGTTCGGCGAAATCGACCGCTGAGTCTCCCGGAAACTTTGAACTCAAGAGCATGTTAAGCGCTGAATCCCTGAAGAAGATCGATCGCGAGATCGCCAAATACCCGGCGGACCAGAAGCAGTCGGCCTGTATGTCGGCCCTGCGCATCGCCCAGGACGAAAAGGGCTGGCTGGCGCCCGAGACCATGGATTTTGTTGCCGCCTACCTCGGCATGCCGCCCATGGCGGTGTATGAAGTGGCCTCTTTCTACGCCATGTACAACTTGAAGCCCGTGGGCAAGAACAAGCTCACGGTCTGCACCAACCTGCCCTGTGCGCTCAATGGCGGAGCCCGCGCCGCGGACTACCTCAAGACCAAGCTCGGCATCGATTTCAACGAGACCACCGGAGACGGGAACTTCACGCTCAAGGAAGGCGAGTGCATGGGCGCCTGCGGCGACGCCCCGGTGATGCTGGTCAACAACCGGCGCATGTGCTGCAAAATGTCCGACGAGAAGCTCGACCAGCTCATCACGGAGTTGAAATCATGAGCGTCCCGCCGCTGGATTACGGACCCGAGGCGCTCATCCTCAAAGGCCTCGATGGCCAAAATTGGCGCCTGGCAGACTACTTGCAACGCGGCGGTTATGCGGCCCTCAAGAAAATTCTCACCGAGAAGATTCCGCCCGACCAGGTGATCGCGGAAGTCAAGAAATCCTCGCTGCGCGGTCGCGGCGGGGCGGGCTTCCCCACCGGTTTGAAATGGAGTTTCATGCCGCGCGCTTTCCCCGGCGAGAAATACCTCGTCTGCAATTCCGATGAGGGTGAGCCGGGTACTTTCAAAGATCGCGACATCCTGCGTTACAACCCGCACATCGTCATCGAAGGCATGGCGATTGCGGCCTACGCCATGGGCATACGCACCGGCTACAACTACATCCACGGTGAGATTTGGGAAGTCTACGAGCGCTTCGAGGAAGCTTTGGACGAAGCACGCGCCGCGGGCTGGATCGGCAAGAACATTCAGGGCTCGGATTTCTCCTTCGATCTTTTTGCCCATCACGGCTACGGGGCCTATATCTGCGGCGAGGAAACGGCGCTTTTGGAGTCGATCGAAGGCAAGAAAGGCCAGCCGCGCTTCAAGCCGCCTTTCCCGGCGAGCTTCGGTCTGTACGGCAAACCGACCACCATCAACAACACCGAAACCTTCGCCGCGGTGCCTTTCATCATCAACCAGGGCGGCGAAGCCTTCCTCAATCTGGGCAAACCCAACAACGGCGGCACCAAAATCTTCTCGGTTTCCGGTGACGTCGCTCGCCCCGGCAATTACGAAGTGAGAATGGGCACGCCTTTCTCCACCCTCTTGGAAATGGCCGGCGGCATGCGCGACGGGCGGCAGTTGAAGGCCTGTATCCCCGGCGGATCGTCGGCTCCGGTACTGCCGGGCAAGATCATCATGGAGTGCACCTTGGACTACGACTCGATCTCCAAGGCGGGGTCGATGCTGGGCTCGGGTGCGGTGATCGTGATGAACGACACCCGCTGCATGGTGAAATCGCTATTGCGCCTGTCCTACTTCTATTACGAGGAATCCTGCGGCCAATGCACGCCATGCCGCGAAGGCACGGGTTGGCTGTGGCGCGTGGTCGATCGTATCGAGCATGGCAAGGGCCGACAGGAAGACCTCGATCTCCTGTATTCCGTGGCCGACAATATCCAGGGCCGAACGATTTGCGCCTTGGGCGACGCGGCGGCCATGCCGGTGAAGAGTTTCGTCACCCATTTCCGCGACGAATTCCAGTACCACGTCGATCACCGGCAGTGCCCGGTGCCGGCGTACGTGTAACGAGCTCAAAGACCGAAGCATGCTGAATATCGAGATTGACGGCAGAGCGACCCAGGTGCCCGACGGTTCCACGGTGATGGACGCCGCGAGCCTGGTCGGGATTTACATTCCGCATTTCTGCTATCACAAAAAATTGTCGATCGCCGCCAACTGCCGCATGTGCCTGGTGGAAGTGGAGAAAATTCCCAAGCCTGTGCCCGCTTGCGCCACGCCGGTGACCGAGGGCATGAAGGTCAAGACCCAGTCGGCGGTGGCCGTGAAGGCGCAAAAGGGGGTGATGGAATTCCTGCTCATCAATCACCCGCTTGATTGCCCGATTTGCGACCAGGGCGGCGAGTGCCATCTGCAGGATTTGTCGGTCGGTTACGGCAAGGGCGAGTCGCGCTACGGCGAAGCCAAGCGCGTGGTGCCCGACAAAGATTTCGGTCCCCTGATCGACGGCACCAACATGACTCGCTGCATACACTGCACGCGCTGCGTTCGTTTCGGGCAAGAGATCGCCGGGATCATGGAATTGGGGATGGGCGCGCGGGGCGAACATTCCGAGATCCAGACCTTTATGGGGCAGGCCGTCAGTTCTGAGCTGTCCGGCAACGTCATCGACCTTTGCCCGGTCGGCGCGCTCACCTCCAAGCCCTTCCGGTTTTCGGCTCGCAACTGGGAGCTGGCCCGGCGCAAGTCGGTGAGCCCGCACGACAGCGTCGGGACCAATCTGATCGTGCAGGTTCAGCGTGATCGCGTGAAGCGCGTGCTGCCGCTGGAGAACGAAGCGGTCAACGAATGCTGGATCTCCGACCGCGATCGTTTTTCCTACGAAGGCCTGGCCTGCGAAGATCGGCTCACGCAGCCCATGGTCAAAGAAAACGGCGCTTGGCGTGCGGTTACTTGGCAAGAGGCGCTGGAGCACGTCGCCAACGGTCTCAAGAAAATTGCCGCCGAAGCCGGCCCGGAACAAATCGGTGCCCTGGCCGCGCCCTGGTCCACCGTCGAAGAACTCTATCTACTGCAGCGCTTCGCGCATGGGCTGGGCAGCAGCAACGTCGATTTCCGCTTGCGCCAGACCGATTTTTCCGCCGACTCGCGACGCCGAGGCGCGCCCTGGCTGGGCATGAAGATCGCCGGTCTTTCCAAGCTCGAGCGGGCGCTGGTGGTGGGCAGCTTTCTGCGCAAGGACCATCCGCTCTTCGCGCAGCGCCTGCGCCAGGCAGCGCGCAAGGGGCTGAAGCTTTCGCTCATCCACAGCGCCGAAGATGACTTGCTGATGCCGGTAGCCAACCGGGTCACCGTGGCACCTTCGCAGTTGCCACGGACCTTGGGAGAGATCTTGGTGGCGGCGTGTGAGACCAAGGGGCAAGCCAAACCCGCGGGCCTCGAAACCGTGGTCGCTGGCGAGGCGGCCAAGGCCATCGCCGCGAGCCTCGCGGAAGGCGAACGCAAAGCGATTCTGCTGGGCAACCTGGCGGCGCAACATCCCCAGGCGAGCCTGTTGCAAGCTTATGCCCAGGCGATTGCCCAGCTCACCGGTGCAAGCTTTGGTTTCCTCACCGAGGGTGCCAACACCGTGGGCGGCTATCTCGCCGGCGCGTGGCCGCAAGGCAAAGGGCTCGATGCCCGTGCCATGCTCGCTTCGCCGCGCAAAGCCTATCTCTTGTTGCACGCGGAGCCGCAATACGACTGCGCCGACCCCGACCGCGCTCTGCGCGCCTTGCGGGGCGCCGAAATGGTGGTAGCGGTGACGCCTTTCCGCGGCGAAGCGGAAAGTTATGCCACGGTGCTTCTGCCGGTATCGCCCTTCACCGAAACTTCGGGCACTTTCGTCAATGCCGAGGGGCGGGCGCAAAGCTTCAATGGCGTGGTGCGGCCTTTGGGCGAAAGCCGGCCGGCTTGGAAAGTGCTGCGCACCCTGGGGCATATGCTGGACTATTGCGGTTTCGAGGTAGACCATCCCGAGGCGGTGCGGGAAGCGGCCCTCGGACCGGCGGGCGGCGATCTCGCCGCGCGGCTCGATAACACCCTGGCGATCGAAGCTGCGCCCGCTGCGGCAGGCGCTGCGCTCGAGCGCAGCGCCGAAGTTCCCATCTATTTTTCCGATGCACTGGTGCGCCGCGCCGCTTCGCTTCAGGCGACGGCCGATGCGCGCACACCGGTGGCGACCATGCCGGGGACCATGATGCAGAGCCTGGGGCTAGAGCCGGGAGATCGGGTGCGCATCACCCAAGGCGCCGGCTCCACGGTGCTGGTGGCTGCGCGCGACGACAAGCTCGCCGCCAACACCCTGCGCGTGCCGGCGGCGCACGCCAGCACGGCCGCCTTGGGCGCGCCGGACGACAAGATTAGCGTGGAGCGCGCGTAATGAATGTGATTGAACAACTCATCACGCCCTATCTCGGCTCGGTCTGGTCGCCGATGGTGGCCCTGACGGTATGGACGCTGCTCAAGATCGCCGTCATCGTGCTGCCCTTGGTCATCGCCGTGGCTTATCTCACCCTGGCCGAGCGCAAGATCATCGGTTACATGCAGGTGCGCATCGGACCCAACCGCGTCGGTCCCTTCGGCCTTTTGCAGCCCTTTGCCGACACCTTCAAGCTGCTGTTCAAAGAAATCGTCATCCCCACTGGAGCGAACAAATATCTGTTCGTGATCGCGCCTTTGCTCTCCATCGGGCCGGCGGTGGCGGCTTGGGCGGTGATTCCCTTCAGCCCCGAGTTGGTTGTGGCCGACCTCAGCGCCGGTCTTTTGTACATCATGGCCATTACCTCCATGGGCGTGTATGGGGTGATCCTGGCCGGCTGGGCTTCCAATTCGAAGTATGCTTTCTTGGGCTGCATGCGTTCTGCGGCGCAAATCGTCTCCTACGAACTGGCCATGGGCTTCGCGCTAGTGGGCGTGCTGATGGCGGCCAATTCTCTGAACCTCGGTGAAATCGTCAAGGGTCAGGAGGGCGGTATCCTCCATTGGTACTGGCTGCCGCTTTTGCCGATGTTCCTGATCTACGTCATCTCGGGCGTGGCCGAGACCAACCGCCATCCTTTCGACCTCGCGGAAGGCGAATCGGAAATCGTCGCCGGTTTCCACGTCGAATATTCGGGCATCACGTTCGCGGTGTTTTTCCTGGCCGAATACGCCAACATGATCTTGATTGCGACGCTCGCGTCGATCATGTTCCTGGGCGGCTGGCTGTCGCCCATCCCGGCGCTGCCTGACGGTTTCATCTGGCTCGCGGCCAAGGTTGCGTTCGTTTTGTTCTTCTTCCTGTGGATACGCGCCACCTTCCCGCGCTACCGCTATGACCAGCTGATGCGCCTGGGCTGGAAGATCTTCATTCCCATTACCCTGGTCTGGATCATCTTTATGGGTGCGATGATGCAGACGCCCTGGGCGCATCTCTTCCACTGACTGAGATTCCCGCATGGTTTCGACGATACGCCACTGGTTCAAGAGCTTCCTGCTGATCGAGCTTTGGCAGGGCCTGATGGTCACCGGGCGGCACCTCTTCGTGCGCAAGATTACGGTGCAATACCCCGAGGAGAAGACGCCGCAGTCGCACCGCTTCCGCGGGCTGCACGCTTTGCGCCGCTATCCCAACGGCGAAGAGCGCTGCATCGCCTGCAAATTGTGCGAAGCGGTTTGCCCGGCATTGGCCATCACCATCGAATCGGCGGAACGCGCCGATCGCACGCGACGCACCACGCGCTACGACATCGACCTCACCAAATGCATCTTCTGCGGTTTTTGCGAAGAGGCCTGCCCGGTGGACGCCATCGTCGAAACCCGGGTGCTGGAGTATCACGGCGAGAAGCGTGGCGACCTGTATTACACCAAGGAGATGCTCCTGGCGGTGGGCGATCGCTACGAGGAACAAATCGCGCGCGACCGCGCATTGGATGCGAAGTACCGCTGAAACGGGCGGAAACGAGGAAAGACACGAGGGAAGAATCGAGCGCGGGATGAATCGGCAAATGCGGGGAGGGCAATATCCCGGCACGCGGCGAGTCATCCCCAGAAAGCAACTATGGAATTCAAGACTGTCATCTTCTACTGGTTTGCGCTAGTGCTGCTGTTTGCAGGGCTGCGCGTGATCACCGCCCGCAACCCCGTGCATGCGGCAATGTGGCTGGTGCTTGCGTTCTTTACCGCTTCGGGCATCTGGATTCTGCTCCACGCCGAGTTCCTCGCCATTACCTTGGTGCTGGTTTACGTCGGCGCGGTAATGGTGTTGTTCCTGTTCGTCATCATGATGCTGGACATCAATCTGGTGAAGTTGCGCGAGAGCTTCAAGGCTTATTGGCCGGTGGGCGCCATGGTCGGGGTGTTGGTCGCCTTCGAGATGGCCTCCATCCTTTTCGTCGCTTACGATCGCGCGCCGGCTCCGGCCGGCGCGGCGCACGGCGCCGACTATAACAACACCCGGGAGCTGGGCCTCAAGCTCTACACCGAATACGTGTACGCCTTCGAAATCGCCGCCGTGCTGCTGTTGGTGGCGATCGTCGCGGCCATCGCGCTCACCTTCCGCCGCCGCAAAGGTGTGCGCCAGCAGGATGTGGGCGAACAAGTGCGCGTCACCAAGGGCGAGCGCTTGCGCCTCATCGATCTGCCTGCCGAGAAACCGCCCCAACCGGCCGGTCCTGGCGACGCGGCCGCTTGATCAAGGAGAAGAACCATGACTGCTCTGACCCAAATCTCCTTGTCGCACTATCTGGTGCTGGGCGCCCTGCTTTTTGCCATCAGCATCGTCGGCATCTTTCTGAATCGTCGCAATCTGATCATTTTGCTCATGGCGATCGAGTTGATGTTGCTGGCAGTGAACCTCAATTTCGTCGCTTTCTCGCACTTCTTGGGCGATAACGCCGGGCAGGTTTTCGTCTTCTTCATTCTTACTGTGGCCGCGGCGGAATCCGCGATTGGCCTCGCAATTCTGGTGGTGCTGTTCCGCAATCTCGGCGGCATCGATGTGAACGAACTCGGCAGCCTCAAAGGTTGAGCATGTCGGCGATGGAAAAGATCTACTTACTCGCGGCGCTGGCACCCCTCGCCGGCTCGATCATCGCTGGCCTTTTCGGTCGGCAGCTGGGGCGGCAGCCCTCGGCCTGGATCTGCATCTTGGGGGTGGCGGTTTCATTCGTTGCCTCGGCGATCAGCTTCCAGGATGTCATGGCCGGCCGGCTTTTCAACGGCACCATCTACACCTGGCTGGTGTCGGGTTCGGCGGTGTTCAACGTCGGCTTCCTGATCGACCCGCTCACCGTCACCATGATGCTGGTGGTGACCTTCGTGTCGCTCATGGTGCACATCTACACCATCGGCTACATGGCCGACGACGACGGTTATCAGCGCTTCTTCAGCTATATCTCGTTGTTCACCTTCTCGATGATGATGCTGGTGATGGCGAACAACTTCGTCCAGCTCTTCTTCGGCTGGGAGGCGGTGGGCCTGGTGTCCTACCTGCTGATCGGTTTCTGGTACAAGCGCCCGACGGCGATCTACGCCAACCTCAAGGCCTTCCTGGTCAACCGGGTGGGCGACTTCGGCTTCTTGCTGGGCATCGGCCTGATCCTGGCCCACTTTGGCACGCTCGAATATAAAACCGTGTTCATGTTCGCGCCGCAGATGGCGGCGAGCAGCATCAACATCTTGGGCGACCAGCAGTGGTCGTTGATGACGGTGATCTGTATTTGCCTGTTCATCGGCGCCATGGGCAAGTCCGCGCAAGTGCCCCTGCACGTCTGGCTGCCCGATTCGATGGAAGGTCCGACGCCGATTTCCGCGCTGATTCACGCCGCCACTATGGTAACGGCCGGCATTTTTATGGTTTCGCGCATGTCGCCGCTTTTCGAACTCTCCGACACCGCCCTTTCGGTGGTGCTGGTGATCGGCGCCATTACCGCGCTCTTCATGGGCTTCCTGGGCATCGTCCAGAACGACATCAAGCGAGTGGTGGCGTATTCCACGCTTTCCCAGCTGGGGTACATGACCGTCGCCCTGGGCGCTTCGGCATACTCGGTGGCGATTTTCCACCTCATGACGCACGCCTTCTTCAAAGCGCTGCTGTTTCTCGCCGCCGGCTCGGTGATCATCGGCATGCACCATAACCAGGATATCCGCCATATGGGCGGCCTGTGGAAGTACATGAAAATCACTTGGATCACCTCCCTGGTGGGTTCGCTGGCGCTAATCGGCACGCCCTTCTTCTCCGGTTTTTATTCCAAGGATTCGATCATCGAGGCAGTGAAGCACTCGACCGTGCCGGGGGCGGGTTTTGCTTACTTCGCGGTGGTGGCGGGCGTGTTCGTGACCGCTTTCTACTCCTTCCGCATGTATTTTCTGGTCTTCCATGGCAAGGAGCGCTTCGGGAAGGGCCACGACGGCCATGCCGCGCACGGCGGGCACGACGACCATCACGGTCATGGCGGTGCCCCCCATGAGTCGCCCGCAGTGGTTTGGGTGCCGCTGGTGCTGTTGATGATTCCTTCGGTGGTGATCGGTTATCTCACCATCCAGCCCATGCTTTTCGGCGGCTTTTTCGGCGATGCCATCCAGGTGCAGCCGCAACACCCGGCGATGAAAGAAATGGGTGCCGAATTTCATGGCGCTGCCGCCATGGGACTGCATGCCTTCACCACGCTGCCGCTTTTCCTGGCCGCTGCGGGAGTAGGCTTGGCTTGGTTCCTCTACCTCAAGCGACCAGACTTGCCAGGGCGCATACGCAAGGCCGTTGCCGGCATCTACACGCTGCTCGACAACAAGTATTATTTCGATCGCTTCAACGACTGGTTCTTTGCCGGCGGGGCCCGCAAGTTCGGCAGCCTCTTGTCGCGCGGGGGCGACCGGGCGCTGATCGACGGGCTGATGGTCAACGGCTCGGCCCGGCTCATCGGTTTTAGTGCCACGCTGATTCGTTATCTGCAGACCGGCTACCTCTACCACTACGCCTTTGCCATGGTGCTGGGCATTTTCGCCTACCTGTTCTGGCGCTTCTTCACCAAGTTCTGAACGCATGACTGCCTATCTCCTGAGCCTTACCATCTGGGTGCCGATCCTCGCCGGCCTGCTGGTGCTCGCCTTCGGAAGAGGTGCCAACGTGCAGCTCGGCCGGGTGCTCGCGCTGCTCGGCTCGCTTGCCGGGTTCGCAGTGTCCGTGCCGCTCTACACCGGCTTCAAGGCCGCCAGCAGCGCCATGCAGTTCGTCGAGCTCACCCCCTGGATTCCCGCCTTCAGCGTCAACTACCATCTGGGCGTGGATGGCATTTCGATGCTCTTCGTCGTCCTCAACAGCTTCATCACGGTGCTGGTGGTCTGGGCGGGCTGGGAAGTGATCAAAGAGAAAACCGCGCAATACATGGCGGCCTTTCTGATCATGTCGGGTCTCATCAACGGCGTGTTTGCCTCGCTCGACGCGATGCTGTTCTACGTCTTCTTCGAAGCCATGCTGATTCCGATGTATCTCATCATCGGCGTCTGGGGCGGCCCCAACCGCGTTTATGCGGCGATCAAGTTTTTCCTGTACACCTTGCTCGGCTCTTTGCTGATGCTGGTGGCCTTGCTTTACCTCTATCGCGTGAGCGGCGGTAGCTTCGACATCCTTCAGTACTACAAAGTACCGCTGTCTATGAAGGCGCAGATTCTGATCTTCATCGCCTTCTTCCTCGCCTTTGCGGTCAAAGTGCCGATGTGGCCGGTGCATACCTGGCTGCCCGACGCGCACGTCGAAGCGCCTACCGGAGGCTCGGTGGTGCTGGCGGCGATTACTTTGAAGATCGGCGCCTACGGCTTTTTGCGTTTCATTCTGCCCATCGTACCCGATGCCAGCCACGAGTTGGCCTGGTTCGTGATTACGCTCTCGCTCGTCGCGGTGGTGTACATCGGCCTAGTGGCTTTGGTGCAAACCGACATGAAGAAACTCATCGCCTATTCTTCGATTGCGCATATGGGTTTCGTCACGCTGGGTTTTTTCATTTTCAGCCCCCTGGGCGTGGAGGGCGGTCTGGTGCAAATGCTTTCGCACGGTTTCGTCTCGGCGGCCATGTTCCTTTGCGTGGGCGTGATGTATGACCGCATGCATAGCCGCCTGATCGCCGACTACGGCGGTGTGGTGAACGTGATGCCGAAGTTTGCCGCCTTCTTCATGCTTTTCGCCATGGCCAATGCCGGCCTGCCCGCCACCTCCGGGTTTGTGGGTGAGTTCATGGTCATACTGGCCGCGGTCAAGTTCAATTTTTGGATTGCCTTTGCCGCCGCCACCACTTTGATCACCGGCGCCGCCTATACGCTCTGGATGTATAAGCGCGTGATCTTCGGCGACATCACCAATCCGCATGTCGCCGAAATGCCCGATCTGTCGCGCCGCGAGTTCTGGTTGCTGGCGGTGGTGGCGCTGTGCGTGCTGGGCATGGGGGTTTATCCCGCGCCTTTCACCGAAGTGATGCATACCTCGGTTCGCGACTTGCTGGAACACGCGGCCAAGTCCAAGCTCATGTAAGGAATTGCCGGCAATGAATTTCCCGGTTCCCAATCTCTACGCCGTCGCCCCTGAGATCTTTTTGCTCTCGGCGGTGCTCGCCATCCTGGTGATCGACCTCTTTGTCAGCGAAGGGCGGCGGCACCTCAGCTATTGGCTGACCCAGGCCGCGCTCGCCGGGGCTTTCTTCATTACGATCGCTACTATGGAATACAAAGCGATCCACACCTTCAGCAATATGGTGGTGGACGACCAGCTCGCCGACCTCCTGAAACTGTGCGCCTACGCCGCGGTTTCGCTGGTGCTCTTCTATTCGCGCAGCTACCTCGCCGACCGAGGCATGTTCCGGGGCGAGTTTTTCGTGCTCGCGTTGTTCGGCCTCTTGGGCATGATGTTCATGATTTCGGCCAACCACCTCCTGATCCTCTATTTGGGCCTGGAGGTAATGAGCCTTTCGATGTACGCGATGATTGCGCTGCGGCGCGATTCCAAGCCCGCGGTCGAAGCCGCGATGAAATACTTCGTGCTGGGTGCGCTGGCCTCCGGGCTTTTGCTTTATGGCATGTCGATGATTTACGGCGCCACCGGGACGCTGGACCTCAACAAAATCGCCTGGGCCATTTTCACTCGCCAAGCCAATGGTATGGTGTTGGTATTCGGCCTGGTTTTCCTTGTTTCCGGCATTGCCTTCAAATTGGGTGCCGTGCCTTACCACATGTGGGTGCCGGATGTGTACCAAGGCTCTCCCACCGCGGTGACGCTGTTCATCGGCACTGCGCCCAAGCTCGCCGCTTTTGCCTTCGTCATTCGCCTCTTGGTCTTTGGTTTGCAGCCGCTGGTGGGCGAATGGCACATGATGCTGGTGATCCTCGCCGTGCTCTCCATGGTGATCGGCAACCTCACCGCCATCGCCCAAACCAACCTGAAGCGCATGCTGGCTTACTCCACCATCGCCAACATGGGCTTCATGCTCTTGGGCGTGCTGGCGGGTAACCCGCAAGGCTACAGCGCCGCGCTTTTCTACGTCGTCGCTTATGTGCTGGCGACCCTCGCTTCATTCGGCATGATTCTGCTGCTATCGCGCAAGGGTTTTGAGGCAGAGAATCTTGAAGATCTTCGGGGCCTCAACGATCGCAGCCCCTGGTACGCTTTTTTGATGCTGCTGGTGATGTTTTCGCTTGCGGGCATTCCGCCCACCATCGGTTTCTACGCCAAGCTGCAGGTGATTTCTGCCGTGGTGAACATCGGCTACGTCTGGCTTGCCGTCGTGGCGGTGGTCGCTTCGCTGGTCGGCGCCTTCTATTACCTCCGGGTGGTGAAGCTGATGTACTTCGAGAAGGCGGCGGACGATGCGCCGATTTTGGCCCGCAGCGATTCTCGCGTCTTGCTGAGCCTCAATGGACTGTCCTTGCTCGGGCTGGGAATATTGCCCGGCGGCTTGATGTACCTTTGCACCAGAGCATTGGAGCTCTCCTTCTAGCGCAGTTGCGAAATCGGGGGCAGGAACGGGGGCGGCAATTGCCGCAACCATAGGGCTGTTTGCCCCGCCTAGGCGGTGACCAGCGAAGGCGCCGGCGCAGCCTGCGCCGATTGGCGAATGAGATAATCGAAAGCGGAAAGGCTCGCCTTGGCGCCGTCGCCCAAGGCAATCACGATTTGTTTGAAGGGGGCGGTCGTGCAGTCCCCCGCGGCAAACACCCCGGGCACCGAAGTTTGGCCGCGTGCGTCGACGACGATTTCGCCAAAGCGAGTGAGCTCCAGGGTTCCCCTGAGCCAGTCCGTGCTGGGCAGCAATCCGATCTGCACAAAAATCCCTTCGAGTTCGATGCGGTGGCTGCGGCCGCTGGCTCGATCGGTGTAGGCAATACCCGTCACTTTTTGCCCATCGCCCAGCACTTCCGTGGTTTGGGCACTGGTGAGCACGGTGACCTTGGGAAGGCTCCGGAGCTTGTCCTGCAGAACCGCATCGGCGCGCAAGTTGGCGTCGAATTCCAAAAGCGTGACTTCGGCGACGATGCCGGCCAGGTCGATGGCGGCTTCCACGCCGGAATTGCCCCCGCCGATCACCGCCACGCGTTTCCCCTTGAACAAAGGCCCGTCGCAGTGGGGGCAGAAGCACACCCCTTTGGTTTGATATTCTTTTTCGCCGGGCACATTGAGCTCGCGCCAGCGTGCTCCGGTAGCGAGCACGATGGCCTTGGCCTTCAGCGTGGCCCCGCCAGCCAGTTTGAGTTCATGTTCGCCGGCGCCGGGCAGCAGGCGCTCCGCGCGCTGGCGACTGATGATATCGACGCCGTATTCCTTGACGTGTTCTTCCAGCGCCCCGGCGAGCTTGGGTCCCTCCGTGTGCTTCACGGAAATGAAGTTTTCTATCCCCAGGGTATCGAGCAACTGGCCGCCAAATCGTTCAGCGACGAGCCCAACCTTGATGCCCTTGCGCGCGGCATAAATCGCCGCCGCAGCGCCTGCCGGACCGCCGCCCAGCACCAGTACGTCGAACAGACCTTTCGCGGACAGTGCCGCAGTTTCGCGCGCGGCGGTCCCGGTATCGAGCTTGGCTAGAATTTCCGCGAGGCTCATGCGCCCGTGGCCCAATTCGGCGCCGTTGAGGAACACGGTTGGCACGCCCATGATCTGCCGCGCGTCCACCTCATACTGGAACAAGGCGCCATCGATCATTTCACTTTCGATGTTGGGGTTTAGCGCGGCCAGGAGGTTCAGCGCCTGCACCACGTCCGGACAGTTGTGGCAGGAAAGCGAGATATAGGTCTCGAAACGGAAGGGGCCGGCCAGCGCCCTGATTTGCGCGATCTCCTCGGCGCTCAACCTGGGCGGGTGCCCGCCGGTGTGCAAGATGGCCAAGATGAGCGAGGTGAACTCATGGCCCATGGGCACACCGGTGAAATGAATGCGCGCTTTTTCCCCGGGCCGGCCTACCGAAAATGAAGGTCGCCGCGGGGCATTCCCGTCCGCTCGCACCTGGAGCAGAGGCGTAAGGGCGCGCAAGTCCTCCAGGAGGTCTCCCATCTCGCGCGCCGCGGGGCTCAGGTCGAGTGTGGCGATGATCTCTACCGGCTGTTGCAGGCGTTGGAAATAGGCGGCAACTTGGGTTCTTAGACTGGTGTCGAGCATGAGCTACTCCGCTTCTGGGATTGCACTGGCAAGGCCGCTTCGAGCCGAAGAACCTTGCCGCTGCAATCGGGCGTGGAGGGGGGTCTCCACGCCGAGAAATCGCTGAATAAGTTGCTGCGCGGGCCGATTGCAGCGTCGCTCGGTGCTCGCTCCTCGCCTAACCAAAGGATACGGCTCGTCGCTACGCGCCGGGCGCCTTGCATTCGTCCCGCTCGCGACACTTCTTCAGAGTTTCCCCAACTGCAAGCATCAAATCTTGCCGACGAGGTCGAGCGAAGGCGCCAGCGTTTTGTCGCCCTCTTTCCATTTGGCCGGGCACACCTCGCCCGGGTGCGAAGCCACATACTGGGCGGCCTTCACCTTGCGCAAGAGTTCCGAAGCGTCGCGCCCGATGCCGCCGGCGTTTACTTCGATGATCTGGATGCGGCCTTGCGGGTCGATCACGAAAGTGCCGCGCTCGGCAAGGCCCGCCGCTTCGATCATCACGCCGAAATTGCGGGTAATGGTTCCGGTCGGGTCGCCCAGCATCGGGAACTTGATCTTGGCTATGGTCTCAGAGGTGTCGTGCCAGGCCTTGTGCGTGAAGTGGGTGTCGGTCGAGACGGCGTAGATCTCGACGCCCAATTTCTGGAACTCGCCGTAGTGGTCCGCCATGTCGCCCAGTTCGGTGGGGCAAACGAAGGTGAAATCGGCGGGGTAGAAGAAGACCACCGACCACTTGCCCTTGAGCGTTGCGTCGGTTACTTCCTTGAACTCGCCCTTGTGAAAAGCCATGGCTTTGAAGGGAAGAATTTCGGTGTTGATCATGGTCGTGTTCATCTTGAGCATCCTCATCAGGTTAAAAGAGATGACGGAACGAATGGTAATGAGCGGCGATAGGGAAATCCAATTGAATGTTATAAAGGCATAGATAGTCTTGAGCTATCGCCCGACAGCCCGCGCGGTTGGGCGTTTTTTGCACCTTACCCGGAGTGCTGCCGCGCATTTGGCGTTCCTAGCGGTTTGCCCTAATATGGCCGCAAGGGGCGCAAAGGCTACAATGGGCTCAAGCCGGGCAATGGCAGCCGGGCGGGAAATGGAGTGGGGGAACGCGCATGAAAGTCGGATTCTTGGTTACTTGCCTGGTCGATATGATGCGGCCATCGATCGGATTTTCGGCTTTGAAGCTTCTGGAGCTGGCGGGCTGCGAAGTCGTCGTGCCGCCTTCCCAAACCTGCTGCGGCCAGCCCGGCTACAACTCGGGCGACCGGGACTCGGCCAAGTTCCTGGCGGCCAAACTGGTTGCCGAATTTGAGGCTTGCGACTACCTCGTGGCTCCTTCCGGTTCCTGCAGTGGCATGGTCAAAACCCACTATCCCGAACTATTTGCCGACGATCCCTCGATGCTGAAGCGCGTCGAGGCGCTGGCGGCCAAGACCTATGAGCTGACCGACTTTCTGGTCAGGATCGCCAAGCTCGATGCGGTGCCGGGGCGCTTTGAAGGCACGGTGACTTACCACGATTCCTGCTCCGGCTTGCGCGAAATGGGCGTCAAGGGGCAGCCACGCGCGCTGCTGGCCAAGGTGCCGGGCTTGAAACTCACCGAAATGAACGAAGCCGAGGCGTGCTGCGGCTTTGGCGGCACGTTTTCGATCAAATTCGGCGAAATTTCAGCGCGCATGGCCGACAACAAATGCCAGAACATCGAAGACACCCAGGCCGACGCCGTGGTGCTGGGCGACCTGGGCTGCATGCTGAACATTGAAGGGCGCTTGCGCCGCCGGGGCGACGAAAAAACGCGCGTGCTGCACGTGGCAGAAGTGCTTGCCGGCGACATCGACTGAGGAGCGCGTCATGCACATCGCCACCATGTATTTCAAAGAACGGGCGCACGTCAAGCTCAACGACGATTTGCTGCAATACAACCTCAAGAAGAGCAAAGGCAAGTTCGTCGGTAAACGTGCCGAAGCCATCCTCGAACTGGACGATTTCGAGGGCACCCGCAGCGCGGCGCGCGACATACGCCAACGCGTGCTCGACAAGCTGGACACCTATCTCGAGATTTTCGAGCAGAACGCCAGCGCTCGCGGCGCCACCGTGCTATGGGCCGAAACGCCCGACGAGGTCAACCAGCATGTGCTCGACATCGCCCAGCGCCATCAGCTCAAGAAAGCGATCAAATCGAAATCCATGGTGAGCGAAGAAAGCGCGCTCGACCACGCGATCGAAGCCGCGGGCATGAAAGTGGTGGAGACGGACCTCGGAGAGTACATTCTCCAGATCAACGGCTACGAGCCTCCCTCGCACATCATCGCGCCGGCCTTGCACAAGAGCAAAGAAGAAGTGGCCGCACTTTTTGCCAAGACCCACGGCACCGCGCCCAAAACCGGAATCCAGGAGTTGTGCGGCGAAGCGCGCGCCGTGTTGCGCGAGCACTATCTCACCGGCGACCTGGGCATCACCGGCGCTAATTTTCTCATCGCCGAAACCGGCAGCGTGATGTTAGTCACCAATGAAGGCAACGCGACGCTTTGCACCACGCTGCCCAAAGTGCACGTGGTCATCACCGGCATCGAGAAAGTGGTGCCCACGCTGGAAGACGCCAGCCTTTTGCTGCGCATTCTCACGCGCTCGGCGACCGGTCAGTCGATCACCAATTACGTCGACATTCTTACCGGAGTGAAAACCCCGGGCGAGCATCACGGCGCCGAACACATGTATTTCATTCTGGTGGACAGCGGCCGGACCAAAGTGCTCGCCAGCGAAGTGAAAGAAGCCCTGCGTTGCATTCGCTGCGGCGCGTGCATGAACCATTGCCCGGTCTACCAGAACATCGGCGGGCACTCCTACGGCTGGGTGTATCCCGGACCCATCGGCTCGGTGATCACGCCCATGTTCATCGGCCAGGAAATCGCCACTGATCTGCCCAATGCTTCCACGCTTTGCGGTGCCTGCGCCAGCGTCTGCCCGGTGCGTATTCCGCTGCCTGATCTTTTGCGCAAACATCGCGAGGCCCAGGTGAAGGACGACTTGCGACCCTGGGTGGAGCGCCACGGGCTCAAGTTTTGGACTTGGCTCGCCGGTCATCCCGCGCTCTACGCTTGGGCAACGCGAATCGGCGTGCGGGTGATGAAATGGATGGGCGGCTACGAGGGGCGCATCCATAAACTGCCGATGGTCGGCGGCTGGACCGACGGACGCGACATGCCCGCGCCGGCCGGGAGAACTTTCCGTGAACTTTATGCCCAGCGCCGGAGATAAGCCATGAGCAATGCGCGTGACAACATCCTCGGTCGTGTGCGCCAAGCCCTGGGACGCCAAGGTCCGGACTCCGCCGCTGGCGAAGAAGCCTTGGCCTACATCGCCGCCAAACGCATCGGACCTCGGCCCGCCGTGCCTGAGGATTGCCGCCGGCGCTTCCTGGAGAATGCGCTCAAGCTCGAAAGCACCATCGACGAGCTGGCGAGCCGCAGCGAAATTCCCGCCGCGGTGGCTCGTTACCTCGATCGCATCGGCGTCGAAAAGAAGGCCGTCGCTTGGCCTGAATTTGCTGATCTTGCTTGGTCGCAGTCTGGCGTGGAACTTGCCATCCGACCCACCCAGGGGCAGGACAAAGTGGGCCTTACCGGCAGCTTCTGCGCGATCGCTGAAACCGGCACCGTGGCCGTGCTGGCTGGCCCGGAAGCGCCGACTGGCGCATTGCTTCTGCCTGACACCCATATCGCCGTGGTCGATGCTTCACGTATCGTGCGGGCCATGGAAGAGGCCTTTGCCCTCATTCGCCGGGAGCGCGGCCAGTTGCCCCGCGCCGTGAACATGGTCTCCGGCCCTTCGCGCACCGGCGACATCGAACAGACCATCGTCCTGGGGGCGCACGGACCCTATCGGGTGCATTTGCTGGTGATCGGCTGAGGCCCAGCGTTCGCGGGCTGCCCCCGTCCGCCCCCCGACGTTGCGGCCGAGTCGAGGAAAGTCGCGCGACGGGTTCACCGCGGCAAACCGCGCCATCCCGGTCGTCGGTGTCCCTGGCAGCACCGCTTGCGGGGGCTTGGGGCCTTGGCCATAGGGAACGGCCTCGAACGCGCTCGCCGGCGCAGATCCGGCGCTATTGCCCATTTTCCTGCTTCCCCTTGCCCGCGAGCCTGGTGTACCATGGCTTCGAAGGGAGGCGCTGCGCGGCAAGCACAGCGCGGTTCGCGTCGAAAACAAGCAATCGGTTTGCGAGGGTGGGTTTCGGTTCTGGCCGCAATCCTTCAGGCGGGCGTAAGACGATGGCGAATGGGAAGATGCTGATCACCAAGACCGAGGGCAAGGCGGCGGCTCCCGGCCACGTCCTCACCGCGCCGGAGAGCCCCCCGGGAACGGAAGAACGCCTGCGCCGCCTGGTCGACAACATTCCCGAGCCGGTTGCCTACCTCGACACGCAGCGGCGCTACGTGTTCGTCAATCAAGCCTTCCTCGACATGCGCGGCCTGACGAGAGAAAAGGTCTATGGCCGCACTTCGGCGGAGGTGCTGGGCCCGATCACCTACGCACAATTTGCTCCGCTTTGGGATCTCGCCCTCAAGGGCGAAACTCAATCCTACGAGCGCCAGGTTACCAACGCCAAGGGCGAGACGCGATGGATTCGCGGCCGGGTGGTGCCGGATTTCGACCGCCAGGGACGCATCTGCGGTGTCTACGTCGTCGCCACCGACATCCATGAAATCAAAGAGGTCGAGGCTCTGCGGGAGCGGCGCGAACGCGAATTGCGCCTGCTGATGGACAGTATGAATTCTCCTGCCGCCTCGGTGGCTGCCGACATGCGCTATCGCATGGTCAACCGCGCTTTCGAGGAATGGTGCGGCAAAAACATCAATGAACTGCGCGGCAAGCAGGTGCCCGAGGTGGTCGGGCCGGAGCGGTGGGCCGAAATCGAGCCCTATATTCGCCGCGTGCTGGCGGGCGAAACGCTGAGCATGGAGCGCCTTTTGGTTTACCCCGACGGGCAAGAGCGCTGGATGTCGGTGACCTACACGCCGCGCTTTGACGACGAAGGCCGAGGCGACGGCTACTTTGCCGTGGCCTCCGACATTCACGAACAAAAGCTCGTCGAGCAGCAACTGCGCCGCGCCAATTGGATGTTGCTCTCCCACATGGAGAACACCCCCTTGGCGGTGATGGAGTGGGATCGCGACGGGCGCCTGATCCGCTGGTCTTCGCAAGCCGAGCGGCTCTTGGGTTGGGGCCAGCAAGAAGCGCTGGGTGCGAAACTATGCAATTGGCGCTTGGTGTACGAGCAAGATGCGCCGCAACTTCAGGCTGCCATGGAGAGCCTAAAAAGCGGCGCCGAGCATCGCGCTATCGTGCTTACGCGCAACTACCACCGCAACGGACATCTGCTCTGGTGCGAATGGTACAACTCCTGCCTGCGCGATGAGAAAGGCGCGCTGATTTCCATCCTCACTTTGGCTCAGGATGTTTCTGCGCGCATCGAAGCCGAGGCGCGGTTGCAGCACCTCGCCACGCACGATGCCCTCACCGGCCTGCCCAACCGTCTCTTGCTTACCGAGCGATTGCAACAGGCTATTGCCAACGCGCGCCGTTTGGCCGAGCGAGTGGCGGTGTTGTTCATCGATCTCGACGGCTTCAAGTATGTCAACGACACCCTGGGCCACCGCATCGGCGACGAGCTCTTGCGCGAGGTGGGACAGCGCCTGCATTCGGCGCTGCGGGAAACGGATCTCTTGGCGCGGCTGGGGGGCGACGAGTTCATGGTCGTGCTGGAATTGCAGGGCGAGGCACAGGACGCCGGCATCGTTGCCGACAAACTGGTCGAACTCCTGCGCGAACCGGTAACCGTTGCCAATCACGACTTGCGCGTATCGGCGAGCATCGGGATCTCGCTTTTTCCCGATGATGGAGACAGCCCCGAAGCGCTGCTCAAGAACGCCGACGTGGCGATGTATCGCGCCAAAGAGCTGGGCAAGAACAGCTATCAATTTTTCAGCAGCGAGCTGGCCGAGCAAAGGCTGGGCGACGTGGCGCTGGAGGGTGCTTTGCGCAAGGCCTTGGAGCGGCGCGAGCTCGAACTTGCCTTCCAGCCCATGCGCGAAGCAGCCAGCGGGCACCTCTCCGGTGTGCTGGTCGAGCCGGCGTGGTCGCATCCTATTCTGGGGCTGGTTCCGGCGGCGCGAGTGCTGGCGATTGCGGAGCATTCGGGTTTCAGCGCCAAGCTGGGAGAGTGGCTGCTGCAAGAAGCGCTTACCCAGGGGCAGGCCTGGACATCGCTGGGGTTGTGGGCGCCGCAGTTCATTGTCGGGGTTTCAGCCCGGCAATTGCGCCAAGCACAATTCCCGGACCAAGTAGCGATGTGGCTGGCCGAGCGCGGCTGTCACGCCCATCGCTTGTGCCTTGCGCTCAGCGACGAGGGCGCGGGGTACGAGCTTGCGGCGCTGTGTCCGGTGATCGAAGCTTTGCACGTGCGCGGCATTCGGTTCGCCCTCGATGGTTTCGGCGCGGGCCGCAGCCGCTTGGAAGACTTTCGCCAGCTGCCGCTCGATGCGGTTTTCATCGACGCAAGCTTGTCTGCGAACGCGCCGGCCGACCCGCGCGATTCTTCGATACTCGAAGGCCTCACCCTGCTCGGCCGCGCCTTCGCCCCCGAGGTCAGCGTCAAGGGTGTAAGCAGCCCCGAACAATGCGCCTTCCTCGCCCAGCGCGGATGTCGTCACGTGCTGGGCCGCTACGCCGGACCAAGCATGAATGCGCATGAGTTCACTGAGTTGCTCCGGCGTGAACAGGGTGCCGCGCCGAGCGCGGCATCGGGCCGTAGGAAGCGCGGCTAGGCCTGGTCTGCCCCGGCTCTTTCCGGGATAACCCGGATATCTCGGACCTTCCCCGGTCCGTACAATCGCGATCGAAATGCCGCTTCATTTCGCAGCTTTGTCGTCTTGGCAAAACAGGTCGGTGCAACGCGGCGCGCGGCTCGCAAAAGCCGTGCAAAAACAATCATTCAACACGCGGCGCGAGGAGGCAGGCAATTTCGGTCTCGGTTTTGGGGAGGCCTAGGGTCTTTTTCAATCCCCGGGACTAGACCACCATTTTCGAAAGCGCGGCTCGCCCCGCAGGGAGCTAACGTGAGCTACTGCGCAGCGGCGCGTTGCTGGCCACAATAACATTGCGCCAAAGAAGATAAAAAGAGGCGGCCAGCAAACATGCTGCGCGGGCAAAAGAGCAGCTGCCCGAGAGCCGCAGTTTGTCGAAGATTCTGCAGCGCTTATCACTCATTTGGATGATGGCAGACAGAGTTGTCATCGGTAGTATTTAATCAAGACGAACTGGATTCGCACCAATTGCGCGAGATTGGAATCGCCGGGTCGCGCGTTGCAAGCCACTCGGTCTCGAGCAACAGACAACTTTGCCGCGAGCCAAACGGTGCCCAAGCGGGCGAGAGAGGAGGCGATATGAGTGATCGTCAACCGAAGCGAGATCCGGGCGATGCTTTTCCGTGGACCTTACCCCTTGCGATGCTCAATGAGTTGCGGCCATGGCCCTCGAAGCCCGCAGGATTCTCGGGGTTTTCCGCGGCTTCACCGGGTTGGCACGCCTGGATCGACAGGATACCCCCTCGACCGAGTCGCATTTGCGTCGTCGGCGACGTGCTGGTCACAAACCCGGGAGTCGCCGCGAGTTTGACGATGAGCGATCCCGAGGGCGTCGAGCCGGGAGTTTTGCGGCTGAACCTCGTACTCGTTCAACAGCCCGGCATATGGGTGGGCCTTGTGACTCTTGCGCAAGTGCGATTCGAGCGCTTGATGCCCGCAAACGCCCCAGCCTATAGGACCGTGGAAGTCTACCTCGATGGACACGAGGCGGTGCTGTTCGATCACGTGCAGATTGTGGATTGAGCGCGGGGCGCTCGGGTATCGTCTTGTTTGATCGGTTTGCTGGAAATAGAGATCGACAAGGGAGAGCAATGCCGCCGCTCAGACCCGATGCGTTCGGATCCACCTTGCATCGCACGATGCCGCTTGCGTGTACTCTGCGGGTGGCAACCATGGCGACGATGTCGCGGCCAAGGCCGTTCCTGCAAACACACCGCAGAGGTTTGTAGGGGCAGCCTTGGCCCCGAAGAAGTTCGCTTCGTCGCCTACCGCTTGCCCAACAAACTCCCCAACACCCCGCGTATGATCTCCCGTCCCACCTGGGAGCCGATCGCGCGGGCGGCGCTTTTTGCGGCGGCTTCGACCACACCTTCGCGACCGCGGCCGGTGTTTCGGCCGCCGCCGCTCCCGCTGCTCCCACCGCCGAGGATGCTCCCCAGGCTATCGAGCCAGCCGCCGCTTTTTTCACCGCTGCCGGCAGGGCCTGCGCCGGTGCTGACCCCGGCGCGCCCTTTAAGCTTCTCATACGCCGATTCGCGGTCCACGGTTTGGTCGTAAACGCCTTGCACCAATGAATTAACCATCACCGCTTTGCGTTCGGCTTCGGTGATGGGGCCGATGCGCGAGGCGGGCGGCAGCACGTAAGCGCGCTCGACGATGTTGGGGCGGCCTTTTTCGTCGAGTGTGGAGATCAGCGCTTCGCCCACTCCAAGTTCGGTAATGGCCTGCGCGGCATCGAACCTGGGGTTGGCGCGCAGGGTGTCGGCAGCGGTTTTCACCGCTTTCTGGTCGCGCGGAGTGAAGGCGCGCAAGGCGTGCTGCACCCGGTTGCCCAGTTGCGCGAGCACGGTGTCGGGCACGTCCAGCGGATTCTGAGTGACGAAATACACCCCCACGCCTTTGGAGCGGATCAGTCGCACCACTTGCTCGATTTTTTCCAGCAGCGCCGCGGGCGCTTCGCTGAACAAGAGGTGCGCTTCGTCGAAAAAGAAGACCAGCTTAGGTTTCTCGGGGTCGCCCACTTCGGGCAGATTCTCGAAAAGCTCGGCCAGAAGCCATAACAAAAAGGTGGCGTAGAGTCTGGGCGAGGACAAGAGTTTGTCGGCCGCGAGGATGTTGATGACACCCTTGCCATCGACCGTCTGCATCAAGTCGTTGATGTCGAGCATGGGCTCGCCAAAAAAATTGTCCCCGCCTTGTTCGGAAAGCGTCAAAAGCCCGCGCTGAATGGCGCCGACCGAAGCTGCCGAGACATTGCCGTATTCGGTGGTGAAGTCGCGGGCGTTCTCGCCCACGTGCTGCACCACGGCGCGCAGGTCTTTGAGGTCCAGAATCAGCAGCCCATGATCGTCGGCGATCTTGAACACCAATTGCAGCACGCCGGCTTGCACCTCGTTGAGGTTCAGCAGCCGCGCCAGCAGTATGGGCCCCATGTCGGAGATGGTGGCGCGTACCGGATGGCCGGATGCGCCATATACGTCCCAAAAAGTCACGGGAAAGGCCGCGGGCGCCCAATCGCCGATCCCCAACATTTCCAGGCGCTTCTGGAATTTGGGGCTGGCGGTGCCGGCGGCGGCGAGGCCGGCAAGGTCGCCTTTGACGTCGGCCAGGAACACCGGCACGCCGATACTGGAGAAACGTTCAGCCAGCACTTGCAGGGTGACGGTCTTGCCGGTGCCGGTGGCGCCGGTGATCAGGCCGTGGCGATTGGCAAGGCCCGGCAAAAGCGCAATGTCGGTGTTTTCATGGCGAGCAAGAACCAGCGGTGCAATCATGGCGCAGAGTAGGGCGTTGGTAGGGTTGGTCTGATTATCCTACAAAGCCAAGGGCCAGGGGCGAGTACTGCGACCACCCTCAGCCGCTTGCGCTGCGCCTGCGGCGCAAGGGCACCACGCGGCTGCCGTATTCCGAAGCGGCAAGCTGGCCGTGAATGATCTCGGCCACTGCTTCCCAGCCGGGTTCGAGCATCAGCATGTGCGGCAGGCGCGGCACGATGATCGGCTCTACGCCGTAGCGCGCGCCGGTTTGCGCCACTTGTGGCGGCGTGAATATGGCGTCGCGTTCGCCGCCCAGCACCGTAATTTCATCTGGCCCGGCGCGGTGTGCGCCATGCAGCGGGAAGCTGAAGGGCAGCGAGAGGTCCATCACCGCACGCGGCGATTCGGGGTGTATGTGTCGCGTGAGTTCGAGCAGCAACTCGAATGGTACCGCGGGAGTGAAGTAATGTTCGCGCAAGGCGTTGAGCGACTCCGCGCTGCGACCGCCCACCGTGACCTGATGCACGTGCCACAAAAAATCCGGCTGCAGGGCCAAGAGCCGCGCCGTGCTCGGCAATAAGCCGCTGGGTGGCACCGGCGCCAGGAGTGCAGCCTGATGCCAATAGGGTTTATGGGCGCGATTTTCGATCAAGCGCTCGACGATCGCCGCGCCCATCGAATGGCCCACCAGCATGGCCGGCCGGCCGTGGTTTTCGCTAATCATGCGCAGCGCGCGCAAGACGTCGTTGACGTAATCGTCGAGGCTGGTGACGAGCAGCGTCTCGCGTCCGCCGCTGCCTCCGTGGCCGCGCAAGGACAGGGCATAGGCCGGGTGTTCGCGCGAAGCAAACCAGGGAAGAAAATTGACGCTCCAGCACCAGGCGTCGCAATAGGCGCCGTGCACGAAAAGCACCGGCCTGAGGCCGGCATCGTCTTCAGGCAGGCAGGAGATGACTTCCAGATCGGCTTGCGGTGGGAGCATGATGGTGAAGGCGTTCTTCTAGTAAGGATGCGGCCAGCGTCCGCCCAGCCGCGCCGTGAGTTCATGCGCCGTGTGCGCCACGATCGGGCCCAGCGCCTTGATGCGTTCATCGGTGAGGCGCGCCACCGGGCCGGCGAGCGAAATGGCGCCCAAGGGTTCGGCGTGTTCGTCGTACACCGTGGCCGCTACGCAGCGTGTGCCCAAGGCGTGTTCTTCGTCGTCGAAGGAGTAGCCGCGCTGGCGGATTTGCGCCAGGCACTGGCGCATGATCTCCGGTGCGATGATGGTGTTGTGGGTGAGTTTGGGCAGACCCTTGACGCGCAGAATCGCCTCTACCTGATCGTCCGGCAGAGCGGCGAAAATCGCCTTGCCCACACCCGAGGCGTGCAGCGGCACGCGGCTGCCGAGCTTGACGAGGAGGCGCATCATTTCGCGGCACTGTACCTGACCGATGAACACCGCGTCGGTACCGTCGAGTACGGCGAGGTTGGCGGTCTCGCCCGATTGCTCCATCAGCCGGCGCAGATAATGATGCGCCTGGCTGACGAAATCGCGATTGGCGAGGAAGGCACTGCCCACGGTGTAGGCCTGCAGGCCGACGTACCAGAGGCTCAGGTCGGCGTCCTGATAAACATAACCCATGCGTTCCAGCGTGGAGAGCAGGCGGTGCGCGGTGGAAGCGGGCAGGCTCACCTTCTGCGCGATGTGCGTGAGCGTGAGGCCGCCTTCGGCCTGCGCCAGCGCCTCGAGGAGCGACAGGCCCCGGGTGAGGCTCTGCACCTGGCTCGGTCCTCCCGGCTTGGAAGGCGTGCGGCCGCGGCGGGCGGGCGGAGAGGCGCGATGGGGAGTCAAGGGATTGCCTGGCGTTGGGGAGGCTGAATTCTAGCCGAATCGGGGGGATGGCGGGGTACTTGCATGCGGGTGCAATTGCAGACGCGGCGCTTTTGCCTGCCAAGCGAATCGTTTGCCAAGGCAAGCTGTTTGCGCTCCCGGAAGCACCCGGCGCCGCCTTCGATCCGCGTGTGTTGTAGAAGCGGCCCGTGGTCGCGACGGTCTCGGGGGCGAATGGCAAGCGCCCATTCGCGGGCAAGCCCGCTCCCACAGAACCTCCGTCGGGCGCGGTAGGAGAGGCCTTGGCCGCGAACGGGCGGTCGGGTGGAAGAACCCGTCTGGGCGACCCCGAGGTGGCGGAACCCAGAGCGCTTCTAAGCTCCCGCGACGGCGTCACGTTCGCGGCCGCTGCGGCTGTGCTGCGAGCGGGTGTCCCGCGCCCGGCCGTCCGAAGGCTGCCCCAGGCCACGCGCGCCGCAGCCGCCGTGGAATCGATCACGCCTCGCCGGTGCGGTCTTCGACCGGCTGCGCGCAAGCGGCATCGTCGTTGCGCACATTGTTGACGCGCTTGCTCACCGGGTAGGCGCGCATTTCGTCGGCTGGAAAGGGCGTCAGGAGTTCAGTGGCGGCATCGTTGGCCGGATCGAGCCAGATCGCATAGTCGGCTGGGGCCAGGATGGCCGGCATGCGCTCATGCAGGCGCTTGACCATTTCGTTGGCCGCGGTGGTGATGATGGTGTAGGAATCGAGAAGACCGCCCTCGGAGTCGCGCCAGCGCTCCCACAAGCCCGCCATGGCGAATGGCGCATCGTCGGCCATGCCGATGTGCCAGGGCTGTTTGTTCCCAGGTGGGCCCTGCCACTCATAGAAGCCATCGGCGGGCACCAGGCAGCGCCGCTTCTTCAGTGCCTGGCGGAAGGCGGGCTTTTCTCCCAATGTTTCGGCGCGGGCGTTGATCAGGCGTGCGCCGATGTCGCGCTCCTTGGCCCAAAAGGGGACGAGGCCCCAGTGCGCCCGCAGCGCCTCGCACCCGCCGTCTTCGCCGGCGCGCACGATCAGTCCGCCCTGGGTGGGGGCGATGTTGTAGCGGGGCAGTAGCTCGGGCATGGCGGAGAGGCCCATGAGCAGGGCAATCACCTGGGGATGGGAATGCAGTTCATAGCGGCCGCACATGGGGAAGTGATCCGAAGCGCAGGTTGACAAGGGCAGGAGGCAGTTTACGCCGGGAATGCCGGGGCGGGGCTGTCTGGGCTTGTGTGGCCGCTCGGTGGGGCGGTGCGTCGCGGCGGTCGGAGAGGTGTTTGTTGGAGAAGTGCCTTGACGAGGTGCTTGAGCGAATTATAATGATACCGTATATTTAATCGGTACTCGCGGTTGCCGGCTCTTGCGGCGGCCAGACCAAGAAGCCCTGATGTCTTTCATCGACCTCTTCTCCGACAAGGCTGAACGCTACGCCGCGGCGCGTCCGCGGTATCCCGAGGCGCTGTTCGCCTTTGTCGCGTCGCTTGCCCCGGCACGCCGCCGTGCCTGGGATTGCGGCACGGGCAACGGGCAGGCGGCGGTTTCGCTGGCGGCACATTTCGCCGAGGTTTGCGGATCGGATCCGAGCGCAGAGCAGATTGCTCATGCCATCGCCGCCGCTGGTGTGAGTTATTCGGTGCAGCGGGCAGAGGAAACCCGTTTTCCCGATCGACACTTCGACGCCATCTGCGTGGCGCAAGCGCTGCATTGGTTCGAGTTCGCCGCCTTTTTTGCCGAAGTGCGGCGGGTGGCCGCACCGAACGCAGCCTTCGTGGCCTGGGGCTACGACCGGCTTCTGGTTGCCCCGGAATTCGATGCGCGCTTCCAGTCCGTCGTGCTCGATGCGCTCCTTGCTTATTGGCCGGCGCAGAATCGTTTGCTCTGGAACGCTTACGCCGACGTGCCTCTGCCTTTCGAACGCGTGGCCGCGCCGGCTTTCGAGATTCGGGTGTCGTGGAATTTTCCGCAGTGGTTTGCCTATGTGCAGACCTGGTCGGCCATGCGCCGCTGCGTGGCGGATCTCGGCCCCGATTTTCTCGCCGCCGCCGAGCGTGCGCTCCTGCCGCTCTGGGGTGCGCCGCAGACGAAGCGCGCGGTCGTCATGCCGCTCCATGTGCTGGCGGCGCGGGTGTCATAGGAGGGCATCATGAGCACGACCAGGGTTTCTCTGAACGCCACGCTGCTGGAACTCGAACGCGGCGCGCTCCAACGCTGGGGTACGGGCGATCCTTCCGGCTTTTTGGAAATCTGCGCGCCCGATGTCACTTACTTCGATCCTTTTTTAGCGCAACGCATCGAAGGCCTGCCGGCGCTCGCCGCGTATTACGAAAGCCTGCGGGGTCGGATCAAAGTCGATCGCGATGAAATCTCCTCGCCTTTGGTTCAAGTCATGGGCGATTTGGCGGTGTTGAGTTTCAATTATATGGCCTACACCGGCCCCCAATGCTTGCGCTGGCATTGCACCGAGGTGTATCGCCAGATCGACGAGGCCTGGCGAATCGTGCATACGCATTGGTCGCTGCTCGCCGAAGGGGCGGAGGTATGAGATCGCGAATCGGTTGCGTCGGAGCGGCCTTGGCCGCGAAGGCGTTTGGTGAAGGGGTGGTAGGCCATGGCGCGAACGCCCGTCGCCGCCAAGACGGCTTTTAAACCAGATTCTCCGCACCCATGTCCTCCCTCACGCCTCGCCAAGCCCAAATCCTCGCCTGGATCCGGCAACACATCGAAACCGCCGGCATGCCGCCCACCCGCGCGGAGCTGGCGCGGGCGCTGGGTTTCAGCGCCGTGAGTTCGGCCGAGGATCATTTGCGGGCCCTGGAAAAAAAGGGCGTCATCGAAATGTTGCCCGGCGCCTCGCGCGGCATTCGTCTCACCGGCGGAGGCGGCCTGCCGCTGGTGGGGCGCGTAGCGGCGGGGCAGCCCATACTCGCCGAGCAGCACATCGAGCGCCATTACCAACTCGACCCCGCACTTTTTAAGCCTCGGGCCGATTATCTCTTGCGTGTGCGCGGAGCCAGCATGCGCGAAGCCGGCATACTCGACGGCGATCTCCTGGCCGTGCATCGCACGAGTGAAGCGCGCTCCGGGCAGATCGTGGTGGCTCGCCTGGGCGAGGAAGTCACGGTCAAGCGCTTGAAGCGCCGCGGCCAGCAAGTGGAACTCTGCCCCGAGAACCCCGA
>CAZFEK010000030.1:0-46286 GCA_964517465.1 uncultured Alcaligenaceae bacterium
GGTGGGGGGACGGGCACGGCGACGTTCATGCTTCGACGTGGCCGTCGCCATGCCCGTCAGATACGCGCCGCCGCGGCCAGAAAAGCGGCCCCCAGTTCCTCGTAGCTGCGGGTAACGGGAAACTGCGGGAATTCGTCGATCACATTCTGCGGCGGACGGAACAATATGCCCGCCTGGGCTTCGGCCAGCATGGCGGTGTCGTTGTAGGAGTCGCCCGCGGCAATCACCTTGAAGTTGAGCGCCTTGAAAGCACGCACCGATTCGCGCTTGGCTTCGCGCTGGCGCAGGGTGTAGTCGCGCACCACACCGTGGTCGTCGACTTCGAGCTTGTGGCATAGCAGCGTGGGGTAACCCAAGTGGCGCATCAAGGGCATGCCGAATTCGTAGAAGGTATCGGACAGAATGACCACCTGGAAACGCTCGCGCAACCAGTCGAGGAATTCCCGCGCGCCGGGCAGGGGCGCCATGGCGCCGATGACTTCCTGGATATCTGGCAGTCCCAGGCGGTTTTTTTCCAGGATGGCCAAACGCCCGCGCATCAGCTTGTCGTAATCGGGTTCGTCGCGGGTGGTGCGGGAAAGCTCGGGGATGCCGGTGCGCTTCGAGAATTCGATCCAGATCTCGGGCACGAGCACGCCTTCGAGATCGAGGGCTGCGATCAACAAGGGAAGCTCCAGGGGGTGTTGCGGGCTGCCGAGATTTTACACGAGAGAACATCGCGACGGGCAGCATTTGGGGCGCGAGGCGCTTCTTTCGCGCCCCTGCGCCCTATGGGTTACCATCCGCCTACGCTGACAGAAGTGCGTCGGGTCACGCAGAAGAATCAGGCCGCCACGTTGCGGAGGAGGTTGGTGTGTTTCGCGTTTATGCAACGATATTCGCCTTGTCGGGCGCTGCAGGTTTGATCTACGAATCCGTCTGGAGCCACTACCTCAAACTGATCCTCGGCCATGCGGCCTATGCCCAAACCTTGGTGCTGGCGATTTTTATGGGCGGCATGGCGATTGGTGCCTGGGCCGCCGCTCGCTTCACTTCACGGATTTCGAATCTGCTTTTCGGCTACGCTTTGGTGGAAGGCGTGGTCGGGGTTTTCGCGCTCAGTTTTCATGGCGTCTTTCAGTTCGCCTCCGGCCTGCTTCTGGATCAGGTGTTGCCCGGCCTGGACCCTGGGCTCGCTGCAGGAACCGCGAAACTCGTCTTCGCCACGCTTCTCATCCTGCCCCAGTCCTTGTTGCTGGGCGCCACCTTTCCTTTGCTGACCGGCGGTTTGATCCGCACGCGCCCCCAGGAAGCCGGGGCCATGGTCGCCTTGCTGTACTTTGCCAATAGCATCGGCGCAGTAGCCGGCGTGTTGCTCTCGGGGTTCTGGCTCATACCCAAAGTCGGCCTTCCGGGCGCCTCGCTGACTGCGGGCATCATCAACATCGCGTTGGCGATCGCCGTCTACGGTCTGGCCAAACGCGAGACCGGCTCCTATGCGCCGGTTGCGCCAAAGGCTTGCGCCGATCATTCAGCAACCTCATATGTGCTTTGGGCTGCTGCGATCACCGGGGCGGCTTCATTTTTTTACGAGATTGCCTGGATACGCATGCTCAGCATGGTGCTGGGTTCCTCGACACACGCATTTGAACTGATGCTGGCCGCCTTCATTCTCGGACTTGCGCTGGGCGGTCTTTGGATCAAGCGCCGCATCGACACGATCGCTGACCCGCGACGTTTTCTCGGCCTGGTGCAGCTCGCGATGGGCGCGCTGGCGGTGTTGACTCTGCCGCTCTACAACTGGACTTTCGATCTCATGGGCAGCGTGATGTCCGGCATTGCCCGGACCGAAACCGGCTATGCCTATTTCTCGCTCCTGAGCCATGGTATTGCCTTGCTGGTCATGCTACCGGCAAGTTTTTGCGCCGGCATGACGCTGCCGCTTCTCACTTTGATTCTGATGCGCGGAGGCAAAGGCGAGCGCGCCATAGGCCAGGTTTATGCGGCCAACACCTTGGGCTCCATCCTCGGCGTGCTCGCGGCGGTGCATCTGGTGCTGCCCGCCGTCGGACTCAAAGGACTGCTGCTTTTCGGAACGGCCCTCGATGGCGCACTGGGCGCATACCTCATCAGCACGGGGCTCGTCGCCGGCGGTTTATGGCGTCGTTCTGGCTGGACCGCAGCTTTTTGCATCACTTGGCTGGTTTGCCTCATCGGAGCGCATTTGGATCCCCGCCGCATGGGCGGCGGGGTGTATCGCTACGGCAAGCCGGCACTCGATCAAAAGGTGGAAGTGCTGCGCTGGCAGGACGGCAAAACAGCGTCCATCGGCCTGGTTCGCAACCCGAGCGGCCTGGTGGTCATTTCCACCAATGGCAAGCCTGATGCTTCCATCAACATGCTGCCCGATGCCCCGGCGGCACCCGACGAGGCAACGCAGGTGTTGGCAGGGGTTTTGCCCATGATGCTGGCACCGCAGACCAAAAAGGTTGCCGCAATCGGTTTGGGTTCGGGCATGACGACGCACAGCGTACTTGCCTTCTCCCAGGTCGCCCAAATCGATACCATCGAAATCGAGCAGGCCATGGTCGACTCGGCGCGCTTCGGCTACGAAACCATCATTCCCCGCGCCTTTCGCGACCCTCGCAGCCGAATTCACATCGATGACGCACGCGCATTCTTTTCCGGCCGCGGGGCGAAGTACGACCTCATCATCTCCGAACCCTCCAATCCCTGGGTCTCCGGGGTGGCATCGCTTTTCTCGGCGGAGTTTTATCGACACGTCGTTCGATATCTGACCGATGAGGGGTTCTTCGTGCAATGGATCCAGCTCTATGAGACGGGTGTCCCCATCGTTGCATCCATCACTCAGGCGCTGGACTCGGTGTTTTCCGATTACTCCATCTATGCCACAGACAACTCCAATCTGCTGATCGTCGCCCGCGCCCAGGGGCGTATGCCGCAGCTTAGCGCCGAAAACTTGAAGCAAGCCGCGGTGAAGGAGATTCTCGAACGCATCGGCATTCATGAATTTGCTGACTTCCAAGAGCGTTACCTGGGCAATCGATCGGTCTGGTCACCGCTCATGCGGGAAGTACCCGTTCCCATGAATTCCGACTTCTATCCCTTCGTCGATTTGGAAGCACCCCGCTTTCGATTTACGGACACCAACGCCATCCATCTGTTGAGCATCGGAATGGGTGGAGTTCCCCTGCTGGAAGGCCTTGGTCTGAAGTCCCACCCATCGATTCGAAGCGCTCGACCGCAAGGGGCCAATTTTGAAGATGGCGAGTTGGCCGCCCATGCCCGTGCAATCCGCGATCATCTCATTCACGGCAAACAAACGGAGCTTCTGGTCGAGGTCTGGCAGGAGCTCGCCACGCTCTACGACAGCCATGACTGCAAGGCAGCGGAGAAGTCGCAGGTCTTTTCCCTTAACCGCCTTGCCCGCCGCCTGGTGACCTACCTCCATCCCGAGGAACTTGCGGCGATCTGGAACCATCTTGCCGCCAACGGAAAGTGTCTTGCGCAAAACCCGGCTCTGGCGCAATGGCTGGATCTGTTTCGCGCACTCAGTGCGCGCAACTTCACCGCAGCCACACCGATCGCCGATGCGCTGTTGAAGGCATGGGGATCGAGCCTGGCCGGGTCGGTGCTCCAAACCCTGCTGATTGCGAACCTCGGCGGCCACGTTTTCGCCGGCGATGAGTCGGGCTTCGCCGCCGCCTACCGCGCGTACTATCTCCCTGCCGAACGGGAGGGGCGTGTGGACCCGTCGCAGGCGCTAAAGGTACTCGTTACGCAGGCCCGGGATCGAGCTTGGCGCTTCTGAGTGATCCCACGAAAATTCCGGTCGGTGCGGCCGCGAGTATTCAACTGGGAACCACCGTGCGCATCGACGGACAAGTCGAGCCGGACGCTCAGCCATGACCCAACCCAGAGACGCCCGCTTCGACTTCTGGAACGATTGGCTTTATCCCAAGGCCTGGTCGACGAACTCTATCCAATGCCGCACCGGCAGCTCCGTACCGCTTTGCAAGTGGGTGAGGCAACCGATGTTGGCGGTGAGGATGATTTGCGGGCGGCCCGCTTGCAGGGCCGCGAGCTTGTTGGCTTTGAGGCGCTGCGACAGTTCGGGTTGCAGGATGGAGTAGGTTCCGGCTGAACCACAGCACAAATGCGGATCGGCCACGGGTGCCAGGCGCACGCCGAGGTCGGCGAGCAGTCGCTCCACGCCGCCCTTGAGCTTGAGACCATGCTGGAGGGTGCAGGGCGCGTGAAAGGCGAGCGTCTCCACCGGCGGGCGACGCTTGTCCAGCAGGGGCTTGAGCTTGGGCCAGCAGTCCGCCACCACTTCCGAGACGTCACGCGCCGCGTCGGCCACGCGTGCCGCTTTTTCGGCGTAGGCGGCGTCGTGGGCGAGGATCTGTCCGTAGTCCTTGACCATGGCCCCGCAACCACTGGCGGTGATGACGATCGCTTCGGCCCCCGCTTCGAGCTCGGGCCACCAGGCGTCGATGTTGCGGCGAATCTGTTCCAGCGCCGCCTGGGGAGCGCCCAGGTGTTGGCTCACCGCGCCGCAACAGCCCGCATCACGCACCCGGACCAGGCTGATGCCCGCCCGGTCGAGCACCCGCGCAGCGGCGGCGTTGATCGACGGCGCCAAGGCGGGCTGCACACAGCCTTCGAGCAACAGCATGCGCCGCGCCTGCGGCCGGGTTGGCCAGGCGCCGGGGGCCACCTTGGGCGGCACGGTCTGCTTGAGCCCGGCCGGCAGCAGGGGCCGGAAAGTCCGCCCCAAGCCGAGGAAGAAAGCGAAAAGCCCGGGCGACAGCAAAAAGCGCCGCAGCAGCCCGCGAAACAGCCGGGACCCGAGCTTGCGCTTCACCTTCTGCTCCACCACTTCGCGGCCGATGTCCACCAGCCGGCCGTAGCGCACGCCGGAGGGGCAAGTCGATTCGCAACTGCGGCAGGTGAGGCAGCGGTCCAGATGCAGTTGGGTGCGCGCGCTCACCGCCTGCCCTTCCAGCACCTGCTTCATGAGATAGATGCGCCCGCGCGGGCTGTCGCGCTCGTCGCCCAGCAGCTGGTAGGTCGGGCAGGTGGCAAGGCAGAAGCCGCAATGCATGCAGGCGCGCAGTATGCTCTCGGCCTCGCGCCCCTCTGGGGTGTTGCGGATGAATTCGGCGAGTTGGGTCTGCATGATCGGGGCGGTCGCTCAGAATTCCGCGTACATGCGGCCGGGGTTGAGGATTCCGGCCGGATCGAAGGCACGCTTGAGCCGCCGGTGCAGTTCCAGGAGCACGGGCGACAGCGGCTGAAAGACGCCGCGGTCTTTGCGCCCGCTCCGGAACATCGTGGCATGCCCGCCCTGCGCCTTGGCCCAGTCGCGCAACAGCACGGGGTCGGGGCTCTCTTCGAACCGCAGCCAACGCTGCGCTCCGCCCCATTCGATCAACTGCGGCGCGCCCAAATCGGTGAATACTGCCGTGGGCTTCACGCCCAAGCGCCACACCTCTCCCTCGGCGGCGAAGAAGGCGTGGCTTTGCTCGCGCAGGCTGGCCCAATACCCGGCCGCGTCCTCGACTTCCTGGCCGCCCAGTTTCTGCTTGGCGGCACGCACCGCCGCGAAAGCGCCGCTCATGCGCACGCAGAGCCGGCCGTCCACGTGCGCCGTGGCGCTGATCGGCAGGGGCTGCGCCGCCCAGCGTGCCAGGAGGTCGAGCGCGGCGTGGGCGTCGCATTCGAAAACCAGCGTTGTCTCCGCCGCCGGCAAAGGCGCCGCCTTGAGCGAGACTTCGGCGATGAGCCCCAAGGTGCCCAAGGAACCCGCGAGAACGCGCGAGACATCGAAACCGGCGACGTTTTTCATCACTTGCCCGCCAAAACGAAGCAGCGTGCCCTTGCCGTCGATCAGACGCACCCCGAGCACGAAATCGCGCACCGCTCCGGCATAAGGCCGGCGCGGGCCGGAAAGCCCGGCGGCGATGGCGCCGCCCAGGGTGGCCGCGGTGCCGAAATGTGGCGGCTCGAAGGCGAGCATTTGCCCCGCCTCGCGCATCGCCGCCTCGATTTCAGCCAGCGGCGTGCCGCAGCGCGCGGTGATGACGAGTTCGGTGGGCGCGTAGGCGACGATGCCGCGATAGGCGCGGGTGTCGAAGATCTCGCCCCGCGGCGCCTGGCCGTAGAAATCCTTGCTGCCGCCGCCGCGCAGTTGCAGCGGCGTTCCCGCCGCCTGCGCCGCGGCAATGCGCTCGCGCCATTCCTTGAGCAGATGATCCATGGTGTCAGCTCGCTCGCGCGGGGTCAGGCTCGGGGATGGTCTTGCCCGGGTTCATGATGTTCGAAGGATCGAGCGCCTGCTTGACCGCGCGCATCAGCGCCAGCGCCTCACCGTGCTCGGCGCGCAGGAATTCGAGCTTGTGCAGACCCACGCCATGTTCGCCGGTGCAGGTGCCGCCCAGGCGTATGGCGCGCAGGGCCACCGAGCGCGCCAGATCATCGGCCACGGCGCGCTCCTTGGGCGAAGCGGGGTCGTAAGCGATGAGTAAATGGAAATTGCCGTCACCCACGTGCCCCACGATGCTGTGATGCAATCCCGTGCCCTCGGCTTCGGCCTTGGTTTCGAGCAGGCACTCGGCCAGGCGCGAAATCGGCACGCAGGCGTCGGTGGAAAAGCCTTCCTTGCCTGGCGCCATGGCCATCGAGGCATAGTAGGCGTTGTGCCGCGCCTTCCACAGACGCGAGCGCTCCTCGGGCTGCACCGCCCAGCGATAGGCGCTGCCCCCGTGTTCGTCGCTCACCTCTTTCATTTGCTCCGCCTGCTCGGCCACGCTGTTGGCGCTGCCGTGGAATTCGAAGAAGAGCGTGGGCGCGGGTCGGAATTCGTCGAGCTTGGAATAGCGAATGCAGGCATCCATCTGCCGATCGTCGAGAATTTCGATGCGCGCCACCGGAATACCGACTTGCATGGCCGCGATGACAGTATTCACTGCCGACGAGAGATCGGGGAACTGGCACACCGCCGAGGAAATGGCCTCGGGAACGCCATAGAGCTTGAGCCTCAGTTCGGTGATGATACCCAGGGTGCCTTCGGAACCGATGTAGAGCCGGGTGAGATCGTAGCCCGCGGCGGACTTCTTGGCCCGCCCCCCGGTGTGCACGATGCGCCCCTCGGGGGTGACCACGGTGAGGCCCAGCACGTTCTCGCGCATGGTGCCGTAACGCACGGCATTGGTGCCCGACGCGCGCGTCGCCGCCATGCCGCCCAAGCTCGCGTCCGCCCCCGGATCGATGGGAAAGAACAGCCCGGTGGCGCGGATTTCGCGGTTGAGCTGCTCGCGGGTGACGCCTGCCTGCACGCGGCAGTCGAGGTCCTCGGCATTCACTTCGAGCACGCGATTCAGGCGCATCAGGTCGATGCAAATGCCGCCATAAAGCGCCTGCACATGACCTTCGAGCGAGGTGCCGGTGCCGAAAGCGATGACCGGTACGTCTTCTGCGCGACAAGCGGCGACAATGGCCGCCACCTCTTCGTTGCACTCTGGGAAAGCCACCGCGTCGGGCGGCATCAGGTCGCGCAGGCCTTCGCCGTGGCCGTGTTGTTCGCAGACCGCGCGGCGCCGCTCCAGGCGCTCGCCCAGCAGCGGTAGGAGCGCCGCGCAAACGCGCTCGACGGCCTGGGAAGACGCGCGTTGACGGGTGCTCATTTAGAACCTCGGCAATTCGGGAAAGCGGGTTTCATTGTGGTGGACGTGCAGGGCGCCGAATTCGGCACAGCGGCGCAAGGTGGGAATGGCCTTGCCCGGATTCAAAAGCTCGTAAGGGTCGAAGGCATCGCGCAGGGCATGAAAAGCCGCCAGTTCCTCGGGGCTGAACTGCACGCACATCTGATTGATTTTTTCGATGCCCACGCCGTGCTCGCCGGTGATGGTGCCGCCCATGTGCACGCACAGTTCGAGAATTTTGCCCCCGAAGGCCTCGGCGCGCTCCAGCTCACCGGGCACATTGGCGTCGAACATGATCAAGGGATGCAGATTGCCATCGCCGGCGTGAAAAACATTGGCGCAGCGCAGGCCATATTCCTTGGAAAGCGCCTCGATGCCTGCCAGCACTTCGGGCAGTGTATGCCGCGGAATGGTGCCGTCCATGCAGTAATAGTCGGGCGTGATGCGCCCCACCGCCGGAAAGGCCGCCTTGCGCCCGGCCCAGAACTTGAGGCGTTCGGCTTCGTCGCGCGAGACGCGAATTTCGCTGGCCCCCGAGGCTTCGAGCACCTGGGTGACGCGCTCGATCTCTTCGGCCACTTCCTCGGGCGTGCCATCGGATTCGCACAGCAGAATCGAGGCGGCATCGAGCGGATAACCCGCATGCACGAAATCTTCCACCGCGCGGGTGGCCATTTGGTCCATCATCTCCAGCCCCGCGGGAATGATGCCCGCGGCGATGATGTTGCTCACCGCCGTGCCTGCCTTCACCACGTCGTCGAAAGCGGCGAGCACACATTGCGCGAGCTGCGGCTTCGGCGTGAGCTTGACAGTGATTTCGGTGATCACCGCCAACAAGCCTTCGGAGCCATTGAGCGCGGCGAGAAGATCATAGCCCGGCGCATCGAGCGCTTCGTTGCCCACTTCGATGATGTCCCCGTTCATCAACACGCCGCGCACCCGGCGGATGTTGTGTACGGTGAGGCCGTATTTGAGGCAATGCACGCCGCCCGAATTCTCGGCGACATTGCCGCCGATGGTGCAGGCAATCTGGCTCGATGGATCGGGGGCGTAATAAAGTCCATAAGGCGCCACCGCTTCGGAAATGGCGAGATTGCGCACGCCCGGTTGCACCACCGCGGTACCGGCCAGGGGGTCGATGTTCAGGATGCGGGTAAAGCGCGTCAGCGACAACACCACCCCGTCGGCATGCGGCAGGGCGCCGCCGGACAGCCCCGTGCCCGCGCCGCGCGGCACCACCGGCACCTTGGCGAGGCGGCAGGCTTTGAGCACGGCGATCACTTGCGCCTCATCCTCGGGGAGCACCACCGCCCGAGGCGTCTGGCGATAAGCCGAAAGGCCATCGCATTCATAAGGGCGCAAATCCTCCGCTTCGGTCAAAAGCCCCTGCGAGCCCACCGCGGCCATCAATTCCTGAAAGAGTTTGGGTTCCAGCATGCCATCCCCGAACGCCGCGCACGCGGCGCTATTGGCCAAGAATGTAATTATCACACTCCGGCGAGGTGCGCACCATGCCGGTTTCCCCTAGGGGCCGGCAGTCCCCGGGAGCCATTTCCGTGCAAGTCGATCCAGCGCTTCAGGTGGAAAAAGCTCTCCCTGTCCGTTTTCTAGGGTGACTTTCTGCCAAATCGCTTGGTTCTCGGAAGCCCACGCCGACAGGGGATTCGCTTCTCCATTCTTTGCATGTCCTATCGTCTTCAACGCCGAGGAAAGGATGATATCCGCCTCCGCCTTGGTCGCCAGCTTTGACTCGGCAATGGTGTTTGCCCCATGCACGCGGTAGCGATAAAGCGCACGCCGGACGATCACCGGCTCGGCGATCGCCGAGGCCCGCAAGCAGAAGTCCCAGTCGTGGTTATAGCGAAAGTCCTGAAAGCCGCCCAAGGCCTCGAACAAGCGCCGGCGCACGAACAAATTGCCGGTGGAAATGGCGAGGTTGGATGCTAGCAAGGAAATGCTGTTGGGGAAATTCCCAAGCAGGCGCTGCAGATGCCCCTGGTACACGCCGGCGAGATCCCTGGCGCGACGGTCGTGCTGACCCTCTTCGCCGATGAAATCGACCTCCGAAAAACCCCACTCTTTTCCGGTGGCCGCGATTTCGGCGACCAAGCGCTCCAAGCGGTCCGGGCTGTAGGCGTCGTCGGAGTTGAGAAATGCCAAGAAGTCACCACGCGCAAGCGCCGCCCCTTCGTTGAGCGTCGCTGGAGCACCTCGATTATCCCGGGCGAAGAAGCGATAGGCGTAGTTTGTGGACTTGAGCTTGGACTCGATGATCCGGGGTGAATCATCGCTAGAACCATCATCGATTACGATCAACTCAAAGTTGCGATAGCGCTGCGCCTCGATCGACTCGAGTGCGGCCTCGACAAAACGCGCATGGTTGTAAGACGGAAGAACGATGCTGACGAGAGGCTCGCGGAACGGCAGCGCCCCCCCTGGTCGACTTTCCCAGGCTGAGAATTCGGCCAACAAGTGCGGGAGCCTCTCTTGGGCCTCGGCACCCAGCAAGTGCCCGAGGCAGAGTCCGAGATTGTGTCGAATTTCGGGAACGGCCCATGCAGATTCTTGTGCCACGGCGTAAAGTTCCGCCAGGGCATCGCGGTAGCGCAGGCGCTGCATCAGGACCACGCCGAGCATGTGCCTTGCATCGAGGTCTTCGGAAACGGAGCGCAAAACCTCGCGGTAACGTGCTTCCGCCTCGTTGAGCCTACCGGCGCGATGCGCTTCCAGGGCTTGATCGCGCAAGCTCGGCGCGTGCCCCACTCGTCCGCAGCACTGCTTGTAACGCTTTCCGCTGCCGCAAGGACAGGGCTCGTTTCTCCCAGGTGATCCGCCCGCCGCCAATGGCACCTCAAGCCTTGCCTCGGTTTGCGCCGGATCCGGAGCGCGAAGCGGCACGTCGAAACACTCTCTGCTCCTGCGCAGCGCCTTCGAGTTTGCGCGCAATGTTTCCGCAAACCAAATCACATAGCGCCAGCACCGATTCGTCGCCGATCCGGTAATACACCGCCGTACCGCGCGCTTCCCGCGCCACCACGCCCTGACGCGCGAGCACCGCGAGATGGCGTGAGATGTTTGCGGCGGTGAACCCGGTCAGTTCAGCCAGCTCGCCGACATTGCGTTCGCCTGCGCACAGCAGGCTCAGTATTTGCAAACGTGTGGGCTCGGACAGCGCCTGAAAATAGGCGGCGACTTCTTTCATCGCCTCGGGGGGTAGGTTTCTCAATTCCGGTACCGGGTTTGCTGCCTTCGTCATTATGCCCTTTCCTGATCCGCACTGGCCATCAAATCACCGGCTCACATCACAAAATTTATACTTGACTATTTGCGTAATTAGTTAAATACTATATCGCATCGACGGTCTTAGCAAGCAGGAATCGAGATGTCTTGGATTGGAGTGCAAAAATGGGCGGTCGCGCTGGCGCTCGCGCCTGCTCTGACCTGGGCGCAGGCGCCAGGTGTCGTGGCGGTGGTTCGCTCGGGCGGCGCCGGCGCCAGTGCGCAGGAAGGTGTGGTCGAAGCGGTGCGCCAGACCACGGTGGCGGCTCAAGTCGCAGGGGCGGTGGTGGCGATCGACGTGAAGGAGGGCGATGCCGTCAAGGCGGGCCAGGTGTTGCTACGCCTCGACGCCCAAGCGGCGGAACAAAACGCGGCCGCAGCCAACGCGCAGGTGGCGGCGGCCAAGGCCACATTAGAAGCGGCTTCGCGCGAGTTCGCGCGTCAGCGGGAACTCCATGAGCAGCGCTTCATCAGCCGCGCCGCGCTGGACCGCGCCGAGGCCGATTACAAAACCGCGCAAGCCGCGGCGCAAGCGCACCTCGCCAGCGCCGGCATCGCCAAAACGCAGTCCGCTTTCTATCGCGTGCGAGCACCCTACTCGGGTATCGTCGCCCAGGTGCCGGTGGTACTGGGTGATATGGCCCTGCCGGGCCGCGCGCTGGTACAGATTTATGACCCGGCCGCCCTGCGTGTGGCCGTGCCAGTGCCGCAAACCCTCGCGAGACGCCTCGTGCCCAACAGCAAAGTTCAGGTCGAAATACCGGGCGCTGGCGTCGCCCGGGCAATCCCCAAACGCATGCAGCTTTTGCCCACCGTGGATGCTGCCACCCACACCCAGGAGTTGCGTCTCGATCTGCCGCCGGATTTGGCGGGCGCGGTACCAGGAATGTTCGCCCGCGCCTGGTTCGAGGGGGGCGGCGATCAGGAATCGCGCCTTTTGGTGCCGAGGAAAGCCGTGATCCAGCGCGCCGAACTGCGCGGGGTTTACGTGCTGGGCGCCGATGGCAAGGCGAAGCTGCGCCAAGTGCGCCTTGGCCGCAGCGAAGGTGCAACGGTAGAAGTGTTGTCCGGGTTGTCTGAAGGCGAACGCATTCTGCCCGACGCCGCTTTGGCAAAACCATGAGCGAATCGAGCGTTGCCTTAGGCCTGTCCGGGCGCATCGCGCGTACTTTCCAGAGCGCGCATCTCACCCCGCTCCTGGCGCTGGTGGCGCTGCTGCTGGGTGTTTTCGCCGTGCTGGTGACGCCGCGGGAGGAAGAGCCGCAAATCAACGTCACCATGGCCAACGTGCTGATCCCCTTCCCCGGCGCCGGGGTAAAGGATGTCGAACAGATGGTGGCCACCCCCGCCGAGCAGGTGCTCGCGCAAATCCAGGGCATCGAGCACGTGATGTCGGTGTCCCGCCCGGGCTTGGCCGTGGTCACGGTGCAGTTCAAGGTGGGCGTGCCGCGCACCGAGGCACTGGTGCGCCTTCACGACACCATACGCGCCAACACCGACTGGCTGCCCCAGGGCCTGGGCGTGCGCGAACCCATCATCAAGCCCAAGGGCATCGACGACGTGCCCATCGTCACGCTGACGCTTTTCGCCAAGGACGGGACGAGTTCGGCTCTCGACCTGGAGCGCGTGGCCCACAGCATGGAAGTGGAATTGAAGCGCGTGCCCGGCACGCGCGAAGTCACCACCATCGGCGGTCCCGGGCGTGCTGTGATGATCGAAATCGACCCGGCCCGGCTTGCCGCTCACGGCGTCACCGTGGCCGACCTCACCCGCGCCCTGCAAGGCGCCAACTATGGCGCCCCGCTGGGTGATTTGTTGCGCGGCAATTTGCGCATTCAACTCGAAGCCGGGCCTTTTCTGGAAGATGCGCGCGATGCCGCAGAGTTGATCGTCGGTGTTCATCAAAAGCGCCCGGTGTTTCTCAAAGAAGTCGCCACCGTGCGCGATGGCCCGCCCCCGGCCGAGCGTTATGTTTGGCACGGTGTGGCCGGAGCCCAAGGCGGACAATTCCCGGCGGTGACCCTGGCCATCACCAAGAAGCCCGGCGAAAACGCGATCGACGTAGCCAACGCGGTGCTACGCCGGGTCGAAAGCCTGCGCAATACGATCATTCCGGCCGATGTCGAGGTCACGCCAACGCGCAACTATGGCGCAAGCGCCAACGACAAAGCCAAGCAGCTCATCCAGAAGCTGCTCTTCGCCACCGCTTCCGTGGTCGCTTTGGTGTTCATCGCCCTGGGCCGGCGCGAGGCCGCCATCGTCGGCACGGCGGTGATCCTCACCCTCACCGTGACACTTTTCGCCTCCTGGGCCTGGGGCTTCACCCTGAACCGCGTGTCGCTCTTCGCACTGATCTTCTCCATCGGCATCTTGGTCGACGACGCCATCGTGGTCGTTGAGAACATCCATCGCCACCTGGCGATGGATGTGTTGGCGCAGGACGCCGAACGGGATCAGAGGGCCGCTGGATTTGAGGCGATCAGCCCCAGCGCGCCCGACCTGCTGCGCATCATCCCCCGCGCCGTCGATGAAGTCGGCGGGCCGACCATCCTCGCCACCTTCACGGTGATCGCCGCGCTTCTGCCGATGGCTTTCGTGAGCGGTTTGATGGGCCCCTACATGGCGCCTATTCCGATCAACGCCAGCATGGGCATGTTGTTGTCGCTTGCCATCGCCTTCGTGCTCACCCCGTGGCTGGCGCGCTTGTGGTTGAAACACGCCCCCGGCGCCGACCAAACGAGCAAAGGGCTGGGCGCGCACCTCCAGCCGCTGTTCGAGCGGCTCTTTAACCCCCTGTTGGCAACACCTGGAAGCGGACGGCGGCGCGGCTGGCTCTGGCTGGGCGTCGCCGGCGCCATCGCAATTTCACTGGCGCTGCCGAGCGTGGGTTGGGTGGTGCTGAAAATGCTGCCCTTCGACAACAAGTCCGAATTTCAAGTCGTGGTGGACATGCCCGCGGGCACGCCGCTGGAGCAGACCGCGGCGGTGTTGCAGGAGCTGGGCGACCATCTGGCCAAACAGCCGGAGGTCGTCAATTACCAGGCCTACGCGGGAACCTCCTCGCCGATCAATTTCAACGGCCTGGTGCGGCAATACTATTTGCGCGCCGGTGGCGAAGTGGGCGACCTGCAGGTCAACCTCGTGCCCAAAAGCCAACGCAAAGAGCAAAGCCATGCCATTGCCACCCGCCTGCGCCCCGAGTTGCAAGCCATTGCGATGCGCTTTGACGCCAAGCTCAAAGTGGTTGAAGTACCGCCCGGTCCGCCCGTGCTCGCGCCCATTGTCGCCGAAATCTACGGCCCGGGCGCCGACGGTCGCCGTCAAGTGGCCCATGCCGTGCGCGCACGCTTCAAGGATAGCGCGGGTGTAGTCGATGTCGACGACAGCAGCATTGCGGCCGCAGCACGCCAACTCTTGCTGATCGATCGAAAGAAAGCCGCCGCTCTGGGCGTGCCCCAGCAGGCCATCGTCGCGACACTACGCACCGGGCTTTCCGGAGAAGCTGCGGCCTACCTGCGCGACGGCAGCAAGTATCCGGTGCCCACGCTGATTCAACTGCCGGCCGAGCGCCACGGCGAATTGGCAACGCTGCTCGCTCTGCGCGTGCGCGGGCAAGCCGGGCAGCTCATACCCATACGCGAACTGGTCACCGTGAGCGACAGCCTGCGGGAACAACCGATCTATCACAAAGACCTGCTGCCGGTGAACTACGTGGTGGGTGACATGGCCGGTCGCATCGACAGCCCGCTCTATGGCATGTTCGGCATGCGCGCCAAGCTTGCCGAAATCGTCGCGCCCGATGGCGGACGGATCAAGGAGCACTTCATCAGCCCGCCCGAGGACCCCTATCGCGGTTACGCCCTGAAGTGGGACGGCGAGTGGCAGATCACCTACGAGACCTTTCGCGACATGGGTGCCGCTTATGCCGTGGGCCTGGTGCTGATCTACCTGCTGGTGGTGGCGCAGTTCGGCTCGTATCTCACGCCGCTCATCATCATGGCGCCGATTCCGCTCACCATCATTGGCGTGATGCCCGGCCACGCGCTGCTGGGCGCGCAGTTCACCGCCACCAGCATGATCGGCATGATCGCGCTGGCTGGCATCATCGTGAGAAATTCGATTCTGCTGGTCGATTTCATCCGCCTGCAAACCGCGGCGGGCGTTCCCTTGGAGGCGGCCGTGATCAACTCGGCGGCCACCCGCGCGCAACCTATCGTGCTCACCGCGCTGGCGGCGATGATGGGCGCTTTTTTTATCCTCGATGACCCGATTTTCAACGGCCTGGCGGTGTCCTTGATCTTCGGCATACTCGTCTCCACCTTGCTCACCCTGGTGGTCATACCGCTGTTGTATTACCTCGCTTACCGGGCGCCGGAAACGACGCCGCTTTCTCCCCCTGAAACTGAAGGAGTCGCTTCATGAACTCATGGCAAGTCGTTCGTCTTTTCGCAGGCCTCGTCATCCTGCTGTCACTCGCGCTGGGCTCTCCCGGCAGCCCCATTTTCGCGAGCCAATGGTGGTTGGCGCTCACCGCTTTCGTCGGCGCCAATCTCCTGCAAAGCGCTTTCTCCTGCTGGTGCCCCTTGGAGATCGTGCTGCGGAAGTTTGGGCTCAAGCCCGGCTGCTAGAACGGAGGCCATGATGCAAATCGTGTGTCCGCACTGCCTTACCAAAAATCGCCTCCCCGCCGAACGCGCCGCTGAAGACCCGCGCTGCGGCGAGTGCGGCCAGCCGCTGCTGCCGGAGCACCCCATTGCCCTCGATGAGCAGTCTTTCGATCGCTATGTCGAGGGCACGGAGATGCCGGTGTTGGTGGACTATTGGGCGGATTGGTGCGGTCCTTGCCGCATGATGGCGCCGCAATTCGAGGCCGCTGCAAAAGAGATGAGCGCCGTTCGGTTCGCCAAAGTGGACACCGACGCCTCGCCCCGGGTGAGCATGAAGGCGCACATCCGCAACATCCCCACCCTGGTGCTCTACCGCGGCGGCCAAGAAATAGCGCGCAAGAGTGGCGCCATGACGGCGCGCGATCTTGTCGGCTGGGTGAAAAGCGCGCTCTAGCCTGCCGGCGCGAGCGGTGCGCCCGCCGCGGCGGGATTGGCCGATCTTGCGGCGGCGATTTCACGCGCTGCCGCTTGTGCGGCAAAGGCCGTGAAGGCGCGGCAGCGTTCGGTGAAGCCGCGCTCCTTGAACAGAGTCTGCCCCTCGGGCGTATTGAGATCGCAGCCGTCGAGCAGCGCGGGGCAGTTCTGGCTCCCGAAACGACCTTCGAAGGCCGCGATCACGGCCTGGGTGGCGCCATAGGCCGGCGCGACGGTTTGGCCCGCTGCCTTGCGGCCGAGTGCCAGACCGACCCCCAGCACCGCGCCCGTGAGCGCGCCGCAAGTACCGCGGGTGCGCGCCATGCCGCTGCAAAAGGCGGTTGCCGCCCGCGGCAAGCTGTCCGCTTTGTCGCCCAAGGCTTCCGCCAAAGCCAAGGCCACGCTCTCGGCGCAATACAGGCCGGAGGCAAAGTGCCTTTCTGCGGTCTGGGCGACTTGGGCCGGATCGATGGGCTGTTTGCTTGCATCGGCCGCTTGCTCGCGCTCGGCCTTCGTCGCGCCGAGATCGAGCCTCATGCACACGGCGCTCTGCGGGCACAGCGCCGCAAATTCGGCACTCGCTTGGACTTCTGCGGGCACCTCGGCGCGCGCCACGCGGGCGTAGCCCAGTCGCGACCAGAAGTGCTCCGCCGTGGTGGTCAGCAGATAAAGCGTCGCCACGCCACCGGCTCGGGCGAAATCTTCCGCGCGGCGCGCCATGGTTCGCCCCAAGCCATTTCCGCGTGCGGCCTGCGCCACTGCGAGGGAGCGAATGAGGGCGAATTGCCCCCGTGCTTCGATCCCCACACATCCCAGTAGGGCGCCGCCCTCCTCCGCGAGCAGCAACAAAACGCCGCTGGCTTCGAGGTCTGAGGCGGGTAGCCCGGCATGTTCAAGCAGCCCGCAGACGGCCTCACGATCGGATGGAACGCCGAGGCGAAAAGTCGGTGCGTGGGGCATGGGAGCACTCCATTCGTTATTCGTCGAATTACGAATATAGTCCACCAGCTCGCCGACGGTCAAGGGTCGGGCAGGAGCTTGCCGAAGAGTTGCCGCAGCTTCGCCAACCCCGCGGGATCGACGCAGTAGTTGCCTCGCGTTGCGTCCACGCTGCCCCGGATCAGTCCGGCTGCCTGGAGGACCGCCAGATGCTGCGACACCGTCGAAGGAGAAAGCGGCACCACTTCCGAGAGATTGCCAAAGTAGCAACTATCCTGCCCAACGAGAAAGCGCAGTATACGCACACGCGCGGGATGTCCCAACGCTTTGCAGAAGCGCGCCAACTCCTCATCGGCCGCGGCTTGGCGGCTGCGGGTGGCGGAATTCGTAGTCTTGGCGGTCACCGCTTTGAGTAAGTGAAAGAAATTGGCGGGATGGTACGCGCCCCGAGCCCGCGGCGGCAAGCCCGGTTGCCGCGGGGCCTGCGCCGCTGCGCCCGGTCAATGCGCGCGGCACACTCGATGAACGAGGCTCCATGGCGCCCCGACGGTCGCAGCCACCCGGGGGGGTGCCACGTGACGGCTAGGTTTTGGCCAGAACCCGCCAAGCTTCGATGAGCGCTGCGGCGGCGCGATCGATTTCTTCGAGCGTGGTCGGGTAGCCCACGGACAAGCGCAGCGCCCCCGCGGCGCGGGTGGCATCGGCGCCAATCGCCGCCATCACACCACTCGGGGCAGCCGATCCGGAATGGCAAGCCGAACCCAAGGAGGCGGCGATTTGTCCCTCCACCGCTTGGAGCAATGCCCGCGCGGCCACGCTTGGGAAGGACAAGTGCAGCGTGTTGGGCAGGCGCTCCTGGGGATGGCCGTTCAGAATCAGACCGGGAATGTTCTCACGCAGTGCCGCGTGCAAGCGATCCCGCCGGATGCGCAGGTGCTCCGTCACCTCCGGCAAGCGCTCGCGCGCAAGCCGCGCTGCTGCCCCCAGAGCGACGATGGCGGGCACGTTTTCGGTGCCGGGCCGCAGCCCGCGCTCCTGGTCGGCACCGTGCAGGATCGCCTGAACCGGCGTGCCCCGGCGCACGTACAAAGCGCCTATCCCCTTGGGCGCATAAAACTTGTGGCCCGCCAGGGTGAGCAAATCGACACCCAGCACATCCACATCGAGCGCGAGCTTTCCGGCCGACTGGGCCGCATCGGTATGCACGAGCGCGCCGCGCGCATGAACCCGCCGCGCGATTGCGGCGATGGGCGACACCGAGCCGATTTCGTTGTTGGCGTGCATGATCGACACCAGCGCCGTGTCGGGCCCAAGGGCGTGCGCGACAGCTTCAGGGTCCACACGCCCCCCCGGATCGACCGGCAGCACCGTCAAGCGCCAGCCCTGCGATTCCAGAAACCGCGCCGGCGCCAGCACCGCCGGATGTTCAACGGCACTGACGATCAAATGCCGTTTGCCCGCTGGCGCCGCGCGCGCCACACCCAGCAGCGCCAGGTTGTTGGCTTCGGTGGCGCAGCTGGTAAATACGACTTCCTCGGCCGTCGCGCCGATCAACGCCGCCACATGGCCGCGCGCCTCTCGCACCGCCTCGGCCGCCGGCTTGCCATACGCGTGTGCCGAAGAGGGATTGCCGAAGTGCCGGGTGAGCCAAGGCAGCATCGCCTCGGCCGCTTCGGGTGCCAGCGGCGTCGTGGCGTTGTAGTCGAGGTAGATTGGTTCGGGCATGGTTTTCAGAATACCAGGACTTTGTCGGCTTCCGCCGTCCATGCGGCAAGCTCAGCCAGAGTGGAACGGCGCGCGCCCGGAACCAAATCGGCTTCCGCAAAACCTCTGGCGTCCATGCAAGTGCCGCACAGCGCCACTTCCCCTTGCCTGAGCACCTTCCCCAGCATCAATTGCAGGTTGTAATAACCTTCCGGCACTCTCTGGCCCGCCTTGGCGCAGGCCACGGCATCGGCCATCAGAAACACCCGCACTTCCTGGCCTTCTTTTGCGGCCAAGGCGCCGGCAAGGCGCAGCGCGTTGTAAGCACGTTCGTTGCCGTAGGGTGCGTCGTTGAGGATGAGCAAGTTCTTAGCCATGACGGTTCACTTTCGGAAGGTTCGCAGAGAATCGCCGACAGGGCGCGGCGCAGTGTTATTCTAATATTCTTTTGATTATTAAACAACCCGAGAGAAGCCTCAGCGAACCCGCCCGACGGGACCACTTCAGCGCCGCGCACCGGCGGAATGGTATTCACCCCCGGCGGAACGACCGGTCCTCAAGATCGAACCGGAAAACCGGCCGGCGCCGACTTCCAGCAACCGGCCGGGAAAACCAGTCAGTTCTTGAAGGCGATGAAGTTGGCACCGCGAACGCCGTACTTGCGCGCGGTTTCTTCTTTGCTCGTGCCCAAGAAGGTCTCGTACTGCGTCAAGACCTTGCCCTGTCGAAAGCCGGCGTCGGCCATTGTCTCGAGGTAGCCTGCAGACTGCAGAGCACCGGCGATTCAGCCAACCCAAAGTTCGATGTCGTTGAGGGCGGTCTCCGAAAGCTTCGCCTCAATGACGATGTCGGCGAACTGCAGCACGCCCCCCGGTCGCAAAACGCGATAGATCTCCTGAAAGATCCCTGCCTTGTCCGGGCTGAGGTTGATGACTCCGTTGGAGATGACGACATCTACCGTCGCATCCGGGAGCGGTAACCGGGCAATGTCCGCCGGTTCGAATCGCACCTGGCTCATGCCCATGGCTGCGGCGCCGGCCCGGGCTTTTTCCAACATAGCATCGGTCATGTCAAACCCAATCACCTCGCCTGTGCCGCCAACCCGCCGCCCGGCCAGCAGGCAATCCATACCGCCGCCCGAGCCAAGATCGATCACCCTCGCACCTTGCGGCAAGGGTCGCACGCTGAGTGGATTGCCCACCCCGGCAAACGGCGCCGTCACAAAATCGGGAAGCTCGGCCAACTCCTCCCGGTCATAACCGAGCCGCGAAGCCGCAAATTCCGGCCCGCGATGAAAATGAAAATCGCCTTCGGGCGCTAGGGCAACCCGCGCGTAGGTTGCCCTGATCTCCTCCTTCAGGCGCCCGCGGTCAAACGTCAGCTCACAAACCCTAGTCATGGCAGCCCTCCTGAAAAAACAGAGCGCGAAGAACCCGGGCGAATCCCCGAACTGGCCCGCGCTCCTTTTTCCAGTATAAGTTCTCGGCGCGGTGATGGAAACCGCCAACCGTCGCGCAGACGAGTCTGCTCCGGGCTTCCGAAAACCCCGGACTGCCGCCCTCAGCGATTGGTCACCACCAAGGTGACGAAACCCATGATGGCGAGCAAGAGCAATAACAGCACTCCTGCGACGATGCTCCAGGGCCATACGGAAGCGCCGAGCGCGGCGACCCGCCGGCAGAACAACCAAAGAGCCAAGCCGCAGATCAGCAAGTCCCCGATGGCGATACCCAGGAGCACGGGCCCCATACTGGCCGCTCCCACCCGGGACGTCGCGCCGGCGACGATGGCGAGGAGGAAGAACATCGCCACGCCAGATAACCCTAAATGGGTCAGCAAACTGAATAGGACCTTCATGCCTCTCCTAGGCCGTTAGAGCCGGTGCCCAAGGGGACCGGCTTGCGTTTGGAAAACAGCGAACAAACCCTCAGGCGGCCCAGGGGGAAGCCCCGGTGATGTCCTCTGCGAGCGACCAGCGGGAACCTATCCCGGCAGATCCCCCGAAACCGATAGGGCGAGCCATCTTTACGAAACGCTGCTGGGCGGTCCAGTCACTGCGCCGCCCGAAGCTCATCAGTCCGGGAAGTTGCAGTCCCCCCAGACTTGGCTCTTGGCGATGGTCTTCGTGTCATCCAGGGTCCGATACTCGAAGGGGACGGTCTGGCCCGGTTTCAGTATCTTCTGAAACAAGGCATCGGGTGTCTCTTCGTGCGACTTGACGATCTTGCCGTCGGCGCGATAGAGGCCCAGGATCGCTCGCGGCGAACGGCAAGCGCCGGCGCCCACGTTCTTGATCACGCCGCGCACCCGATAGAATCCGTCGGCATCGTGACTCGCCTTGATGTCCGCAACCTGCATCGAAGTGCGCACCGCCGGGCACTCGCCCGCGGTGACCTTGACGCGGTGATTCGCCGGTTTGGCGCCTTTGAGCTTGCTTCGATCCCGCCAATAAGTGAACACCGCCACTTCGCCCGGCGGCACAAAAATGCGCTCGGCGTAGGTGCCGTCGCCTTCGTCCAACCCGGCATCCTTCTTGGCCGCCGTAAAGACCGACTGCACGCTGAGCGGCTTGCCAGCCGCATCGAGCAGTTCGACGTCGATACGTGGCGCGCATACCCAGCCGGAGCTGGTATTGCGGGCCTCGCCGGAAATGCTGATGAACCCGTCGACGTCGTAGTTGGCCACCCCGATCGTAGCCGGCATTTCGATCCGCGATGCCGCGTGCCCGAGGCTGGAAAGGGTTAGAAAGGCAAGGCTCAGAAGCGTTGCAACGCTTGATTTTTTCGAATTCATGAAAACTCCCTCAGGTTTTAGGCGGCCATGAGTTGCGCGGCCAAAGCACTTGGTTCAACCGGCGCAGCGGCCGGGGACAGATTCTACTGCAGCAGCCTGCGGCCTGGATTTGCCAGAAGCGACGCATTTTTTTGCAATCGAATTGCAGAAAACGCCCATTCCGCTGATTCGGGACCAACCTTATCGTCTGAACGAATTCGGCGCATCGATTGGGAAAGACCACGATGAAGATACTTGGCATCGACCCGGACAGCCAAATCAGCTCCCGCCTCGACCGATGGCACTTCGCGGCCGGTGAGCGCCTTCGCGTGCTGCCGGCCAGACGCATGGGCGAAGCCTTGGCCCAGCTCGAATGCGATCGCGACATCGCTGCCTGTCTGGTCGACGCGCGGGTAGCCGCACAGGACGACTATGCTTTTTTGAGTCTGCTCTCGCGTCGTTTCCCCACCCTGCCCGCGCTCATCGTTTGCGAGCCGCTGACCGCCGAAACGGCTCGCCATTGGTTGGCCCGCGGTGCCCGGGGCGTGATCTGGAAGGACCTGCCAGCGGACGAAATCCAACGCGCCTTGCGCGCCGTGTTCGCCGGCGGATTTTTCCTGCCGCCCGGCGCATCGGGAGCGAATCTGCTTCCCCCTGCTTTCGACTCGGCGCCAGCCCCAGGCCCGTTGCTCACCCCGCGTCAAATCGAAGTGCTCTCCCTCTTGACCCAAGGGCATGACACGCAAACCATATGCGCGCAACTGGGTCTGACCGAAGGCACGGTCAAGAATCACCTCGGCGCGATATATCGCCAGTTGCGCGTGCGCAACCGGCTGCAGGCTGTGCTCGCCGCGCGCCGCTATACCTTCGTCTTGCCCAGAGCGACACCGCGCGAGAACATCTAAGGGGTGTCGATTCATTAAGGATCGATCGCCGCTTTCGGCGCCCTGAGGCACTATGCCCGCCCCGAACCTCCAATCCCCGCCGGCAGCCCGGTTTTGGCGCCGCCTTGCGCTAAAATAGCCGGGTTAGTTCTCGGGCAACACACATGGAACTGCTACCGATCATTCTCTCCGGCGGCGCCGGTACCCGGCTCTGGCCGGTTTCGCGCGAGGCCTCGCCCAAACCCTTCATGCCCTTGCCGGATGGGCAATCGCTCCTGGCCAAAACGCTGGCTCGGGCGCTGACCCTGCCTGGAATCAAAGGATTGGTTACCGTTACCAATCGCGACTATTTCTTTCGCACGCGCGATGAATATGGCTCGGTGACCGCGGATTTGCCCAGCAGCACCTACCTCCTGGAACCATTCGGGCGGAACACGGCTCCGGCGGTCGCCCTGGCAGCCCTTTGGGCGGCGCGGCAGTTCGCACCGGAAACCGTTCTGGTCGTACTCCCGGCAGACCACTTGATCCGCGACCACGCCGCTTTTGGCCGATCCGTGGCACACGCGGCCCAGCTCGCGCTGCAGGGGCATCTGGTGACCTTTGGCATTCCGCCGACGCGTCCGGAAACGGGCTTTGGTTATATCGAATGCGGCGCGCCGCTCGACGACTCGGGTGGCCGGTCAGTGAGGCGTTTCGCAGAAAAGCCCACACTCGATAAGGCGCAGGAGTACCTGGCGCGGGGGGGCTATCTGTGGAACTCGGGCATGTTTTGCTTCACCGTGCGCGATGCGCTCGCCGCTTTCGCAGCGCACGCCCCGGAAGTGCTCGATGCCGCGCGAACCCTCATCGACGGCGCCACGGCCGACACCAAGGGCATGGTCGAATTCGACGCGAAACAATTTGGCGCCCTGCCCGACATTTCGATCGACTACGCGCTGATGGAACGCGCTCCCAATGTTGCCGTGGTGCCGGGCGATTTCGATTGGAGCGACATCGGTTCCTGGGAAGCGGTAGCGGACTTCATTCCTGCCGACGGCGCCGGAAACCGCGCGTGCGGCGAGGCGGTGCACATTGCCTCGCGTAACACTTATGTGCAAAGCGACGGCCGGGTCATCGCGGCGGTCGGCGTGGAGGATTTGGTGGTGGTGGACACGGCAGATGCCGTGCTGGTTGCCCACCGCGCCCATCTGCAGCGCGTCAAGGAGGTGGTCGGCGAACTCAAGGCCAGAGCACATGTTGCCTACCGCGAGCACCGGACGGTGAGCCGCCCTTGGGGCAGCTACACGGTGCTGCAGGAGGGGCCCCACTTCAAGATCAAGCGCATCGAAGTCAAGCCCGGACATGCGCTCTCCTTGCAAATGCACCATCACCGCAGCGAACACTGGATCGTGGTGTCCGGCACCGCTGAGGTGGTGCATGACGAGGAGCGCAAACTCGTGCGGGTCAACGAATCGACCTTCATCCCGGCGGGCCACAAACACCGCCTGGCCAACCCAGGCATCGTGCCGCTGATCATGATCGAGGTGCAAAGCGGCGAATACCTGGGCGAAGACGACATCGTTCGCTTCGACGACCACTATGGCCGCAACCACCATTGCGCCAACTGAGCTCGGGTCGATCGCACCCCCCGCCCGTCGTGGCGGGGCGGGCGAGACGAAATTTCGACCCGGGACCGCCGGCCCCACGATAACTCCCGGCAAGAACGCCCCGCCCTTCCAAGGCGGGGTGACTCGCTGGACAGCCTGAAAGCCTAAAATGCGGCACCTCAAGGCCTTGTTCGAGAACAACCGGCGCTGGGCGGCGCAAGTTGGCCAAGACGATCCCCAGTTCTTCTCGCGCCTCGCGCAACTGCAGGCGCCGGCTTATCTCTGGATCGGCTGCTCCGATAGCCGCGTGCCCGCCAACCAAATCACCGGCTTGCAGCCGGGAGAAGTTTTCGTGCATCGCAATGTCGCCAATGTCGTGGTGCATACCGATTTCAACTGCCTCTCGGTGATGCAATATGCCGTCGACGTGCTAAAAACCCGGCATCTCATCGTCTGCGGGCATTATGGCTGCGGCGGGGTCCGCGCGGCGCTGGAAGGTCAGCAATTGGGCCTGATCGACAACTGGCTGCGGCACATCCAGGATGTGCGCGACCACTACGCCGGGCTGCTGGCGGCGCTGCCCAACGACGAGGCGCGCTGGGATTGCCTATGCGAACTCAATGTCATCGCCCAGGTGCGCAATGTCGTCAACACCACCATCGTCACCGATGCCTGGTCACGCGGCCAAGAGCTGGTGGTCCATGGCTGGATCTACGGCCTCAAGGACGGACGCATCAAGGATCTGGAAGTGGCCGTGGCCGGCGCGGGCGAAAAGGAATCAGTCTACACGGCGGCCAGTCGCGCCCTAGCCTTGCGCTGGCAAAAACCCTGAGCCGGCGCTATTGCTGCGGGTAACAGGCTAGACTGTGCTGCAAGCAATATTGGTGTTTCAGAACGCCCACCGCCACCCACAACCAAAAGACGATAAAAAACGCCACCAAGGGAATGTGCTGGTCGGCAACGAACTTCGGGGTGATAAAACGCACCACCTTGACGATGGGATTAGTGATGATCTTCAAGAGCTGGTAAACAAAGTTCCGATCCCGATTCGCGCCCGCGAAAAGTGCGAGCACCCCCTGGCCAATAAAGGTGTAGCCAACGACTTCAGTCAGCGCGCGCAGCGCGCTCCAAATAAAAAGGACGGGGTGTTCCATGACCGGTAGGCATAAGACGAATCCAAGCGCGATGATACCGGCAAGCGGCGAAAAAATCCCGACCTTTTGTCCAGCTTAAGCTTGTCCGACAAGGCGCGAAACCGGATAATCTAACCTTGACACCGGCTTGTGCCGGCAAGGCAAATTTTGTGAATCTGATCCACTGGCAGTATTTCCTGCGCGCCTATTTCTTCGAGAAAATGCGGCAGCCGGACAAGGCCATGGCCGAGTACAAGCGGGCGCTGGCCGTCCGCCCCGACTTTGCCCGAGCCCACGCCTGCATTGGCTTTCTTCACGCCAAGAACAAGCATCTGCCCGCCGCGATCGAACACCTTCGCCAAGCCACCAGGCTGGCGCCCAAAGATGCCGACATGTTTTACAACTTGGGCTATCTGCTGGACCAAAACGGCGAGCAGGCGGAGGCCATCGAAGCTTTCAGGGTGGCCGTGGCGAGGAATAAGAAACTCGATCGCGCCTGGTATGGCCTGGGGCATGCGTGCGCCAAGCTTGGGCGTCACCGCGAGGCGCTGGAGGCAATCCAGGAGGCCTGCCTACTCCAGCCAACCAATGGTCACCTTTGGTATTCGGCCGGCATGGCACATTACGCTTTGGGCGAAGCGAACAAGGTGCAGGAAGTCATCATGCACTTGCACCGCATCGACCCGATCAATTGCCGCCGCGTGATCCGCGAAGCCAATCGGCCAGACCTCGAACATCTGGTCAAAGACCTGAGGGTCTAGCCGCCGCGCGTCGTGCGCCGCGCCCCTCGGCTATCAGCCGAAGGGCGCTCAAGCTCGCGGTCTATCACTGTCCGGCAGGCCGTCAGCTCCTCCCCTGAACTCGGTCCTGCGCAACGCAAGCGCCTGCGCCTTTGCTTGCGCCTCCCACATAAATAAAAAAAGGCCCGGTTGCCCGGGCCTCAATTCGACTACTAGTGAAACGGAACTTAGGTTCCTTGCGTATTGATATCGCCTTCCAGGTTCGGGTAACGCACGTGGTCGACGAGCTCCTGCACCTCTTTCGAGGGCGGTGCCGAAATCAGCGTGCCGATGATCACGCCGATGAAGCCGGCGGGAATACCGAAGATACCGGCGGAAATGGCGCCGATACCAAACCACTCATTGGCCGAAACGCCACCGAAGAACGGGTAGGTTCTGACCATGTACAAGATACAAACCCCCAGACCCGCCGACATGCCCAGAATGGCGCCCAGCTTGTTGGCACGCTTCCAGAACACCCCGCAGACTAGCGATGGGAAGAAGGCCGATGCCGCCAGGGAGAAGGCCGCACCCACCAGGAACAGAATGTTCCCAGGTTTCAACGAGGTGACGTAAGCCGCAATCACTGCCACGATCAGCAGCAGGGTCTTGGCGATGGCCAGACGACGGGTGGTCGGGGCGTGCGGGTCGATCATCTTGTAGTACACGTCGTGCGACAGGGCGTTGGCGATGGTCAGCAGCAGACCGTCAGCGGTGGAGAGCGCCGCTGCCAAACCACCCGCCGCCACCAGGCCCGAGATCACGTAGGGCAAACCGGCAATCTCCGGTGTAGCCAACACGATCAAGTCGCCGCCGATGACGATTTCCGCAAGCTGGATGATACCGTCGCCGTTCCAGTCGCTGATGTTCATCAGCGTTGGATCGACCTTAGCCCAATTTGAAACCCAACCTGGCAAGGCTGCAAAAGAGCCGCCCACCACGTTGTGGTACACCTCGTACTTCACCAAAACGGCCAGAGCCGGCGCCGTGAAATAAAGCAAGAAGATGAAGAACAAGGACCAGAACACCGAAACACGCGCCTCTTTCACGCTGGGCGTGGTGTAATAGCGCATCAGGATGTGCGGCAGGGCTGCGGTACCGACCATCAGGCACAAGATCAGCGCCAGGAAGTTGCGGCGCGATTTGTCGCGAGCAGCGTCATCTTTGCCCGCAAACGCTTCAGCGTGCGCCGATATCGGATTGGCGCGCGCTGCCAGTCCTTTTTCTTTGGTCCATTGCGCTTTGGCGGCGTCAACGTCCTTCGGATACTTGGTTAGCGCTTCTTCCGCTTTCTTGATGTCGTCCGGCGCACCGTTGTTGGCCTTGAGGTCCGCAACCTTCTTCTCCGCTGCGGCCTTGCCGTCGGCATAGGCCTTGGCGGGGTCCTTCAGCGCGGCATCGGCGGCAGCCGCCTTGTCCTTGAAGATCTTGCGCACTTCGGCTTCTTTGGCACCCGCGGGTTGCGCAGCGTCATTGAGCACCTTCTCGCGCTCGGTCACTTTCTGGAGTTGGTAGCCATAAACCAGTTGCGGCACGGGCACGCCGGTCTGCTTAACAGCCAGCCAGACAGGCGGAATCATGTAAGCAACGATCAGGATGATGTACTGCGCCACCTGGGTCCAGGTTACCGCCCGCATACCGCCGAGGAAAGAGCAGACCAGGATACCGGCCAGGCCCACATACACCCCGATGCCGAAATCAAGCCCGGTAAACCGCGAGGTGATGATGCCCACGCCGTAGATTTGCGCGATCACGTAAGTGAAGGAACAAATGATGGCGGAAATCACCCCGATGGTCCGGGGAATGTGACCGCCAAAGCGCGCGCCCAAAAAGTCGGGAATGGTGAACTGCCCGAACTTTCTGAGGTAAGGCGCCAAGAACAGTGCCACCAGACAGTAGCCGCCGGTCCAACCCATGACGAAAGCGAGACCGCTATAGCCCGTGGCGTAGAGCGTACCCGCCATGCCGATGAAAGAGGCGGCACTCATCCAGTCCGCGCCCGTGGCCATGCCGTTGAAGAAGGCCGGCACTTTGCGACCCGCGACGTAATACTCGGACACGTCCGCAGTGCGGCTCATCACGCCGATGCCGGCGTACAAGCCGATGGTTGCCACCAAGAAGGCATAACCCAGTACCTTGGGCGTCACCCCCATGGACTCAGCGATGGCCAGGACGATAACGAAGGCGACGAAACCACCGGTGTAGAAGCTGTAATACTTGGTCAGCTGCTGCTGAAAGGTTTTTTGTGCGGTGGCCATGTTATTCCTCCCCCTCATGCACGCCACACTCGATGTCGAGCTTGTTCATGTAACGAGCGTACACCCAGATGATGATGACGTAAATCGCCAAGGCTCCTTGAGCCCCCATATAGAAGGGTAGCGGGAACCCCAGGATAGTGACGTTTGCCAGTTCGCGCGCGAACCAGCCGATGACGAACGTGACGAAGAACCAGATGAATAACAACACCGCGGTGATGTTGAGGTTCTTGCTCCAATACTCCTTGTGTTTCTCGGTTAACTGCATGACTCCTCCTTCGTGACAACCATGACGAGGCGACCCAGGCCCTCGATCCTCCCCTCACGGATTCCCAAGGGCACAACTTGCCGCGGCAATGCTACCCCGGTGGGGCTTACAGAAAACTTACAAATCGAGAACCACGTTCGGCCACTTGCCAAAATCGCCCGATGCTGCCAAGCTTGCGGCGCCCAAGGGCGGGGCAAACACCGCCGGGTTGTGCAGTGCAATAAGCGTTGCCTCGCGGGGAAGCAGGGCACGCCCACTGGAGGTTTGGGGGATGCGCATACTCGTTGCGGAAGACGATCCTTCAATTGGCGAGGCCCTGTGCATCGCCTTTCAAGGACAAGGATTTGCGGTCGATTTGGCGGCCTGTGGCAGCGCCGCCGACGCTGCACTGCAAAATCAAGATTTCGATCTGGTCATTCTCGATCTGGGGTTGCCGGCACTCGATGGGTTCCAGGTTTTGCAGCGCTTGCGCGGACGCAGCCGTTCGGTGCCGGTGATCATCCTCTCAGCCAACAGCACGCTCGATTCGCGCGTCAAAGGCCTCGACCTCGGCGCCGACGATTTCGTCTGCAAACCATTTAGCCTCGCCGAGTTGCGCGCCCGGGTCCAAGCACTCCTGCGCCGAGCGGCTGACGCCCTCGACGAACCCGCGCCCGGCCCGGCTCGCTTCGACACCCAGACCCGCCGCCTGCTGTGCCACGGCCAACCCATTACTCTTTCCGCACGCGAGACCGGCATGGTCGAAGTCATGTGGAAAAATTTTGGGCGCCCAGTGCGCAAGGAACTGCTGTTAGAGAACAGCTACGATTATGCGGCCGACACCTCGATCAACGCCGTGGAAGTATGTATCCACCGCCTCAGGCGCAAGCTCGAAGGCACGCCCGTCACCGTGCGCACAGTGCCGGGGGTGGGGTACGCGCTGGAGAACCGGCTGCATTGAGGCCTTGGCCGCGATGCACGGCCAAGCGTGGCAGGGAGCGCCTCTTCGCGGGCGAGCCCGCTCCTACCCACCAACGCGTCAGGCTTTTTTAGGAGCGGCCTTGGCCGCGATGAACGGCCAAGCGTGACATGGGCGCCTTTTCGCGGGCGAACCCGCGCCCACGCGGGATCAATAATCGAGCTTGTAATCGAGCGCCAGGCGCTGCTGTAGCTTGCGCCCCTGCTTGAAAGCTTCCTTGAGGATCTGCCGGTCCAGTTCGTTCAAATGCTCGGGGTCGATGCGATTGGGGTGCACCTTGGGATCGGGGTTCGCCTGATTGCGCAGGCGCAAGAGCTGAATGAAATAGAAACCCTCGATGGTCGCCGCCAGATCATCTTCACCCCAGACCGCCTGTTCGGCGATGGCCCGCAAACGCTGCGCGGTGCTGGTTTCGGCCACGCGGTTGGCCAGTGCCAGGATGCGCGCCGCATCGATGAATGGCCGGGCGCCATAGAGCTTCAGTTCCAGGGTATGCGGAAAATCCTTGGAGTCGTCGAAAGTAAAATCGCGAATGAGCCCCAAAGGCGGGCGAGCCGACAGGGCGTTTTGGCCCATGTGGCGCAGAAACAGCGGGTTCGCGGGCGCGTGCTGCAAGAGCCAGTCGCGCAAGCGGTCGGACAAATCGGTATTGCCGTAGAGCGCTCGAAAATCAAAAAAGATCGAAGCCGACAATAAGGCCTCGGGCTCCGGGCGGTGTATCCAGTCATGAAACTTGCGCTCCCACTCCTCGAGCGACAGGCACCACTCCGGATTGCTGGCCATGATCTTGCCCTTGCACAAGGGGAAGCCGCAGGCATCGAGCAGGGTGTTCACGCGTTGGGCGAAAGGCAGAAATTTCTCGCGCAAAATCGGTGCCTCATCCGCTGTCTCGGTCTCGAAAATGATCCCATTGTCCTGGTCGGTGCTGAAGGTCTGCTCCAGCCGCCCTTCCGATCCCAGGGCGATCCAGCACCAGTGCACTGCGGGCAGTTCCACTTCGTCGAGCACAATTTCCAGAATGCGCGAGGTGAGCACGTCGTTGAGCGTGGACACGAAATGGGTGAGGGTTTCCGCACCCGTGCCCTGGGCCAGCATGGCGCCGGCCAGGCGGCGAATTTCGCGCGCCGCCGCCTGCAAGGCCGCGACATCGGGCGCGGTGCGAATTTCTTCGCTGAGGTTGGTGACCCCGGTACGCTGCAGGGTGAACAAATCGTTTTGTGAGACGATGCCCAGAAGCTTGCCCGCGGCGTCGACCACCAAGAGGTGCCGCACGCCGCGCCGCGCCATGGTGAGCGCGGCCTGATAGGCGGTGGCACTCGGTCTCAGGGTAAGGAGGCCCGCAGTCATCACGCAGGCGATGGGCTGATCGAGTTCGCCGTCTTCCAGCACCACGCGGCGCAAAAGATCCTGCAAGGTAAAAATGCCCAGGGGCAGCCCTTCAGTATCGACCACGATGATCGAGCCGATGCGCATCTGGTCCATGACCTTCAAGGCCTCGCGCACCGTGAACTGCAGGGGCACGGTGACCGGGGACCGGCGGATCACAGAGCTCACCGGGCTCAGCATGGAAGTAAAACTGGTTACCGTTTTTTCGCTTTGCGTTTCGCTTTCCACCTTCGCCCCCCGAGTCAATAGCGCAACTGCGCAAACTGCGTTTTTTTGGACGCCTCCAGCGCCTGCGCCAAGGTTTCTATGCCCTGCGCTTTGAGCAGCGGAATCAGGCGCAGGAGCACTTCCCCAGTCACAAACGCGTCACCCAGCGCCGTGTGCCGCCCGACCACATTCACGCCCAGGCGCTCCGCGATCGACTCCAGCCGATGCAAATCCTGCCCCGGGTTGACCACTGCCGAAAGCATCAAAGTGTCGAGCAGCGGTTGACGAAAGGTGATTCCGGTCAGCCCTTCCTTCAACTCCAGGAAGCGCATGTCGAACGCCGCATTGTGCGCCACCAGCACGGTGTCGGAACAGAAGGCGTAAAAGGCCGGCAGCACCTTGGCAATATCGGGTTGTCCGCGCAACATTTCCGGAGTAATGCCGTGCACCGCGACCGACTCGGGCTTGAGCGGCCGCTTGGGGTCGACCAACTGATCGAAGACTTCGTCCCGCAACAAGCGGTTGTTGAGGATGCGCACCGCGCCGATCTGAATGATCTCGTCGCCCGCGCTGGGTTCAAGCCCGGTGGTTTCGGTGTCGAAGGCGGTAAAGGTCAGTTCTTCGAGGCTGCGGTTCTCCAACTCGTGCGAGACTTCGCGGTGACGGAAGAGGTCGAAGTCGTAATAGGCGGGCCGCGCCTCGATCACCGGCAGCACCTCGGTCACCTTTGCCGCCCCCGGTTCGGCGCTGGCGAGCACCAGCCGAAACAGGGTGCGATGCGTCGCCTTGTTACGCTGAAACCACATCTCGCCATTGTGCCGCTCGACCACCTCGCGCAGGGTCAAGGGCGGGAACTCCCCTGCCACGCTCATCGCATCGGTTTCCCACACGCTCAGGGTTTCGCTGCCCATCACCACACCCGACCAGATGAGATCGAGCTCCACCAAGCGCCCCGACCGCCGCAACGCAAAACGCACTTCGCGCACTTCGTATTCGTCGCCCAGACGCTGGGCAAGGTAGTGAAAGGCCTGCACCACGGTGAAACTGTCCACTTTCACCCAAGTATGCTCATCGAGTTCTTCGATCTTCACCGGCAAGCCGGTGCGTTCTTCGATGCGCCGCGCGGCGGCCTGCAGCAGATCCGCAGCCAGCATCTCCTCCAGGGGCCAGCGGGTGCGCATGGCGTCCCCCAAGCCGGCGTTCGCTTCGTTGATGCGGCCGGAGAGCGCCGCAACTTCGTCGTGGATGATGCGCAGGAAGTGCGCGCGCTGGTCCGAAGGAATGTCGGGGTAATCGACCAAGGTTTCCACCGCGGCGCGGATGTTGCCCAGCGAAGCCCGGCTGCCTTCGGTGAGCGCGCTGATCAATTGGTCGCGCTGGCCTTCGATTTCAAAACCTTTGGTGACGTTCTCCAAGAGCAAAACGTAGCCGTCGATGCTGGGCAAACCGCCTTCTTCCCCGGCGCCCAACACCGGCGCCACCTGCACGCGAATCAACAACCCGGCGCGGGTGCTGGTGACCAGATGGGTCACCGGGCGCTTTTCGCCTTTGTCCAGACGCTGTCTCAACTGATCGAGCGCATGCGCGACCAGGTCGCGTTCGATGAAACCAAAGATCGAGCGACCCAGACCCAGCGTGGCGGCGCCCAAGTGCCCGTCTGCGCCCGCAGCGTGCTCCAGCTGCGCCCGGGCGCGCTGGTTATAGAGCAGCACGTTGCCGCCCAGGTTGCAGACCACCACACTTTGCGCCAGCTCGGACATCAGCGCGGCCAGTCGGTTGCGCTCCGCCTCTACCGAAGCCTTGGCGGCGGCGACTTGGCGATCGACGTCGGCTTGCAAGGCGTCACGCTGCTCGGCCAGAGCATTGATGCTTTCGGCCAAGGCGCGCAACTGGGCATTGCCCTCGTCGGCAAGGCGCAGACGCGGGTTAACGGAAAGCATGATTTGAATCTTCTCTTTGGCTTTGTGCAACGCGCCCACCCAAGCGCGGTAGGCGCTCGCCACGATCAGGGTGACGGCGACGAGGCCGGCCCCCGCCACCATCAGCGCCACGCCGGCGCGCTCGGCGAGATAGGCAGCAACCACTTCGCGCGTTTCCGCGGCCATGTCCGCCCATAACACGGCGACCACCGCCCCCGGAACGGACAACACCACGCTCCAGGCAATCAGCACTACCATGGCGCGATGGATTTTCCAGTTCATGGGGCGGGCCGTTGGGGATTCTTGCTCATAAGATAACGCTATCGTCTAACGCGGCCTTGTCGCGCGTCAACCATCCTCGGGCGGTCCGCGGCCGTGCGTCGAGAGCCCGATCCCCAAAAGAATCAGCGCAAAGCCGGCCAAATGGAAAGGCAGGAGCCGCTCCCCCAAAAAAAGCCAGGAGAGCAAAGCGCCGAAAACCGGCATGAGATGCGTAAACAGACCGGCGACGTTGGCCCCCACCATGGCCACACCGCGATTCCAAAGAATGTAACCCGCCACCGTCGGCAAGACGCCCACATACACCATGGCGGCAAGCGTGGCTGCCGTGTAGCGGGTTTCATAACCCAGTGCCCACTCGACCGCCGCCAAGGGCGCGATCGAAAGCACGCCCACCACGGCAATGGCGGCCAAAAAGGACAACAAGTGTAATTGCGCCGGTTTGAGCTTCAGAAGGATGGTGTATAGCGCCCACATCAACATCCCTCCGACCACGATGAGGTCGCCCGGATTGAGCGACAGCGCCAATAGCGTCGCGGCATCTCCTCGCGCGATGATGGCGATCACTCCGGCTAGCGAAACGACCATGCCCAGCCATTGCAATGTCCGCAGGCGTTCGCGATAGAGCAGCCAAGAAATGGCCACGATCATCACCGGCAGAAAGGAATTGAGCATCAGCCCGTTCATGGCGGTGGTGAAGTTGAGGCCCAGGTAGGTGACGGCGTTGTGCAAGGCCGTGCCCAAAACGCCCAGGAGCAGCAAGACGCGGCGATTCGCCCAGAGGAGCGCCCGGTCTCGGCGCAAATGCGGCCAGGCCAGAGGGAGTAGCACCAGCACGGCGATGCTCCAGCGCAAGAAGCCCAGCGTCATGGGTGGCACCAGACCGTGCACCGCGCGGCCGACCACCCAATTGCCCGCCCAAAAAAGCGGCGGTAAGCACAGCATGAGATAAGGAGACAGCTTGGATCTCCGGTCGAGTGGAAGATGTTGCGCCGGCGCGTCTTTGTTCCAGTCATTATGCCCGCGCCGTGCGAGGCGAGCAAAAAAGCCTCCCCCGAGCCTATTGCCGCATCGGCGGGGCGGGTATAGATTGACCGGGTCAATTGCCAGCAGCGGTGGAGGTCGGACATGCCAAGCAGGCGTTCTATTCTGACGGGCTTTGTGGCCTGGCTCGTGATCGCGGGGACAAGTCACGCGGCGGAATGGTTCGTCTCCCCCACCGGCAGCGACGCGAGCGGCAATGGCAGCCTCGCCAACCCCTTCAAGACCGTGGGCCATTTGCTGGCCCCCGATCGCGGCTTGCTGACCGCCGGTGACACCATCACCCTGCGCGGGCCGGCCGGCAACAACGTTTATCCGGAAACCGAATTGCGCCTGCGCCTGCCCTTGACGCTGCGCTCCCACACCGGCGAATGGGCGATCATTCAATGCCCGCTCGCCCTCGAAAACGGCGTATGCATCCAGATCGACCCCGAAGCCTCGGGCAGCCGCATCTCGCGCCTGGAGGTGACCGGCGGCAATCTCTACGGCATTTTCATGCAGACCGAGTGGGACTCGGGCAACAATCGCACGGGCCGCGGCGCTTCGAACATCATCATCGAAGACTGCAAAATTCACGACACCGGGCGCGATGCCATCAAGATCACGCCCAAGTCGGATGACATCACCATCCGCCGCTGCGAAATCTACAACACCGGGCGCATCTACCCCGCGGGCACGCCGCTCGACGAAAAAAACGCCGAAGGCATAGACAACGTCAACGGCAGCCGCATGCGCGTGGAGGATTGCTTCATCCACGACATCGCCACCAACGGGCTTTATTTCAAGGGCGGGGCGGCCGACGTGATCGTCGAGCGCAATCGCATCGAACGCACCGGCGAAGGCGGCATCATGGTGGGCTACGACACCAGCCCCGAATATTTCGACACCGTGCTCAATCCCCAATACTACGAAAGCATCCGCGGCATCGTGCGCAACAACGTCATACGCGACACCGGTTACGCCGGCATCGGCCTTTACGCGGCGCGCGATGCGGTGGTCGCCAACAACACCCTGGTGCACACCGCCACCTCCGGGCATGCGGCCATCTATTTCGGCGTCACCTTGCAAGACTTCGACCCCATCGCCGGACGCCCGCCCACGGTGAACCCGCTCATACGCAACAACCTCGTCATCCAAAACGGCGGTGACTGCGTGCGCGTGCGCTGGGCCAACGAAATCAGCGCCTCCGGCCTCTACGGCCTGCAAGGCAATCCCGGCACCGACTACAACTGGTTCCACAACGAAACCGGCGCCTGCAATTTCGCCGACAATCGACCGGGCAGCGCACTTGCCGAGGGCGGCAGCTTCACGCAATGGCAAGCCCAGGAGAGTGCCGACGGACACAGTCGTACCGGCAGCATCAGCGTCAGCGCCGATGGGCATTTGCCCTCCGGGAGCCCCGCCATAGACCAAGGCCAGACCCTCACGCAAGTGACCGAAGACATCGACCGCCAGCCCCGCAGCGGCTTGTACGACATCGGCGCCGACGAAGCCGGTGGCGGCGGATTGCCGCTGCGCTTCACGGTCTGGGAGTTCTACAACAGCACGCTACGGCATTATTTCATCACCGCCAGCCAAACCGAAGCCCAAGGTATAGACCAAGGCGCCGCCGGCCCCGGCTGGTCGCGCACCGGACAGAGTTTTTATGCCTATCCGCTCGACAGCGAAGTGGCCGGCTTGAGTTCGGTCTGCCGCTTCTACGGCACACCCGGCATCGGGCCCAATTCACATTTCTACACCGCCCACGCCGGCGAATGCGAGTGGGTCAAGACCGACCCGGGTTGGTTCTACGAAGGCCTGGTGTTCCGCATCGCCACACCCGCGGGTGGCACCTGTGCCACCGGCAACATTCCGGTGTATCGCCTCTACAACGGCCGCTGGCGCGAGAACGATTCCAACCATCGCTATACCACCGACAGCGGCATTTACCAGCAGATGCAGGCGCAGGGTTGGGCGGGGGAAGGGGTGGTGTTTTGCGCGGCGCCGTAGTGCGGGTTTCGCAAGCACGGGTGAACCGTTTTGAGCATCGGGTTCAGCTCTGTTTTGGCGCTCGGCACGGGCCGGAAGGCGCCGTGGCATCGGCCCCGTGGGGCACCCCGCCCGCAAAATCGGATGCCAAACCCAGGGCAGCGAGCTAGAATCGCTTAGCGGAACATTCGGCGACTTGCCTTCCGGGTCCAGGTCTGGGCATTACGGTTCGGGTTCCGGCATTGCCGCGCGAAAAAACAGAAGAAAGACGTATTTCCTTCCGGGGGACGAGTTGAAGTTCGATTGGTTTTTTTTCAGGGAGTCGTATGAATATCGAGCGCTTGCACCAGAATCTTGCCTACCCGAACCTTGGGCCCAAACCCCAAAAAATCGCTGCCCTGGTACTGGGTGTGATGCTCGCTGCGCTAGGGCTCTGCCTTGGCGCCCACGCGCAGACCGTTCCCTTGGCCAACATCCAGAAGGTGGTGGCGGGGTCTGACCACACCTGCGCTCTCACCCAGAGTGGCGGAGTGAAGTGCTGGGGCAGGAACGACTACGGGCAGCTCGGCGACGACAGCATTGGCTCTCGCCTCGCCCCAGTGGACGTGGTGGAGCTCGCCAGCGGCGTCACCGCCCTCGCCGCGGGGCATGACCACACCTGCGCCCTCACCAGCGCCGGCGGGGTGAAGTGTTGGGGCTCGAACGGATACGGTCAGCTCGGCGACAATAGCATGACAAATCGCCTCACCCCGGTGGAGGTGGTGGGGCTCACCAGCGGCGTCACCGCCCTCGCGGCCGGATCGATACACACCTGCGCCCTCACCAACGGCGGTGGGGTGAAATGTTGGGGCGGCAATTTCGAGGGCCAGCTTGGCGACAACAGCTCCACGCGTCGCCTCACTCCGGTGGAGGTGATCGGGCTCGCCAGCGGCATCACAGCCATTGCGGCGGGATGGGAACACACCTGCGCCCTCACCAACAGCGGCGGGGTGAAGTGCTGGGGTTGGAATGGCTACGGCCAGCTCGGCGACAATAGCACGACGGATCGCCGCACCCCGGTGGAGGTGATCGGGCTTGCCAGCGGCGTCACCACCATTGGGGCGGGACGTCTCCACACCTGCGCCCTCACCAGCGGCGGCGGAGTGAAGTGCTGGGGCTGGAACAGATACGGCCAGCTCGGCGACAACAGCTGGACGGATCACCTCACCCCGGTGGACGTTGCCGGGCTCGCGAGCGGCGTCACCGCCCTCGCCGCGGGGTGGTACCACACCTGCGCCCTCACCAGCGGCGGCGGAGTCAAGTGCTGGGGCCAGAATCAATACGGGCAGCTTGGCGACAACGGCACGGCGACTCGCCTCACCCCGGGGGAGGTTACTGGACTCACCAGCGGCGTCGTCGCCATTGCTGCGGGATATGCCCACACCTGCGCCCTCACCGGCGGCGGCGGGGTGAAGTGCTGGGGCTGGAATGAATACGGGCAACTTGGCGACAACGGCAACTCGTATCGCGGCGCCCCAGTGGATGTGGTAGGGCTCGCGAGCGGCGTCACCGCCCTCGCCGCGGGGTGGTACCACGCCTGCGCCCTCACCAGCGGCGGCGGGATCAAGTGCTGGGGCCAGAATGAATACGGCCAGCTCGGCGACAACAGCTTTGGCTATCGCCTCACCCCGGTGGAGGTGGCGGAGCTCACCAGCGGCGTCATCGGCCTCGCCGCGGGGCATGACCACACCTGCGCCCTGATCAGCGGCGGCGGAGTCAAGTGCTGGGGCAGGAATGATTACGGCCAACTCGGCGACGACACCTACGTCCATCGCCTTACCCCGGTGAATGTTACTGGGCTCGCCAGCGGCGTCACCGCCATTGCAGCGGGATATGGCCACACCTGCGCCCTGACCAGCAGTGGCGGGGTCAAGTGCTGGGGCTGGAACTACTACGGTCAGCTCGGCGACAATAGCGGCACCCAGAGCCCGATCCCGGTGGATGTTGCCGGGCTTACCAGCGGCGTCACCGCCCTCACGGCCGGATGGAAACACACCTGCGCCCTCACCAGTGGCGGTGGGGTGACGTGCTGGGGCGCGAATAGTTACGGCCAGCTCGGCAACAATAGCACGACGGGTCGCTCCACCCCGGTGGAGGTGGTGGGGCTCGCCAGCGGCGTCATCGCCATTGCAGCGGGAGATTATCATACCTGCGCCCTCACCAGCGGCGGCGGGATCAAGTGCTGGGGTTGGAATGATTATGGCCAGCTCGGCGACGACAGCAGAACAGATCGCCACACCCCGGTCGACGTAGCGGGGCTCGCCAGTCGCGTCACCGCCCTCGCCACCGGGTATGCCCACACCTGCGCGGTCACCAGCGAAGGCAGCGTGAAGTGCTGGGGCTGGAATCAAGACGGCCAGCTCGGCGACAACAGCAGAACAGATCACCTCCCCCCGGTGGAGGTGGTGGGGCTCGCCAGCGGCGTCACCGCCATTTCAGCCGGATATGCCCGCACCTGCGCCCTCACCAACAACGGCGGGGTCAAGTGCTGGGGCTCGAATGACTACGGCCAGCTCGGCGATGGCACCAACTCCTGGCGACCGTTTCCCGCGGATGTCGTGGTGGTGGGCCTTGCGGCCTGGGAGTTCTACAACAGCACGCTCCAGCACTACTTCATCACCGCCAGCCAAACCGAAGCGCAGGGCATCGACCAAGGCGCCGCCGGCCCCGGCTGGTCGCGCACCGGGCAGAGTTTTTATGCCTATCCGCTCGACAGCACGGCCGAAGGCCTGAGTTCGGTCTGCCGCTTCTACGGCACGCCGGGTGTCGGCCCCAACTCGCATTTCTACACCGCCAATGCCGGCGAATGCGAATGGGTCAAGACTGACCCGGGCTGGTTCTACGAAGGCCTGGTGTTCCGCATCGCCACACCCACCGGTGGCACCTGTACCGCCGGCAACATTCCGGTGTATCGCCTCTACAACGGCCGCTGGCGCGAGAACGATTCCAACCATCGCTATACCACCGAAAGCGGCATTTACCAGCAGATGCAGACCCAGGGTTGGGCGGGGGAAGGGGTGGTGTTCTGCGCGGCGCCATAGGATCGCTGTCGAAAGTCGAAAGGGCCGGTCACGATTTTCGACCAAGAAAAGGCCGCTGACAGCAAAGGCTAGGTCACCCAGACCACAATACCTATACCGCGCGCGGGCCAGACGGTATTTCTCGCCCAGTGGTATTTCGCGCATTGCCGATGACGGACAGGGCAGCCGCTATAATCCAAACTTTTGGATCGCCGACCCTTGTCGTTTCCCGCCCTTTTTTCCAAGCTCCCGCCGCCGGGCCAGAAGCTGCGCCTGCCCGCCCTGACCGGTTCGGCCGATGCCCTGGCCCTGGCCCAAGCGGCGACACGCCTCGCCGCGGAAAAGCGCATGTTGGTGGTGATCGCCGCCGATGCGCAGGAGGCCGAGCGCCTGGCCGCAGAAATCCCCCTGTTCGCTCCGGAGCTGCGGCTCAATTTGCTGCCCGATTGGGAGACCCTGCCCTACGATCAATTCTCGCCGCATCAGGATCTCGTATCCGCGCGTCTGGCCGGTTTGCACGCGCTGCTCAAACGCCAATGCGAGGTGCTGGTGGTGCCCGCTACCACGGCCTTGTATCGGCTGCCGCCGCCCGCTTACCTTGCCGCCTACACGTTTTTGTTGAAGCAAGGCGAAAAGCTCGACGCCGATGCTTTGCGCGCGCAAATGGTGCTCGCCGGGTACGCCCACGTGACGCAAGTGGTCTCGCCGGGTGAATTCAGCGTGCGCGGAGGATTGATCGATTTGTTCCCCATGGGCAGCGCGCTGCCCTTTCGCATCGAACTCTTCGACGACGAAATCGAAACCCTGCGCACTTTCGATGTCGACACTCAGCGCACCATTTACCCGGTGGCCGAAATCCGCCTGCTGCCGGCGCGCGAATTCCCGCTCGACGAGGCCGCCCGCAGCTTGTTCCGGCAACGTTTTCGCGAAGCCTTCGAAGGCGACCCTTCGAAAAGCACCATTTATCGCGACGTTTCCAACGGTCTGGCACCCGGCGGCATCGAGTATTACCTGCCCTTGTTTTTTGCCACCACCGCCACACTCGCCGACTACTTGCCCGAGGATGCCCTGCTCGCCCAGCACGGCGACATCGACCAAGCCCTCTTGGCCTTTTGGGCCGACACCGACAGCCGCTATCGCTTGTTGCGCGGGGACCGCAGCCGGCCGCTTTTGCCGCCCGCAGAGCTTTTTCTGCCGCCGGACGCTTTTTTTGGCGCCCTCAAACCCTGGCCGCGCCTCTTGATCGGCGGTGCCCAGACCGAAGCGGGAGCTGCCCGCGCCCTGCCCGATGTGCGCGTCGATCGCCGCGCGGAAGACCCTTTGCGCGCGCTGAAGACTTTGCTCGCGGCAAAATCCGGACCGGTATGGGTATGCGCTGAAAGCCTGGGCCGGCGCGAAACCATAGCCCAGTTTTTTGCCGAGTACGGCTTGAAACCGAGCCTGTGCAACACGCTCGCGCAAGCGCAGCAGGAGGCGCCCGCCTTTGCGCTCGTCGCCGCGCCGCTGGCGCAAGGTTTTTTCCTTCCCGCCAGCGGGCTGTTGCTCATCACCGAAAGCGAGCTGTATGCGCAAGGCCCGCGGCGCATGACCCGGCGCGAGGCCGCCAAGCGCAGCAATGTCGATGCGATGTTGCGCGACTTGTCGGAGATTCGCATCGGCGACCCGGTGGTGCACCAGCAACATGGCGTGGGGCGATATCAAGGCCTGATCACCCTCGACCTGGGGGACGGCGCCAACGAGTTCTTGCACCTTGCTTACGCCAACGATGCCAAGCTTTATGTGCCGGTGGCCAACTTGCACCTTATCGGGCGTTTCAGCGGCGTGGCACCCGATGCTGCGCCTTTGCACGCACTGGGAACACCCCAATGGGAGAAGGCTCGGCGCAAGGCGGCGCTGCAAGCGCGCGACACCGCGGCCGAACTCTTGCACCTCTACGCCCAGCGCGCCGCGCGCCAGGGCCACGCTTTCAAGCTCGCGGCGCACGACTACGAAGCCTTTGCCGCTGGCTTCGGCTTTGAGGAAACGCCCGACCAAGCCGAAGCCATACGCGCGGTGATCGCCGATCTCGCTTCCGGGAAACCCATGGATCGCCTGGTCTGCGGCGACGTCGGTTTCGGCAAAACCGAAGTCGCCTTGCGCGCCGCCTTCGTGGCGCTGATGGACGGCAAACAAGTGGCGGTGCTGGTGCCCACCACACTTTTGGCCGAACAGCATTATCAGACCTTTGCCGACCGGCTGGCCGACTGGCCGATCAAACTGGCCGAACTATCGCGCTTCAAGAGCGCCAAAGAAGTGAAGCAGGCGCTGCAAGGCCTGGCCGAAGGGCAGATCGATCTGGTGATCGGCACCCACAAGCTCATACAGCCCGACGTGAAGTTCAAGCGCCTGGGGCTCGTGATCATCGATGAAGAACATCGTTTCGGCGTGCGTCAGAAAGAAGCGCTCAAGAAGTTGCGCGCCGAGGTGGACGTGCTCACCCTCACCGCCACCCCGATTCCGCGCACCTTGGCGATGTCCCTCGAAGGCCTGAGGGATTTTTCGGTGATCGCCACAGCCCCGCAAAAGCGCCTCGCCATCAAAACCTTCGTCGCCAAAGACTCTCCCGGCATCATTCGCGAAGCTGCGCTGCGCGAACTGAAGCGTGGCGGGCAGATCTACTTCTTGCATAACGACATCGACAGCATTGAAACCATGCGCGAGCGCCTCGCCGAACTTCTGCCCGAAGCGCGCATCGCGGTGGCCCACGGACAGATGCCGGAACGCGAACTGGAGCAGGTGATGCGCGGCTTCTACCAGCAGCGCAGCAACTTGCTCCTTTGCTCCACCATCATCGAAACCGGCATCGACGTGCCCAGCGCCAACACCATCCTCATCCATCGCGCCGATCGCTTCGGCTTGGCACAACTGCACCAATTGCGCGGGCGGGTGGGCCGCTCGCACCACCAGGCCTACGCTTATCTGCTCACGCCCCCAGAGGACGCTTTGAGCGCCCAGGCCAAAAAGCGCCTCGAAGCCATACAAATGATGGAAGACCTGGGCTCGGGCTTTTACCTCGCCATGCACGATTTGGAAATTCGCGGTGCCGGCGAAGTGCTGGGCGACCAGCAAAGCGGCGAAATGCAGGAAGTGGGCTTTCAGCTCTACAACGATCTATTGGCCGCTGCGGTGCGGGCGCTGCGCAAGGGCGAGGAACCCGATCTCACCGGCCCCTTGGCCGTGACTACCGAAATCAAGCTCCACTCGCCCGCGCTCTTGCCCGAGAGTTATTGCAGCGATGTGCACGAGCGCCTGGTAATCTACAAACGCCTTGCCAACTGCGAACGCGAAGACGAACTCGCCGTCATGCAGGAGGAATTGATCGATCGTTTCGGCCTGCCCCCCGAAGCCACGCGCACCCTGCTCGCTTGCCATCGTTTGCGGCTTGCCGGACGCGCCCTGGGAGTGGTGAAAATCGATGCCACGCCGCAGCGACTTCTGGTCCAATTCGTGCCCAAACCGCCTTTCGACCCGATCAAGCTGATTCGGCGTTTGCAAGAAGACCGGCGTTTTCAGCTCGCCGGGCCGGAAAAGATCAAAATCGAACAAACGACCACCAAGGCCGAAGAGCGCGCCGAAATCCTCGTCTCGCTTTTCCGCGATTTGCGCTGATTGCCCACCATGAGCCACCTCCTGCCGACCCTGCCAAGCAGCATTTGTGTCATCGAACGCGACTGGCTGTCGGCCAACAACATTCTTCTCAAAAGCGCGCAGGGGAACGTGTTGATCGACACGGGGTATGTGAGCGAATCGACCATCACCCTCGACAAAGTCGCGGCAGCGCTCGGCGAAGAAGCGCTGGCGCTGATCGTCAACACGCATGTGCATAGCGATCACGTGGGCGGCAACGCCGCCCTAAAGGCACGCTACCGCTGCCCCATCGCCGTGCCCGAAGGCGAAGCCCAAGCGCTACGCGCCTGGGACGAGAAAGTCTTGTTGCTCGAATACTCCGGCCAGGAATCGGCGCGTTTCGAGTACTCGAAAACACTCCGCGCGGGCGAGCACTACCCCTGGGGCGAACTCGATTGGCTTGCCCTCGCGGCGCCCGGGCACGACATGGGTGCGCTGGTTTTTTTTGAACGCGCCCAAGGCATTTTGATTTCCGGTGACGCCCTGTGGGAACATGGCTTCGGTTTCGTCCTGCCGCCGTCCATCGACCCGGTGTGCCTCAAGGCAACGCGGGCAACGCTGGAAATGCTCGCCCGTCTGCCGGTCAAGACCGTGATCCCTGGCCACGGCAAACCTTTCGCCGAACCGCAAGCGGCATTGGAAAGATGTTTCAAGCGCCTCGAAGCCTTCGAGGCCGACGAAACCCGCATCGCCCGCCACGCGCTGCGCGTGGTGCTCACTTTCGCCCTGCTCGCCAAGCGCCGGATGCGCTTGGTCGACCTTCCCGCCTATCTCGACCACATCGGGCTCTATCGCGACTTCAACGCCCGCTTTTTCCAATGGACACCCGAGGCACTGGCCCAATGGCTGGTGATGGAACTGGAGAAATCCGGCGTCGCCAAGCGAGAAGACGGGATGCTGGTCGCCGTGCAGGGCGGAGGGTAAACGGCGACGGGGGCCTACCGCTCCAGTTTGTCGAGCTTGCTCGGCACCTTGGCCCAATCGTCGGCGTCGGGCAAGGCATCTTTCTTCTCGATGATGGGCTTCCAGATCTTCGCCAATTCGCCGTTGAGAGCGATGAAGTGCTGCTGGTTGCGGGGCACGTCGTCTTCGGCGTAGATCGCTTCCACCGGGCATTCGGCCACGCAGAGGGTGCAATCGATGCATTCGTCGGGGTCGATCACCAGAAAATTGGGGCCTTCGCGGAAGCAATCCACCGGGCAGACATCAACGCAATCGGTATATTTGCATTTGATGCAGGCTTCGGTAACGACGTAAGCCATGGCTCATCCAGTTCGGGAAAGAGAATGCCGGGATTTTAGCAGAGGCCTGCCAGCCCGCGCCGATCGGGCTTACCAAGCCGACTGGCTCAGGCTTGCAAGTTCATATGCTTTGGGCTAATGTACCGCCAGACGTGACCGGCGCGCTCCAAGCGGCGGCACGGCATCCCACCGAATACCGCTCCCCCGAGGATATCAATGAGCCAAAACATCGCGCATGTCACGGACGGGTCTTTTGACGCCGAAGTGCTGCAATCGACCGTGCCCGTGCTGGTCGACTACTGGGCCGAATGGTGCGGCCCCTGCAAAATGATTGCCCCCATACTCGACGAGGTCGCCAAGGAGTATTCCGGCCGCCTCAAAGTAGCCAAACTCGACATCGACAGCAACCAAGCCACGCCCACCAAGTACGGAATTCGCGGCATTCCCACCCTGATGCTGTTCAAGAACGGCCAGGTGGAGGCGCAGAAAGTCGGCGCGCTGTCCAAGTCGCAACTCACCGCTTTTATTGACAGCAACCTCTAAACCGGCTAGTTTACTCCCGACCTGCGCCGGCGCGCGGTGACCCAAACCCCGCCGACCGGCGCACAAAGCTTCTCTTTCTCAGCGCGGTAGCACGCGCAAAATTCCAAGACTTCGTTCTGCGCCCAATGATTCGGGCTGCGGCTTGCGCTTATTTTTCCTAGGTTGTTTCTATGCACCTATCCGACCTCAAAAACCGTCACGTCACCGAACTGGTAGACATCGCCAACGCCAACGAAATCGAAGGCGCCAACCGCATGAGGAAGCACGACCTGATCTTCGCGCTCTTGAAGAATCAGGCCAAAAAAGGCGAGAGCATCTTCGGTGAAGGCGTGCTCGAAGTGCTGCCCGACGGCTTCGGCTTCTTGCGCTCGCCGGACACCTCCTACCTCGCAGGCACCGACGACATCTATATTTCGCCCTCGCAGATCCGCCGCTTCAATCTGCACACCGGCGATACCATCGAGGGCGAAATCCGCACGCCCAAAGACGGCGAACGGTATTTTGCGCTGGTAAAAGTGGATCGCGTCAACGGCGAACCGCCGGAAAACTCCAAGAACAAGATTCTTTTCGAGAACCTGACGCCGCTTTTCCCGGAAGAGCCTTTCGTGCTGGAGCGCGAGATCAAGTCGGAAGAAAACTATACCGGCCGGGTGATCGACATCATCGCCCCGATCGGCAAAGGCCAGCGCGGCCTCTTGGTGGCGAGCCCCAAGTCGGGCAAAACGGTGATGCTGCAGCATATTGCGCATTCGATCGCCGCCAACCATCCGGAGGTGATCCTCATCGTGCTCTTGATCGACGAGCGGCCGGAAGAAGTGACGGAAATGTCGCGCACGGTGCGCGGCGAAGTGGTCGCCTCCACGTTCGACGAGCCCGCCACCCGCCATGTGCAAGTGGCCGAGATGGTGATCGAGAAGGCCAAGCGTTTGATCGAACACAAGAAGGACGTGGTGATATTGCTCGATTCCATCACCCGCCTCGCCCGTGCCTACAACACCGTGCAGCCCGCCTCGGGCAAAGTGCTCACCGGCGGCGTCGATGCCAATGCCTTGCAAAAGCCCAAGCGCTTCTTCGGCGCGGCGCGCAATATCGAAGAAGGCGGCTCGCTCACCATCATCGCCACCGCCTTGATCGACACCGGCAGCCGCATGGACGACGTGATCTACGAAGAGTTCAAGGGCACCGGCAATATGGAAATCCACCTCGACCGGCGCCTGGCGGAAAAGCGCGTTTACCCCGCCCTCAACGTCAACCGCTCGGGCACGCGCCGTGAAGAACTCCTTTTGAAGCCCGACCTGCTGCAAAAGGTTTGGGTGCTAAGAAAACTGCTCTACAACATGGATGAAATGGAAGCCACCGAGTTCCTCATCGACAAAATCCGCGGCACCAAGAACAATGCGGAGTTCTTTGAGTCCATGCGCCGAGGCTAGCGCAGTGCCGATTCATCGGCTGCTTGGCACACGCAGCATCGCGGCCAAGGCCGCTCCTACCCATCCGCGCCGAGGTTTTCGTAGGAGCGGGCTTGCCCGCGATCAACGCTTGAGGCAGCGCACCCAGATCATCGCGACCAAGGCCGCCCCTACCCATCCGCGCCGAGGTTTTCGTAGGAGCGGGCTTGCCCGCGATCAACGCT
>CAZFEK010000030.1:46386-52651 GCA_964517465.1 uncultured Alcaligenaceae bacterium
TGAGGCAGCGCACCCAGATCATCGCGGCCCGGGATCCGGCAGGCGGGCGACCGGCGCTAACGCTCGGAACGCGCCCATGAACGCTCAAACTCCCACCGAAAACACCCTTGCGCTGCTTGAGAAGCTGATCGCCTTCGACACCACCAGCCGCGAATCGAACCTCGCCCTGATTCATTGGGTGCAAGATTACCTGGCCGGCTTTGGCATCGACTCGCGCCTCACTTTCGACGACAGCGGCGCCAAAGCCAACCTTTTTGCCACGCTGGGACCCGCCGGCGACGGCGGCATCGTGCTATCGGGGCACACCGACGTGGTGCCCGCGGACGGCCAGCCCTGGACGGTCGAACCCTTCGCGCTCACCCGCGGCAGCGATCGGCTGGTCGGGCGCGGCGTCTGCGACATGAAGAGCTTCATCGCCATCGCACTCGCCTTCGTTCCACATTGGCTGGAGCAAGGACTGGCCCGCCCGCTGCATTTCGCGTTCTCGTATGACGAAGAAATCGGCTGCATCGGGGTGCGCCGCTTGCTCGCGGATCTGGCGAACTGCGGCGTCAAGCCCGCCGGCTGCATCGTCGGCGAACCCACCGGCATGCACGTCATCGCCGCCCACAAGGGGCGCCAATCCTACCGCTGCCGGGTACGTGGCAAGGCAGGGCATTCGGCAGTGCCGGAAAAGGGCGTCAACGCCGTGCACATCGCCTGCGAACTGGTGACCGAACTGGCGCGCCTTGCCCGCAAGCACCAGACGCAGGGGCCTTTCGATGCCGGTTTTGACGTGCCCTATTCCACCATGCAGGCGGGCTTCATCAAAGGCGGCACCGCTTGCAACATCATCGCCCAGGATTGTTATTTCGATTTCGAGTTGCGCAATCTGCCGCTCGACGACCCTTACGCCTTGCTCGCGGCGCTGCAAGATTACGCGCAAAAGAAGCTGCTGCCGCAGATGCATGCGGTCGACGGCACCACCTCCATTACCTGGGAGACTTTGTCCGACCTGCCTGCCTTCGATGCCGGTGCGTGCAGCGACATCAGCCATCTCGCCCAGGAGTGCAGCGCGACCGCGGGGCACGCCAAGGTTTCCTACGCTTCGGAGGCTTCGCTTTTTCACGCGGCCGACATTCCCACCGTGCTCTGCGGGCCGGGCCACATCGCCCAGGCGCACCAGCCCGACGAATGGGTGGCGCTGGAGCAATTGGCCCTGTGCGAAGCTTTCATGCGGCGCCTGGGCGAGCGGCTCCGCAGCGGCTGAGCGCTACCGACCCGCGCGCTCGGCGAACTCCAGGATAACTTCATGTCCCTCTCGCTTCGCTTCATTCTACCGCTGCTCCTCGTGCTGACAGCCATCGGCTACGGCATCGTACCCTTGGTCGACAAGCTCACTCTGCGGTGGTTTGTGAGAGACCTGGATATTCGCGCCGAACTCATCGCCAACTCGCTCCAAGAACCTCTGAGCGATCAGATCAAGGCGGCGAAGCCCGCCAAGACCCAGGCCTATCTCACGCGCCTCATTCAGGACGAGCGTTTGTTCGGCCTGATTTTCTGCCCGCAGTCGGGCGCGGGACCGATCGCCACCAAAGGTGTGCCCGCCCAGGCCAACTGCGAGAGTAGCGCCCGTTATGCCGACCCTGAAGCCCGAGTCCTGGAAAGCACGCAGGGTCTGCTTCACGTCGCTGTCCGACCCATCGAACATGAAGGAGCCACGCTCGGCAAGCTCATGCTGCTGCACGACATGAGCTTCATCGAGCGTCGCAGCGAAGAGACAAAACGTTACGTGTTTTTCTTCTTCACCGCCTTGGCCCTGGTGGTTTCCCTGCTGACCGTGGCGATCGCCCAGCTCTCTTGGCGCGGCTGGATCAAGGGCATGCGTGCACTGCTGCGCGGCGAGGGTCTGCTGCGCGAACCCGGGACGCAGACGCCGGCGCCGGAATTCATGCCCATAGCGCGCGATTTACGCGCCTTGATTCGCGAGATGGAAAGCGAAGTGCGGCCGCGCGACGATGCGCAAATCACCTGGACCCCGGAAGCGCTGCGCACGATTCTCCATAGCGAATTGAGCGGCGAAGAGGTGCTGGTGGTCTCCAACCGCGAGCCCTATATTCATGTCCGACGCGGTCAGCGCATTGACGTGCAAAGACCCGCCAGCGGCTTGGTGACCGCGCTCGAACCGATCATGCGCGCCTGCTCCGGAACCTGGATCGCGCACGGCAGCGGCAACGCCGATCGGGAAGCGGTGGATGGCAATGATCGCGTTGCCGTCCCGCCCGAGCACCCTGCCTATCATCTGCGGAGGGTGTGGCTCAGCGCGGCGCAAGAGGCGGGCTACTACTACGGTTTTGCCAACGAGGGTTTATGGCCGTTGTGCCACATTGCGCATGTTCGACCCGTTTTCCGCACTGCCGATTGGCAGCAGTACCGGGAGGTGAACGCGCTCTTCGCCGAAGCCGTGGTGCGAGAGGCCAAGAAACCCAACCCTATCGTTCTGGTGCAGGATTATCACTTGGCGTTGCTGCCGCGCATGATTCGGGATCGTCTGCCGGAAGCGATCGTGATTACCTTCTGGCACATTCCCTGGCCCAATCCGGAGGCCTTCTCCATCTGTCCCTGGCGGCGGGAAATCCTGGACGGTTTGTTGGGAAGCAGCATTCTTGGCTTTCACACCCAATTCCATTGCAATAACTTTGTCGACACAGTAGACCGAGAGCTCGAAGCGCGGGTCAATCGGGAGGCATTCACGGTCACCCGCGGCGGCAAAATCACCTCCGTGAAGCGCTATCCGATCTCGATCGACTGGCCGCCGCAAGCGGAACTGACGGCGCAGAGTGTTGACGTCTGCCGCGAAACGGTGCGACGGCGCCATGGCTTGAGTCCAGAACACCTGCTGGGCGTCGGTGTCGACCGGCTGGATTACACCAAGGGCGTAATCGAGCGCCTGCGCGCCGTCGAGCGTTTGCTGGAACTCGAACCCCGCTGGATCGGACAATTCAGCTTCGTGCAGATCGCCGCACCCACCCGAACCAGCATCGGCGAATACCAGAACTATGAGGCGCATGTCCGCGCACTGGCCGAGGAAATCAACCAACGTTTTGGCCGGGGAGCCTATGCGCCGATCATTCTCAAGATCGAGCACCACGAGCCTCCGGATGTGTACGAGTACTACCGCGCCGCGGATCTTTGTTTTGTCAGCAGCCTGCACGATGGCATGAACCTCGTGGCCAAAGAGTTCGTGGCGGCCCGGGACGATGGCCGCGGTGTGCTCATTCTGAGCCAATTCACCGGCGCGGCCCGAGAACTTCCCGAGGCCTTGATCGTCAACCCTTATAATGCCGATCAATGTGCCGCCGCCCTGCACCTGGCGTTGACCATGCCCAGGGTGGAGCAGCGCGATCGCATGCGCCTGATGCGGGGGCTCATTGGCGAATTCAATGTCTATCGCTGGGCGGGGAGAATGTTGCTCGACGCCGCGGGCATGCGACGCCGGGAGAAAGTGCTCGAACAAGGTGGAACATGGCTGGACACAGAACCCTAGAACGCAACGGCGCTAGGCCACCGCTGCCGGATACGAAAAGCGCGTGGTTTCTGGATATCGATGGCACGCTGCTGGAAATTGCGCCGACGCCTTCGACGGTAAAGGTGGGCGACGGCCTGCCGGAGCTCATTCGACAGCTGCACCAACGTTGCGGCGGCGCCCTGGCCTTGATCACCGGCCGCCCGGTCAGCGACGTCGATCGGCTTTTCCCCGGTTTGCTGCTGCCGGCGGCAGGCCAGCATGGGTTGGAACGGAGGGATGCCGCCGGCACCGTGCATCGTCATCCGCCCGAGGATGCCGATCTGCCTTGGCTATCGGCTTTGGTCAAGGCAACCGTGGCGGGCCTGCAAGGCGTTTGGGTCGAGGACAAGGGACTGAGTATCGCGGTTCATTACCGCGCCAATCCCGCCGCTCAGACCGCCGTCGACGCCGCACTGCGCGGCGTGGTGATCGACGCCGGTGCAGCGTTGAGCTTGCAACCGGGCAAATGCGTGCTGGAAATCAAACCCGCGGGGCGCGACAAAGGCTCGGCGATCCGCGAGTTCATGGTCGAGAAGCCGTTCGCCGGCCGCCGTCCGATATTTGTCGGCGACGACGTGACCGACGAGTTCGGCTTTGCCGTGGTACATGAGCTGGGCGGATTGGCAGTAAAGGTCGGTGCCGGCGAGACCGCTGCGCAATGGCGTCTGCGCGACGTCGGCGAAGTGCACGCCTGGCTGGCGAAGTCGCTGGCGGATGCGCCCGCGAGTTCGCTTCATGAGGAAGACCCAAATGCGCTCCCTGGATCTCGCGCTCATTGGTAATTGCAGCATCGGCGCCCTGATCGATCAGCGGGGAGAAATCGTTTGGGCGTGTTTTCCCCGCTTCGACGGCGACGCAATGTTCTGTTCCCTGCTGCGAGGCGACGAGGTGCAGAACGATTTCGGCTACATGGCGGTCGATCTGATCGACTTTTCGCATGCCGAGCAGGAATATCTGACCAACACCGCCATCTTGCAAACCCGCCTTTACGACGCGCAAGGCAGTGCCGTCGAGATCACCGATTTTGCGCCGCGCTTTCGGCAGTACGGGCGCATGTTCGCGCCCATGACGCTGGTGCGGCAGTTGCGGCGCTTGAGCGGCAGCCCCCGCATACGCCTGCGCGTGCGGCCAGCCATCGACTACGGAAAGAGCCGCCCAGCCATCACCTGGGGCAGCAACCATATTCGTTATGTCGCGCCGGAGCTTACCCTGCGCCTGACCACCAACGCCTCGATCACCGCCATACTGGAGGAAACGGCGTTCTTTCTGGAAGACACCGCGACCTTGCTCCTCGGGCCGGACGAAACCCTGCAAGGAGCGGTCGGTGAGACCGGGCGGCGCTTCGCCGAAGAAACCGCCGCCTATTGGCGCGAATGGGTGCGTTATCTGTCGATTCCCTTCGAATGGCAGGACGCCGTCATCCGCGCCGCCATCACCCTCAAACTCAACGCCTACGACGACACCGGCGCCATCATCGCCGCCATGACCACCTCGATACCCGAAGCTCCGAACAGCGGGCGCAACTGGGATTACCGTTACTGCTGGCTGCGCGACGGCTATTTCGTGGTGAATGCATTGAACCGCCTGAGCACGACGCGCACCATGGAGCGTTACTTGGGCTACGTGGTGAACATCGCCGCAGGCACCAAAGACGCAGCGCTTCAGCCGGTGTACCGTATCGATGGCCGTTCGCTCATTGAAGAACACCTCATCGACACGCTGCCGGGCTACCGCGGCATGGGACCGGTGCGCGTGGGCAACCAGGCCTACCAGCAAGTACAACACGATGTCTATGGCTCGGCCATTCTCACCGCAACGCACGTTTTTTTCGACCGCCGTCTGGTGCGCTGCGGCGACGAAGCCCTGTTCCATCGTCTTGAGGTATTGGGCGAGCGCGCCGTCCAGTTGCACGACCAACCCGACGCGGGCCTGTGGGAGTTGCGCGGAGCGGCGCGTGTGCATACTTTCTCGGCGGTCATGTGCTGGGCAGCCTGCGACCGCCTCGCCAAGGTCGCCCAAGGGCTCGCTCTCGCGCCTCGCCAGGTGTACTGGCAGACGCAGGCCGAGCGCATCCATCGTGTCGTTTGCGAACGCGCCTGGAACGTGCAACTCAATAGCTTCGTCGCCACCTTCGACGGCAGCTCGATGGATGCGAGCCTGCTTTTGCTCCATGAGGTCGGATTCCTTGGGGTTGATGATCCGCGCTTTGCCGGAACCGTCGCCGCGGTCGAACGCGAACTGCGGCACGGCGACTTCATTTTCCGCTATGTCGAGAAAGACGACTTCGGCACGCCTGAGAACGCCTTTCTGATTTGTACTTTCTGGTACATCAACGCCCTTGCCGCGCTGGGCCGGCGAGACGAAGCCCGGGCGCTGTTCGAGCGACTGCTCGCCAGGCGTAACCGCCACGGTTTGTTGGCGGAGCACATCGATCCGAGGAGCGGCGAGCAATGGGGGAATTTCGTGCAAACCTACAGCATGGTCGGCCTGATCAATTCCGCCATCCGACTAAGCATGCGTTGGGACCAGGCCTTCTGATGAAACAACTGCTCGATCCGATCGCGGCCGAATTGCCCGCCTACCTCGCCACCCCTGGGCGAGTGCTGCTGATTCTGCTCCTCGCCTTCCTCGCGCTGCGCATCGTGCCGCGGCTTTTGGCCAAGCTGCGCGAGGCGGTCGAGAAGCACCAGGACAGCGCCGAAGACGGCCGGCGCCTGC
>CAZFEK010000031.1:0-34385 GCA_964517465.1 uncultured Alcaligenaceae bacterium
TTTTTTGCAGTGCGACAAACAAAACGGATTCGCCAGCCCGACGATTGCGTCGCCGCGGTTTCCGGATGTTCCCTCGCTATGTGCCGCAGGCGCGGGAATTGGGGAAAAGGGGCGTTGTATCGCTGGGGCTTGCGAGCCGGGTTCTTTTCTCGATTCCGCCTTTTTGCTGAAGGCCCACGCCCATGTCCACGCTCGATCCGCCTGTCTCCCGCCCGCGTCCGAAACACCTCAATCTCGTCAAAATCAAGCAGCCGCTGCCGGCGATCGTGTCCATCCTGCACCGTGTCAGCGGCGCAGCGATGTTCCTGTTCGGCATACCGGTGCTGCTGCTGCTGGTCAACGCCAGCCTGGCGTCGTCGGAGTCCTATGCCTCGCTCAAGGAGGTCATCGGCAGTCCGCTGGTGAAACTCATTCTGCTGGGTTTCGTCTGGGCCTATCTGCACCACTTCTGCGCCGGCATCCGTTTCCTGCTGCTCGACATCCATTGGGGCGCCGGGCTCGCCGCGGCGCGGACTTCGAGCCGGGCAGTGCTGGTGGTGAGCCTCGTGCTCACGGTCATCCTGGGAGTTCGGCTATGGTAAAGCGCGAAGTCGTCGGCGCCCATTACGGGCTCAAGGACTGGCTCTACCAGCGCGTCACCGCGCTGGTCATGGTGGTCTATACCGTGGTCTTCTTCGGCGTCTTGCTCGCCAATCCGGGCATGGATTTCGCTGCCTGGCGCGCGGTGTTCGCCAACCTGCCCTTCAAGCTCCTCACTTTCGTTTTTCTGCTCGCCGTGTACCTGCATGCCTGGATCGGCGTGCGTGACATCTTCATGGACTACCTGAAGCCCGTGAGCTTGCGCCTCACCGCGGAAATCCTGGCCGCCTTGGCGCTGGTGTTCTACACCGGCTGGGCCATTCACATCCTCTGGGGGATCAAATGAGTCTTGCCGTTCGCAAGTTCGATGCCGTGGTGGTCGGTGCCGGCGGTGCCGGCCTGCGTGCCGCGCTACAGCTCGCTGAAGCGGGCCTCGCGGTGGCGGTACTGTCCAAGGTTTTCCCCACGCGCTCACATACCGCGGCGGCGCAGGGTGGCATTGGCGCGTCGCTGGGCAACATGGGCGAGGACAACTGGCACTTTCATTTCTACGACACGGTAAAAGGCTCGGATTGGCTGGGCGACCAGGATGCCATCGAATTCATGTGCCGCGAAGCGCCCAAGGTGGTCTACGAGCTCGAGCACTTCGGCATGCCTTTCGACCGCAACCCGGACGGCACCATTTATCAGCGTCCCTTCGGCGGGCACACTTCGAATTACGGCGAGAAGCCGGTGCAGCGCGCCTGCGCCGCCGCCGACCGCACCGGGCACGCGCTTTTGCATACCCTCTACCAGCGCAATGTCCGGGCCCGCACGCAGTTTTTCGTTGAATGGATGGCGCTCGATCTCATCCTCGATGCCGAGGGTGATTGCGTGGGTGTGGTCGCCCTGGAAATGGAAACCGGCGAGGTGATGATCCTCCAGGCCAAGACCACCATGTTCGCCACCGGCGGGGCAGGGCGCATCTACGCCGCCAGCACCAACGCCTTCATCAACACCGGCGACGGTCTGGGCATGGCGGCCCGTGCCGGCCTGCCCTTGCAGGACATGGAATTCTGGCAATTCCACCCCACCGGCGTGGCCGGCGCGGGCGTGCTCATTACCGAAGGCGTGCGCGGCGAGGGGGGCATACTGCTCAACAACAAGGGCGAGCGCTTCATGGAACGCTACGCGCCGACCTTGAAAGATTTGGCGCCACGCGATTTCGTCTCGCGTTCGATGGATCAGGAAATCAAGGAGGGTCGCGGTTGCGGGCCTGAGAAGGACCACGTGCTCCTGAAGCTCGATCACCTCGGTCCCGAGGTGATTCTGAAGCGCCTGCCGTCGATTCGAGAAATCGCGCTCAAATTCGCCCACGTCGATTGCATCAAGGAACCGATACCCGTGGTGCCCACCATCCATTACCAGATGGGCGGCATACCCACCAATTTCCACGGCCAGGTGGTGCGACCCAAGGACGGCAACCCCAACGCCGTGGTCAACGGCCTCTACGCGGTCGGCGAGTGCGCTTGCGTGTCGGTGCATGGCGCCAACCGGCTGGGCACGAATTCCCTGCTCGATATCGTCGTCTTCGGGCGCGCGGCGGGCAACCACATCGTCGATTACAACCTCAAACACCGCGCCCACAAGGAATTACCCAAGGATGCCGCCGACCGGCCGCTCTCGCGTCTGGCGAGGCTCGACTCGGCGACCCAGGGCGAGGGTGTCGCCCAGGTTGCGCAAGACCTCAGGAAGACCATGCAGGCCTACTGCGGCGTGTTCCGCAATCAGGAACTGCTCGCCTCGGGCGTCAGCAAGGTCATGGAAATCGCCGAGCGGGTCAAGCACACCGCCATCGCCGATCGCTCCAAGACCTTCAACACGGCGCGGGTCGAAGCCCTGGAAGTCGACAACCTGATCGAAGTCGCCAAGGCCACCATCGTGTCCGCCGAGGCCCGTAAGGAGTCGCGCGGCGCGCACGCGCGGAGCGACTTCGAAAGCCGCGACGACGTCAATTGGCTCAAACACACCCTTTGGTACAGCGCCGACAACCGGCTCGATTACAAGCCGGTGAACCTGAAGCCGCTGACCATCGAATCGGTTCCGCCCAAAGCGCGGACGTTCTGATTTCGCCCAAGGATGAACGATGAAATTCTCCGTTTACCGTTACAACCCGGAAAAAGACGCCGCGCCTTACATGCAGGACTACGAGGTCAAGCTCGAGTCCACCGACAAAATGCTGCTCGACGCCTTGGTGCGCCTGAAAGCCCAGGACGACACGCTGTCCTTCCGGCGCTCGTGCCGCGAGGGTGTGTGCGGCTCGGATGCCATGAACATCAACGGCAGGAATGGCCTGGCCTGCATCAGCAACCTCAAGGACCTCGCCGAGCCGGTGACCCTCATGCCGCTGCCCGGGCTGCCGGTGATCCGCGACCTGATCGTGGACATGTCGCAGTTCTTCAAGCAGTACCATTCGATCAAACCTTATCTGGTCAACGACACGCCGCCGCCCGAAAAGGAGCGTTTGCAGTCGCCCGAGGATCGCGAAGAACTCGACGGCCTTTACGAGTGCATTCTGTGCGCCTGCTGCTCGACCTCCTGCCCTTCGTTCTGGTGGAATCCGGACAAGTTCGTGGGCCCGGCGGGGCTTTTGGCCGCCTATCGCTTCCTGGCCGATACCCGCGACCAGGCCACCAGCGAGCGGCTGGACAACCTCGAAGACCCGTATCGCCTGTTTCGCTGCCACACCATCATGAATTGCGTCGATGTCTGCCCCAAGGGACTCAATCCCACCTTGGCGATCGGCAAGATCAAGGAAATGATGGTGCGGCGCGCGGTTTAGGACCGGCATGGCCCTGGCGGCGCAAGAGCTCTCGCGCCTGCGCTGGCGCTGCCGCCGGGGCATGCTCGAGAACGACTTGATCCTGGCGCGGTTTCTCGATGCCGAGGCGCAGAATCTGGTCGCCGCCGATCTGCCCGCCCTGGAGAAACTGCTGGATTTGTCCGATAACCAGCTCTGGGACATCCTCGCCGGCCGCGCGCCGGCGCCGGACCCTTCCACCCAGGTTTGGGTGGAGCGCCTGAGACTGGCCTGAAAGCTGCGACAAACGTTTTTGCTTGGAGAATGATGATGAGCGACCGCAAGGCAACCCTGAGTTTCAGTGACGGCTCCCCGGCCGTCGATTTCCCGCTGATGGCCGGTACCGTAGGTCCCGATGTCATCGACATCCGCACGCTTTACGGCAAAACTGGCAAGTTCACCTACGACCCGGGCTTCCTGTCGACTGCTTCGTGTAATTCGGCCATCACCTACATCGATGGCGACAAGGGGGAGTTGTTGTACCGGGGCTACCCGATCGAGCAGCTCGCGGTCAATTGCGACTTCCTGGAAACCTGCTACCTGCTGTTGAATGGTGAGTTGCCCAACCTCGCCGAGCGCAAGGAATTCAACGAGCGGGTCATGCGCCACACCATGGTGCATGAGCAGATGCAGTTCTTTTTCCGCGGCTTCCGGCGCGACTCCCACCCCATGGCGGTGCTGGTCGCGGTGGTGGGCGCCTTGTCGGCCTTCTACCACGATTCCCTGGACATCAACGACGAGCACCAGCGCCAGGTGGCCGCGATTCGCCTCGTGGCCAAGATGCCCACGCTGGTGGCCATGGCTTACAAATATTCGGTCGGCCAGCCTTTCGTGTATCCGCGCAATGACCTGTCCTACAGCGCGAACTTCATGCGCATGATGTTCGCCACGCCCTGCGAGGATTACAAGGTCAACGACGTGCTGGTCCGTGCCCTGGACCGTATCTTCATCCTGCATGCCGACCACGAGCAGAACGCCTCGACCTCCACGGTGCGCCTGGCGGGCTCCTCCGGCGCCAACCCCTTCGCCTGTATCGCCGCCGGCATCGCCTGCCTCTGGGGGCCGGCCCACGGTGGCGCCAACGAGGCCTGTTTGTCTATGCTCGAAGAGATCGGCGACGTCTCCCGCGTCGGCGAATACATCAAGCGCGCCAAGGACAAGAACGACACCTTCAAGCTCATGGGCTTCGGACATCGGGTCTACAAGAACTTCGATCCGCGCGCCAAGCTCATGCGCGAAACCTGCCACGAGGTGCTGAACGAGCTGGGCCTGCAAAACGACCGCTTGTTCAAGCTGGCGATCGAGCTGGAAAAAATCGCGCTGGAAGACGAGTACTTCGTGCAAAAGAAACTTTATCCCAATGTCGATTTCTATTCCGGCATCGTGCAGCGGGCCCTGGGCATACCGGTGTCGCTGTTCACGGCGATCTTCGCCCTGGCGCGTACCGTCGGCTGGATCGCGCAGTGGACCGAAATGATTTCCGACCCCGAGCAGAAGATCGGGCGCCCGCGGCAGCTCTACAAAGGCGCGACGCGGCGCGAGGTCAAGCCGGTTTCGTTGCGCTGAGCCCCGGTCTTTTTTCGAGTCAGTCGAAGCGGGCGCGGGGCGCCCGCTTCCTTTCGGGCTTCCGGGGGCGCCGGCAGCATGCGGCACGAGTGATGCGGACGCAGCGACAAGAATCATCGAGGTGGCGAACATGATGAAAGAACAGGCAGGCAGTTCATATTTGTTTGGCGGCAACGCGCCGTTTATCGAGGCGCAATACGAGGTCTACCTCGCCGACCCGGCGGCGGTCAGTCCGCGTTGGCGCAACTATTTCGACCAGATACGCGGCGGGGCGGCGGATGTGGCCCATGCACCGGTCATCGACGCCTTCGTCGCCCTGGCCAAGAGCCGCAAGGCCATTGCCGCGGCGACCGACGCGACGGTCGAAGCCAAGCAGTCGGCCGTGGTGCAGCTCGTCGAGGCCTATCGCTCCATCGGCGTGCGCCATGCCGACCTCGACCCTTTGCAGCGCCAGGAAAAACCCGCGCTCGCCGAACTCGATCCCGCCAGCTACGGTTTCACCGAAACCGACCTCGATCTCGAATTCAATACCGGCTCCCTGGTCGGGCCGGAGCGGGCCACGCTGCGGGAAATCATCGAACATCTGCGGGTCACCTACTGCGGCAGCATCGGCATGGAGTACATGTACCTCACCGATGCGCCGCAAAAGCGCTGGCTGCAAGAGCGCATCGAAGGCGTCCGCGCAACGCCCAGCTACGATCAGGACTACCGCAAACACATCATGGAGCGGCTCACGGCCGCGGAAACGCTCGAACGCTACTTGCATACCAAATACGTCGGGCAGAAGCGATTCTCCGGCGAAGGCGGCGACACGCTGATACCGCTGCTCGACCACCTCTTGCAACGCGCAGGCAGCCAGGGCGTGCAGGAAACCGTGATCGGCATGGCCCACCGCGGGCGCCTCGCGGTGTTGGTCAACACCCTGGGCAAGATGCCCGCGGACCTCTTCCTCGAATTCGAGGGCAAATATTCCTACGATTTGTCGGCCGGCGACGTGAAATACCACCAGGGTTTCTCCTCGGACATCGCCACGCCGGGCGGACCGATGCATTTGACCCTGGCCTTCAACCCCTCGCACCTCGAAATCGTCAATCCGGTGGTCGAAGGCTCGGTGCGCTCGCGCCAGTTCCGCCGCGGCGATCATCAAGGCAAGCAGGTGATGCCCGTGCTCATTCACGGCGACGCCGCATTCGCGGGCCAAGGTGTGGTGATGGAAACCCTGAACCTCTCCCAGACCCGGGGCTACGGCACGGGCGGCACGGTGCACATCATCATCAACAACCAGATCGGCTTCACCACCTCCGACCCGCGCGATTCCCGGTCTACGCTGTATTGCACCGATGTCGCCAAGATGGTCGAGGCGCCGATACTTCACGTCAATGCCGATGACCCCGAGGCGGTGCTGCTGGCCACCGAGATTGCCTTCGATTTCCGCCAGACCTTCGGCAAAGACGTGGTCATCGACATGGTGTGCTTTCGCAAGCTCGGCCACAACGAGCAAGACGAGCCCATGGTCACGCAGCCGCTGATGTACAAAAGCATCGCCAAACATCCGGGCACGCGCAAGCTCTACGCCGAGCGTCTGGAGCGCGAGGGCGTGTTGGCCAAGGGCGAGGCCGAGGAAATGATCGCCACCTTCCGGGCCGCGCTCGACAAGGGCTACCACACCAACAAAACCATCCTTTCGAATTACAAGCCGCCCTACACCATCGACTGGAGCGTGTTCAAGAACCGGCACTGGACCGACGCCTACGAAAGCGCGCTGCCGGCCAAGACCTTGAAGCGCCTGGCCAAGCGCCTGACCACCATTCCCGAGCAGTTCAAGCTCCATGCCCGGGTCGAGAAAATCATCGCCGACCGCAAGGCCATGGGCGAAGGCAAGCTGGCCGTCGATTGGGGCATGGCCGAAAATCTCGCCTACGCGAGCCTGCTGGAGCAAGGCTTCGGCGTGCGCATCACCGGCCAGGATGTGGGCCGCGGCACCTTTTTCCATCGCCACGCCGTGCTGCACGACCAGAACCGCGAGCGCTGGGATGCCGGCACCTACGTGCCGCTGGAACATGTGGCCGACCAGCAGGGTGCTTTCCGGGTCTACGATTCGGTACTCTCGGAAGAAGCCGTGCTGGGCTTCGAATACGGCTACTCCACCTCCGACCCCAACCTGCTGGTGATCTGGGAAGCGCAGTTCGGCGACTTCGCCAATGGCGCGCAAGTGGTGATCGACCAGTTCATCAGCTCCGGCGAAGTGAAGTGGGGGCGCATCTGCGGCCTGGTGATGCTGCTGCCCCACGGCTACGAAGGGCAGGGTCCCGAGCACTCTTCGGCGCGGCCCGAGCGCTATCTGCAACTGTGCGCCGAGCACAACATGCAGGTGTGTGTGCCCTCCAACGCGGCGCAGATTTTTCACCTGCTGCGGCGGCAAATGGTGCGCCAGTTCAGAAAGCCCTTGATCGTCATGGCGCCCAAGAGCCTCCTGCGCCACCCCGGCGCGAGTTCGCCGCTGGACGATCTGGCCGAGGGCGGCTTCCAGACGGTGATCGGCGAAGTCGACCGGCTGGTGGCCAAAAACGTGCGCCGGGTGATCGTGTGCTCGGGCAAGGTCTATTACGATCTCCTGGCCTATCGGCGCGAGCAGAAGATCAACGATGTCGCCATCCTGCGGCTGGAACAGCAGTACCCCTTCCCGCACGATGATCTCAAGGCGCAGATCAAACGTTTTCCCGAGGTCAAGGAATTGGTCTGGTGCCAGGAGGAGCCGCAGAACCAGGGCGCCTGGTACCGCCTGATGGCCTATTTCCGCAACGACATTCCGGCGAAGATGCGGCTTTATTTCGCCGGCCGGCCGATTTCCGCGTCGCCCGCGGTGGGTTATCCCTCCAAGCACGCGGCGCAGCAGAAGGAATTGGTCGAAGCCGCGTTTTCCAGCAAGTTGTCGGCAGGCGAGATGAACGTCGCCTTGTGATTGCCCTGGCCGGCGGCGCAATGAGCCGTCGCAGTCCAGACGCTAGACCGGGGGCGGAACTCTTCAGCCTTCGGCGCAGATTGAATCGGAAGGATAGGAAATGCTGGTCGAAGTGAAAGTCCCGCAATTGTCGGAATCGGTGGCCGAAGCCACGCTCGTCTCCTGGCACAAGAAAGAGGGCGAGTTCGTCAATCGCGATGAAAACCTGATCGACGTGGAAACCGACAAGGTCGTGCTCGAATTGCCCGCGCCGGCCGCCGGTGTGCTTGCCAGCATCAAGAAGGGTGATGGCGCCACGGTGGTGGCCGGCGAGCTGATCGCCATCATCGATACCGAGGCCAAACCGGGCGCGGTCGCGGCTACCGCGCCGGCGGCCGTGGCGAGTCCGGCGTCCGCCGCGGCGGTCAAGGGCGAAACAGCCCCGCCTCAAGCCCTGCCCGCTGCGCGCAAGCTCCTGGCCGAGCAGTCCGTGGCCGCCGAGGCGGTGTCCGGCACAGGACGCGGTGGCCGCATCACCAAGGGCGACGTGTTGGCCCATGTCGAAGCGCGCGCCGCGGCACCCGCTGCGGCAGCACAGGCGGCACCCGCAGCGAAGCCGGCACCCGCCGCGAAGCTTGCCGCGCCGGCGGTGGATTTGGCCGGCGCCTTGGCCAATCGGCCCGAGAAGCGCGTGCCCATGAGCCGCCTGCGCCAGCGCGTCGCCGAGCGCCTGGTGCAATCGCAATCGACCGCGGCCATCCTCACCACCTTCAACGAAGTGAACATGTTGCCGGTCATCGAGCTGCGCAACAAGTACAAGGACCGCTTCGAGAAAGAACATGGTGTGAAGCTCGGCTTCATGTCCTTCTTCGTCAAGGCGGCGGTGGCGGCGCTCAAGAAGTACCCAGTGGTCAATGCCTCGATCGACGGCCATGACATCGTCTATCACGGCTATTTCGACATCGGTGTGGCGGTGGGCAGCCCGCGCGGCCTGGTGGTGCCCATACTGCGCGACGCGGACCAGCTCTCCATCGCCGAGATCGAAAAAAGAATCGCCGACTTTGGCAAGCGCGCCCAGGACGGCAAGCTCGAGGTCGAAGAGCTCACCGGCGGCACCTTCACCATTTCCAACGGCGGCGTGTTCGGCTCCATGCTCTCCACGCCCATCATCAATCCGCCGCAATCGGCGATCCTCGGCGTGCATGCCACCAAAGAGCGGCCCGTGGTGGAGAACGGGCAAATCGTGATTCGGCCAATCAACTACCTGGCGCTGTCTTATGACCACCGCATCATCGACGGGCGCGAGGCCGTGCTCTCGCTGGTGGCGATGAAGGAAGCGCTGGAAGACCCGGCGCGTCTGGTGCTCGAAGTCTGAAGCCGCAACCCGAACTGGAAAGCGTCATGAGCAAGGAATTCGATGTCGTGGTGATCGGCGGCGGCCCCGGCGGCTACGTCGCGGCGATTCGTGCGGCACAGCTGGGTTTCAGCGTGGCCTGCGTGGAGTCCTGGACCGACCAGGCGGGCAAGGTGGCTTTTGGCGGCACTTGCCTCAACGTCGGTTGCATTCCCTCCAAGGCCTTGTTGCAGTCTTCGGAAAACTACCACCTGGCGGCGCATGAATTCGCCGCCCATGGCATCGGTGTCAAGGGTTTGAGCATCGACGTCGCGCAGATGATGAAGAGGAAAGACCAGATCGTCGCCGACAACCGCGCCGGCATTCTTTACCTCTTCAAGAAGAACAAGGTCACGAGTTTCCATGGCCGCGGCAGTTTCGTCTCCGGCGACGCCTCCGGCTGGAAGCTCAAAGTGACGCTCGCCGCGGGCGGCGAGGAGAGCCTCCTCGCCAAGCAGGTCATCATCGCCACCGGCTCCAGCCCGCGCGAGCTGCCCGGCGCGGCGGTGGACAACAAGCTCATCCTCGACAACGCCGGCGCGCTGTCTTTGCCTGAAGTGCCCAAGACCTTGGGTGTGATCGGTGCCGGCGTGATCGGCCTGGAAATGGGCAGTGTGTGGACGCGCCTGGGAGCCGAGGTCACGGTGCTGGAAGCGCTGCCTTCCTTCTTGAGCCTTGCCGACGATGCCATCGCCAAAGAGGCGCTGAAGCTATTCACCAGGGACGAAGGCCTGGCGATCGAAATGGGCGTCAAGATCGACAAGGTCAGTGCCAAGAAGCAAGTGGCGGTCGATTACACCGACGCCTCGGGCAAGAAGCAGAGCAAGGTTTTCGACAAGCTCATCGTCGCCATCGGCCGGGTGGCCAACACCGCGGGGCTCAACGCCGCGGCCGTGGGCTTGCAGCTCAATGAGCGCGGGCAAATCGAAGTCGATGGCGAGTGCCGGACCAATTTGCCCAAAGTCTGGGCGATCGGCGACGTGGTGCGCGGCCCCATGCTCGCCCACCGCGCCGAAGAAGAGGGCGTGGCGGTCGCCGAACGCATCGCCGGGCAGCATCCGCACGTCGACTTCAATACCATACCCTGGGTGATCTACACCCAGCCGGAAGTCGCCTGGGTGGGACAGACCGAGCAGCAACTGAAAGCCTCCGGGGTCGCCTATCGCGCCGGGCAATTCCCATTTCTCGCCAATGGCCGCGCCAAAGGCCTGGGCGAGACGCGCGGCTTCGTCAAATTCCTGGCTGACGCCAAGACCGATCGCGTGCTGGGCGTACACATCATCGGCCCCTTCGCTTCGGAGTTGATCTCCGAAGCCGTGGTCGCCATGGAGTTCGGCGCCTCCAGCGAAGACATCGCCCGCATCTGCCACGCCCACCCCTCGCTGTCCGAAGTGGTCAAAGAGGCAGCGCTGGCGGTGGACAAGCGCGCCATTCACATCTGACGCCGCAAGGGGAGAGGCGCCGTCTTGCCGTCCGAGCCGCCGCCCTTCCGCGCTGCTGCACCCTCGGGGCTTCCCGCCGGCGCGCTCGCCGAGTATCTGTGCCCGGTGTTGCAACAGCGTGGTATGGTTCTCGATGCCGCGCAGGTGGCGGCGCTGACGCGCCTGCAAGAGCTCTTTGACGAACTTCTCGTTTTCAAGGCGGCCAGGCGCTCACCCTTGCGGCGACTCATCGAACGGCCCCAGCCGCCGCGGGGGCTGTATTTCTGGGGCGGCGTAGGCCGGGGCAAGAGCTTCCTCATGGATGCCTTTCACCACAGCCTGCCTTATCGGCGCAAGACCCGGGTGCATTTTCATGCTTTCATGCGCGGCGTGCATCGCGAACTCGACGGACTCAAGCGCGAGGTCGATCCCTTGAAGGCGGTGGCCGAGCGCATCGCTCGGCGCTATCGCGTGGTCTGCTTCGATGAGTTCCATGTTTCCGACATCGCCGACGCGATGATCCTGGGGCGCCTCTTCGCCGCACTTCTGGAGCGCGGCGTGGTTTTCGTGGCAACCTCCAATTACCGACCCGAGGATCTCTATCCCAACGGTTTGCAGCGCGAGAACTTCCTGCCCACCATCGCGCTCATTCGCCGCCAGCTCGACGTGCTGCAAGTCGATGGCGGCACCGACTATCGTCTGCGCGCCCTGGAGCGCTTCCAGAGCTACCGCCAGCCCTGCGACGAGGCCGCGATGCAGGCGCTCGAGCGCCTGTTCGAAGAAATGCGCGAGGGCGAGGATGAGAGCCGGGAGCTCGAAGTGGAAGGCCGCCGCCTGCATGCGCGCCGGCGTGCCGGAGGCATGGTGTGGTTCGATTTCTCCACCCTGTGCGAAGGCCCGCGCTCCCAAGTCGATTACTTGGAACTGGCGCAACGCTTTCACACCCTCGTGTTGAGTGGTCTGCGCCGCATGAGCGCCGAGGAGCGCGACGTCGCGCGGCGTTTCACCTGGCTCGTGGACGTGCTCTACGATCATCGCGTCAAGCTCTTCGTCGCCGCCGACGCCCCGGCGGAAACGCTCTATACTCAAGGCAGTTTCGCCAATGAATTCGCCCGTACCGTGAGTCGTCTGACCGAGATGCAGACTCGCGACTACCTTGCCGCCGCCCATTTGGCGGCCTGAACGATGGGAGTTTGACCATGACCCAATTCCAGGCCTTTCGCACTTTCGACAACGCCGGCAAAACGGAAAGCCGCTTCGTGACCATGAGCCTCGAGGAACTCGATCCCGGTGAAGTCGTGATTCGCAGCGAATATTCCACCGTAAACTACAAAGACGCTCTGTCGGGCACAGGCGCCGGCAAGATCATTCGCCGCTTTCCCTGCAATGGCGGTATCGACGTCGCCGGGCGTGTGGAGTCCTCGACCGATCCGCGCTTCAAGCCGGGGGATGCCGTGCTGTGCAACAGCTACGACTTCGGGGTGGCGCACGATGGCGGCTATGCCGAATACTGTCGCGTGCCGGCGGAATGGGTGGTGCCGCTACCTGCGGGGCTCAACACCTTCGAGGCGATGGGCCTGGGGGTGGCGGGCTTCACCGCGGGCCTGGCGGTCGAGCGCATGGAAGCCTGCGGGCTCAGGCCCGAGAACGGACCGGTGGTGGTCGACGGCGCCACCGGCGGCGTGGGCAGCGTGGCCATCGAAGTGTTGGCCAAGCTGGGCTACCACGTGGTGGCGCTGACCGGCAAGGAGGCTGAAGCCGACTACCTGCACGGTATCGGCGCCAAGGAAATTCTCCCCCGTAAGAGCCTCGATCTCACGCGCATCAAGCCACTCGACAAGGCGACCTGGGCCGGCGCGGTGGACAACCTGGGCGGTGAAGTCCTGGCCTGGATGGCGAGCACCATGAAAATCGGCGGCACCCTCGCTTCGGTGGGTTTGGCGGCAAGCCCGACGCTCAACACCACGGTCATGCCCTTCATTCTGCGCGGCGTGTCGCTCCTGGGCATCGACTCGGTCAACTGCCCCATGGAACAGCGCCGACGCATTTGGCAAAAACTCGGCGGCGCCTGGAAACCGGAACGCACCTTCGCGGCCATGCGCACCCTTGCGTTCGCGGAACTGCCGACGGTCTTCGACGATTTCCTCAAAGCTCGCGTGACCGGCCGGGTGGTGGTGAAGATTTCATGAGCGCGCGGGTTGCATTCGACAACCTGACCGGCAAGGCGGACGAAGGGAAGATTCACCCATGAATGCGGAAGTTCTGCCGGCGCACACCCCCCTTGCGGTGACCACTCGCGGCGGGCGGGTGGAGAGCGTTCATTACGGCTCGGCCGTGGTGGTCGATCTCCAAGGGGAGGTGCGCCTCGCCTTTGGCGACCCGGCCGCGCTCACCTTCACCCGTTCTTCGCTCAAACCCTTGCAGGCCATTCCCTTCATGGCACGGCAAGGCGAGCGGCATTTCGGGTTTTCGGTGGCCCAGACGGCACTGCTGTGCGCCAGCCACTCCGGCGAGCCCTACCACATCGAGGCGGTGTCGGGCATGTTGGCCCAGGCGGGGAACAGCGTCGAGGACTTGCAATGCGGCACGCACCGGCCGCGCTATTTCGACGACCTGGGCCTCCTGCCGCCCGCCGGCGCGCAGTTCACCGCCCTGCACAACAATTGCTCGGGCAAACATGCCGGCATGTTGGCCTGCTGTCGGCTCATGGGTGTGCCGCTCGGGGACTACCTCGCTTTCGATCACCCCCTGCAAAGGGAAATCCGCGCCGCGGTGGCGCATTTCTGTGGTGTGCCCGAGGCCGCACTGGTTGCGGGAATCGACGGCTGCTCGGCCTACAACTATGCCGTGCCGCTGACTGGACTGGCGCTAGCTTTCGCGCGCCTGGCCAGCCCTTTGCCCGACGCCCAATACGGCGACGCGCCGCAGCGCCTGTTCGCGGCGATGACCAGGCACCCGGAAATGGTCTCCGGAACCGGCCGCATCGATCTCGACCTCATGCACGCGGGTGCTGGTGATTGGGTGACCAAAATTGGCGCCGAGGGGGTGTACGCAGTCGGTTTCCGCAACCACGGCCTGGGCCTGGCGGTGAAGATCGCCGACGGGAATACCCGAGCGCTTGGACCCGTGGTCCTGGGGGTAATGCGCCATTTGCGCATCGACGGCTGGGATCAACCGCAGCTCGCCAACTGGCGCCAAACACCGATGTCCAACTGCCGGGCCCGGATTACTGGCGAGGTTCGTAGCCTCCTTGATTGAGGTCAAATGCAACCAAGGCACATGCAAGCGGTGAACTTCCGCTCCCGCCCATGGTCATTAGCAGCGGGCAGGTTGTACATCGCCGCGCCAAGCTTAGAGAGTCTGGGCTATACTGCGCGCCGACGCTCTGCCCGGCCGGGCGGCGGGTCATAACAACGGGTCAGGGAAGAGCCGCGGATGGGTGATCGCGAAGTCGATCAGCAGTTGGTGGAACGGGCGCAGCGTGGTGACAAGCGCGCATTCGAGTTGCTGGTGCTCAAGTACCAGCGCAAGCTCGGGCGGCTGCTGTCGCGGTTTGTGCGCGATGCCGGCGAGGTGGAGGATGTAACGCAAGAGGCGTTCATCAAAGCCTATCGGGCGCTGCCCAGCTTTCGTGGTGATAGTGCATTCTATACCTGGTTGTATCGTATCGGAATCAACACGGCCAAGAATTACCTCGTGGCGATGGGGCGGCGCGCACCCACCGCAACCGGGTTCGATCACGAGGAGGCCGAAAATTTCGACGACGCAGATCAGTTGCGCGACACGGCGACCCCGGAAAACGCGCTGATGAGCAAGCAGGTAGGGGAAACGGTGACCCGCGCCATGGAGGCTTTGCCGGAGGAACTTCGCACGGCCATCACTTTGCGCGAGATCGAGGGTTTGAGTTACGAGGATATCGCGAGCGCAATGAACTGTCCGATAGGCACGGTGCGTTCCAGGATTTTCCGGGCTCGGGAAGCGATTGCGGCCGAGTTGAGGCCGTTGTTGGGTACAGACAAAGACAGGAGATGGTGATGGGGGAAGAGATATCTCAACTGGTCGATGGCGAACTCGAAGCCGTGCACGTCGAGCGCGTCTGCGCCAAGCTTGTCGAAGGCAAGGCCCTCGAATCCTGGGTGGCCTACCACCTGATCGGCGACGCCATCCGCCAGAACGCGGAGATTTCCCCCGGCTTCCATGAGCGCTTCCAAGAGCGCTTGGCGGCGGAGCCGACGGTGTTGGCTCCCCAGCCGCGCGTGCATAAGCCCGCCTACCTTGCCTGGGCCGTCGCGGCTAGCGTCGCTGCGGTTGCCGTGGTCGGCTGGTTCGGTTTGCGCGAGTTTCAAACTCAGCCCGCGGCGCCGGTGGCTCAGGCCCCCGCTCCCGAGAAGCCCGCGCTTGCCGCGGCGGTTCGCCCGGCACAGCAGCAGGCGGGATTGAACGATTACCTCATGGTCCATCAGGCGTATTCGCCGGCAACGGCCTTGCAGGGCGTGCGCCCATATCTGCGGACGGTTTCGGAATCGGGGCAGGAAGCGCGTTGATGACGAGGCAGTTGTGGTGGTTCTGGGCCGGGTTGGCATTCTGCGGCGGGGCTCAGGCGGAGACCAGCGCCCTCGATGCGGGCTCCTGGCTTAACCGGGCGAGCACTGCCGCGCGACAGCTCAATTATGTCGGAACCCTGGTCTATCAACATGGCAACAAAGTCGAGACCTCGCGCCTCTTTCACTTGAACGACAATCAAGGCGAACACGAGCGTCTGATCAATCTCGAAGGTCCCAAGCGGGAGGTGGTGCGAACCAACGACCAGGTGACCTGCTATTACCCCGAGCTTCGGGTCGCGCGCATCGAGCAGCGCACCTCGCGCATTGCCTTTCCCGCGCTTTTGCCGCAGCAAATCGCGACGCTTTCGGAGAACTACCATTTCCGCATCGGCGAAACCGCTCGGGTAGCCGGGCTGGAGGCCAGAGCCTATCTGTTTGAGCCCAAAGACGGTTTGCGATACGGCCATCAGTTTTGGGCGGACGAAGCCACGGGATTGCTGCTCAAGGCGCGTATGGTCGACGCCAAAGACCAAGTGATCGAGCAGTTCATGTTTACCGATCTGCGGGTCGGCGGCCGGGTAGAGCGCGCCTCGGTGCGCCCCAGCATTGGGCGGCTACCGCCTGACTGGAAGGTGCTGCGAATGAGTCCGGCGGAGGCCATCTTGCAGGACACGGGCTGGCAGGCGGCCTATCTGCCCGCGGGATTCACCAAGACCGTCGAGATGTTCAGAAGCATTACTGGCAAACCGGACCCGGTGGCGCACCTCGTGTATTCAGACGGATTGGTGGCGGTTTCGGTCTTTGTCGAACCCTTCAAGGGCGAAGCCCATGGCCAGGGCTTGGTCAGGACTGGCGCGGTGAACGTGTATGTGCTGGAGCGCGACGGTCATTTGATCACCGTCCTTGGCGAAACCCCTCCGCTGACCGTGGAACGCATCGCAAGCTCCGTTTCGCGGCGATGATCGAGAACTCCGCACGTGTCGCCAGGGTCGAAGGAACCGACGCGTGGATCGAAGCGTCGCGCCCCGTCGGGTGTGGTCATTGCCATGAAAACCCGGCCTGTTCGGCAAATCGAGCCGAAGCAAGGCTCGGAGACGCTGGCAGCATATTTAAGGTGGCCAACCCGATCGGCGCGCAACCGGGGGATCTCGTGGTGGTCGGTGTGCGCGAGGGTGTCGTCTGGCGCGTTGCCCTTTGGGTCTATTTGATTCCCTTGGCACTGGCGCTGGTCGGGGCGGTGCTGGGTTCGATCTTGGGCAATGCGGCGGACCGGAACACGGCCCTGGGCTTGGTGATTGGCCTAATTGCGGGTTTCTTTTTGGCGCGGCGGGCGCAAGATCGCGCCGCCATGCGCAAACACTGTCGGCCGGCGATATTGCGCCGGGATGTTTCAACCAACTGATCGGTTCAAAGGAAAGCAAGATGAAAGCGAAGCTATTCGGGTTCTTTGCCATGCTGGGTGTCGCGGCGCTGCTTCTGGTGCCGCTGCGCGCGCAAGCCAGCCTACCCGATTTCACCGAGCTCTATGAAAAACATGGTCCCTCGGTGGTCAACATCAGCGTGACGCACAAGGCGAAGATTGGGGGGCAGGGGCCGCATTTGTCGGAGGACGACCCCTTTTACGAGTTCTTCAAGAGATTTGGGTTTCCGCGCGGGCCGCAAAGAGAGTTCCAGCAGCAAGCCGCCGGCTCTGGTTTCATCATTTCCGCTGACGGTTATATCGTCACCAACAGCCATGTGGTGGACGGCGCCGAGGAAGTCGATGTGAAACTCTCGGATCGCCGCGAATTCAAGGCCAAAGTGATCGGCGTCGATAAGCGCACGGATGTGGCCGTAATCAAGATTGAGGCCAATAACCTGCCTCGAGTGACGGTAGGGGATCCCAATAAGCTGAAAGTGGGCGAATGGGTGGTGGCGATCGGTCAGCCCTTTGGCCTCGAGAACACGATTACCGCGGGCATTGTCAGCGCCAAGGGACGCGACCGCGTCCAAGATGCGCTCGTGCCCTTCATTCAAACCGATGCCGCGATCAATCCGGGCAATTCCGGCGGCCCCCTGATGAACTTGAAAGGCGAGGTGGTCGGAATCAACACCCTGATCTACAGCCGCACCGGCGGATACATGGGTTTGGCGTTTGCCATTCCGATCGACGTCGCCATGGACGTGGTGAATCAGTTGCGCTCCAGCGGGAAAGTGACCCGCGGACGCATCGGCGTCACCATCCAGGAGGTGGATAAAGAAAAGGCCGAGGCCTTCGGTTTGGCCAAAGCGCAAGGCGCGCTGGTCAATGCGGTGACCAAGGGCGGTCCGGCAGAAAAAGCCGGCATTGAGGCGGGTGACATCATCCTCAAGTTCGACGGCAAGCCGGTGGGCGGCTCCAGCGACCTGCCTCGCATCGTGGCGGGAGTTAAACCGGGCAGCAAGACAGTGGCCACGGTTTGGCGCAAGGGATCGACACGAGAACTCTCCGTCACGGTCGAGGAATGGAAGGATGAAGGCGCCAGCAAGCGCGTTCAGCGGGGCGAGAAGGGCGCCAAAGAAAAGGCCAAGCCCAACCGTTTGGGAATCGTCGTCAGCGATCTCACTGACGATCAGAAGCGCGAGCTTGGCGTCAAGCATGGGGTGCTGGTCGATGATGTGACGAGCATAGGGCGCGGCAATCTCCAGCCCGGTGATGTCATCCTGACCATAATCTCCAAGGGCGTGAGCACCGACGTCAAGAGCGCCGAGCAACTCAATTCCATACTCGCCAGGGCAGAAAAGGGCGCGAGCGTGACCCTGCTTCTGAAGCGCGAGGATGCTCAGCTCTTCGCCAGCATCAAGCTGGGAGATTGATGGCTTCGTCCGGACCCGAATTGCGGGTCTATGGGCGAGCCTATTGTTCGCTATGCTCTGACATGTTGGCCGCCCTTAGAGCACTCCAGCCGGAACTGGGTTTTCGGCTGGAGTGGGTGGATATCGAAGGCCGCGAAGACCTCGAGGCGCGCTACGGCGAAATGGTGCCCGTCCTGGTGGCCGAGGGCGCCGAGCTTTGCCACTACCGCCTCGATCGTGCGCGCCTCTATGCTTACCTAGGCCAAATGCGCTAAAATTGCGCGCCAAATCCGAGCCTTGCGTCGCCAAGCGGCGGGCTCGAGCAAAACTTTTCCTAGATCGAGAGGGCACTGGAAAGTGTCCTTTTTTTTCGGAATCTCCTGTGCAGCGCATTCGCAATTTCTCCATCATCGCTCATATCGACCATGGCAAATCCACGCTGGCCGATCGATTCATCCAGCGCTGCGGCGGCTTGTCGGACCGTGAAATGTCCGAGCAAGTGCTCGATTCCATGGATTTGGAGCGCGAACGCGGCATCACCATCAAGGCGCAAACCGCCGCTCTGAGTTACTTGGCGCGCGACGGGCACACCTATGCCCTGAATCTTATCGACACGCCCGGGCATGTCGATTTTTCCTATGAGGTTTCGCGCTCGCTTGCTGCTTGCGAGGGGGCGCTGCTGGTGGTCGATGCTTCGCAGGGGGTGGAAGCCCAGACTGTGGCGAACTGTTATACCGCCATCGAGCAGGGCGTCGAAGTGGTGCCGGTGCTGAACAAGATCGACCTGCCCTCGGCAGACCCGGACCGGGTGATCACCGAAATCGAGGACATCATCGGCATCGATGCCAAGGACGCGGTGCGCGCCAGTGCCAAGACTGGCGAAGGCGTGGACGACATCCTCGAAGCGGTGATTGCGCGCATTCCCCCGCCCCAGGGAGATCCCGCGGCGCCGCTGCAGGCCTTGATCATCGATTCCTGGTTCGATAACTATGTCGGCGTGGTGATGCTGGTGCGGGTGATGGACGGGAGTCTGCGCCCCAAGGACAAGATTTTGCTGATGTCCACCCAGGCGAGTTACCTCTGCGAGCAGGTGGGCGTGTTCACGCCCAAGTCGCTGGTTCGCCCCGAACTGTCTGCCGGCGAGGTGGGCTTCATCATCGCCGGCATCAAAGAACTGCAAGCCGCCCGCGTCGGCGACACCGTCACCCTTGCGGCGCGTCCGGCGGCACAACCGCTCCCAGGCTTCAAACAGATCAAACCCCAGGTTTTTGCCGGACTCTATCCGGTGGAAGCCAACCAATACGACTCCCTGCGCGACGCGCTCACCAAGCTCAAACTCAACGATGCTTCTTTGCATTATGAACCCGAGGTTTCGCAGGCGCTGGGTTTCGGTTTTCGCTGCGGTTTTCTCGGTCTCTTGCACATGGACATCGTGCAGGAGCGACTCGAGCGCGAGTATGACATGGACCTCATCACCACCGCGCCCACGGTGGTGTACGAAGTGATGTTGCGGGACGGGAGCGTGATCGAAATCGAAAATCCCTCGCGATTGCCCGATTTGTCCAAAGTCGAGGAGATCCGCGAACCGATCATCACCTCCCACATTCTCATGCCGCAAGAGTACGTTGGTCCGGTAATCACCTTGTGTACCGAGAAGCGGGGTGTTCAGCGCAACATGCAATACCTTGGTCGGCAGGTCATGCTTACCTATGAACTGCCCTTGGCCGAGGTAGTGATGGATTTCTTCGACAAACTCAAATCGGTGTCGCGGGGCTACGCCTCCCTCGACTATGATTTCAAGGAGTTTCGCTGCGCCGACGTGGTGAAGCTCGACATCTTGATCAATGGCGATCGGGTCGATGCCCTCTCGGTCATGGTGCACCGCTCCAACGCCGCCTATCGCGGCCGGGAAGTTGCCGCCCGCATGCGCCAACTGATACCTCGGCAGATGTTCGATGTGGCCGTGCAGGCTGCCATCGGGTCGCAGATCATCGCGCGAGAGAACATTAAGGCCATGCGCAAGAACGTGTTGGCCAAGTGCTATGGCGGCGATATCACCCGCAAGCGCAAACTCCTGGAAAAGCAGAAGGCCGGCAAGCGGCGCATGAAAGCGGTTGGAAACGTCGAGATCCCGCAAGAGGCTTTCCTCGCCATTTTGCAGGTGGGCGACGACAAGAAATGAGACGAATCGACCTTCGGGCAGGACGACTTGCCGGGTCACCGCTGGCTCGCCAGGCGCCCCCGAGGCACACTCTCCAGAGCATCATTCGCTGAGGAAAGAAAACGATGAACTTCCCGCTGATCCTTTTTGTGTTTCTGCTGGTGACCGGCGCGATCACGCTGTTGGACTACGCCTATCTCAAGAAGCGCCGGGCCGAGGGCGAGACGGAACCCTGGTGGGTGGAGTACAGCAAGAGCTTCTTCCCGGTGATACTGCTGGTTTTTGCGCTACGCTCGTTCCTGGTCGAGCCATTCAAGATTCCCTCCAGCTCGATGCGACCGACCCTGGTGGTGGGGGATTTCATCCTGGTCAATAAATATACCTATGGCATCCGTTTGCCGATCATTGAAAAGAAGATCGTTCCTCTCGGCGATCCGCAGCGCGGCGATGTTGTCGTCTTCCGCTTTCCGCTCGACCCCTCGCTCGACTATATCAAGCGCGTGGTTGGGGTGCCGGGCGACGAGGTGGTCTATCGGAACAAGCAGCTCTTTATCAATGGCCAAACGATGGACTTGGTGGCGGATGGCAGCTACAGTTATTTGGAAGGCGCAAGCAGTTTCGTCACCACCGAACGCTTCAAGGAATCGCTTTCCGGGGTGGCGCATGCCATTGCCCGAAGTCCCGAAATGCCGCCCGTCAGGCTTTCCGGAGTGAGGACGTTCCCCGGGCGAGAGAACTGCGATTACAATGACCAGGGTTTTCGCTGCAAGGTGCCCGCGGGTCACTACTTCGTGATGGGTGACAACCGTGACAACAGCGAGGACAGCCGCTACTGGGGTTTCGTCCCAGACGACCATATTCGCGGCAAAGCCTTTTTCATTTGGTTCAACTGGGACGACCTGGCCAGCTTTGCTTTCGAGCGAATCGGCAAAGGCGTCCATTGACGGGAAAGGAAGCGGAATGCGCAAACAGGCTGGGGTCTCGTTTCTTGGATTCATCATGCTCGCCGTGCTGCTGGCCCTGGCGGCAATTGTCGCCTTCAAGGTCGCGCCAGTGTATGTGGAGTACTTCTCGATCAAGAAGATGCTTGCCGCCACTGCCATGGAGGCAAAAGAAATGACGCCCGGGGAGGTCAGACGAATATTTGAGCGCAAGCTCTCAGCGGAATATGTAGAGGCGGTAGCCCCAACCGATTTGGAAATCGACAAGCAAGGTGGCCAGGTTGCGCTCAACGTTTCTTACACGCGCAAAGTCCCGCTGGTCACTGATGTGAGTCTTCTCTTCGAATTTAACGTCTCTGCCAAGCGCTGAAGGCGCATGCACCCGGACCTATCCGAAACGCTCGGCTACCGCTTTGCCGAGCCCGCCTTGCTCGACCAGGCGCTCACCCATCGAAGCTATGGTTTGCCGCACAACGAGCGCGTGGAGTTCATCGGCGACAGCGTGCTCAACTGCGTGATTGCCGGACTGCTTTATCATCGTTTTCCTGATTTGCCCGAGGGTCAGCTTTCTCGACTGCGCGCCAATCTCGTCAACCGCGACACCCTGCACGAGCTGGCGCTGGGGCTGAATCTGGGCGCTCTTTTGCGCTTGGGCGAAGGTGAAGCGCGCAGCGGCGGCGCGCGCCGGCCGTCGATCCTTGCGGATGCACTGGAAGCCGTGTTGGGCGCAATTTTTCTCGACGGCGGTTTTGCCGCCGTGCAGGAGGTGATTGCGCGGCTCTACGCCGATCCGCTCTCGCGTCTGGCGGTAGGCGAAAAGAGCAAAGACGCCAAAACCCGACTGCAGGAATTCCTGCAGGGACGGCGCCTGCCGCTTCCGGTCTATAGTGTGGTGGAGATCACCGGAGAGGCCCACGCCCAGACCTTTGGGGTGTGCTGCGAGGTGGGGAATCTCGGCATCCGCGCGCGCGGCACCGGGCGCAGCCGGCGCGCCGCGGAGCAGGAGGCAGCGCAGGCGGCACTCGAGGCGCTGGGTTCAGCCGGATGAGCATCGGGAGAGCGGGCACCATCGCGGTGGTCGGGCGGCCCAACGTCGGCAAGTCCACGCTGCTCAACCACTTGGTCGGCGAAAAGATCTGCATCACTTCGCGCAAGGCGCAAACCACGCGGCAGAGGGTGCGAGGCATCCTCAGCACAGCCGATACCCAATTCGTTTTTGTCGACACGCCCGGGTTTCAGACCCAGCACCGCAGCGCGTTCAACCGTGAAATGAACCGGGCGGTGGAGAGCGCCCTGCGCGAAGTGGACGTAGTACTCTGGGTGATCGAGGCCAGGCGCTATACCGATGCCGATGCCAAACTTCTGCCGCTGCTTCCGGCGACCAAACCCGTGATCCTGGTGCTCAACAAGCTCGATCGCGTCGCTGACCGCAAGAACCTCCTGCCATTTGTCGCCGAACTCAAGGATCTGCGCTCCTTTGCCGCCATTTTGCCGGTGAGTGCCAATCGGGACGAAGGGCTGGATGTGCTTCTGGAGGAAATTGCCCGGCACTTGCCCGCAGGGGAAGCACTCTACGATCCCGAGGATCTCACCGACCGCGATGAACGGTTCTTGGCCGCTGAATTCATTCGGGAGAAGGTGTTTCGCTTACTGGGCGACGAGGTGCCCTATTTCAGCAACGTGGTGATCGATCTCTTCGAGCAGGAAGGAACGCTGCGGCGCATCTTCGCCTCCATCATCGTCGACAAAGTCGGGCAGAAGCCGATCATTCTTGGAAAAGACGGCGAGATGATCAAGCGCATTGCCACCGAGGCCAGGCAGGACATGGAGCGGCTGTTTGGGGGAAAGGTCTATTTGGAGGTCTGGGTGCGCGTCAAGAGCGGCTGGGCCGACGACCCCGCAACGCTTCGGCGCTTGGCCTCTTGAGCGCTCCCAAGGCATGGGGGGGGACGTTTCACGTTGCGACCAGGAACCCGCCCTGGTGCTGCACACCTATCCCTATCGCGAAACCAGCCTGGTGGCCGAGGTTTTCAGCGCCGCGCACGGCCGGCTGGCGCTCATTGCCAGAGGGGCGCGGCGGCCACGCTCGGCAATGCGCGGCCTCTTGCAGGCTTTTCAGCCGCTGGTCCTTTCCTGGTCTGGAAAAGGAGAGCTGCGCACGCTCTTGCGCGCCGAGTGGGTCGGCGGCGTGCCGCTGTTGCCGGGGCCGGCCTTGCTTTGCGGCTTCTATCTCAATGAACTCCTGATCAAACTCCTGCCGCGCGAAGACCCGCATCCCCGGCTCTACGAGGACTACCTTGCCACCATAGGCCGACTGGCCGGGGGCGAGGCTCTGGAGTCGAGCCTGCGAGGCTTTGAGTTGCGCTTGCTGGCTGAGCTGGGCTATGGATTGAATCTCACCCGGGAAGCCGATACGGGCCTGCCGGTCATGTCGGAGGCGCGGTACCATTACGTTTTCGAACAGGGGCCGCGGCTAAGCGCTGCGGACCGCTATCCGGTAGTTTCCGGAGAAGCGCTGTTGGCCTTGGCCGAGGGCAAAGCGGCTGAAGCGCGGCTGGCGCGCGAAGTGAAGGCGCTGATGCGCGCTATTCTGCAGCACCACCTGGAGCAGCGCGGACTCAACAGCCGCCAACTCTGGATGGATTTGCAAGACCTCGAAGGACAGGAATGATCGAACTGGGCGTCAATATCGACCACGTTGCCACGCTGCGCCAGGCGAGGCGGGGCTTGGAGCCCGACCCCGTCTGGGCTGCCGTGGAGGCTCATCTGGGCGGCGCCGACGGCATCACTGTACATTTGCGCGAAGACCGGCGACACATCAATGACACCGATGTCCGCCGCCTGCGCGACTTGGTGCACATCAAGCTGAACCTCGAAATGGCGGCAACCGAGGAGATGCTGGGCATTGCCTGCCAGCTCCAGCCGGAAATGGCCATGCTGGTTCCAGAGGGCCGTGAGGAAATTACTACCGAAGGCGGCCTCGATGTCCTGGGGCAGGAATCGCGGCTCAAGGGGGTGGTGGAGCGGCTTGCCGCGGCGGGCATCAGCACCAGCGTATTCATCGATGCCGAGCTCCCGCAGGTGGAGGCGGCGCATCGCATCGGCGCGCGAGTTTGCGAGGTGCACACCGGCCCCTATGCCCACGCCTTCCATCAAGGCGGTCGCGATGCCGAAAGCGCGCCGGTGGCGGAAGAGATCGCGCGCATCCGCGCTGCGGGTGAGGCCATCCGCAGCTTGGGAATGCGATTCAACGCAGGTCACGCGCTGAATTATTTCAATGTCCAGCCGGTAGCGTCCTTGCCCGGGGTGCGGGAGTTGCACATCGGCCACGCCATCGTCAGTCGCGCCGTGTTCGTCGGTCTGCGCGAAGCGGTGCGCGAGATGAAGCGCCTGATGCGCGAAGCCAGCGGCGGAGCCGGGCCATGATCGTCGGTATCGGGGTCGATGTCATCGCCATCGCCCGGATCGAGCGGGTTTGGTGGCGCGCTGGTCAGCGCTTTGCGCGGCATATCCTGTCGGATGCAGAACTGGCTCAATTCGCCGGACAAAAGAACCCGGCGCGCTGGCTCGCCAAGCGATGGGCCGCGAAGGAAGCTTTCGCCAAGGCAGTCGGCACGGGGATGCGGGCTCCGCTCAAGTGGCACGCCATAACCGTCGATCATGACATTCACGGGCGCCCGTTGTTTGTATTTTCGCCCATGGTTCGCGCCTGGCTGCACCGGCGGGGCGTTTCGGAGTGTCACCTGTCGATTACCGACGAGCGCGACCTGGCTTGTGCTTTTGTCGTTTTGGAAGCCGGGGAGGAGCCGGTTCATGTCGCCTGAGATCCAACCCTTGGGCCCGGTGATGCTCGATTTGGCGGGCGTTGCCCTGTCAGAGGAAGATTGCGAGGTTCTGCGCCATCCCGCGGTCGGCGGCGTGATCCTGTTCGCTCGCAACTACCAGAACCCGGAGCAGTTGCTCGAACTGACCCGCAGCATCTCCCGGGTGCGCCGGCCTGGACTGCTGATTGCCGTGGACCACGAAGGCGGGCGAGTGCAGCGGTTCCGAGAGGGTTTTACTGAAATAGCCCCCATGAGCCGCCTGGGCCAGGGCTGGGACCAAGATCCGGCCGCCGCGCGTGCAGAAGCTTCCCGTTTGGGCCGCATCATCGCCGATGAGTTGGGGGCGCGCGGCATCGATTTTAGCTTCACGCCGGTGCTGGATCTCGACTACGGCCGTTCGGGGGTGATCGGGGATCGCGCTTTCCATCGCCAGCCGGCGGTCGTGGCCGCTTTGGCGAGCGCCCTGATCGCGGGGCTCAAGGCCGGCGGCATGGCGGCGGTTGGAAAACATTTTCCCGGACACGGTTTTGTCTCGGCAGATTCCCATTTGGCCTTGCCAGTCGACGACCGCAGCTTCGAGGCCATCGCGGCCGAGGATTTGGTCCCTTTTGCCGCGCTGACACAAGCGGGCATCGAGGGCATCATGCCGGCGCACGTGGTCTATGCTCGTTGCGACGCGCAGCCGGCGGGTTATTCCAAGTTCTGGCTGCAAGAAATCCTGCGCGAACGCTTAGGCTACAAGGGCCTGGTGTTTTCGGACGACCTGGGCATGGTCGGGGCGCACGGCGCTGGTGATATCGTCGAGCGCGCACGCCTGGCGCTGTCGGCAGGCTGTGACATGGTGCTGGTCTGCAACGACCGGCCCGCCGCAATCGACCTTCTGGAACGCGGCCGCATCGCGCCAGTGCCAGGCTTTGCCGGGCGGGCGGACCGCCTGCGCCGGCGCCTTCCATGACCGGAGCGCTTTCTCCGCGCGCCGACTGCCAGCTCTGCCCGCGTTTGGTCGAGTTCCGGGCCGAGGTCAAAACCGAGGAATCCGGTTACTTTTGTGCCCCGGTGCCTAGTTTTGGCGATTCATCGCCGCGGCTTTTGATCGTCGGTCTCGCGCCGGGAAAACACGGCGCCAACCGCACCGGTCGTCCTTTCACGGGCGACTATGCCGGCGAATTGCTTTATCGGACCCTGTTCGACTTCGGCTGGTCGACCCGGGCGGTTTCGGTGAGCACCGATGATGGCCTCGAATTGTTCGGCGCGCGCATCACCAACGCCGTGCGCTGCCTGCCGCCGGAAAACAAACCTTTGCCGACCGAAGTGCGGCAATGTAATCCCTTTCTCGCCGCCGAACTCGAAGCGCTAGAGAGCGGCGCTGCCGTGCTTGCCCTGGGGGCCATCGCTTTTGGCGCGGTATTGCGCGCCGCGGGTGAGCGGGCGTCCGCCGGCAAGTTCGCCCACGGTGCGCGACTGGCGCTGCCTGCCGGGCAAGCGCTTTTTGCCAGCTATCATTGCAGCCGATATAACACCCAGACGCGTCGCCTTAGCCCCGAGATGTTCCGCGAAGTGTTCGCCGCGATCGGAGCTTTCTTGGGGCGCTGAATCGCCATGGATGGACCCAAGCCTTTCGACCCACGCGAGGTCCTCAAAAACCTGCCGCATCGCCCCGGGGTCTATCGCATGTTCGATGCGGCGGGCGAGACGCTTTACGTCGGCAAAGCACGAGACCTGAAGAAGCGGGTTTCCAGCTACTTCAAGTCGGGGGGGCAAGGGCCGCGCATCAGCCACATGCTGGCGCAAGTGGCGCGCATCGAAACCACCGTCACGCGCTCCGAGGCCGAAGCCCTGGTGCTGGAAAACAACTTCATCAAATCGCACCGGCCGCGCTACAACATCGTCTTTCGCGACGACAAATCTTACCCCTACATCTGCTTGACCGGGCACCCGTTCCCGCAAATGCGTTACCACCGCGGCGGCCTGGAGAAAGGCAGTCGCTATTTCGGCCCTTACCCCAACGCTCTGGCGGTGCGAGAAGGCATGCAGGTCTTGCAAAAGGTGTTTCAGCTGCGTACCTGCGAAGACAGTGTTTTTGTCGCCCGATCGCGACCCTGCATGCTGCATCAAATTCATCGCTGCACCGCGCCTTGCGTCGGACGCATCGATCGCGAGACCTATTCGGGCGACGTGCGCGCCGCGACTTTGTTCCTGCAAGGGCGCGCCGACGAGCTCATTGCCGGCCTGGAGCGGGAAATGCACGAGGCTTCGGCTGCCCTTGCGTATGAGCGCGCTGCCACGCTGCGCGACAAGGTCCAGCGGCTGCAAGCGCTGCAATCGAGGCAATTTGTCGCCAGCGCCGGCACTACCGATGCCGATATCGTGGCTGCCGCCTGCCTGCAGGGGCTCACTGCGGTCAACCTGGTGATGATTCGCGGCGGTCGGCATGTTGGCGATCGCAGTTTTTTCCCCGCCCACGCGGAAGGCGCCGGTCGTGAAGAAGTGCTCACGGCTTTTCTCAATCAGCACTATGCCGACCAGCCGGTTCCGCCGATCGTGGTTGCGAATGCCGAGCTGGCCTGCGAAGAGCTGCTTCTGGGCGCGAACGAAGCCCCGGACGGGGGCAAGCAAACCAAGATCCAAATCATCACCAATCCAGGAGGCGAGCGTCGCGTTTGGCTGCAAATGGCCGAAGAAAATGCGCGCCAGGCGATTGTTCAGCGCCTGGCCATGAAATCGACGCAGGAAGAGCGGCTGCTTGCTTTGCAGGAGGCGCTGGGGCTCGCTGAAGGAACGCAGCGCATCGAGTGTTTCGATATCAGCCACACCCAGGGCGAGGCCGCTGTCGCTTCCTGCGTGGTCTATGATCAACATGCCATGCAGAGCAATGAGTACCGGCGCTTCAATGTTAAGCCCGAACAAGGCGGCGACGATTATGCCGCGATGCACGAAGCGCTCACTCGGCGCGCCCAGCGCATTGCTCAGGGCGAGGTGCCGGTGCCCGACTTGCTGCTGATCGATGGCGGCAAGGGGCAGGTCGCGGTGGCTGCCGAGGTGCTCCGCGAGCACGGGCTCCTGGAAGTCGAGCTGATCGGCATCGCCAAAGGGCCGGAACGAAAACCTGGGCTCGAGGAAATCGTCTTCGCCGATCACCGCGCGCCCCTGCACTTGTCGCCTGATCACCCCGCTTTGCACCTCCTGCAGCAGATTCGCGACGAGGCTCACCGATTCGCCATTCAAGGGCATAGGGCGCGCCGCAGCAAGGCGCGCAATACTTCGCGCCTGGAGGAGATCGGCGGCATCGGTGCCCGGCGGCGCCAAGCCCTGCTGACCCGCTTTGGGGGTTTGCGCGGGGTGGTCGCGGCCAGCGTCGACGATTTGGCGCGGGTGCCCGGCATCAGCCGAGCCTTGGCTCAGCGGATTTACGACGAATTGCATTGACCACGGATCGAGCGCAGGGAGAGGGTGAGCGAGATGAAACCTGCACCGGGGTCCTTGGGCTCCGCTTTGGCTCGCGGCAAGGAAACCCTCGTATTTATGCCGGGAAGACCCACAGGTTTTCGGCGCTGCGCGTCGCGCTAAGGCCAGGCACGAACGGGTACAATAAGAGCTCTTGGCTCCAGTTTGCCCAATGTATTTCAACCTTCCCACTGCCCTTACTTGGCTGCGGATCGTGATGATTCCGCTGTTCACCGGGATCTATTATCTGCCGGCGGCGTGGCTTGGCTTGCCGGAAAAGAACTTGCTTGCGACGGCGCTTTTTGCCGCCGCGGCCATTACCGATTGGCTGGATGGCTATCTGGCGCGAAAGCTCGGCCAGACCTCCGCTTTCGGCGCTTTTCTCGACCCGGTGGCCGACAAGCTGATGGTTGCTGCGGCGCTCATCGTCTTGGTCAACCTCGACCGTGCCGACCCTTTGCTGGCTGTGATCATCATCGGGCGCGAGATTGCGATCTCTGCCCTGCGCGAATGGATGGCTAAACTGGGCAAACCCGCCAGCGTGGCGGTGGCCTTTTTGGGCAAGATCAAGACGGTGGCGCAAATGTCTGCGATCGTTCTTCTTTTGCTCGATTTGCCGCTGGTTCCCGGAGTGCATTCTGGCGTTTTGGGAACGGCCTGCCTCTGGGTGGCGGCTTTGCTTACGCTCTGGTCCATGGGTTATTACCTGCGTCTGGCGGCCCCCCATCTTTCTGGCAAGTCCTGAGCATGGACTCCGAATCGAGTCATTTGGATGCAGGGCGCGGCCATAGCCATGGGCATGGCCCGCATGAACATCACTGCGGGCCGGGGCATGCCGAAGGCAAAACCGGAGGGGTGCTGCGGTTCGCGCTGATCCTGACCGCGGCTTTTGCCCTGGTCGAAGTCTTGGGCGGCTGGTGGTCGGGGTCGCTGGCGCTACTTTCGGATGCGGGCCATATGGCCACCGACGTCGCCGCGCTGGCCTTGGCGCTGCTGGCGCAGCGGGTCGCTCGCCGCCCCCCGTCAAAACAAAAGTCCTACGGCTATGCGCGAGCTGAAGTGCTGGGAGCGTTCACCAACGCGCTGTTGATGCTGGGCGTGGTGGTATGGATCATCGTGGAGGCGGTTGCACGTCTGCTACAACCCACCCCCGTTTCCGGTGGCGTCGTTGTGGCGGTGGCGACGGCGGGTCTTCTCGTCAACCTGGTGGTTGCCTGGCGCCTTGCCGGAGCCGGCTCTTCGCTCAACAACCGTGCCGCCTTGTTGCATGTGCTGGGCGATTTGCTCGGGTCGGTGGCCGCGATCATCGCTGGGCTGGTGATCCACACTACCGGCTGGCTGCCGATTGACCCCATGCTCTCGCTCGTGGTCGCGGGCCTGATCATGCGCTCGACCTGGGTGCTGCTGCGCCAGGCTGGGGATGTCCTGATGGAAAGCGTGCCTCGCCACATTTCCTACGACGAGGTCGGGCAGGCGCTATCCGGCATGCCCGGCGTTCTTTCTGTGCACGACCTGCACGTATGGGCGATGTCGGGCGAGCGGGTCGCGTTGTCGGCGCACTTGATCATCGCCGAGCCGCAAGCATGGCCGCAGCTTCTCGCCGAGTGCCAGAAACAACTGTACCGGCGCTTTGGCATCGATCATGTGACTTTGCAGCCATCCTGGGCCGCTCCGCCCCAGCGCGGCAAAGTGATCCGCCTGGTGGCAGAGAACACGCGGCGTCATGCAACTAAAGCCAGCCCGCCTTCTTGAAGCGGTAATACAAAAAGCCGCAGGCCGAGAAGGTCAGCCCCATGGCCAAGGGGTAGCCATAGGCCCATTCCAATTCCGGCATGTGCTTGAAGTTCATGCCGTAGATGCCCCCCACCATGGTCGGGATGGCGAAAATCGCCGCCCAGGCGGCCAGGCGCTTGGTGACGTCGCCCTCAGCGGCAGTGATCAGCGAAAGATTGACCTGCATGGCCGTGGTGAGCATTTCGTGCATCCCGTCCAGGGTCTCGCACAGCCGAGCGACGTGGTCGAACACATCCCGGAAATAGGGGCGCGTAGCCTCGGTGAGCAGCGGATTGCGACTGCCTTGCAGGCGGCTGTCGATTTCGAGCAGCGGGTAGAGGGCACGGCGCACCCGCATCAGGCGCCGCTTGACTCGGTAGAAGAGTTGCGGCGTATGGCGCATGGCGGCCTTGTGGAACATGCGTTCCTCAGCCTCGTTCAAGTCGTCTTCCAGCCTAGCGACGATAGGAAAGTAGCGATCGACGATGAAGTCCATCAGCGCGTAGGCGACAAAGCCTGGCCCGTGGCGCAGGAGCTCGGGCTCCTCCTCGCAACGCGCACGCACCGCCGCATAACCTACCGAGGAACGGCGCCTGACTGAAAGCAGAAATCGTTCGCCCGCGTAGATGTGCGTTTCCCCGGCGACCAAGCGATCACCGTCGATCTCCATGGTTTGGAGCACCAGGAAGACACGGTTGCCGTATTCCTCGATCTTGGGGCGCTGGGCGCCTCGCCCCATATCCTCGACCGCCAGTTCGTGCAAGCCCAGCGCGTCCTTCAGGGTTGCCAATTCCTCGAGGCTCGGATCGGCCAGACCTACCCAGACAAAGGTATCGGGCCTTTCAAGGTAGCCCGCGATTTCGCCGATCGCGAGATCGGCCACTTTTTTGCCCTGGGCATAGGCAACACTGTTGACCAGCATGAGAAGCCACGAGCTAGGATTGACGCGCATGATAGCCCGCCAGTCACCAAGGCCTCAAGTCTTCGCGTTCCTGAAGAAGAAACGAATCGGACAGATGACTTTGGGGGATCTACAAGGGGCTTCTCGCCTGGTTCGTGCGAGGGCTTGTTCGCGGTCTGTTGCCGCCCCGCGCCGTTTCCTTGGCGTGGCCGCTACGGCGCCGCCCGGCAAGGCCTCCGGGCCAGGGCAAGAGTCCAGTGACGCCGGGCGCAACGCGGCGCCTTCGCTACGCCGTTTCCTTGGCGTGGCCGCTACGGCGCCGCCCGGCAAAGCGCCCCGCCAAGCTCTTTGGTTCCGGCATTTACGGCTTGGGGATAGGCGCAAAAGGGGTGGGGCTTGAATTCTGCGGTTTTGTCCCCACCTGGCAGGGCGGTTCGCCTTGGCGCAGCGCCGGGGCGGTGTACTTAGCGGAGTAAATCGATGTCCAAAGAAACCCTGGGTTTTCAAGCTGAAGTCAAGCAGCTCTTGCACCTCATGGTGCACTCCCTCTATAGCAACAAGGAAATTTTTTTGCGCGAGCTGATTTCCAATGCCTCGGACGCCGCCGACAAACTGCGTTTTGAGGCCTTGAATCATCCCGTCTTGTTCGAGGGCGAGAGCGACCTCAAGATTTGGGTGAGCTTCGACCGGGAAGCACGCACCATCACCATCCGCGACAACGGTATCGGCATGTCGCGCGAAGAAGTGATCGCCAACATCGGCACCATTGCCAAGTCCGGTACTCGGGAGTTCTTCCAAAAGCTCACCGGAGACCAGGCGAAAGACGCCCAACTGATCGGCCAATTCGGGGTCGGCTTCTATTCCTCCTTCATCATTGCCGACAAGGTGACGCTCAGCACGCGGCGCGCTGGGCTTCCGGCGGCGGACGGCGTGCGTTGGGAATCGGCGGGCGAGGGCGATTACACCCTGGAACCCATGGAGCGGGCGGCGCGCGGCACGGAGGTGGTGTTGCACCTGCGCTCGGAGGAGGACGAGCTGCTCTCTGGTTGGAAACTCCGAAGCATCATTCGCAAGTATTCCGATCACATCGCCTTGCCCATCGTGATGACCAAGGAAACCTGGGACGAAGAAAAGAAGGCGCAAGTGCTCACCGACGAAGAAGAGACCGTCAATCAAGCGTCGGCGCTGTGGGCGAGGCCAAAAGGCGAAATCACCGACGAGCAGTACGACGAGTTCTACAAACATATCGCGCATGATTTCGAAGCGCCCCTGGCGCGGGTTCATGCCAAGGTCGAAGGCAAAAGCGAATACACCCAATTGCTCTATATCCCCTCGCGGGCGCCTTTCGATCTTTGGGATCGGGAGCACCGGCATGGCCTCAAGCTCTATGTGCGCCGGGTGTTCATCATGGACGACGCCGAGCAATTGCTGCCGGCCTATCTGCGCTTCGTGCGCGGGGTGGTCGATTCGGCCGATCTGCCGCTCAACGTGTCGCGAGAAATTCTGCAGGAATCGCGCGACGTCGAAACCATACGCAAGGGCTGCGTCAACAAAGTGCTGGGACTCCTGGAGGACCTCGCCTCCAGCGACAAAGAGAAGTACGCACGCTTCTGGGGCGAGTTTGGCAAAGTGATGAAGGAAGGGGTGGGCGAGGATTTCGCCAACCGCGACAAAGTCGGCAAGCTGCTGCGCTTTGCCAGCACCCACAGCGATACCGAAACGCAAGAGGTTTCGCTGGACGAATATGTCCAGCGCATGAAAGAGGGCCAGGAGGCGATCTACTACGTCACCGCCGACAGCTTTCCCGCGGCCAAGCATAGCCCGCACTTGGAGGTCTTCCGCAAGAAGGGCATCGAGGTTTTGTTGCTCAGCGACCGGGTGGACGAATGGGTGGTTTCTTCATTGACGGAGTTCGGCGGCAAGCCGATCAAATCAGTCGCCAAAGGTGCCCTCGACTTGGGCAAACTCGATGACGAGGAAGAGAAGAAACGCCAGAGCGCGGAAGCCGACGAATACAAGGAACTCGTCGAGAAGGTGCAGAAATCGTTGGGAGAGCGCGTCAAGGAGGTAAGGGTTACTCACCGCCTGACTGAGAGCCCAGCCTGCTTAGTGACCGGCGAGCACGAGCTTTCCGGGAATTTGGAGCGCTTATTGAAAGCGGCGGGACAAAAAGCCAGTGGCGTCAAACCGACTCTGGAGATCAACCCCCAACACCCGATCGTGCGCCAGCTCAAATACGAGATCGAACGGTTCGACGACTGGGCTGCCATCCTTTTCGACCAGGCGCTGCTCGCCGAGGGCGGGCAGTTGGAGGATCCGGCGGGATTTGTCCACCGTCTCAACGGCGTGATCATCGCCGTGAGCGCCAAGAGCTAACGCAGCCTTTGGCGCCTGCGGCCGATATTCAGAGCGTCTCCAAGGCACGAGCATAGGCCGCCTTGACCGCCTCGCCGAAGCAGACCAGCCGAATGTCCGAGAGGCTGGTTTCGCCGGCGAGGTGTAGGGATGTTTCGCGAACGGCGATGGCCGCCGCTTGATCGAGCGGGTATCCGTAAACGCCGCAGCTGATGGCCGGAAATGCAATGCTGGCGAGGCTTAGCGATCGAGCCAAAGTCAGACTCAAGCGATAACAGCGGGCGAGCAAGGCGGCCTCGCCGTGAGTGCCGCCTTGCCAAACCGGCCCGACGGTGTGGATCACGTAACGCGCCGGCAAGCGATAGCCCCGGGTGAGTTTGGCATCGCCGGTGGCGCAACGGCCGAGAGTTCGGCACTCGGCCAGCAGCTCCGGCCCGGCAGCGCGATGTATGGCGCCGTCCACCCCGCCTCCGCCCAAGAGCGAGTTGTTGGCGGCGTTGACGATGGCATCGACGGACAGCGTCGTGATGTCGGCGGTGATGATCTGCAGGCGAGCGTCGTGCATGACTTGGGGAGAGTGCGCGTAATCCGCGCGGCTGGCCAGATTGACCCGAGAAAGTTATTATTGCGCACTTTGCGCGGCAGTGCGCCGGTCGGAACGGCGATTCGGAAGAGTGGCAGAGCGGTTGAATGCACCGGTCTTGACAACACGCCCGCGAGAGCGGGCTTGTTGCGGCGAAGACTTACTTGCGGAGCAAGTTATGTCGAAGCCACAAACAGTTAGGTTTGCGGCGAAGACTTACTTGCGGAGCAAGTTATGTCGAAGCCACAAAGAGTTAGGTTTGCGGCGAAGACTTACTTGCGGAGCAAGTTATGTCGAAGCCACAAA
>CAZFEK010000031.1:34485-34607 GCA_964517465.1 uncultured Alcaligenaceae bacterium
GAGTTAGGTTTGCGGCGAAGACCTACTTGCGGAGCAAGTTATGTCGAAGCCAAAACCGGCAATAGCGGCAATTCGGAAGAGTGGCAGAGCGGTTGAATGCACCGGTCTTGACAACACGCCCG
>CAZFEK010000031.1:34707-52573 GCA_964517465.1 uncultured Alcaligenaceae bacterium
GCAATTCGGAAGAGTGGCAGAGCGGTTGAATGCACCGGTCTTGACAACACGCCCGCGAGAGCGGGCTTGTTGCGGCGAAGACTTACTTGCGGAGCAAGTTATGTCGAAGCCAAAACCGGCAATAGCAGCAATTCGGAAGAGTGGCAGAGCGGTTGAATGCACCGGTCTTGACAACACGCCCGCGAGAGCGGGCTTGTTGCGGCGAAGACTTACTTGCGGAGCAAGTTATGTCGAAGCCAAAACCGGCAATAGCAGCAATTCGGAAGAGTGGCAGAGCGGTTGAATGCACCGGTCTTGACAACACGCCCGCGAGAGCGGGCTTGTTGCGGCGAAGACTTACTTGCGGAGCAAGTTATGTCGAAGCCAAAACCGGCAATAGCAGCAATTCGGAAGAGTGGCAGAGCGGTTGAATGCACCGGTCTTGAAAACCGGCAATGGGCGACCATTCGTGGGTTCGAATCCCACCTCTTCCGCCACAACCGTCTTGACAAGACGCCCGCGCGAGCGGGCTTCTTGCGGCGCAGACTCACTTGCGAAGCAAGTGATGTCGGAGCCAAAACCGGCAATGGGCGACCCTCCTGTTTCCACGGCGCCGACCGCCAGGCGATGGCGGCGCCGAGGTCGAACGCAGCGGGCGAGCCGGGGGCAAAGTAGCGGCTCAGTCGACCGGCTTGGGCCACCGTCACGGCCAGGCCGGATGTGTGTTCGGCATGGCAAAGGCCTCTCTGAGATTTTGGCTCATCGGCACCTTCATGTACTTGCTATTGAACCACTTGTCGTAAATCTGCCGGGCCTGGCCGTTGTTGAACAAGTTGACTAGCGCGTTGTTCACCATGCGTTCGAAGCCTGGGTCGTTCTTGGCGATCATGATGCCGTAGGGTTCGACCGAAAGATACTTGCCCACGACTTCGTACTCCGATGGCGTCTTGCTCTTGGCGATCAGACCGTAGAGCAGCACATCGTCCATCACGAAGGCGACCGCGCGGTTTTCCTCGACCGCCTGAAAACTCTGCGCGTGGTCGGGAGACGAGACTTTCTGGATCCCCAGGCGCCGCTCTTCATTGACCCGATCGATGATCTTCTCGGCCGTAGTGCCCTTGGTCAACACGATGGTCTTGCCGGAAAGGTCTTCGACGCTTTTGATTTTGGCGGCCTTTTTCGCCACCATTTTGATCCCCGCGACGAAGGTGGTGTACGCAAAGGAGACTTGCTGCTGCCGATCGCGGGTATTGGTGGTGGAACCGCATTCGAGATCGATCTTGCCTTCCATGACAGCCGGGATGCGGGTGCTGGAAGTCACCGGAACGAAGTTCACCTGCAGCTTGGGGAGCTTCAGTTCGGCGCGTATCGTTTCCACGATGCGCACGCAGAGGTCGATCGAATAGCCCACCGGCTGCTTGCGCTCATCGAGAAAAGAAAAAGGCACGGAGCTGTCGCGCACGCCGATGTTGACCGCGTTGTTCTTCTTGATGCGGGTTAAGGTGGCTGATTCTTGCGCCGAGGCCGAGCCAAGGAACAGGCTCAACAGCAGCGCAGCGCATGCGATTCCCCTCGCTTTGTTCATGTTTTCCTCCTGGAAACCAACGATATTCACCGAACACACCTAACGAGGCCCTTTTGGGGCATCACGTCGGCGGTGCAACCTTGAGTACTTCTTCCAGCGTTGTGATCCCCTGCGCGATCTTGAGCGCACCCGAGACGCGCAGAGGCTTCATGCCCTCCTTGTAGGCTTGGTCCCGCAGGCGTGCCTGGTCGGCGTCAGAGGTGATCAGTTCAGCCAAAGTAGGCGTCAAGGTCATGATTTCGTAGATGCCGATGCGGCCAAGATAGCCGGTCATGCGGCATTCCAGGCAACCCTGCGCCGCATGGGTTAGGGTCGGGATGTTGGAGCGCCAGGGCGCGGTGAGCGTTTGCCACTGTGCTTCTTCGATTGCCGGCGCCTCCGCCTTGCAGTGCGGGCAGAGCGTGCGGACCAGGCGCTGCGCCATCACGCCCAACAAGGTGGCGCGGATGAGGTAAGCCGGAACGCCCAAGTCCAGCAAGCGCGTTATGGCGCTGGGCGCATCGTTGGTGTGCAGGGTGGAGAGCACCAGATGCCCGGTAAGCGCCGCCTGAATGGCCATGTCCGCGGTTTCCAGGTCCCGGATCTCACCTACCATGATGATATCGGGGTCCTGGCGCAGAAGGGTGCGCACACCGCTGGCGAAGTCAACTCCGATCTGCGGCTGAACCTGCATCTGATTGAACGCGCCTTCGACCATTTCGATCGGATCTTCCACCGTGCAGACGTTCACCTCCGGCTCGGCAAGCTGCTTGAGCGTCGAATAAAGCGTCGTCGTCTTGCCGGAACCGGTGGGTCCGGTCACCAGGACGATGCCGTTGGGCTGCGTCATCATCTTCTGCCAGCGACTCTGATCCTCCTCGGAAAAACCAAGCTGCAGGAAGTCGCGCACCAGCACGTCGGGGCTGAAAATGCGCATGACGATTTTTTCGCCGAAAGCCGTGGGCATGGTCGAGATTCGCAGCTCCACCTCTTCGCCCTCGGGCGTCAGCGTTTTGATGCGCCCGTCCTGGGGGCGGCGCTTCTCGACGATTTCCATGCGCCCCAACAGCTTTACGCGGCTGGTCATTGCGGTGAGCACCGGCATGGGTATCTGATAGACCTGATGCAAGAGCCCGTCGATGCGAAAGCGCACGATGCCGAATTCGCGCCGAGGCTCGATATGGATGTCGCTGGCGCGCTGCTCGAAGGCGTATTGCCAGATCCAATCGACGATATGGACGACATGCTGGTTGTTGGCGTCGAGCGGGCCGGCCTTGCCTAGCTCGACCAGTTGCTCGAAATCGCGGGCAACGCTGAACTCTCCGCGCTGCGACTCGCTGGCCTTCTTGACCGAGCGCGCCAGATTGTAGAACTCCACCAAGTAGCGCCGGATGTCCTGGGGATTGGCGAAGACGAGCTTGATTTCCCGCCGCAGGATTTGCGCCAACTCGCCGGCCCAGGTTCGGACGAAGGGCTCGGCCGTGGCAATGGTGATTTGCTGGGCGTCAACCGCCACCGGAAGGATGCGATAGCGTTCCGCATAGGCGCTGGAAACGACTCCCGTGACGGCGGAAAAGTCGATGCGCAGCGGGTCGATGTGCAAATAAGGCAAATCGAGCTTGGCTGCCAGCCATTCGACCAGCGCTTCGAGGTGCAGGAGCTTATTGGGCGGCTTGAGGTTATGCCATTTCTGTTCGGCAATTGCTTCGAGCGGGTGCTCGTAGCGCGCTCGGCGATTGCGTGCCAGCGCCTCGGCGTCGGCCGCGCCGACCATGCCGTCGGCCAGCAGGAGTTTCAATACGTCTTCCAGGCGCAAGCGCTGATCGGAGCCGCTGCCACCGGAGCCGGAAGGCGAGCTTGCGGGCGTTCCTGAGGCAAAAGAAGGAGTGTGTGCCATTGGCATAATATATCCTGAACGCGCCGTCAACGCACTGCTGCGGGGCAGCAGTGTATGAACTAAGCAACAGGCAAACACGCGGCGCATCAAATCAGAGGCGGCCGCCTTTGCGTTTCGAATGAAGCCGCTATAATGGCCCGGTCAGCCTGCTGAGTGTGCCTATGGCGCATTCTGGGCAGCGTGACTAAGTAGAATCAACAGCTGGTGGGGCAACGAAAGTTGCCCCTTTTTTTTCTGCCTCCTGCTGGGTGAACCAAAGCGCCACAGTCGCCGCACTCGGTCTCAGACGCTCAAACGCGGTTACGCTCGAACCACGCGATCGACTCCACGTGCGCCGTGTGCGGGAACATATTGACGATTCCTGCGGCCTTGATTCGATAGTGTTTTTCATGCACCAAAACAGCAGTATCGCGGGCCAGGGTGGCCGGGTTGCAGGAAACGTAGACGATGCGCCTCGGCGCCGGGTCGCCCAGCGACTTCACCGCTTCGATGGCCCCTTCGCGCGGGGGATCGATCAAGAGCTTGTCCGCTTCGCGCAGGACGCGCACCAGCTCTTCGTTGGCCTCGAAGAGATCGGCGGTACGAAAGTCGCAATTGCGGCCCAAGCCGTTGAGGTCCGCATTTTCCCGTGCCCGCGCCACCAATGCCGGATTGCCCTCGATTCCCAGCACCAACGCACCGCAGCGGGCGATGGGCAAAGTGAAATTGCCCAGGCCGCAGAAAAGATCCACCACGCGTTCCCCTTTTTCGGGGCCGAGCAACTTCATGGCCCGGCGCACCAGCACGCGGTTGATCGGAGCGTTGACTTGAGTGAAATCGGTAGGCCGAAAGGGCAGGCGCGTGGAGAACTCCGGAAGGGCGTAGCTGAGCGCTCCACCTTCCGGAGGAAAGAAGCGGCGCACGCTGTCCGGGCCCTTGGGCTGCAAATCGATGCATACCGAGTGGCGTTGGGCAAACTCCCGCAGCAGAACCTCGTCTGCCGCTTGCAAGGGCTCAAGCAAACGAAATACCAGCGTGGTGGAATCGGTCCCTACGGCGACTTCGATTTGCGGCACCCGATCGCGCAGCGTAAGCGCCCCCACCAGTGCCCGCAGAGGCAGCAGAAGCGCCGAGACATGCGGCGGAAGCACAGCGCAGGACGACATGTCCGCCACATAACTGCTGCGTTTCTCATGGAAGCCGACCAATACCGCCGCTTTCTTGAGCACATGGCGAACCGACAGGCGTGCGCGCTGGCGATATCCCCAAGCAGGGCCTTCGATCGCGGGCAAGAGGTTTTCCGGCCGAACGCGGGCGATGTGCCACAGCGCGTCCTCGAGCACCCGCTGCTTGACCGCGACTTGCGCTTGGGCATCGAGATGCTGCATCGAGCAGCCGCCGCAAACCCCAAAATGCGGGCAGCGCGGCGCCACCCTCTGGCTGCTGGCTTGCAGCACGCGCACGGCTTGAGCCAATTCGTAATTGGGTTTCTTGCGATAGGAAGAAAACTCCACCTGCTCGCCCGGAAGCGCGCCCTCGACGAAAATGGTCTTGCCCTCGACGCGGGCGATGCCGCGGCCTTCTTGGTCCAGTGATTCAATGCGTGCAATGGGCAAGGGCGATTCCCGCAGCGGAAAAACTAAGCATTTTATCAGGTGTGCTGCGGTAAAATCGGGTTCATGCTACTGCTCGCGCTCGATACCTCCACGGAAATCTGCTCTGTCGCACTTTGGTGCGAGGGGGAAACGATGGAGCGCGCCTTTCCTGCGATGCAGGCGCACGGCGAACATCTGCTGCCCATGGTGCAAACGCTGCTCGATGAAACGGGCCATCGGCTTGCCGACTGCACCGGCATTGCGGTTGCATGCGGTCCGGGCTCTTTCACCGGACTGCGCATCGCCTGCGGGGCGGCTCAAGGCCTCGCCTTCGGCTCCGGGCTGCCGGTGGCGGGAGTGGGCAGCTTGGAGGCCATGGCCGAAGCTTCGGGCGGGGAGCGGGTATTTGCTTGCCTCGATGCGCGCATGCACGAAGTCTATTGGGCCCATTATCTTCGCGTCGGGCAGAACTGGCAGGCAGTGACCGAGCCGCAGGTAGGACCACCGAGCAGCGTTGCTTTGCCGGCCGAAGGCGACTGGCTTGGCGTCGGTAGCGGCTTGGCGGCCTACCCGGAGCTACTGGCGGGTATGGGAAGTCGCTTGCACTATCGCGATCCGCTCAGTCCGCCGCTGGCGGGCGCCGTGGCCCGGCTTGCGGCAGGACGCTGGATCGAACTGGCGGGCGCGCCGGAAACTTTGCAACCGCTTTATGTGCGCAACAAGGTGGCATTGACGACCGAAGAGCGCGCGCGCGAGGGCTGGCGCTGATGCGTCCTGCTCCTGTGCTTCGCCCGATGAACTCAGCGGATCTGCCGGTGGTGGCGGCCCTGGAAGCTCTGATTTATTCCCATCCCTGGTCGGCCGGGAACTTTCGCGATTCGCTGGCGGCGGGGTATTGCTGCACCGTCGCTGAGATGGGGGGTGCGCTGGCCGGCTACGGCGTCTTGATGATGGGCGTGGAAGAAGCGCAACTGCTTAATATCAGCGTAGCTCCCGCCTGGCGGCGCCAAGGCATAGGAGGTGCGCTCTGGCGTTTCTTTCTGGCAAGAGGGCGAGCGCAGGGCGCCTTGCAGTTGCAGCTGGAAGTGCGCGTTTCCAATGCCGCGGCTCGGGCTTTTTACGAGCGGCTCGGTTGTTTCGAGATCGGGCGCCGTCCAGCCTACTATCCCACCGCAAACGGACGCGAAGATGCCCTGCTTTTCCAGTGCCGGCTTGAGCAAGCGCCAAGGCCGGGTTTGGAGGCAGAAGCGGCAGGAAAAGTGCGCCTTTGACATGGACTGGCGCCGCGAAGCCCTGCGTGAAATGAATTTGCTGCCGCTGTGGCAGTCCCGCAGCTTGTCCGCCGATACATCGGCCACCCAGGAGGTGGTCGGGCGGGCAGCGACAGCGGTCGCTTCCGATCGTGCGGCGCAGATCGCCGCTCTGTCTTGGGAAAGTTTGCCTCAGCACGTTGCCGACTGCACCGCTTGCGGTTTGTGCCGATCTCGAAAGCGCAGCGTGCCCGGTGTTGGCGAGCAAGCGGCCAGCTGGTTGGTGGTGGGCGAGGCGCCGGGGGAGGAAGAAGATCGAAAGGGCGAGCCTTTTGTGGGCCAGGCCGGCAAACTGCTCGACAGCATGTTGGCCGCGATCGGTCTCAAACGCGGCGAAATGGTTTACATCGCCAACGTGCTGAAATGCCGTCCACCCGGCAACCGCAAGCCGGCTCCCGAGGAAGTGAGCGCCTGTCGGCCCTATCTCGAGCGCCAGATCGCGCTCCTGCAGCCCAAAATCATTCTTGCCCTGGGTAGCGTTGCTTCACTCACCCTGCTCGACGCCGACACTTCCGTTTCCCGCTTGCGCGGGCGGGTTCATCGCTATCAGGGCATACCCCTGGTGGTGACTTACCACCCGTCCTATTTGCTCAGGAGCTTGCCGGAAAAGGCAAAAGCGTGGGACGATCTGTGCCTCGCGCGGGAGACCTACCGCCACTTGTGAGCGGGCGGTATTGCCCCCATCTTGGGTGCGGTTCGAGCATCACGGGATGCGACCGGGCCGCAGGGTTACGAACAAAGGAGAAATCGATGCGCAAAATATGGACTGTCTGGGCGGTTTTTTTTGCCGCGTTGTTGTCCGGCTGCGGCTATAACACCATGCAGCGACAGGATGAGCAGGTGAAGGCGGCCTGGTCGGAAGTGCTCAATCAATACCAGCGGCGTGCTGATCTCGTCCCCAATCTGGTGAACGTGGTCAAAGGCTTCGCCGAGCAGGAAAAAGAAGTGCTGCTGGGTGTGACCGATGCCCGTGCCAGCGTCGGCGCCATCAAGGCAACACCTGAGCTGGTCAACGATCAGGCCGCGTTCAAGAAGTTCATCGACGCGCAGAACCAGCTGCAAGGCGCGCTTTCCCGCCTGATGCTGGTTGCCGAGCGTTATCCGCAGTTGAAATCCGACGGGTTGTTCAGAGACCTCACAGCGCAACTCGAAGGGACTGAAAATCGTATTGCCGTGGCGCGCAACCGATATATCAAGTCGGTGGCGGAATACAACACCACAGTACGCTCTTTCCCTGAGAACCTCACCGCCAAGATGTTCGGCATGAACCTCAAGGCCAACTTTGCGGTGGAGAGTGAAGCGGCCATCAGCACCGCGCCCAAGGTCGATTTCAGCAAGCCGGCGCCGGCCAAACAATAAATCTCGCCGATGTGGCGCTTGCTGATCCTGGCTTGCGGCCTCGCCTTGACCGGCGGGGCCGCGGCATGGGAACAGACTACCCCGGAAGGCGGGGTGGCGGTGCCAGCGCTCAAGGCCCGGGTGACCGATTTGACCGGAACGCTTTCCGGGTCGGAGCGCGAACGCATCGAGGCCAAGCTGGCGCAATGGGAAGCTTCGAGCGGAAACCAGATGGCGGTGCTGATGTTAGCCAGCACCAAGCCCGAAGCGATCGAGCAGTATGCCATTCGTGTCGCCGAAGCCTGGAAGATCGGGAAAAAAGGCAAGGACAACGGCGTCTTGCTGCTCATCGCCAAGGATGAAAAGAAGATTCGCCTCGAAGTCGGTTATGGTCTCGAAGGCGCTATCCCAGATGTGACCGCGCGGCGCATCATCGGCGAAGTGATTGCGCCGCATTTCAAGGGCGGCAAGTTTTTCGACGGTATCGATGCCGGCATCGATCGGGTGATCGGACTCACCGCGGGCACCGCAAAAATGGAAGGGTCGCCTCCGGCGCAGAAGAAAAGCTCGGGTTGGAATCTATCGGGTCATTGGGAAGGGTTGCTGATCGGCGCAATCGTCGCCCTGGTGCTCGTCGGCTCGGTGCTGCGCTCGATGTTCGGCAACTTCTTCGGTTCTTTGGTGGGTGGCGCGTTGGCGGGCGGTGTCGGGTGGTTCGTCACCACCTCGCTCTTGGCCGCCGGCGTCATCGGCTTGATCGTCCTCATCCTGCTCTTGCTGGTACCTGGCTTGGGGCGCGGCGGCGGCTGGAGCGGCGGCTATGGGGGCGGCGGACACAGCGGCGGCTGGTCCGGTGGCGGCTCCGGCGGAGCTTGGTCGGGCGGCGGCGGCGAATTCGGCGGCGGCGGCGCCTCAGGCTCCTGGGGCGGCGATGGCGGTGGAGGTGATGGAGGTGGAGGTGGAGGTGGAGGCGATGGCGGCGGGGGAGGGGACTAAATGCCGGCGCGCCTTCTGAGGCATCTCTTCTGCGACCGGAGCGCCGCACGCCGCGCGTTTCCCCCGGCGGCGCTGGATCGCATCACCGAAGCTACCCGTACGGGCGAAACCCGACACAGCGGGCAATTGCGGTTTGTAGTCGAGGCGAGCCTGCCGCTCCTGCGCGTCCTCCATGGCGTCGATGCCCGCCAGCGCGCACTGGAGATCTTTGCCCAACTTGGCGTGTGGGACACGGCGGCAAACAACGGGGTGCTGGTCTATTTGCTGCTTGCCGACCGGCGCGTGGAAATCCTTGCCGATCGCGGCATCAATACCCGAGTCGGGCAGGAAACCTGGCGCGGCATCTGCGCCGCGATGGAGAAAGCTTTTGCCGCCGGGCTTTTCACTGAAGGCGCACTGGACGGCATTCGAACCATTTCCGAACTCTTGGAAGCGCACTTCCCCGTCAGCGGGAACAAAACCAACGAGCTGCCTGACGCTCCGGTGATGTTGTAATCCTTGCTCCGGCCGAGGATGGCCAGCCCCTGAAATCCACTGCCGCGCTCCCGGCGCTCAGCGCCCGGTTCGCTCGTGGCGCTTCGGCAGAGTTCTCCTAGTGCTTTTCGACACCGATCAGGCGATCGAGATCTTCTCTGGAAGCGTTGTAGAGATGGCGTTTGCGCACCAGGGCCATGGTTGCGGCGACGAAAACGCCGAAGATCACGATTACCGTATAGATGGAGAGATCCATGCGTATCATCAAGGCGTAAATGCCCAGCATGGTGAGCACGCTGATGTTCTCGTTGAAATTCTGCACCGCGATGGAATGGCCCGCACCCATGAGAATGTGGCCGCGATGCTGCAGCAGCGCGTTCATCGGGACGACAAAAAAGCCGGCCAGCGCACCCACTGCAACCATCATGATGATGGCGATAGAGATCTCATGGACGAAATTCATGCCGGTCACGCCGATTCCCATGAGAATGCCCAGCGGAATGACCTTGGGCGCATCCCTGAGGGCGATGAATTTCGCCGCCGCGACGGCCCCTATGGCGATACCCACCGCGGTGACGCCTTGCAGCATGGATGCCTGGGACAGCGGCATTTTGAGCGCCGTTTCGGCCCATTTCAGCACGATGAACTGCAGCGTCGCTCCGGCACCCCAAAAGAGCGTCGTGGTTGCCAGCGAGATCTGCCCCAGCTTGTCTTTCCACAAAAGTTTGAGGCAATGCCCGAACTCTTCGAAGAGATAGGCCGGATTGCGGTGCGGAATGCGGTGGTCGACTCCGGTATCGGGAATGTACAAGTTGAACGCCGCAGCGATCGCGTAGCCGCAGATGATGATTGCGATGGCGGCTTCGGGGCCGGTGTCGATGGGCGTGTCGATGATGGGAAGATCGATTGCCACCAGCCAGCCGGAGATGGTGGGGCTAATCAAGGCGCCCCCGGCCAGGGTTCCGAGGATGATCGAAGCGACGGTGAGGCCTTCGATCCAACCGTTGGCGATGACTAACTGCTCGTGCGGCAGCAGTTCGGTGAGGATGCCGTATTTCGCCGGGGAATATGCCGCCGCCCCCAGGCCGACCACGGCATAGGCCAGCAGCGGGTGGATGCTGAAGAACATCATGGCGCAGCCGACGATCTTGATCGAGTTGGTGATGAACATCACCCGCCCCTTGGGCATCGAATCGGCAAATGCACCCACCAGCGGCGCCAGCACCACATAAGAGACGATGAAGAACTGCTTCAGGAGCGGCGTCATCCATTCTGGCTCCTGCATTTGCATCAGCAGAGCGATCGCCGCGATCAGCAAAGCGTTGTCGGCGAGCGACGAAAAAAACTGCGCCGCCATGATGGTGTAAAAGCCCCGCTTCACGAGCGGCGCGCTCCGATGCTTGGCGCGCACCTCCAGAGGCGCGCACACACGGCGTCGGCGACAACAAAAGGCGGGTTCAGAGGCTCCTCCGCGCGTGCCTGTCTGGGCCGCGAAGGGCGGCAGGGGCTACGGTATAATGAAGCGCTTTATACCATGTTTCCCATGGCCGGCAAAACCATGGGCGACTGCGACCACGAGCCAGCACCCCAGAGGCCATGAGCCGGCCAATACTCGCCACCGTCTTTCCCGAGGCGCTTGCTGCCAACTTGCGTTTGGCGCGGACGCGTTCGCCCGGAGCAAAAGTTTACGCAGTGATCAAGGCCAATGCCTATGGCCACGGCATCGAGCGCATTTACGCGGGCCTCGCGGCCGCTGACGGCATCGGCATTTTGGAGTTGGACGCCGCTTGTCGGTTGCGCCAGCGGGGTTATGCCGGCCCCATCCTCCTCTTGGAGGGTTTCTTCTCTGCCGCCGAATTGCCGGAGTTTGCCGCGAATCGCCTCGCCACCGTGGTGCACGGCGAAGATCAGCTGCGTATGCTGGAAAGCACGGTGTTGGGGCACCCGATCGAGGTGTACTTGAAGGTCAATACCGGCATGAACCGGCTGGGGATTTCCCCTCGAACCGTGCGCCACGCATTGGCGCGCTTGCAGGCGCTCCCAGCGGTGCGCGGCATCACCTTGATGAGTCATTTTGCCACCGCCGACGAGCCCGGCGGCGCGCGCGAACAGCTGACTCTTTTCCGCGCGGTGTGCGAAGGACTGCCTTTCCCGGTTTCGGTCGCCAATTCGGCGGCCATCCTGGGCGAGGATGCCGTCGGCGGCGCAGTCGTGCGCCCAGGGATCATGCTTTATGGCGCCTCTCCGACTGCGGGGCGCAGCGCCGCCAGCCTCGGGCTGATGCCGGCGATGGAGTTGACTGCCGAAATCATCGCTGTGCAGGATTTGGCGGCGGATGATTGCGTGGGTTACGGCGCGACCTTTCGTGCCGGCGCCCCCATGCGCATCGGCGTGGTAGCCTGCGGCTATGCCGACGGCTATCCGCGGCATGCGCCCACCGGAACACCCGTGCTGGTGGGCGGCATTCGGACACGCTTGGTGGGACGAGTGTCGATGGACATGATCACCGTCGATCTGACTGCGCTGCCGCAGGCCGGAGTAGGCACCAAGGTCGAACTCTGGGGTCGCGCTCTGCCCGTCGACGAAGTAGCACAGGCGGCGGGCACGATCGCCTATGAACTGCTTTGCGCCGTGGCGCCTCGCGTGCCATTTACCGTAAGCGATTGAGGAGCAAGAGCATGTATGTCGTGGTCACCGGTGCTGCCGGGTTCATCGGTTCGAACGTCGTGCGTGGACTCAATGCGCGCGGCGAGCGCAACGTGCTGGCGGTGGACAACTTGCAGCGCGCCGACAAGTTCCGCAATCTCGTCGATTGCGAAATTGCCGATTACCTCGATAAGGAAGAATTCCTGGCGCGCGTGGAGAATGGCGATTTCGACGGCGAGATCGCCGCGGTTTTGCATCAGGGCGCTTGCTCCGACACCATGGAGGGCGACGGCCGCTACATGATGCAGAATAACTACCGCTATTCGGTGCGGCTTCTGGAGTATTGCCAAAGCGAAGATGTACCTTTCATTTACGCCTCCTCGGCGGCGGTGTATGGCGGCGGCAGCGCTTTCCGCGAGGTGCGGGATTGCGAAGGGCCGCTGAATGTGTATGGCTATTCCAAGTTTCTCTTCGACCAATATGTCCGGCGCCTCGAAGGCGACCGCACGGCACAGATCGCCGGATTCCGCTACTTCAACGTTTATGGCCCGAACGAGGATCACAAGGGCCGCATGGCTTCGGTGGCCTGGCATTTTTTCCACCAGTACCGCAAGGATGGCCACGTTCGACTTTTTGCAGGCTCGGGCGGCTACGGCAATGGCGAGCAGCGCCGTGATTTCATTGCCGTCGATGATGTGGTGCGAGTTAACCTCTTTTTTCTCGACCACCCGGAAATAAGCGGCATCTTTAACGTGGGCACCGGGCGCGCGGCAAGTTTCAACGAGGTCGCCGTGGCCACGGTCAATGCGCTGCGGGGGCTGGAAGGCAAACCCTCGGCCAACTTGGCCGAGCTTTGCGCCGCCGGGCAGATTGCCTATATCCCCTTTCCCGAAGCGCTGGCTGGAAAATACCAAAGTTATACCGAGGCCGACCTCTCGCGCCTGCGCCAGGCCGGTTATGACGAAGATTTCGCCCCGGTGGCGGAAGGGGTTGCGGCTTACGTGCGCAAACTCGCGGCTGTCAACGCGCTCTGAAGGGGGTGCGTTATCGCCAGCGTCGGAGAGGGTCCAGCCCGAACCGGCGGTACACATCACAATCACGTGGAGAACGATCATGAAGAAGTTGCTGTTGCTGCTGGTTTCCCTGTTCTTTTCCGCCGTGGCTTTGGCTGCGGTCAATATCAACACCGCCACCAAGGAAGAACTGGACGCAGTGAAAGGCATCGGTCCGGTGAAAGCGCAGGCCATCGTCGACTATCGCAAGGAGCATGGGCCATTCAAGAGCGTAGATGACCTGAAAAACGTCAAGGGTTTCGGTGACAAGACGGTCGATTCGATGCGCAAAGAGCTCAGCGTGAGCGGCGCCAATACCGGTCCTTCGACCGCGCCGGCGAAGAGCGAATCGAAGCCCGCAGCGAAGGACGAGAAGAAATCCGAGCCCAAGGCCGAGGCGAAGAAGGAAGAGCCCAAGGCCGCGGCCAAGGAAGAGAAGAAGGCCGAGTCCAAGAAAGAGGACAAGAAGGCGGACGCCAAGAAGGACGAAGCGAAGAAGGACGACGGCAAGAAGTCGAAGAAAGAAGACAAAAAAGAAGAGAAGAAGGATGACGCCAAGAAGTCCAAGAAGGACGAAAAAAAGGACGACGCGAAGAAGTAAGCGGTAGCGTCTTCCCGGAGCAAGAAACCCCGCCTCGGCGGGGTTTCTTTTCCCCGCAGGACCAGCTTTCTCGCCCGGGGCGAAAACCCCAGCCCCGCGGCTCGTCTGGCGAGTTAAAATGACGCATCGGAGCCGCTGCCCTGATCATGTACCCCAAACTGGAAGATTTCGTCGGCAACACCCCCTTGGTGCAATTGCAAAAGCTGCCCGGCGCCGGGTCCGGAACCGTGCTTGCCAAGCTCGAAGGCAACAACCCGGCCGGTTCGGTGAAAGACCGCCCGGCCTTGTCCATGATCGTGGAGGCCGAGAAACGGGGCGATATCAAACCCGGCGACACGCTGATCGAAGCCACCAGCGGCAACACCGGCATTGCCCTGGCCATGGCGGCGGCCATGCGGGGTTACAAGATGGTGCTGATCATGCCCGAGCACCTTTCGGTGGAACGGCGGCAAACCATGCGGGCCTATGGCGCCGAAATCATCCTTACCCCCAAGGCCGGGGGCATGGAGGCGGCGCGCGACACCGCCGAAGCGATGCGCGACGAAGGCCGCGGCCATATCCTCGATCAGTTCGCCAACCCCGACAACCCGCTGGCGCATTACCGCGGCACCGGTCCCGAGATTTGGCGCGACACGCAGGGCATGATCACCCATTTCGTCAGCAGCATGGGCACCACCGGCACGATCATGGGCGTCTCGCGTTATCTGAAAGAACAGAACCCAAAGATCCAGATCATCGGCGTGCAGCCGGAAGAGGGCGCGCAGATCCCCGGCATACGCAAATGGCCGGAGGCCTATTTGCCGCGTATTTATGAAGCACAGCGGGTGGATCGCATCGAACTGGTGTCCCAGGCCCAAGCCGAAGAAATGGCGCGGCGCCTCGCCGCCGAAGAAGGTCTTTTTGGCGGCATCTCCTCCGGGGGGGCGGGGCAGGTCGCCTTGGCGTTGGCGCGCCGGAACCCGGCGGCAGTGATCGTCTTCATCGTTTGCGACCGGGGCGATCGTTATCTTTCCACCGGGGTCTTCCCTGGCTGAAGCCGAGCCATGCCGGCCACCTTGGTTTTCGACATCGAGACCATTCCGGACGTCGCCGGGCTTCGCGCCGTCCATGGCGTGGATCAAGGTCTCAGCGATGCCGAAGTGGTCGAAATGGCGCAGCAGCTGCGCCGCCAGTCCAACGGCAGCGATTTTTTGCCGCACCACTTGCAGCGCGTCGTCGCCATCTCCTGCGTGCTGCGTGAGGGAGAAAGTTTTCGCGTCTGGTCCTTGGGCAAGCCGGAGGATTCCGAAGGCGAACTGCTGCGGCGTTTTTTTGAAGGCATAGAACGTTACACCCCGCAGCTCGTTTCGTGGAATGGCGGCGGTTTCGACTTGCCGGTGCTGCACTACCGCGCCCTGATGCATGGCATCCCGGCCGGCCGCTACTGGGATACCGGCGACGAAGACCGGGAGTTCCGCTTCAATAACTACATCAGCAGGTATCACCAGCGCCACCTCGATCTCATGGACCTTTTGGCGCTCTATCAGCCGCGCGCCTACGCGCCTTTGGACCAGATGGCGCGCCTGTGCGGCCTGCCCGGCAAACTCGGCATGGACGGCGGCCAGGTATGGCCGGCTTGGCTGCGCGGCGAAATCGGCGCCATTCGCGACTATTGCGAAACCGACGTGGTCAATACTTATCTCGTCTTCTTGCGCTTTCAATTGATGCGCGGCCAAATCTCGCCCACTGGCCTTGCTGCCGAAATGGCGCTGGTCCGAGCGAGGTTGACCGAGCTGCCCGGAACCCACTGGCGGGAGTTTCTGGCTCGATGGCCGGCGAGCGCCGGCGCGGCCGCTTGACGCACGGCGCGCCCTGACTGACCATATTCAACCCGGCGCAGCGCGGTCTGGAGCCATGCCACTCGACGACATCTATGTCAAAACCGACAAGGGCAGCGAAGAAGTTTCGCAGCGTCGGCACCATCTCAATCATCGCTTGCGCACCATGCTGATCATGGTCGACGGGGTGCGCCCGGCGCACGAGCTGATCGATGCCGCCCGCCGCCTGGGGCTTGATGCCGGGTTTCTCGAGGAACTCCTGCGCGACGGTTTCATCAGCATGAAAAAATCCGGGAGCGCCGAAATTGCGCTCGACGAAGAAGCCGCGGTTGCTGCGGGCGCAGGAGACGACGCCGAACAGTTCCTGAGGGCGCAGAAATTCATGAACGACATGGTGCTCGACAAGCTGGGCAGCATTCGCGGCTATGGCTTGATGGTGAAATTGCAAGGCGCCGACAAACTGGGTGACTTGCAGGTCCTGGCCAAGGAGTTCGTCGATGCCCTCTCGAAACGCATTACCGAGGACGAGATCAAACTCGTCGTGAACAAGCTCAAGGCTCACTTGAGCAAAGCGGGCAAAGCCTGAAAAAAATCGTAGGAGCCAAGCGATGAGGCGCGTCACCGGGATCGGCGGAGTTTTCTTTCAAGCGCGCGATCCGGCAGCGTTGCGCGACTGGTACCGCGAGCACCTGGGTGTGCCGGTGCAAACGTGGGGCGGGGCCGCGTTTTCGTGGTCCGACACCGAAGGCAGACCCCTTGGCGGCAGTACCATTTGGAGCATTGCCCCAGAGGGGAGCGACTCCTTCGCGCCGGGTCGCGCATCCTTCCTGATCAATTACCGGGTCGCGGATTTGGGAGCTTTGCTCAAGGCCCTGCGCGAGGAAGGCTGCCAGGTGCTGGACAAAGTCGAAGAATCGGAATTCGGCAAATTCGGCTGGGTGCTCGATCCCGAGGGGAACAAAGTCGAGCTTTGGGAGCCTCCGCCGGGGCAATGACGGACGGTACCTTGGGGGGAAGCATGGTGCCCGGAGCCGGGGTCGAACCGGCACGGCCCGTTTCGGGGCCTGCGGATTTTAAGTCCGCTGTGTCTACCAATTTCACCATCCGGGCGCACCTGGAGCACGGGCGCGATTGTACCGTTTTTTGTCCGGGCTACTTGGGCCTTGGTTGCGCTCGCCGAGGGTGGGCGGCTTCAAGCGGGCTCTAGCCGCGGCGGTTGCCAAGGCGCTCTGCCCTCACTAGACTTGCCGCTCCCGCAACCGGCCTCGTTTTCCTCCATGTCCGCCTTACCTGATCCTCGCCTCTTTCTCTGTCCTTCCACGCCAATCGCCAAGGATTTGGCGCGGATGGCGGAAGAAAGCCTTGCGGCGCCCACCATGCAGCAGAAAGATGCGCTGGATGCGCAAATCCGCAGTGCTTGGGGCGAGCTCGCGCAGCAAGGTGCCTTCCCGCAAATCGCCGAAATCCTTCGCCAATCGCCCTCGGTGGCGGTGACTCGGCATTGGTGGCGACGTCTGGAAGAGGCCTTGCGACCAAGCGCGGTGCCTGCCGATGGCGTGGCCACGCACGTGTTTGCCTTGCCTCTGGTAATCGTGGCGGGCGCGGGCGCCGCAGCCAAACTGTCGGGGGTAGTGCCGCAAGTCGAACCGATCGTCTCCTTGCTGCAGGAGCACAAAGCCTTGCGCGGCAACCGCAACTTTGCGCTGGGCAATGCGCTCGTTTCGCCGGAGAAGCTGGCGATCGGAGAACTGGGAGCACTAATGCGCCATGGCTTGGACCCGCTGGCGCTGCCCCTGGCGCCGATAGCAATCGAACCCAAACAAGAGAGCGTTCACCTTCGATTTCTGGTCGGCGCGGCCCTGGCGGCACCTGCCGCCGACCTGTTTGGCACCCAAGAAATCGCCCCTTGGGCCATGCCGCTGGCGCAAGAGTTGGCGCGCCAGTTGTCGGCACCGGGTGTCACGGTTCTGGTGCTGCCGCGTCCGCCGGCAGGGCTTTTGTCCGCTGCGCACCAGGGGCGGCAAGCGCAGCGCGAAGTGGCGCTGCAGATTTTTGCCAGCAATGCCATACGCAAAATGCGCTCGGGGGTGGGAGAGCCGACGGCGGTCTTGTCCTCGCATCGGTCGGGGGATGCAGGAGGGGAACTGCGTGTTTCCCTTTCCAGCCCCTTCGATGCGCGCTCGGCCGAAGGTTTCCGGATTCGGCTCGAGCCCCTGGACCGTGTTGGTGACGTGGCGCAAAGTGTCATCGATCTCTTGCGCGACTGCCGTGTGGCCGACATTCGCCTGCTTACCCAGGTGCAGCCCGATCGCGACGCTCTGACCGGCGGCCCCTTGCTGTTCAAGCCGGAGAACATCGGACCCAACGAGGTGCGGGCCTACCTGCCTGAGTGAGTCGTGAGACGAACGCGACCGAGGCCTACGCCCTGCACTCAAATTTCCGGACGCAAGGGTTGGCGCTGCGCCACGAAACGGGCCACTGCGCTACGGCACATTCTGCGCTCAGGCATCGGAATTTGCCGAAGCAAAATGTTGACAACGAAGTTTTCGAGCTAGTATCATGCCGGCGGCATGGTGGTGACATCGACCATGCACGCACAACACCACACCCAGCGGAGG
>CAZFEK010000032.1:0-1450 GCA_964517465.1 uncultured Alcaligenaceae bacterium
CCTTGCGCCGCAGCCGCGCACTGCCGAGCAGTTGAAGGCGATACGCCGGGGCGGCTACGTGCTGCGAGAAGCAGCCGAGGGACCGGCGCGCCTGGTGCTGATCGCTACCGGCTCCGAGGTGGCTTTGGCCTTGGCCGCCCAAGATCAATTGGCGAAAGAGGGTGTAGCGGCGAGGGTCGTATCCATGCCCTGCGTTGAGGTGTTCCGCAGACAGGATGCAGTTTGGCGCCGCCAAGTATTGCCGGAGGAGTTGCCTGGCGTGGCCATCGAAGCGGGCGTCACCGCGATTTGGCATCGCTTCGTCGGGCTCAAGGGCGCCGTGGTCGGCCTAGACGGATTCGGCGAATCGGCGCCGGCGGGCGAATTGTTCAAGCACTTTGGGTTCACTGTCGAAAACGTGGTGCGTGTCGCGCGCAGCGTGCTTTGAGACAGGAACTTCGTTTTTTTGTGAGGAGTAAGCAATGACCATCAAAGTCGCAATCAATGGCTACGGCCGCATCGGCCGCAATATTCTGCGCGCGCTTTACGAGAGCAAGCGCAATTCGGAAATCCAGATCGTAGCGATCAACGACCTTGGCGACGCCAAGACCAACGCCCATCTCACCCGCTACGACACGGCGCACGGCAAATTCCCCGGCACCGTAGCGGTCGACGGCGACCACATGATCGTCAATGGCGACAAAATTCGCGTGCTGGCGCAGCGCAATCCGGCGGAATTGCCTTGGGGGCAACTGGGGGTGGATGTGGTGCTGGAATGCACTGGCCTTTTCACCAGCAAGGAGAAGGCTTCGGCTCACCTCAAGGGAGGTGCGAAGAAGGTAATCATTTCCGCGCCCGGTGGCAAGGATGTCGACGCCACCATCGTCTATGGCGTCAATCATCAAGTGCTGCGCGCAGAACATACGGTGATTTCCAACGCCTCCTGCACCACCAACTGCCTCGCTCCGCTGGTGAAGCCTTTGCACGAGAAGATCGGCATGGTGCAAGGCCTGATGACCACGATCCATGCCTACACCAACGACCAGGTGCTGACTGACGTTTATCACGAAGACCTGCGCCGCGCCCGTTCGGCGACGATGTCCATGATTCCCACCAAAACTGGCGCCGCCGCGGCGGTGGGGCTGGTGCTGCCCGAACTCAATGGCAAGCTCGATGGCTTTGCGGTGCGCGTGCCCACCATCAATGTCTCGGTAGTGGATCTCACCTTCGATGCGGCCCGCGCGACCAGCGTCGACGAGGTCAACGCCATCCTCAAGGCAGCATCGGAGAACGAGTTGAAAGGCATCCTCGCCTACAACACCGATCCGCTGGTCTCGATCGACTTCAACCACAACCCCGCCTCCTCGACTTACGATGCGACCCAAACCCGCGTCATTGGCGGCACCCTGGTCAAAGTTTTGGCGTGGTATGACAACGAATGGGGCTTCAGCAACAGAATGTTGGACACGAC
>CAZFEK010000032.1:1550-51601 GCA_964517465.1 uncultured Alcaligenaceae bacterium
GCTGGCGATGATGGCGGCGAAGTAGTTCGAAGCATGCCCCATTCGTTGCGGCGCAGGCTAACCCGGGCGGGAGCCCGGGTTAAGCGAGCGAAGCGAGCGGCCGGAGCCACAACGTCCTTGGGGCTTCAGCAACAGAATGTTGGACACGACGCTGGCGATGATGGCGGCGAAGTAGTTCGAAGCATGCCCCATTCGTTGCGGCGCACAAGGGCGTGCCGCGGTTTTGTAGGAGCGGGCTTGCCCGCGAAAACAATTGGAGCAAAGGGTCACCGTCCTTTCTGATGGAGGGAGAAAACGATCATGCAATTCAAACGCCTCACTGAACTCGATCTCCAGGGCAAAAGAGTTTTCATTCGCTCCGACCTCAACGTGCCGCAAGACGACGCCGGCGCCATCACCGATGACACGCGCATTCGCGCCTCGGTGCCGGCGATGGAACTTGCCCTCAAGGCCGGTGCCGCGGTCATGGTGACCTCGCACCTCGGCCGCCCCACAGAAGGTGAGTGGTCGGCGGCCGATTCGCTCGCGCCGGTGGCGACGCGTTTGTCTGAACTACTGAAGTGCGACGTTTCGCTGGTGCGCGACTGGGTCGATGGCGTGAGTGTTGCGCCGGGGCAAGTGGTACTGTTGGAGAACTGCCGTTTCAACAAGGGCGAGAAAAAGAACAGCGACGAATTGGCGCAAAAGATGGCCAAGCTCTGCGACATCTACGCTAACGACGCTTTTGGTACCGCACATCGTGCCGAAGCCACGACCCACGGTATCGCCAAATTCGCGCCCATCGCCTGCGCAGGGCCGCTCCTGGCGGCGGAGCTGGATGCGCTGGGCAAAGCGCTGGGCAAGCCGGCGCGCCCGTTGATCGCCATTGTTGCCGGATCGAAAGTCTCGACCAAACTCACCGTACTTAACAGTCTGGCCGACAAAGTCGATCAGCTCATCGTCGGGGGCGGCATCGCCAATACCTTTATTCTGGCTGCGGGCGGCAAAATCGGGAAATCTTTGGCCGAGCCGGATCTCGTTGGCGAAGCCAAAGCGGTGATGGAAAAGATGGCGGCTCGGGGCGCCTCGGTTCCTATTCCGGTAGACGTGGTCTGCGCCAAGGAGTTTTCTGCCCGCGCCGCGGCGACTACCAAAAACGTGCGTGACGTGACCGATGACGATCTGATACTCGACATCGGCCCGCAAAGCGCCACGGCGCTGGCGGCGATGCTTGCGAAGGCCGGCACGATCGTGTGGAACGGCCCGGTGGGGGTGTTCGAATTTGATCAATTCGCAGGCGGCACTCGCAAGCTCGCCGAAGCGATTGCGAAGTCCAAGGCTTTTTCGATTGCTGGCGGGGGCGATACCCTGGCGGCGATCGCCAAGTTCGGGATCGAGAAAGAGGTTTCTTACATCTCCACTGGCGGCGGCGCCTTCCTCGAATTTCTCGAAGGAAAGACCTTGCCCGCGGTTGCCGTGCTCGAAGAGCGAGCGTCGAACTGAGCCGCGATGACGGCGAACCGGAAAAGGTTCGCATCTCCAAGCTGATGTCGGCGCAGGGTTTATGCTCGCGCCGGGAGGCTGACGAATATATCGAACGCGGCTGGGTCTTCGTCGATGGCGAGCGGGTCACCGAGCTCGGCAGCCGCGCCTATCCGACGCAAAAAATTACGCTTGCCAAGGACGCGCAAGCGAATCAGTTGGCGCGCGTCACCATGCTGCTGCACAAGCCCATCGGATACGTTTCCGGGCAAGCCGAGGAAGGCTTTCAGCCAGCCTCGGCACTGATTGGGGCAGAAACGCAGTATTCGGGCGACGACTCCGGCCTGCGGTTTCTGCCCAAGCACCGCAAAGGATTGGCCCCGGCGGGTCGCTTGGACATCGATTCGACCGGTCTCTTGGTGCTTACCCAGGACGGGCGCATCGCCAAACTACTGATCGGCGAAAACTCCACGATCGAAAAAGAATACCTCGTGCGGGTCGAAGGAAGTCTCGACGCCAAAGGTCTCGCGCTGCTGCATCACGGATTGGAGCTCGATGGTCAGGCGCTGAAACCGGCCAAGGTGAGTTGGCAAAACGACGATCAGTTGCGCTTCGTGCTGCGCGAGGGCAAGAAGCGCCAGATTCGCCGCATGTGCGAGTTAGTGGGCCTCAAGGTGACCGGGCTCAAGCGCATACGCATAGGGCGGGTGAAGCTCGCCGACCTGCCAGTGGGGAAATGGCGCTATTTGCGAATTGATGAGCGTTTCTAAGTGCGGCGTCGACAGCCGCCGGGAAGGAGATCGGGGGGGGAGTGTCCGCGAAATCCAAGAGGGCCTCAGGCCCTTTCCTGCTGATCCTGAGGGGCGCAACGGGGGCGGGCAAGTCTTCGGTTGGCCTGGCGATTGCCCGGTTACGCCCCGCCATGCGCGTGATCGAAATCGATGATCTCAAGCGGGCCAAGTATGGAAGCGCCGCGACCTGCGTTCCGGCGGTCGACTACCCGCTGGCCGGGGCGGGAGCGCGGAAGCTTCTCGACCAAGGTATTGATACCATCGTCATCGAGCCGCTATGGAACCGATGGCACTTGCGCTCCGTACTCACTGGCGCCGGCCTGTTTCTAAAATCAAACAACGTCATCGTCGTTTGGCTCGAATGCTCTCTTGCGGTGGCCATAGAACGGAAACGCGGGCGGGTAGATGCGCTGACCGTAGCACAGCATCACCAGTACGTTTCCTCCCGTGACCACGTACCGAAGGAAACGGTAATTGATACCGAAGACCACTCGGTGGAAGAAATCGCCGCCATGATCCTGAGACTGCTTCCCGACGGCAATGCCTCAGGCGAGCCTGCTCAAGCTTCGTCTCGATAGCGCCGCAAGCGAATTGCCAGTGCAAGCATCGCCACCCCGGCGGCGACGCCGAGCCAAAGGCCTGGCGCTGAAATCAGATCCCATGCTGCCAGCGGGGTGCCCATTGCCCCGCCCGCAGCACCGTCATGATCGCCAAATCCAACACGGAAACGCAGACCCTCATCCAGCGCCCAGGAACCTGGCGAGGCGCCAAGCAGCAGGCGTGCGACCACTTGGCGCATGTACCAGGCAACGTCGATGGGAAGGCCGAACATCGCTTTTGCCCAGGCCAAGAGGGCGCCGGAAAACAGAGGCACTCCCAAAGCCCACAGGATGGGACGGCTGCGTGCCCAGGCTGAGACCAGGCAAAGCCAGCCTGCTGTAGGCAGCGCCCAGAGGACATACAAAGGCAGGAGTCCGAGGTACTCGAAAGGCAGGGTGTAGGTGCGCGGGTTGGTGAACACCGCGGCAAACACGTTGGTTCCGATGATCTGAAGCGCGATGACGACCATCAAGAGCATGACCACGCTTACGCACAGCGCAATGAACCAGGAAATCAGGGGGGCGAGGAGAAGACCGGTGGCCAGCTTGGATAAAACGGTGTCTCGATCCGAAACCGGGAGCGACTTCCAGAACAAGACACTGCGATTGTTGCGCTCTTCATAAAGCGAGCCCAAGAAGTAGAAAAAGACCACGAAGCTCAGCGAAAGCGAGATCGGCGTTGCGGCAGCCAGGAAGATGGCGCTCAGCCCATGGGCAACCTGCTCCAGTCGTTCGGGCTCGTTCAATGCCAGGGCGGCGTCCTGCATGTTCAGAATTTCGGTGTCGCCGAAGCGCATGTGCATCTGGTTGCGGTGCTCCGTGGCAAATGGGACTGCGAGCGAAAGCACCACGATGGCGAGCATGATGCTGCCGAGTACCGCAGGTGTCCAAAGCAGCGCGCTCTTGTGTTCCCAAAACTCGCGTCGCAAGAGCCACTTCATGATGTTCATGCGTAGGTTCCTTTCATCTTGGCCACGAATAGGTCGGCGATGCCGGGGTTGCGTGTTTCGCCCAGCGAAGCGAGTGCCGCCTTGGGTTGCCCGTCAAACAGCATGACCGACTTGCCGAACACCTGGCGCTCGTCGATGGGGCCGAGGGCGCGCGCCTCAAGGGTGTGTTCCGGAGTGACCATCACCTCGGTGAAACGCTCGGCCACTTCATCCATGGTTGCCGAGAGAACCAGTTTTCCTTCGCGCATGAACATGAGGTCGGTGAGGATGTGCTCGATCTCTTCCACCTGATGGGTGGTGACGATGATGGTCTTGTTTTCGTCGAAATAGTCTTCTAGCAGTGCCTGGTAGAACTGCTTGCGAAACAGAATGTCCAGGCCCAGCGTCGGTTCGTCGAGGACCAGCAGCTTGGCGTCGATGGCCATCACCAAAGCGAGGTGCAATTGCACGATCATGCCCTTGGACATCTCTTTCACCTTCATGCTTGGAGTGAGCTTGGTGATGGAGAGATATTTCTCCGCTTTCTGGCGCTGGAATCTCGGATGAATGCCGGCCAGGAAATCGAGCGCATCTTTTACGCGCAGCCAGCGCGGCAAAATCGCCACGTCGGCGATGAAACAGACTTCCTGCATCAGAGTGTCGCGCTCGGTATTCGGGCTCTTCCCGAGTACCGTGAGTTCGCCTTCGAAGGGCGCGAGCCCCAAGATCGCCTTGAGGGTCGACGTCTTGCCTGAGCCGTTGGGTCCGATCAGACCAAGGATTCGTCCCGGTTGAATGTCGAAACTGAGGTCGTTGACCGCCACCACCTTGCCGTAGCGTTTGCTGAGGTGGCGGGCTTGAACCACGGGAGTTTTGCCATTCATGGCTTGGGCTCCAAATGCCCGTCCTGCAGGAGCTGGCCGGGATCCAAACCCAGAAGACGAATGCGCGCCAGGAGGTTCGGCCATTCATCGCGCAGAAAACGCTCGCGCTCACTGGCCAGCAATTGCTCTTGCGCTCCTTCTGCCATGTACATGCCAACTCCTCTTCGTTTCTCGATCAGGCCTTCGTCGCTTAGCTCCTGATAGGCGCGCGAAACGGTGATCGGGTTCAATTGAAGTTCGGCAGCAATCTGCCTGACTGAGGGCAGCGCATCGCCGGGGTGCAAAGTGCCGTCGAGCATCATGGTCACGACTCTCATTTTCAGTTGGCGATAAATCGGTGTGTTGTCATTCCATATCGGGTTCATGGCTGTAGGGTCCCTAAGGATGCCTCGCACAGGTCGCCGGGTTTGCCGAGCCCACGATCGGGGATGGGCCGACGCCGGGACTCCGGGCGGTGCTTGGGCGATTGCCAGGGGGTTTTCTCGAAGCGCGGCATCGGTTTCCTGGGTCGGCAGGTTCCCAGTGAACGGATATCCATGGGCGGTCGGCGGTGCTTCATGGCGCAAGAGCCAGTTGTGAGTTAGTGTGGTGGTAACGTACAACACTAGTTCGCGGGCGTCAAGCCCCTTTGCAACGGGCACCTGTCAGTCCCTGGGTCCGGGGGGTCGATGGGCGGCTCCTCATGCCTCGGGGCCCGGCAATGTGTGCCATACTTTCCGGAGACGACAAGGTCTTTCTTTTCAACGGCATTCTATGCTTGAGTCTGGTTTCGATCCCCAAGTGGAAGCCTTGCTGCGCAGCGGCGTGCAATTGCCGGCACCGAGCCAGTCGCTCCTGAAACTTCAGACCGCGCTGAACGACCCGGACATCGGACCGCGGGCACTGGCCGACATCGCCGAGCAGGACCCGGTGCTAGTGAGCGCGCTGATTCGGGTTGCCAACTCACCGGCGTTTTATGCTCAGCGGCCGGCAGGTTCATTGGCCGAAATCGTTGCTCGCTTGGGGGCCACCAAGGTGCTCGCGATTGCGGTAAGCGCATCGCTGCGCGGCAAGATTCCGGGAGTCGACGCCGGTGTGATCGACGCCATTTGGGCTCGCTGCACCGATGTTGCGGCCTGCACTTTTTTGGGCGCGCGGCATTCGCGGCGCAAAGATCTCGCCGATGTCGCTTACTTTTCGGCGCTCGTTCATGATGCCGGGCTGTGCGTGCTGCTGCGCCGGTATCCCTCAGAAGCGTTGCGACTGCGCTGGTCGCGGCCGGGGGAGTTCGATGCGGGCGCCTTGGCGCTCGACGCGGCAGTCGGTACCGAACATGCTGCCGTAGGGGCGCTGGTGGTCAAGAACTGGAAGCTGCCGGCGGTGGTGGTGGATGCGATTCAGCACCACCATAACCTGCCGCAGATGGCCAGCGCCTTCGGGGACGCCGCTGCGGTGTCCGCGCTTATTGCCCTGGGCCGGCGTTTGGCCGACGGGCCATTGCCGGAGTGGGAAAGCTGGCGCCCGCTGGCGGAATCTCTCCTGGGCGTCGACGACGGGGCACTTGCGGAAATGGAAGTTCCAGGCGGCGGCGAAGACTGATCCCGGCTCGCTCAGCGTGCTTCGATTTGAAACTCGCCCTTGTGCTCAAAGGGCAAGCGGCCGGTCACTTGCGTGACCGTGCTGGCGAGGTGGCGCCCTGCCGGCGTACCCAGCACCACCGCGCCCCGGATCCGATAGCGCATAGTTCCGCCAGACTTGGCCGCGTCGCGCAGCAGCTTAGGGAGCAGCAGCAAGTTGGCCGACCCATCCGCTTCCAGCACCTCGGCAGAGAAGCGAGGAATCTTCACGAACCGGTCGCTCACCACGGTTGCCAAGGCCACCTCATTGACCTCCAAGTCGACGCTAAGCCCGGTGATATCGAGGTCGGCATCGTTGGGGTTGGTGACGCGAAACTTGAGGGCGAATCGTTGCTCGAGGGGTGTGGCGCCAGTCAGCGCCATCGACAGCAGCGCCACCTTGGGGCGTTCGCGGTAGCTCCCCACGCCGGCACAGGCGGCTAGCAGCACGCTGAAGCATACAAGGAGCAAAAAGCGGAAGTACGATCGGGCCATGACGGGTACTCGGAGGTTTGCTCTTGGCATTATCCGTGATTCGCCGGAGCTGTCACCTAAGCCTGAACCAATCCGAAGATCCTCGACACCTGAAGCCCGCGAGCATCTCTCGCAGGGTGGGGAAGCGGCCGCAGCCAAAGCGCAGGTTATTGGGCAAGAAAGGCGCCAGGGTGTCTTCGGGCAGAGCCCGGGCGGCGCGCAAAGTAGGGGGCAGGGCGCGTTGCCGCGAAGCGACAGGGCTATGAACGCTGGGGGCGGGTGTCGGCAACTCAAACGGCTCACCGCCGAGCCGGGGCGGTAGATTGCCCGAAACGCTGTCCAATACCTTGATGGCCGATGGATAGGCATAGCCGGAAAGAACACGACCGAAACTTCCTCGATGCCCGACTCGAAGGACAAATCCGCCATGCCGATTTAGCCAACACCGAGCAAACACACGAAATACAATCGGCGCTGGGCCTCGCCCACGGCCGATTGGCCGCACGGGCTGAGGCGATCACGCGCATCAGCAGGCTTTGACTGATGTTTTTTCCCCATGCCAGGGCGGCCGAGGCGCGGGTGGTTTGCCAGCGCATCGTCGAACAAGCGGCGGGACATGATTGGCGCCGCCTCTGCGGTGAGCTGAAAGTGACCGTCTCGATCGGCGTTGCCGCTGGCGATGTCGAGGGCAAGTTCGACCACCTCCTTGCCGCAGCGGGCGTGCGGCTCTAACGGGCCAAGCGCGCGGGTCGCAAGGTTTTGCTCATGGCTGGCGAGGATCGACCCATTGAGCGCGCACCCCCCGGCTCGCGTTTGTTTTGCTCTGTGCCCGGGAGCGCATCGGTGCGGTGCAGTTAGGCCATGGCCATTCAACCCCCGTCCCGCAAGCGACTCATACCGGCTTGGCCAACATCAGATAAATCGCGGGCACCGGCAAAGCCGTCGCCACAACGCCGATCACCGACCACCACCGCGACAGCCGAAAATATTTTGCCAGCGCGGGGGCGGGGACCGAGGCTTCGCGAAGCAAACGCAACTGCTGGAGCTGAATGGGCACTAGAAACAGCGCCCAGAGCGCGCCGGACAAACCGAACAAGGCATAACCGGCCAAAATCCAGTCTTTGGCGAGCACACCGCCGTGGTTCTGCGCCAGCAAATGGCCGGTGATGAGCAGCAAGGCCGCTCCGCCCCCGGTGAATACCAAGTCGGTGAGATTGACCAGGCGGCAGGCGAAGCGCATGGTCGCCGTGTCCCGCGTGCGGTCCGCAAAGGTCTTCCAGAAACCGCTCACCATGATGTTGCCGATGAACAGGCAGGCTCCGAGTACATGCAAAAAAGCGATCATCACTTTCTCCTTGAGTAGGTTTTGAAAATCCGGGCGGGGCGCCAGGCGGCGAGCGCCCATGCCCCGCGCTTTCACCAACCGCCGCCCAGCGCCCTGACGGTGGCTACCCACGCCGTGGCGGCCTGTTCGCGCGCCAGAAGGCGTTCATCCTCGAGCGCGTGGCGCTGGCGCTCGGTATCGAGCAGGTTGAGATAATCGACCAGACCCTGCCGGTAGCGCGCCTGGGTGAGCTTCGCGGTAAGCGCATGCGCTTCCAAGGCCCGGCGGGCTTGCTGTTCCCGGGCTTGCGCGCGATTGAGCTGCAAGGCGGCGCGTTCGACTTCCTCGATGGCGTTGGCGGCAGCGGTTTCGTACTTTGTGCGCGCCTGCTGGTAGCGCGCCTGGGCGGCATCGATGCCGGCGCTTATCGCGCCGCCTTGAAACAGCGGCACTTGCAGCGCGCCGCCGCCGCGGCCTTGGCGACTGCCGTTCGCCGCGAGCTGAGTCCCGTCGATCGCCAGGAAACCCAGCGACAAGCCCAAAGACAGCCGCGGATAGGCGGCGCTCTGGGCGATGCCGATGCGCGCATGGTCTGCCGCCGCGGCCCGTTCGATGGCCAGAAGGTCGGGCCGGCGCGTCAAAAGTTCCGCTGGCAACGCGGCCGCGAGGTGAGGCACTTCGGGTATCGCGACGACTTGGTTCAAACGCTCGAAATGTGTCGTCGGGTGCTGGCCGGTGAGCAGCCCCAAGCGCAGGATCTCTTCACCTATGGCCACTTCCAGCAGGGGCAGGCGCGTGGCCAAGGTGGCGATGTGCTCGCGTGCTTGGGCCGCGTCCAGTAGCGGCCCGATGCCCGCCTGCGCCCGCACTTCCAGTAGTTCGGCGCTCGCGGTGAGGCTGGCGAGTTGGGCTTCCAGGGTCGCCCGCCGCGCTTGGGCCACACGCAGCCGCAAATAACTCGCCGCCGTTTCGGCCGTCACTGCCAGGGCCACGGCGTCGCGCTCGAACTCAGCGCGGGCGAACTCCGCCCGCGCCGCTTCCCGACCGCGGGCGATGCCCCCGAAGAGATCGATCTCCCAGCTCGCGTCAAACGCCGTTTGGTGTTCGGTGAACGGATTCCTTTGCGGGCTTGCCGGGGACGCGCCGTTTTCTGAGCTGCGTTGGCGCATGGTCTGCGCGCTCAAATCGGCTTGGGGCAGCCCGCGCGCCCGGGCGCTGCCCATACCAGCGCGCGCTTCCTGCAGGCGCGCGGTGGCCACCGCCAAGTCGCGGTTGGCCAGCAGGGCCTGGTCGATCAGGCGGTCGAGTTCGGGATCCTGGAGTTGGGTCCACCAGCGTGCTTCGCGGGTGGCCGGGGGCGTTGCCGTCAGATGCCGATAAGCTTCGGGCATCGCCGGCGCATCGAAGCGGTAGTCGGGGCCGACCGTCGCGCAGCCGGCAAGCGCAGCGGTGAGAACCAGGGCCAGAGATGCTTTCATGATTTGTTCTCCGCTTCGATGAACACATCGACCTGTTGGCCCACAAAGACGGGAAAAGCGCCGCGCTCGAAAGCGAACAGCGCCTGCAGCACGCGGGTATCGACGCGTTCGGCGCTGCCGCCGGTGAGTGATTTTTTGGGCACGACCAGAGGCTCGGTGCGCACGAAAGTTAAGGGCAGGCGCGTCTCGCCACCGCCGCGCAGGTTCGCCACCGCGGGAGCGCCGGGCTTGAAGCGGGCGGTTTCGGTTTCGTCGATGTCCACTCGGACATGCAGCGTGCGCGTGTCGCCCAACACCACCGGAGGAGTCGGGTCGCCGGGCGCGATGTGTTCTCCGATGCGCGCATTCAATTGCAGCACTTCGCCAGCGATCGGCGCGCGCAGAATCAGCCGGTCGAGATCGACTTCTACGCGTCTGACCGCGGCCTTGGCTTCGGCCACGCTTGCCAGCGACACCTCATGCCGGGCGCGAGAAGTTTCAGCGGCGGTTTGGCGGCGCACGACTTCCTCGGCGCTGACTGCCCGCGGGTCGGACAAGGCGCGAATTTTCGCCAATTGATCCTCGGCCTCGGCCAGTTGCGCGGCTGCCTCGCGCACGCGCGCCATGGCGCTATTGACCGCTGTTTCACGCAGCCGCCGTTCGGCCTCCAGCGCCTGAGCGTCGAGGGACAGAAGCGGCGCGCCGGCGGCGACCCGGTCACCCGCCTGCACCCAAACCTTGGCGACGATGCCGGGCAGCGGCGTAGCCAGCGCAAGATTGCGGCTCGCGGCCTCGATGATGCCGGCGCCCGCCAGCGTGGCGGGATAGGGCGGCGCTGCGGGCTTTGCGACCGGGCCTTGCACCGGGTAGGAGCGGTCGCCCGAGGCGACCACGGCGAGGGTGGCGACAAGGCCGGCAGCGGCCAGCGCGGGAATCAGATAGCGGGTGAGAGCATTTCTTTTCATGGCCAGAACCTCAGTGAAATGAGACGGAAGTTGCGGAAGGTGTTTCGATGGCGACGATGCAACCGTCGTCCATGCGGGCGATGCGATCGGCAAAGCCGAAGATGCGCGCGTCGTGCGTCACCACGATCAAGCTGCGGCGCCCGTTGGCGGCAGTGTCTTTGAGAAGCTCCATCACCTGCGCGCCGGTTTCGTGATCGAGCGCGCTGGTCGGCTCGTCGCAGACGACGAGTTCCGGGTCGTGCACCAAGGCGCGGGCGATCGCCACGCGCTGCTGCTGGCCGCCGGAGAGCTGGCTGGGCAGGGCTTCGGCACGATGCGCGAGCCCGACTTGGTCGAGCAGTTGGCGTGCCCGCTTGAGGGCCGGACCTTCCGCATCGCCGCGAATCAAAAGCGGAATCGCGACGTTTTCAACCGCGCTCAAGGCGGGGATGAGATTGAAGGATTGAAACACGAACCCGATCCTGCGTCCGCGCCACGCGGTTCTTTCCGCGCTCGATAGCTGCGATGGATCATCGCCCAGCACGGCAAGCGCGCCGGCGGTTTTGTCGAGTATGCCGGCCAAGACCGAGATCAGCGTGGTTTTGCCGCATCCCGAGGGGCCGACCAGCATGGTGAGTTCTCCCCGCGGAAGGTCGAGATCGATGCCCCGCAAAGCGGCAACCGCGGTTTCGCCTTCGCCGAAGGTCTTGGTGAGGCCGCGGCAAGAGATGGCAGAGTCGTTCATGGTTTCATCCTTTGAAAACGATGGCAGGTTCGAGACGGTAGACGCGGCGCAGACTGAGCCAGGCCGCCAGCGCGCAAACCGCGAGAATGGACGCCAAGGCGAAGGCGGGCACTTGCCAAGGCATAGAAAAGGCGAGGCCGCTTTCGGCCATGCCCAAGCCCATGACCGCGCCCAATCCGGCACCGATGGCGTAGCCCAATACCGCCACCACCGCGGCTTGCAAAAGCACCATGGCGGTGAGGCGCGCGTTGGAAACGCCCATGGCTTTCAGCGCGCCGTAATGCCGCAGATTGTCGAGCGTGAAGTTGTAAAAGGTCTGCCCCGCCACCAGCGAGCCGATGAGTATGCCTAGGGCCACCGCCATGCCGAAGTTGATGAGAATGCCGGTGGCCTTGAGGATGTACTCCGCGGTGAGGGCGGCGAATTCGTCGCCATCGCGCACGGCGAGCCCGGTGCGCTCGGCCAGCTCTTTCTTCACCGCAGCAACTTCGGCGCCGGGCGCCACCTTCACCATCACGAAGGAAAGCATGTTGCGCTCCTCGGGAGCAAACTTGAGCGCGCGGGAGTAGCTGGTGTAGACCACGGGCTCCCAAAAGAATGAGGATCGCGACTTGTAACTGCCCGCGACGAGGGCGTCGTGGTCGCCGATGCTGAGGCGGTCGCCCACTTGCAAGGGGCGGTTGCCGCCGCGTTTCATCATCAGTTTTTGCTCGGCCGTGCCGGCGTCGATCAACACCGCTTTGTCGCGCCGCAGGTCGGCGAGCTGCCCCTGCACCATCAAAGGCGGACCGCCCATCAGGGTGGCATCGTCGAGGCCGATGAGGATCATGGTGACCCGCGTGCCGTCGGGCAGTTTCGCGCGCTGGAAGCCTTGATAAAGCGGCGTTGCCCACAACACGCCGGGCACGCCGCGAGCCATTTGCAAAGCGGTGTCGCGCAGCGGCACCGGGTCCTGGGCAAAACGCACTTGCGGGTCCATGAGCCACAGGTCCGCTTGCGCGGTGTCGCGCAGGAAAGAGCCGGTCTGTTTGGTGAAGCCGACCAAAATCGAAGCCTGCTGCACGATCAGCATGGTGGCAAAAGCGATGCCGGCCACCAGCCCGAAGTATTTGAGGCGGTCGGAAAAGAGCATCTTGAGCGCAACTTTGAGCATGTTGAAACCTCTGGTCGGGAGTTCTAGCCTAGGGGCGCGACGAGACATCATGCGCCGGAGTGCGCGGCATTCGCGCGGTACCAGGCAAGGGTTTGCCTGAGGCCGGCTTCGAGTGGGGTTGGAGCCAATGCGAAGCGTTTTTCGAAAAGATCGGAATCGACCACGAAGGGCTCGGTGAACTGGTACATCATTTCCACCGATGCGCGGGCGCCGGGATTGAAGAGCCCGACGAGGCGCAGGAGCCAGGGGGAGACCACGGCAAAGCGCGGAACCTGCTGGGCCGATGCGGCTGCGAGGCGCAACATCTCGCCCTGGGTGAGTGCCGGCGCGTGGGGCGCAAACCACGCCGCGCCCAGAGCTTGGTCGTTTGTGCCCAAGAGCGCCGCGGCGCGTCCCACGTCTTCGATATAAGCCAGGCTGTGCGGCAGGGTTGCGCTGCCCATCAGCTGCGCCCGAGCGCCTTTCACCAAAGGGGCGAAGACTCGTTCACCGAAGGCGGAAAGCGTGACGCCGGGGCCGTAGTAATCACTGGAGCGCAAAGCCGTGGCGCGCACTTCGCCGCGTTGGTGCGCTGCCAGCACGGCTTGCGCCAATTCGGCCCGCAGCCGGCCCTTGCCCGAGCGAGGCCGGAACGGCGCTGTCTCGTTCATGGGGAAGGCAGGGTCGTAGCCATAGAGGTTTTCGATCGAGACATAACGCGCGCCCACCGCTTTGGCTGCCGCGAGGGCATTGCTCTGCAGGCAAGGGAATTCCTCCGCCCACAAGTGATAGGGCGGGTTGAGTGCTTGGTAGATGACGCTGGCCTCGCTGGCCGCTTCAAGGGCTGCCTGGGGTCTGGAGAGATCCGCGGCCACTACTTCCACTTCCGGCGGCATGAGCGCCGGCCGCCGGCCCTTGCGATTGACGGCGCGGACAGGGTAGCCACTGGCCACTAGGGCGCGAGCGGTCCAGCAGCCAACCGGGCCGGTGCCGAGGATGAGGTGCAGAGGGTGAGACATGCTTATCTCCGATTTGGTGAGCGGGGTGATGGAAATGAGGCTTGAGCAGGCGTAAGAGTCGAGCGAGTTGGCCAGTTAGAGCGATCAGGGAAGGTGGTTCGGACTGGAAATCGATTTGAACTAGATTTACAATGTGAATGTGTATAACATACACTTTATCCAAGGATGTTAAGCTTGTCAACATGGCTCGCAAAAAATCTCTGACCTCGAAGGCGCCGTCTCCCGAGTCGCCCGCACCGGCACTGCCGCAGCGCATGGACGGGCCGAAGCCTTTGCGCAAGCGCCCCGGCACGTATCACCACGGCGACTTGAAGCGCGCGCTGATGGATGCCGCACTGGCCCTGGTGCGGGAGCGCGGCGCCGGGGGCTTCAAGCTGGTCGAAATCTGCCGCGCCGCGGGCGTGAGCCAAGCGGCGTTCTACCGCCACTTCGAAACCCGCGAACAACTCCTGGCAGAACTTGCCACAGAAGGCTTCAAAGCGCTGAGCGCCATGATTCAAGATGGCCTAGGGGGCACCGACGATCCCGCCGCGGCGGTGCGGCAAGGCGCCATCGCCTATCTTTTCTTCGCCCGCGATCACGCTGCGCATTTGCAATTGATGTTCACTAGCGCGGGCCTGGAGCAAGGCGGCCTGCCGATCGATCCGCGCAGCTTGCAGGAATTTCTATCCGGCGCACCATGCCAACTGCCCGTCGAAGCCGACAATGCAACGAATGCTGCCTTCCTTTCGGCGATGCAAGCGGGGCAGAGCACCTTCGATGCTTTGGTGCAAGCTTTTGCGCGCCTGGCTCAAGTGCCCGTCAAGCGCCGCTATTGGCCGCCTGAAGCGGCGCCCGCGGTGGCAGTAGCTTTTTGGGCCATGGTGCACGGCGTGGCCGTGCTCGCCCTCGAGGGTCAGCTCGGGCGGGACCCCTGGGGCGAGGAAACGCAAAGCTACTTGCGCGATTGGCTGCTCGATCCGTGGTTACGCGGGCTGGCGGCCGGGGCGGGCAGGGTCGCTGGCAAGCGGATCTGAACCGTCGCGGACATTTGTTCTGCGACGCGGCGCAGTGATTTCGTCAGCGGCGCGACACGCAAATTCTCGCCTACGCCATTGCTCCGTCTTTGCGGAAACGGCACGCTGCATCGACTGAGTCCGCTCGTCCCCCAGAACTTGCGGTAGGTCGGCAGGGTGGGGCTGACGCGCCGGCGCCTACGCCGCAATGGCTTGCCCTTCGCCGGCCTCTTCGTGCGTAATGCCGTCGCGGATGTGATAAATGCGCCGAAAGGTCGGAATGATTTTCTCGTCGTGGGTGACGACGATGACCGCGGTATCGTAGCGTTGCGCCATGTCATTGAGGATGCGCACCACCGCGAGTGCACGCGCGCTGTCGAGCGGCGCGGTCGGTTCGTCGGCCAGTATCACTGGCGGGCGGTTGACCAAGCCCCGGGCGATGGCGACGCGTTGCTGTTCACCCCCGGAAAGCTCGCTGGGCATGGCGCGGGCGCGGTGAGCGACGTCCAGTGCCTCCAGCAGTTCCAGGGCGCGGGCGCGCGCCTCCCGGTTCGGCACGCCGGCCAGCATGGGCAGCAGGGCGACATTGTCGGTAACATCCAAGAACGGGATGAGGTAAGGCGCTTGAAAGACAAAGCCAATCTTGTCCCGGCGCAGCGCCGCAAGGTCGCGCACGCGCCAGTGCTGATCGAAAATTGTTTCACCGCCCAGTTTCATGACTCCGTGTGTAGGATCGATGACTGCGCCCAGGCATTTGAGCAGCGTGCTCTTGCCTGAGCCCGATGGCCCGATCAACCCCACCACTTCGCCCGGCGCCACTTCCAGCGAGACGCCCTTGAGCGCGTCGACCGCGGTTTCGCCCTCGCCGTAGCGTTTGGCCAGGCCCTCGATATGAATGCCCATGGCCGCCATGTCAACCTCCGATCGCCTCCGCCGGATCGACACTGAGCGCCAGGCGCACGGCGACGAGGCTCGCCAAAATCGAGATGCCCATGATGGCAAAGAAACCTGCAAGCGAATCCTGCGGCACGAGTAGCACGTATTTCGGAAAATACGGCGCGGCGAAAGTCGCGCTGATCTTGCCTATGACAAAACCGATGGCGCCCAGTGCCAAAGCCTGTTGCAGGATCATCGCGGCGATGGTGCGCTTTCGCGTGCCGATCAGTTTGAGCACGGCGATTTCGCGCAGCTTGTCCATGGTCAGGGTGTAGATGATGAAGGCGACGATTGCGGCGCTCACCACGGCGAGGATAACGAGAAACATGCCGATTTGCTTGGCCGAGGTGGCGATGAGCTTGCCCACCAGAATGGATTCCATGGCGGCGCGGGTATGGACCGTGAGTCGCTTCCAGCGGCGAATTTCTTCCGCGATTTCGCTGGCTACCGTGCCGGGTTTGAGGCGCAGCAGCACCGCATTGACGGAAGTGTTGCTGCTCTGCGCGGCATTGACCGCATCGAGCAGCCCAGGCACGCCTGGGCGGTTGAACGCCGGGTTGGTGGCGGTGCGGCGGCGTGCTTGCCATAGCGCGTCGTTGTCTTTCAAGAACTGCGCTTCCTGCGCGTCCTTGAGCGGAATGAACACCATCGGATCGCCGCTCGAAGAAACCATGCGTCGCGTGAGACCTACGACGGTGTAGAAATTGCGTCGAATCCGAATCTGGTCGCCCAGCGCAAAGCCGCTGGCGATGTCGGCCACCGCCTCATAGTGCGAATGCGTGATGTGCCGCCCTGCCACGAGATAGGGTGGCCAGCCGGGCGTGCGGCCGGGTTCTCCGGGGGCGAGGCCCACGACCATGGCGCGCAAATCCCGATCGCCGTGCTTCAACTGCATGGTCAGGTAGGTGACATTGGCGGCCTCGGCGACGCCGGGCAAACGCCGTAAGCCGCGATAGATGTCGTCGGCGATGCTCGATGCCTCGGCATAGGGCCCCAGCGTGTCTTGCTGCACTACCCACAAATCGGCACCGCTGTTGTCGAGCAGCGCCTTGCCGTCGTCTACCATGCCGCGATAGACGCCGGCCATGGTGAGCGTCACGCCGATCAGCAGACCCAGACCGGCTCCGGTGAAAGCGAACTTCCCCCAGCTGTGCAGAATGTCTCGGCCGGCGAGGCTGATCACCGCGGCGCTCCGGCGATACGCTCGACCACCTGCACTCGGCTGGATGCGCTGAGCGCCCTTTCACTGTAGACCACGATCTCGTCACCCGCCTTGAGCCCTTCGCGGATCTGCACCTGCCCATCGAGATCCATCGCACCCAGGCGCAGTGTGGCAAATAAGAGCCGGCCAGAATGGAACTTCCACACCCCGCTTTGATCGCCTTCGCGACGCAGCGCTGCATTGGAGACGACCGGCAGCGCCTGAGTTGGTGGCAGTTGAACCCTCACTTCTGCCAGTTCGCCCACCGGTGGAGCGCGGTCGGCTTGAAGTTCGATCGACACCTTGGCAAGAGTTTCCTCGGTTACGGCATCGGCCTTGGGTTCGACCCGCAGCACGCGCCCGGCAAGCGGCGCCGCTTGCGAGCGCAGAGTCACCGTCGCGGACAGCCCCGCAGCAAGGCCTGCGGCATGCAATTGATCGAAGCGCACGTTCACCCACAGTGCTTTGGGGTCGATCACCTCGAGTACGGCCTGTCCGCCCTGGACCGTGCTGCCGGGGTCCGCAGCGCGCTCGGCGACAATGCCGTCGATGGGGGCGACGAGTTTGAGGTGCCTGCGTTGTGCAAGGCTTGCCTCGCGCTCCGAACGCGCTCGGCTGATCTCTTCGCGAGCCGCCGCCAGGGCGGCCTGCGCGGTTTCGCGTTCTTGGCGCTTGGCGTTGACCATTTCCTCGCTCACCATGCGCTCGGCGGCCAGTTTTTCATAGCGGCGCGTTTGCGCCTCGGCGTAATTTGCGCGCGCCTCGACCTCGCGCAAAGTCGCTTCGCTTCTCTTGACCACGGAGTCGTGCGCGCGCAGCCTGTCGTCGAGGTCGATTGGATCCATCTCGCCCAAAAGCTGCCCGGCACGCACGTGGTCTCCAACGTCCACGGCCAGGCGCTTTACCCGCCCGGAGACAGTCGGCCCGATGCGGTAGCTTGCGCGCGCTTCCACCGTGCCGATGCCGGAAAGCGCGGGTTGGAGCGCACGGCTTTCGACCTGCGCAACCGTCACCGCGATGGGCGCCATCGGACCGGAGCGCAGGGCGATATAGACGAAAAGAGCCGCCAGCGGCAAAAGAACACCTGCTAGCGCCATGGTTCGACGATTCAAGTGCAAGCGCTTCATTTTCACCTCTCGATACTGACGCGCAAAAGCGAAAAGACGCGGGGTGCTTCGCGGCGAACGCGCTTCACGTCGCCGGCAAGGAGCGATTGCATCACCAGCCCTTGCAGGCTGCCAATGAACAGCGTCGCGGCCGCCGCTTTGTCGAGGTCGGGGCGAAGCTCGCGGGCCTCGATACCCGCCGTCAGTAACCTCGCCAGACGCTCGCGATACCGGGTTAGTAGTTGTTCTACGATGGCGCGAGAAGGTGTCGGCTCAGCGCGCTGAAGTTCGGCGAAGATCATGCGGGGCACGCCAGGGTGATCGGCAACGAAGCCGGCATGGGCGAGAAACATCGCCTCCAGCGCGGCAAGCGTGGACGGGGCACCGCTCGACGCGCGTTCGATGCGCGCCAGGAGCCGGTCGGCGACCCACTCCATCACCGCTTTCCAGAGTGCTTCCTTGCTGGGGAAATGACGAAAAAGCGCTCCCTGTGTGAGCTGCATATGCTTGGCGATGGCCGCGGTGGTGATGTCGGCCGGGTTCTGTGTGCCGGCAAGCGCAATCACCGCTTCCACCGTCACGGCGCGGCGTTCATCGGCGGGAAGGTGCTTGGGTGGGTCGTTCATAATTTGCTCGGTAAAAAATAGTAACCAGTTACTATCTTAGGGCGATTGGCGCAAATTGCAAGCCCGCGAGTCGGAACAGGCGATGGTTTCAGCCGCCGCGCACGCGCGGGCTCGCCGCATGGGCTCAATTGGGTGGAGTCTGGGGAACGATGTCTCCTTGCGGGGATCTCGGACCCCGCTCCTGCGCAGCGTGGCGCGAAGCCATGGGCTCGTCTAGAATGGCCCGCTGGACTTTCGAGCGCGCCATGAACCTTACCGCCGACCACCAGCTAGAGACTCCGGAAGCTCTGCTCGCCGAAGCCGAGCGTGAGGTGTATGCCGGGCAAGCGCAACGCGGGCTGGAGCTTGCCCAACGCTGCTGGGAGCTGATCGAACATTCCGGCAACTTGCGTCTGCAAGCCAATTGCCAGCGCCTTATCGGCCTGGGGCACGAGCGCCGGGGCAACCCCGAAGATTCGGTGCGCGCTGTGTATCGCAGCCTCTCGCTGTACGAGCAGCTGGGAGATCGCCACGGCCAAGCGCGAACCTTGAGTTTGGTGGGCGTGCAACTGGCCACCATCGGGAGCAGCGCCTCGGCGCTGGAGCACCTGGAGCGGGCGATCAGTCTCGCGGCGCAGTTGCAAGATCCGGACACGGACTTTCGCGTTTGGAACAACCTGGCGGTGATCTACGAGCGCATGGAGGATCACGCCAAAGCCATCGCCGCACTGCAGACGGCGCTGCCCAAAGCCAAGGCGCTGGGTAACCCGCACATGATCAAGCACGCGGAATCCGCGCTGGTCGTGAACCAAATCTACCAATGTATGCGCGCGCCTGGCGCGGACAGTGCCGAGGCGCAGCGCGAGGCTTTGGAGAGCGCAGTGCAAGGCGCCGCTTGGCATTTGGAACAGTGCCGTTTGGGCGGCTATGACGTCATGGCAACCACCACGGCCCAGGGGCTGGCCGATGGCTACTTGGCCTTGGGCCGAACGGGCGAAGCGCAAGCGGTGCTCGCCGAGGGCCTGAGCAAAGTTCTGTCCACCGGGCAAAAGGGCGAAGAAACCGAGTTCGAACTCAAGCTGGGGGTGGTTGAAAACAAGGCCGGCTTGCGCGCGCAAGGCATGTCACGGTTGGCGCGCGCATTGCGTTCGGCGGAGGAACTCAACCGCCGCGATTTGCAGGCGCGCTGCCATCAGGCGCTTTCCCAAGCCAACCAAGATCACGGCGACTTGGCCTCGGCGCTGGAACACTATCAACGCTACCACCAAATCCAGATTGGCATTTTGCGCGCCAATGCCAGCGCGCACGTGCAGGTGATGTCGATCAAACTCGACATCGAGCGCACGCGGCTCGAAGCAGAAATTCTGCGTCTGCGCGCCGCCGAACTGGAGCGCACCAATCGCAGCCTGCAAGTCACCGCCGAACAACTGAGTCGCGAAGCGCTGGAAGACCCTTTGACCGGTTTGGGCAACCGGCGCTATTTCGAACAGCGGGTAGTGGAGTTGCGCGCGACCAGCAGAGCGGCGGTGACCATCGCCATTGGCGACATCGATCACTTCAAGCGCGTCAATGACAATTTTTCCCACGCCACCGGCGACGATGTGCTGCGCGAAGTGGGCGCCATGTTTCGCCGCTGTTTTCGGCCGCATGACATCGTCGCGCGCTTTGGCGGCGAAGAGTTCGTGGTTGCGATTGTCGGTTCCACCGAAGCGCAGGCCGAGCGCGCGTTAGAGCGCTTGCGCGCCACGATCGAAGGGCACGATTGGCAGAATTTGCGCTCGGGCCTGGCCGTTACCATCAGCCTTGGCCTCGCGCGCCTGTCACTCGCCGGCGACATCGATGCCGCCTTGCAGCGCGCCGACGAAGCGCTTTATGCCGCCAAGCGGGCGGGCCGAAATCGGATCGTTTCCAGTGCCGACTAAACCCGCGAAGGAGCCGTCGCTCGATCCGGGTTTGCCCGCCGCGCGAGGCAAGACGCGGGCCCCGGATGTGGGAGGGCATTTCCATGCCGCCGATTTACATGGCTTGAGCCGCTTGAGTTTCGATGCCGTGATGGCGCTCACCGATCTGGTCGAGGCCATGCACGCCAACATCGCCAAGGCGCCCGCGCCCTGGAGCGCGGTATCCGAGGACCGCAGTCGGGGCATAACGGCATGGGTGTACCGCAGCATACGGGGTGTTACCGGCCTGGTGGGCAGCGCTTTCGATGCGGTGCTGAAGCGGCTGGTGCCGCTATTTGGCGAACACTCTTCCTCGCCTGAGCGCGAGGCGGTGTTGGCCGCGCTCAACGGCGTCCTGGGCGATCATCTCGAAGCGCGTGAGAACCCGCTGGCCATCCGCATGCGGTTTCGCGTCGGCGGCCAAGCCTTGCCTTTGGAACGAGCTGCCTTGGCCCGTGCGATGCCGAATGCCTCCGCTCGGCTGCTGGTGCTGCTGCACGGCCTGTGCCGTAACGATTTGCAGTGGCGCCGGCAAGGGCACGACCACGGCGCCGAGTTGGCGCGCGAGCTGGGCCTCACGGCGGTGTATTTGCACTACAACAGCGGCCGGCATGTTTCGACCAATGGACGCGACTGCGCCGCCTTGCTGGAGCAGTTGGTGGCTGCTTGGCCCGTTCCAGTCGAATCGATCGCCCTGCTGGGGCATAGCATGGGAGGCTTGGTCGCGCGCAGCGCCTGTTTTTATGGTGCTGCGGCGGCGCATGCTTGGTGCGGGCGCTTGCGCCAGCTGGTGTTTCTGGGCACGCCGCATCACGGCGCGCCTTTGGAGCGCGGCGGGCACTGGATCGATACCTTGCTGGGCGCAAGCCCCTACACCGCACCTTTGGCGCGATTGGGAAAGATGCGCAGCGCCGGCATCACCGATTTGCGTCACGGCTGGCTGGTGGATGAAGACTGGCAAGATCGTGGCGCAGGCGTGCCCGGGCCGCATCGGCATCGCGCCCTGCCTTTGCCCGAAGGACCGGCGGGTTATGCCATCGCAGCCACCACCGGCAAGGAAGTCGGCGACTTGAAAGACCGGCTGATCGGTGATGGCCTCGTGCCCTTGGCCAGCGCCTTGGGCTGCCATGCCGAGCGCGATCGACACCTGATGTTTGCTGAGGATCACCAAATGATCGTCTGCGGCACTGGCCACTTGGAGCTGCTCGCGCACCGCGACGTTTACCAACAGTTGCGGCGGTGGTTGGCGGAGCCTATACCTTCGGTTCGCGCGAGCCAGTGATCATTCGATTCGCGGCTCCGGGGCGACGCCAGCGGGCGCAAAACAGAACCGACCCTCCGGGTTGATCCGCGGAGCCTCGGAACTCGTTCTAAGCATGGTCCGCAAGCGAAGCTTGGGCGCTATTCCAGGGTGTTAGACGGTTCGCAAACGGGTTTCCCCGGATCGAACGCCCGCGTCGGGTACAAGTTCCGGTGTGATCGAAGCGCGAAAGGCATGGACGCGTCCTGCCAAGTCAGCAGTTCCGCGGAAATTCGCTTCCTACTGACCTGTTTCAGGGAAATCGTTTCTTGGACTGTTCTAGGCATCGGGAAACCTATTATTCGACTGCGCGCAAACACCACTTTCGATTTGTCCGACCCGTCGTGAGGCGAACCCGGCTGGATTGTGTAATCGGCGAGATGCAAAGCGCGGCCCCGATCGCAGGCATGCACAGTCACTGACTTCGCTTCTTCATCGATTCGAAAGCACCACTCATTGGTCTGCAGCTTGGATTTCCAGCACCGTCCGGCAAGCAAATGCAAGCTTTCGCCCAGGCCTTTGCCGCAAGTGCGAGGGGGCGGGCCGGTCTCGGAGGGAGGGCGCCGAGGAGGGGTCTTTGCCGCTTCTTCGTTGACCTCGCGCCGGAGATTTTCTTGCAGCCGCAAGCCACAGAACAAGATGGGTACTTGCGTGTCGCCAGCGGGGCCGTGCTCTGCCGCGCATACTTGAACCGCTGGACTAGACGCAGCCACCACCAAGCGCAGCAGAAACAGCGCGCGACCCATAGAACCTACCGTTTTCATACCGCCTCCTCAATCTTCGCTTGCTCGGTTGCTCGAATCCGTGAACCTGCACGGGTTGGCGAATTTTCAGAGCTGGCGGAATGCACGTACTTAAGTCCGTCTTAATCCTTTCTGAATCGAATGGACCGGAAGGGGCCTCATGCGATGGCGGCGTAGGTAGAATGTGGTTTTGACAGGTTTTCGCCCGGCGACCGCCAAATTGGCGCGGTCGCAAGAGCAGCAGAGCCCGATATGACGCCTCCCCGCACAACCCCCTTTTCCAAACTTGCCCCCGAGCTCGTCCTCGACGCGGTCGATGCGCTGGGCTTTCGCACCGATGGGCGGCTTCTGCCGCTCAATAGTTTCGAGAATCGGGTATTTCAGATCGGCATCGAAGAAGGCGCGTCGCTGGTGGCCAAGTTTTATCGGCCGGGGCGCTGGTCCAATGAAGCCATCGAAGAGGAACATGCTTTCGTGGCCGAATTGGCGGCCGCGGAAGTGCCGGTCGTGCCGGCGTTGGTGGCATCCGACGGCCAGGCACTGCACCACTTTGGCGGCTATCGTTTTGCGCTTTATCCCAAACAGGGCGGGCGAGCGCCGGAACTGGACCGCGCCGGCACCTTGGAGCAAATGGGTCGGGCGCTGGCGCGTTTGCACAACGTTGGAGTGGCAGCCCCATTCGCTGCCCGACCGCGACTCGAGCTGGCCACGTTTGGCGAAGAGCCGCGCGATTTCTTGCTCCAGCATGGCTTCCTTCCACCTGATCTCGAACCCGCCTATCGAAGCGTCGCCGAACTGGCGCTGCAAGGCGCGGCGGCAGCCTTTGCCCGAGCCGGCGCTTTGACCGAGTTGCGTCTGCATGGCGATTGCCATCTGGGCAATGTGTTGTGGTCGGACACGCGGTCGGGTGCCGGGCCTTTTTTTGTCGATTTCGACGACGCGCGGCGCGGCCCCGCGGCGCAGGATTTGTGGATGCTGCTGTCGGGTGCGCGAGCAGAAATGTCTGAGCAATTGGGCGAACTCTTGCGCGGTTACGAGCTCTTTCGGGAATTTGACCGGCGAGAACTGCTGGTGATCGAAGCGCTGCGAACGCTGCGCCTGATGCATTATGCCGCGTGGCTGGCGAGGCGCTGGGAAGACCCCGCCTTTCCGGCTGCGTTTCCGTGGTTCAACACGCAGCGCTATTGGCAAGACCACATCTTGCAATTGCGCGAACAAGTGGCGGCGATGGAAGAAGAGCCTTTGATCGCGACTCGGCCCTGAAGTCGCCGTGATCGAAATCCTGCAGTCGAGTCCTCCGCCGGTTGACGCCACTTGTGCCATGGATGCCGATCGCAAGCCAAATTCCGGCGGCAGGAGCGCGGTTCGCAGGGGCGGCGTTTCAGCTTTTCGCCCGCTGCCTTTTGCCACGGAGATTGAATCGATTCAAACCCTAAGGCTGCTGTTGCAGGAGATGCAGGATGAGAAAGGCCTTTGCCGACGCGCTGAAAAAGCAGTTGGCGCCGTTTTTTGAGGCGCGATTCCCCGATTTTCTGCCCTACAATCACCCCAACTTTCAGACCCAGTGCACCCTCGAGTATTTGCAACCGGTCGAGGTGGGCGTTGCCTCGCGTGCGGTGGCAGAGCAGCTTGAATCGACAGCTGCGGTGATCGAGCAATACGTTTTGCCGCTTTTCGCGGAGTTAGAGCAGCGGGCGAACATGCCTGGCTCGGGGGCTTGACCAACCATTCGGGAACAGAGATACGCTGCAGGGTCAATGGATAACCGGCGGCGCCGGTACAGTTCTGAGCGAGAGGAGAAACGATGGGAAATACAGTGTGGGTGTTGCGCGAATCCTCGGCGGACGAGGGCGACGATTGGGATCATTCATTGCTACTGGAAGCGGCCGAGGCGCTGGACGCAGAAGCCGAACGCCTTGGCGCAAAGAAGCTGTCCGAATTCTTCGACTGGGCGGATATGGAGTTCAATCTGTCCGATGAGGACTTGCCCGAAAGCTGGATTGCGGAAAACCGAAAGTGGTATGCACCCGATCAGGCCATTGCTACCCTGCTGGCGCTGAAGACTCGCTTGGAGGAAGGCGAAATTCCGGGCGTCGAAGTGGACACCGAGGGTTTGATCGAGGAAATCGACGACTGCTTGGGCAAGCTGCAAACCGCCCGCGCAGAAGGAGACCGAATCCACCTTTGCATTGTCATGTAGCGGTTGTTAGCGACGGCGGAGCGCGAAACAGCGGGCGCGGCCACTCGACGCGGACACGAACAACGATGGAGGCGCATGGGCGCAGGCGGCAATGAAACACAAAGACGACGAAAGGGCCGACGAAGGCAACATCTACCGATGTGAATGGCGCAAGACGCGCCGGGGTTTCCGGCTGCAGTTGACCGACAGACCGGAGATTTCAAGCGAGGCAGAATCCATCGCGGAGTGCCGCGAGAGCTTGGCCGAAATGGTCATGGATCGAATCGGCGATTGTACGCCGCAGTTCGAATTCGAAGGCAACGCACCGGGCCTGCCCGAACGATTCAGCAAGCCGGATATCCGCATCATTTGGCATGACCACGCGGCGATTCGGAAAACGCCGGTTCACGAGCTTTACGAAGGAGGCGCCTGCCAGGTCTGCGGCGAATGCGTCGGCAAGCGCACGGAAGCCATCTTGCAAGTGGTCAGTTTGCCGGCCCATGCGATCAGCTTGCAGATCGGAACTACGCCCATCGTCGTTTGTTCAGAAGTGTTTCTGGAGGAAATGGAGATGCTTGGATCGGACCGATTCGAATTCCGCCCGATTACAACGCTCCCTAAATTTCCAAGCCGCACTCGATACATCGAGCTCATTCCCGTGGCGCCGGATGCGCTGGTATCCCCCGTTGCCGTGAAAGGGCTGGAGGATGCCTTGCAGGCCTGGCAATGCGAGGCCTGCGGGGCGGGAGGGCGCTATTACGACCTCGATGGGCAGTACTTCCAGTTTGTGCCACACGGTATTGCGGCTGAGGCGTTGCGCAAGCCTTTCCTCTTTGGAGGGAGTCTTTGCGTCGCCGGGGAGACCTGGCGATCAGCGCGCGATCGTTTGGGGCTTAGCCAAATCCAGACCGTGCAGATGGGAGTTGTCCCGGACGCCGAAGTCGACCCTAACCCGAACTTTGCACCCGCGCAGATAATAAGTCCTTATGTTCCAATCGCTTGGGCGTTGGAACGGGGCGCGCTACTGGGTACGCGAAGGATTGACGCCGAGTAGTCTAAAAGCCTTTTCTTGCAGCGGCGTTGGGCGCGTGGTGAGGATGATCTTGGCGTTTGGGTTAAGCGCGGTGTGGGTGATGTTGTAGGCCAGAGTGGCGAGATCCTGCAGCAAGGTGCGGAAGCTGTGCAGCGGCAGTTCATCGCCGAGGGCATGGCGGGTCGCATCCTTGCTCTTGGCGTGCTCGGAGCGGCGAGCCTTGGCGACGGCGGAGGGCTTGCCCAGTTGTGCGGCGGCGATGAACTCGTCGTCAAAGAGCATGGGCTTGAGCTTCTGTCGCATGTGCCACTCGACATAATAGGCGAGCATGCATAAGAAGACATGGGCGCGCACCCGTTCGCTGTTGTAGTGAAAGACCGGGCGCACCTGCAAGTCGACTGTCTTGAGCGAGCGAAAGGCACGCTCGACCTGCGCCAAGGCCTTGTAGGCGGCCACTGCGGCGTCGGCGTCGAGCTGCGCGGCGGGCACGCTGGTGCGCACCACGTACAGACCGTCCATCGCCGCCTCGGCGGCAATTTCCGCCTCCTTGCGCCGCCAAGTGAAGCTCGTGTCGGTGATGGTGAGCGCGAAGTGCTTGGCCATGTGATAGTGATCGAGACAGCGTCCTGCGCGCAACGCGATCGCCTGCACGCCACGCAGCGCATTGCGCTTGCGTGCGACCGCAGTCGCCACGCTGGCCAGTTTCTCCTCGGTGGCGGCGAGCAACTCGGCGCGCTTGCGTGCGCGCTCTTCAGCGAGCAGCGGATTGCGGCACACGATGAGCCGCTCGCCGGGAAAGTGCGTGCTCTCAAGCTCAAGCAAATTGCGCTCATCGAACAGTGAGGGCTGAAAGGGACCGCGCTCCTCGACGAGCAAGTTGATCTGCCCCGCGCGCAGACTGCTGATCCAATCCATCCCATTGGGCTGCAGCACCTCGCGTATGCGCGCCGAGGTGAGCATGCCGCGATCGCCCACCCAGGCGATGCGCTCGATGCCAAAGCGCTGCTTGAGCTTGTCGACCTGCGCGCTGACGGTCGCAGGGTCCGCGGTATTGCCGGCAAACACCTCCACCGCCACGGGACAGCCCTGGGCGTTGCAGATCAGACCAAAGACGATCTGTGGATCATCGCGCTTGCCATCGCGCGAATGCCCGTGTGCGGCGAGCTCGCAGCAGCGCCCCGTGAGCCAAGTGGAGCTCAAGTCATAGAGCACCAGGCTCGCCCCGCTGAGCTGCTGGCGTGCGAGCTGGCGCTCGATGTCGCCTTGGGCCTGGGCGAGTCAATCGAGCGCGCGGTACATGTCCTCCACACTCGTTTCGCCCAGTTCGAGCACACGGCCCAGCGAATGAGCTGCGGTATCGTCGCTCAACATGCGATGGGTGGCCAGCTTCGAGGCAGGCGCGACCACGCGCGCCACCACCATGGCCAACAGCAGTTTGCGCAGCGCCACTGGCGCACCGGCAAACCACTGCTCGGCCCCGGCGGCGCGCGCACTTGCGAGCACGGCCACGATGTGCCCATGCGGGAGGCTGCGCTCGATGGCGAACACCTCCTCGGCACTGGGTACAGCGACGCCACCCTTAAGCAACACCCGCAAGCCCTCGATCACCTCTGGCGGCAAGCACGACAAGTTGGCGAGCGTGCGCTTCTTGACCTTGCCATTCTCGCGATAGGACTCGCGCAGCAAGGTGGCGGGCGGGGAGTTGCGGTTCGGGATCGCCTCAATGTACATGGCCTACAGCGTAGCGCATCGAGCAGTGAAATGCAAGCAAAATATCGCTAATTACATGGGTACGCTTCAAACCGAAAAAATAGCCGAAACCCGCATTAAACAAGGGTCCGGCTATCTCAAGATGTCAAAGTTCGGCCTAACCCGCGGTCTGAGATCAGGCGCGAGGCGCTGGCACCCGTGCCCTTCCGGTGTCGCAAACCGCCCAGGGGCGAATCGTGAATCAGACGTTTCGTGGCATGTGCGATGGGTGCAGGGAAAATGATCTTCAGCAGCTATTCGAGGCGTCAAAAGGCCCCAAGCTAATCATGGACGCAAACCGCCCCTTTCGTTCGACATGGGCGCTGGCCAGGTGTTGGGCAAACGCTGGGAGAAGGGTCGCCGCGCTCTTTCGGAACCGACACGTGGATATCTTCGGCGATTTGACCGATCGGAATAGCTTGTTTGTCGCGACCCAAGGGGGGTGCAGTTGATGAGCGGAAAACAAATCGGCCGGGCAACGTTGAATAACCCGTTCCTTTTTCGGTGGAATGCTCACGAACCCGAGTGGATTCAGCGCGATTGCACAGAGGCAAACCTTTTTGGGCCGTTGTATGAGAACTGCCAGGAGGCCTACGTTTATTGCGTCGAGTGGCAACGCGATACCCCGCGGGCAATGCAGGCGCGGGACTTTCTGGTCGTGAACGCAGAGAGCCTGGCTGATGGTGGATATCGTTACCGCGAACCGGCGCGCGTGGTGAGCGAACCGCGCGCACCGCTACTGTGGGGCTACGATTCGCAAGCTTTCCGACTCTGCAACCTCCTCCTGTTTGACGCGGCGAACCTCCCTTTGGTGCTCAGGGCGCTTTCCCACCTCGCAATCGTGATGTCAACCGTCCCCTTCATGCGCACTGGCAACTGGAAGGATCGTGAACGTCGCGCTCGCCAGCACGTGCGCGATGGCGGCTTGGCACTGAACATGGTTTTTGATGATTTCTGCCTCGAATTCCCCATCGCCTATGCTCAAGAAGTGACCGCCGCGATGCGTTTGATCGAGAAGCGGTGGGAGTCCTATCAGGGCGGACCCGGTGATCTGTGGCGACCGCCTTACCTCTACGGAGATGCGCTACCGCCGCCCACGCAACCGCCCGGCGCGCAGCGGGTGCCTCACTTGAGCGAAGAGGAATTTCAAAGTGCTCCAATCTATTGCGGCATCCAGGAATTCCGCGAAGCCTTGTCGGCCAGAGGCTTGGCCCAGCATACCGAAATGTTGCTTGGCCGCAGCGGGCGGGCCTTGGGTCTGTTGCCTACACCGCTGCCCGACGACGCCCAGTGCTCCTGTTTCGGCGCTGCGCCGATCATGTCTGCCGCGGTCCCGACCTGGCAGGGCCGACCGCTCAAGCCGGTACTGCAAATCAATTGCCAGAACTTGGCTGGGCTGGAAGCGGCGCGGGAATTGCCGCACGAGGGCTGGCTTCACCTATGGTTCGACAACGAAGAGCAAGCCTGGGGCAGCAGCCCCGAAGAGGGTGATGCCCTCCGGCTGATCTACCAGCCCGCCGAGGAAGCTGTGGGGGGGCAGTCAAGCGCCTTGGCCTCTGCCGATGGGGAAGAAGATTTCCACCCACAGGGCATGAAAATGCTGCCCCTGGTCGAAGTTCCGGACGAACCCAGGCCCGCGCTCCTCGCCGCGGGCATGACGACCGAGGAGGCCGGCCGCTACGCCGAACTCTACGACGAATTGGCTCGGCGCGAACCAAGCCCACCCGACCATCGCCTACTCGGCAAGGCGGAAGCCGATCGAGGCACCATGCTGGAATATTGCATAGCCGGTTACGCAGCGAAGCACGCGGGCCGAAGCACGAGCCCCGAGGAATGGCGCCTGCTGCTGCGGATCGATTCCGATGACGAGCTGGGGTATGTCTGGGGCGACTGTGGTGTCCGGTACGTTTGGATACGAGAAGCCGACCTCGCGGCACGAAACTTCGCCGACGTTTGGGCGGTGATGATCAGCGGGTGATGAACTGGCCGAGTGGCCTATCTGGACCTCGCGCAGTTGGCGGAAGAGTTGGCAGAAGAAGCGAAACACGCCGATTGGTTGGCCGACTCATGGTTTCTCAGGCAATCTGACCCATACCCTGGCGACCGCGAATCCACATCCACCATGGCAGCTGCAACTCCTTATCGTCCGGGCACGATGCCACGGTTCACTGAGGCCCCAGCGGTGATCGCACTCTGAGCGCTCTTACCCTTGCCAGGGGCCGAAAAGTTCGCGGCCTCGCGCTTGGGGTCTTCTGTTCACCTGGCTTCAGTCGAACAGCCTCAGCGTCTCCCCCGGATGATTTTCGGATTGGTCAACCGGGTCGGGAGGCGCGGCCTGCCCCGGCGGCACCAAGCTTGCCGCGCGCACGCCCAATAGCCGCAAGCGCCGGTCGAGCGGCACGCGCTTCAAGCACTCGCGTGCGGCGGCGAGTATGACTGGGGCTTGGTCGGTGGCTTCTTCCCGCGTGCTCACCCGGGTGAGGGTGCGAAAGTCCTCGTAGCGCAGTTTGATGCCGATCGCTTTGCCCAAATAACCTTTGCGCTGCAAGTCGCGGCTGACGCCTTCGCACAGCGCGATGAGTATGCTGGAGAGTTCGGCGCGGTCGCGGCGCGGGTCGAGGTCTCGATCGAAAGTGGTTTCGCGGCTGATCGATTTGGGCTCGCTTTCGGTTTCCACTGGGCGTTCGTCGCGGCCGTGGGCTGCGTCGTGCATCCAGCGTCCGTAATGTTTGCCGAAGTGTTCGATCAACAGCTCCACCGGCGCGGCGGCCAGTTCGCCCACGGTGCCTAGGCCCAGGGCATTGAGTTTGGCGCTGGCTTTGGGGCCGATGCCGTTGATTTTCTTGACCGCCAGGGGCCAGATGCGGGTGGGCAGATCGGCGAGGCTCAAGAGCGTGATGCCATCGGGTTTGTCGAGTTCAGAGGCGATCTTGGACAAAAGTTTGTTCGGGGTGATGCCGATCGAGCAGGTGAGGCCCGTGGCGCGGTAGACGCGGCGCTTGATCTCCGCAGCCAGCGCCGCCGCTTCGCCCGGCACGTCGGTGAGGTCGATGTAGATCTCGTCGATACCGCGGTCTTCGATCTGGGGCGCCACTTCGGCCACAGCCGCTTTGAAGCGCTTGGAATAGCGCCGGTAGGCGTCGAAATCCGCCGGCAGCAGGATCGCCTCGGGTGCGAGCTGTGCCGCTTTCATCAGGCCCATGCCGGAAAAAGCGCCCAGCGCTCGCGCTTCATAACTCGCGGTGGTGGCGACGCCCCGGCCGAGGTAGCTTTTCAAGCGCGGAAAATCGGCCGGCGCGGTTTCGGGCGGCAGTCGCTCCCGGCCCCGCCCGCCCACGACCACCGGCAGGCCGCGAAGTTGCGGATAACGTTGCAGCTCGACCGAGGCGTAAAACGCGTCCATGTCGAGGTGGGCGATACGGCGTTCCATGGGCGCATGCTACCGCAATAACGCGACGCCGCGACTGAAGTAGAATGACTGTTCGGAGCGCAACTCATGCGCGGCCTGCGGGGGAAGGGGAAATGGGTAACGGGGGCTTGGGGGACTGCGTGTCCGCGCGGCGACTGCGGCGGGTAGCGATGGGTTTCGCGATTTTGCCGGCGTTGGCGATCGCTGCCGAATACCGTGTCGGGCAGCGCATTTTTTGCGATGGCGCGCAGATCGGCAAGTTCGAAAAAGGGCGGGTGATCGCCATTCACCCCCGGCCGGGTTGGCCCGATCCCTTCTATGAAGTGCAGCCCGACGATGCCGGCCCGCCCTACAAATGTCTGCCCAAATACATGAAACCCGCCGAAGACACGCCGGCGCCCGCTAGCGGTTTGGCGCTTTGCCAGCCGGGGACCAAGGTCGAGGCGGCCTTGGGCATCAGTTGGTATGCCGCGGTGGTGCGCGAATCCCCCAACGCCCAAGGCCGCTGCCCGGTGCATTTCGTGGGTTACGGCACGACTTACGATATCGCCGTGGCGCCGAGTTCGCTGCGCCCGCCGGGCTCGGGGCCCATCGTCAAGCCCGATCGCCCTTTGCCCGAGCCGGTGCCGGGCAAGGTTGCGGCAAGCGGCGGACGCATGCCCGATGGCCACTATGCTTGTCACAAAATTTCCGGCGCTTCGCTGATCTCCGTGGGGGCGGTGGAGGTGCGCGGCGGCAAAGCGCGTTTTCGCGGCGGCTTGCCTGACGGTTGGACCTTGGGTGAGATTCGGCTCGCCGGCAGCGATGCGCGCGGGCAGCCGCTGATCAAAGTGAGCTACCGCAGCCGCTCGGGGTTTGGCGATGAACTCGATTGTGTGCCGAAATAGGGGGACGACAATGAAACCCATCGTGCGGGCTGGCGCGGGGATTGCGGCGCTGGTTCTGGTTGCATGGGGCGCGCAGGCGGTGGCGGCGCCGCCCGCCTATCGCCCGGGCGAGACCGTGGAATTCAAGAGTTCGAGTTATCCCGAGAAATGGGAAGAGGTCACCTTCGTCGGCAGCACACCGGGCGGGAGCCAGCCCATCATTCGCCAGAAGCCCAACCAGTTCAGCAAAGAAGGCAACCAGCGCGCGGCCAGCTGGGACCAGATCAAACCCTTGGGTTCGCGCCCCGCCGCGGCACCGGTCGTGGCGCAAGGCGCGGGATCGGCGAAGCCGCAGACCGCGGCGGCCGACAGTGCCAAAGCTCCCTTGGCCTCTGCTCCCTCGGCTGCGACGCAAACGGCGGCCAGCGCCGGGCGCGGGGCCGCGGGCGGTGGCTTGATGAGCCAGGCGGAAGTGCTGAGCTACCTCAAGAGCCGACTGGGCGACCAGCCTTTTCAGAACCCGCGCCGCGAGGCGATCAAGTACGAGTTGGCGGAGATGATCAAAGCGCGCGGCTTGGATTTCGTCTACGACGCCACACCTTCACCTTTCTACGACGAACTGAGCCGCCTGGGCGCCAACACCAGCGAGCTGGGTTTTCCGCTGCGTGAAAATTATGGTCCGCCCACGCGTCAGGCCTGGCTCATGGGCACTTGGAAGCTCGGCAAAGTGGCGCCCGCGGTGTATGTGCAAAAGGGCGAGTGGATCTATCGCAAGGGCGAGATCGGCGTCTCGGGGCTGGGGACGCTGAGCCTGGAAGCGCAGGGTAGCTACACCTGGAAAAGCGCCACCGACCAATCGACCCAAGGGCGTTGGCGACCGGCTACCCAAGCGGAAATGAAGGCCCAGGGCGGCGATGGCGTGGTGCTGCTCAAGGCCAAGAGCGGCTACGATTGGATCGTCACCCAAGATCGCACGACCACGCTCAAGGGCGACTGGATTCGCGTGTCGGAATTGGGCACGCGGCAGATCAACGAATATGGGCAGCGCTGAGAGGAAGTTGCGGTGGGTTCCTTTCGAACAAGCCGGTTGATGTCGGCCGGAACGATGCTTCGAGGCGGGGTTCCCGCGCATGGACGAGCTTGAGCGCCGCGACGACCGAATCGCGCAAGCCCAGGCGCGGGCTTTCCTGCTGCTGGCCGCGGCGGCGCTAGGCGTAGGCTGCATCGTCTATCTGTTGATTCTGCGTCTGGCGGTGCCCGAGCAGATAGCGCGTATGGCCGGGCCTGCGGCGCTGCTGGTGGTGGTGGCGTTCGCGCTGTTTTGTTACCGCCGGGGGAATGTTCGCGCCGGCCTGTATGCGCTGGGTGCGGGCGTTTGGCTGGAAATCACCTTCATGGCCTGGATTACCGGCGGCATCAAGGCTCCGGCGCTCTACCTCTATCCCCTCATCGTGCTCATGGCCGGCTGGCTCTTGAGCCTGCGGGCGGCTTATGTTTTCGCCGCAGCTTCGGTGGTTTCCTGCCTGGGGCTGACGCTCGCGGAATCTTACGGGTGGCTCGCGAGTGTCGAAAACCGACCTTTGCTACCGTTGGTGGTGCAAAGCGGCGCTTTGATTTTCCTGGCCGTGATCGTGAGGCGTCTGGTGGGCGGGTATCAGCAGCGCTTGGCCGAAACCCGGCGGCTCAATCTCGAAATTGCCGAACAAGTCGCGGCCCTGGGGCGCAGCGAAGCCAGCTATCACGATCTCTTCAATACTGTGCGCGACGCCATTTACATCCAAGACCGCGATGGGCGATTCTTGGACGTCAATCAGGGCGCAGTGGAAATGTACGGGCATCCCCGCGAAGCTTTCATCGGGCGCACGCCCGAGTTCGTGTCCGCGCCGGGCCGCAATGATCTCGCCGGCGTCGCGGAAGCGGTGGAACGTGCGCTGGCGGGTGAGCCGCAGCGTTTCGAGTTCTGGGGCCAGCGGGCCAGCGGCGAGGCCTTTCCCAAAGATGTGCGCTTGGTGCGGGGCCAATGGTTCGGCAAGGATGTGATCATTGCCGTGGCCGAGGACATTACCGCGCGCAAGCGCGCCGAAGAGGAGCTGCGCGATTCCGAGGAAAAATTTCAGAAGGCTTTTCGCGCCAGCCCCATCGCCATCGCCATCACCCGGCTCGACGATGGCTGCTTTCTCGATCTGAACGATGCCTGGGTGCAGCTTTTCGGCTGGACGCGGGAGGAAACTCTAGGTCGCAGCTCCGTCGAAACCGGCCATTGGTTGCATGTCGAAGATCGCCTAACCTGGAGCGAGCGCCTGGGGCGCGAAGGGCGGGTGGCCAGCCACGAAGTGACTCAACGCAATGCGCGCGGCCAGCTCTTGCAGGTGCTGCTCTCCTCCGAAGTCATACACCTGCAAGGAGAAGTTTGCGCGCTGGTGCTCGCCATCGATCAGACCGAGCGCAAAAGGGCCGAGCTTGCTTTGCGCGAGAGCCGGGCGCGGCTTGCCGAGGCGCAGCGTATCGGACACGTGGGAAGCTGGGTGTTCGAGCTGGACAGTGGCAACATGGCTTGGTCGGAAGAGATGTACCGCATACACGGGCGGGACCCGGTCAGCAGCGCGGGTTCACTGGAAGAGTTGTTTGCCAGCGCCCATCCCGAGGATCGCACCGCCTTGCAGATGGTTTTTTCGCGGCTCGGTGCGGGGCCGCGCCGCGGCGAGCAGATCTACCGCGTGGTCTCGCCCGAAGGGCAAATCCGGACCATCCATTCGCGCTGGGAAGTGGCGGTGGATGGCCAGGGTGCCGCGCTGCGGGCAATGGGAACCTGCCAGGACATCAGCCAAGCCGAAGCCGCGCGCGCGGAAGTGCAACGCCTCAATGCCGATCTCGAACGTCGCGTGGCCTTGCGCACTCTCGAACTCACCCACGCCAACCGCGAACTCGAATCTTTCGCCTATTCGATTGCGCACGATCTGCGCTCCCCCTTGCGCGGCATCGACGGCTTCAGCCACTTGTTGCTGGAGCAATATCAAAGCGGGCTCGACGAGCGGGGGCGTGATTATCTGCAGCGGGTGCGGGGCGCCGCGCAGCGCATGGGGCTATTGATCGAAGACATCCTGGAGTTGTCGCGAGTCACCCGCCAGGAGATGCAGCGCCAGCGCGTCGACCTCAGTGCCTTGGCGGCGGAAGTGATCGAAGAAATGGCGCAAGCGCGACCCGAGCCGCGACCGACAGTTGCGATCGCGCCGGATTGTGTCGCGGAGGGCGACCCGCAGCTCCTGCGCCTGATGCTGCAAAACCTCCTGGAGAACGCCTGGAAATATTCCGCCCGGAGCGCCGCGCCTGAAGTGGTTTTCGGCTGTGAAATCCAAGACGGCCGGACGGTCTATTTCGTGCGCGACAACGGCGTGGGTTTCGACGCCCAGTTCGCTCAGCGCCTTTTTGCGCCTTTCCAGCGCCTGCACAAACCCGAAGAATTCGAGGGCAACGGCATCGGCCTTGCCACCGTGGCGCGCATCGTGCGCCGTCACCAGGGCGAGGTGTGGGCGGTTTCGCAGCCCGGCGTGGAAACGGTGTTTCGCTTCACCTTGGGCGGCGCGGATTCGCTAAAATACCGCCTCGATGCCCACGGCGCAGATCGCGCCGCAGGCCCAGGAGATCACCATGCCGATTTATGAGTACCGCTGCCGCGCCTGCGGCAAGGAGTTCGAAACCCTCGTTCGCGCTTCGGGGCCGGCGCCGGAATGCCCGGGCTGTCATGGGCAGGACTTGGCCAAGAAACTGTCCTCGTTTGCCGCCATCAGCGTCGCCGCGGCTCCGCCGCCGCCCATGGGTTGCGGCGGTTGCGCCAATCCGGGCGCGCACGGGGGTTGTCCCTACGGGGACTGAGGGTGAGGCCAAGCTGCCGCAGCGTGTTTGGCCCTTCGTTTTTTGCCCGGGCGGATCTTGGCGGCGGCCGGCGACAGAAACAATTCCAGCGCAACGGTTACGATTCGTTAACGGCGTTTTACATCGCTTGGCTGCAGAATTAGGCCATCGCGTAGGACTTGCCCGGTCGGCAAGTTCGCGAAACTTCCAGAAGGAGTTGCCAAATGAAATTCAAGACCAGCCGTCTCGTCTTTGCCGGAGCGCTTGCGCTTGCCTTGCCCTTGAGCAGCTTCGCCCAAGGCCCGTGGGGCCACGAAGGCGAAGACGGTTTTCCGAATTTCGCCTACGATGGCGGCATGATGCACGGCGGTGGGGCGGGCATGATGCAAGGGCCAGGCCCGGGCATGATGCAAGGCCATGGCATGAAACACGGCCGCGGCATGGGGCCGATGATGCATCTGCGCGCGCTCAATCTCACCGAGGCGCAACGCGACAAAATTTTCAGCATCATGCATGCTCAGGCGCCGGCGATGCGCGACAAGCACAAGGCGATCCGCAAGGCGCGCGAAGAGTTGCGGACTTTGGCGCATGGCGACAGTTTCGACGCCGGGAGGGCGCGCGCTGCCTCCGATGCCTTGGGCAAGGCGGTGAGTGAAATGGCTCTGCTGCGGGTGCAGACGCATGCGCAAGTGCATGCCGTGCTTACGCCCGAGCAAAGAAAGAAGGCCGAAGAGATGCACCGCCACCGCGGGCCGCAAGGCGGGCCGGGCATGATGCAGGGGCCGGGGCACCGCCACGGCTGAGGCGAAGCGCCGCTGGCCAGGCAAGCTGGCCGCGGCGAGAAGTCACTCGGCGCGCGTCGCCGGGTGACTCGCGGCCTAGAGCATGCCTCTAGGTTTGAGACTCGTGCCGGCGCCAACGATCGCCACGACTTCGAGTTCAGCTTGTGTCACTTTGATCTGCCCAGCCGCGACGAGCCCGCCTGGCAGGTCAAAGTTGTTTGTGCAATATTCAATCGTGACCAGCGCCGCACAGCCAGTTTGGCGGGCCGCAGCCTTCCGGTCGGTCTGCCCAATCACCTCTCACCGCAGGTATACTGGGCGCCAATGCGCCGCTTGCGCGTCGCTGGTCTTGCCGCTTGGAGGCGCTTGCCACCGGCGGGGTGCGAACGCTCGGCTAGGGCCCCGGGGTAAATGGCTGGAGCGGTTCCTTCACCTACTTGAATTGGGTCGCGATCGGCGCCAAACGCGAGTGCCAGCGGTGGCCGTGAGATGATTGCCGAAGGAGGCAGCGCAAGACTTGGTCAATAAAGTTCCGAATGAGGGTGCCAGCATGGGAGTGGCAAACGGCAAGGCTCCGCGTCGCGGGAGAGATTCGAAAGAGTTGGCTGAGTCCATCAGGCACTCGGCCAAGCGGAAGAATATCCCGCCCGCCGGCTTGGAAGCGCAGGGCCGCATACAGGAAGCAACCAGAATCCGCCATGAGTATAATCCGCACCTGCCGCCGAGTCTCCGCTCGGCCACGGACGCGACGGCGGCGGACAGGCTGCCGGAGCTGCTGGCTACCGCCCGCCAGCGGGCGCTGACGGACGACGAGGCCAAACTGCTGGCCGACGCACTGCGCCGGCACGAGCCCTGGCTGGAATGGAGCGGCAAGCGCGAGAAGCCCTGGTTCGAGGGCGAGCCGGTGGCGCTGCACATGCACGAGCGCGTCTCCACCCAGGCCATCCTGCGCGTGCTGGCGCGCGAGGACGTCGAGCGCGACCTCTTCGCCGATCCGCAGCAGGATTACGCCAAGGCGGTGCAGTTCTACCAGCACGACGTGGACTGGGCGAACCGCATGATTCTCGGCGACTCGCTGCAGGTCATGGCCAGCCTCGCGCGGCGGGAAGACCTGGCGGGGTGCGTGCAGATGATCTACATCGACCCACCCTACGGCATCAAGTTCGCGTCGAATTTCCAGCCCCAGCTCGGCCAGCGCGACGTGAAGGACCGCGAGCAGGACCTCACCCGCGAACCGGAGATGGTCAAGGCCTACCGCGACACCTGGACGCTCGGCATCCACTCCTACCTCGCCTACCTGCGCGACCGGCTGGCCATGGCGCGGGAGCTTCTGGCCGATACGGGCAGCATCTTCGTGCAGATCAGTGATGAGAACCTGCATCGCGTGCGGTGCGTGATGGATGAGGTGTTTGGGGCGGACAATTTTGTAGCTATGGTGACCTTCAAGAAAACCGGCTACCAAGCCTCATCGCTCTTGCCGTCAAACAGCGATTACTTGCTGTGGTATGCAAAGTCGAAGGTATCGATGAAATACCGTCGCCTTTCAGTATCGAAGCTCTCGACGAGCGCGTTCGTTGGGCAAGACCTTTGGTATGAAGAAGGCAACGGGCATCAGCGACGACTAACGGAGGAGGAAACCGGCGACCTTGAGAATGTGCGTCCGGAACAGCTCTTCCGGCACAAGCTGGCAGAGTCTTCGGGGAGTTCTGGTCGGGACGAATCTATCCTGGTGAACGGAAAGAAATTTCAGCCAAAAGATGGGAAACATTTTTCGTCGAACGACGAGGGAATGCGTCGGCTGCTGCTTGCCGATAGATTTTTCCCAATTGGAAACACTCTTCGATTTAAGAATTTCCTCGGCGATTTCCCGATCACTCCGATAACGACTAGCTGGGTTGATACAGTCGTCAGCGGCTTTTCCGACCCGCAACTTTACGTTGTTCAAACTGCGACCCGAGTCATCGAGCGTTGCCTCCTGATGACCACCGACCCCGGCGACCTCGTGCTAGACCCGACATGCGGCAGCGGCACGACAGCCTATGTGGCCGAGCAGTGGGGCCGGCGCTGGATCACCTGCGATTCCAGCCGCGTCGCCCTAGCCCTGGCCAAGCACCGGCTGATGACGGCGAGGTTCGACTATCACCAACTCCGCCCACTGAGCGCGGAGGACGTAGCGCGCAATCCCCACGGGACCTGGCTCTCTGACCCGACGGACAAGGTTGCCGGCAAGGCCACCTTTGCGTGCAAGACGGTGCCGCACATCACGCTCAAGAGCATCGCTCGGAACACTTCGCTCGATCCCATCCTTGCGAGGCACGAGCCGATCCTCGCCGAGCGGCTAGAAAAACTGGACCGCGAGCTTGCCAAGGTCGGTGCAGCCCTGAAGGAAAGGCTGATCGAGAAGCTGATCGCCAAACACCGTGAACTGGGGGCCAATGCGGTAAGCGATGCCGACGTGCGCCGCTGGCTGCTGCCGGACACCCAGCCCGCGCTGATCAAGCCGGTGCCGGCCCGGAAGCCTCTCAAGGGCGTGACGGCTAAGCAGGCGGAGTCCTATCGCAACGCGATACCGAAGCACGAATGGAAAGAATGGGAAGTGCCCTTCGACACCGATCCCGAATGGCCGAAGACGTTGCAGGAGGCACTGACGGCCTACCGCGCCGCCTGGCGGGCGAAGATGGATGAGGTCAACGCCTGCATCGCCGCAAATGCGGAGATGGAGGAACTGGTGGACAAGCCCGAGACTGTGAAGGGCGTGGTTCGTGTGACCGGCCCGTTCACGATGGAGGGCGTCATCGCGCTGGAGGACGGGCCCGACACCCCGATCGGCGGCGCGCCCGGCGAACTGGAGACCTTCGACGGCGATGCCGCGGTGCAGAACGCCGAGGCGCATCTCGACACGATCATCCGCCTGCTCAAGGCGAGTGGCGTGGATTTCCCCGGCAACAAGAACATGAAGTTCAGCCGGCTCGATCCGCTAACCGGGGCGTCGCTCATTCACGCCGAAGGCGAGTGGATGAATGGCGACCAGAAGGAGCGCCGCGTGGCGGTGAGCGTAGGCCCGGCCGTCGGCAACGTGTCGGCTATGCAGGTGGAGGATGTCATCCGCGATGCGAACCGCAAGGGCTATGATGATGTGGTCTTCGCCGGATTCGGCTTCGACGCGACGGCGCAGGATGGCATCGAGAGCGGCAGCCACCCGAAGCTGCGGCTGCACATGGCACTCATCCGCCCGGACGTGGCGATGGGCGATCTGTTGAAGACGCAGCCGGGAAGCCAGCTCTTCACGGTGTTCAGCGCGCCGCGCATCAAGCCGCCGATGGTGCGGGGGGACGGCGAGCATGTTATCGAGGTCGAGGGCATGGATGTCTACGATCCGGTGAGCAACACGCTCTTTCCGACCGACAAGGAGCGCATCGCCGCGTGGTTCCTCGACACTGACTACGACGGCCGGACGTTCTGCATCTGCCAGGCGTTTTTCCCGGACAAGAGCAAGTGGGGCAAGCTCGCCAAGGCCCTCGGCGACGCGGGGGTGGTCGAGGAGGAGGCTTTCGAGGCCCTGAGCGGCCTGACAAGCCTGCCCTTCCCGCGCCCGGAGCGGCTCGGCAAGGGCGAGGCGTGGCGCGTGGCGGTGAAGGTGATCGATCCGCGCGGCAACGAGGGCATGCGTGTAATCCAGATGCCGGAACGGGGCTGAGGCCATGGCGCAGAAGGATCTGTTTCATTTGTTGAGCCGGGGCCTGGAGCAGAGCATCCGGGAGATGAACCCCTGGTGGCGCGGCGAACCGGTGCGCAACGTCGAGCCGATCCGCCGCTGGGCTTTCGCACCCGCGCGGCAAAGCCTGCTGAGCGGGCTGTCTCCGGCGACGGTGGTACGCGGCCCTAGGCAGATCGGCAAGACTACGCTGCTCAATCAAATCATCGATTCCCTGCTGAAAGAAGGCGTCTCTCCGCGGCGCATCCTGCGCCTGCAGTTCGACGATCTGCCGGCGCTCAAGCGGGTGAGCTCGCCACTGACCGATCTCGCCTACTGGTTTGCCGAGCAGGTTCTCGGCAAAACCCTCACGCTGGCGTCGAGCGAGGGGGAGCCGGCTTACCTCTTTCTGGATGAAGTCCAGAATCTGGCGGACTGGGCGCCACAGCTCAAGAACCTGGTTGACATCAGCGGCGTGAAGGCGCTGGTCACCGGCAGCTCTGCCCTGCGCATCGAGGCGGGCCGCGACAGCCTGGCCGGGCGCATCACCACCCTCGAAATGGGGCCGCTGTTGCTGCGCGAGATCGCGCAGTTTCGCGGATGCGGGGAGATTCCGCCGTATCTCCCGCACAACGGCCTCGCGCCGCTGAAAGACAAGAAGTTCTGGCACGGCCTGCGCGAGTTCGGCCTGCACCACGCTGAAGCCCGCGATGCCGCGTTCCGGGCTTTCAGCGAGCGGGGAGCCTATCCCGTGGCGCATGCCAAGGCCGGCGTGCCCTGGGAGCAGGTCGCCGATTTCCTGAACGAGACCGTGGTGCGGCGGGCAATCCAGCATGATCTGCGCATGGGGCCGCGCGGGCAGAAGCGGGATGAACATCTGCTCGAAGAGGTGTTTCGGCTCGCCTGTCGCTATGCCGGGCAATCACCGACGCAAAGCCTCTATCTCGATGAAGTACGCCGTGCCATGAACGCGAACGTCGGCTGGCAGCGCATTCTGAATTACCTGAAATTTCTGGACGGCACCCTGCTGCTGCGCCTGGTCGAACCGCTGGAACTGCGGCTCAAGCGCCGCCGCGGCGCGGCCAAGCTGTGCCTGTGCGACCACGCCCTGCGCGCGGCCTGGCTGCAGGAAAAGGTGCCGCTCGATCCGGAGGCGCTCGCCCGCGAACCCCATCTCAGCGATCTGGCCGGACGCCTTGCCGAAAGCGCGGTCGGATATTTCTTTCGCTCCATCGTGGGCCTGGACGTGGCGCACTTTCCGGAACGCGCGGCCGAGAAAGAAGTGGATTTCGTGCTGACCATCGGCGAACAGCGCATCCCGATCGAGGTGAAATACCGGCGTCGGGTGGATTACGGGGACACCCTGGGGCTCCGCCAGATGATCGAAAAGACGGTCTATCGCGCGCCTTTCGGCATTCTGGTGACGCAAGGCGACGACCCGGCGACCGACGATCCGCGCATCGTGAGCCTACCGCTCTCTTCACTGCTGCTGATGCGGTAAGTCATGGCCCAGGACGAAATCCCCATCCAGCCGGTCGAGAATCCGATCCTGTGTTCTCCCTACAAGGAGCCGGATCAGCACTGGCTGTATGACTCCCGTACCGGGATCCCGACAAAAACGCCCGGCAGACGGCCGGCGAGCTACTGGTTCAAGAGCGAACGCTCGGGAAGCGCGCAGCAGCAAATGTCGTTCATCGCGGAGGAAGAGCGCGACGATCTGCCGCTGGTGAATGCGCTGCGCGACGACGTACGGCGCTGGCGCGACTCCGGGTGGGAAAACGCGAGCGAGGCAACAAAGAAACTCCTGCGCCACTGGTGGCGCGAGGACCGCGGGCGGCGGCTGTTCTTCTGCCAGGTCGAGGCGGTGGAGACAATCATCTACCTGCGCGAGATTCTGGCGCTGGGCAAGAAACCGCGCTGGACACCCAAGCTGACGCTTGATGAATTCGGCACCCTCAGCCTGGGCCGCAATCCGCGGCCGGACCAATGGAAGACGAAAGTCGCGCAGCATCCGAAGCTCGCCGACATTCCGAACGACGCGAGCGCGAAAGCAATTGCCCGTTACGCCTGCAAGATGGCGACTGGCAGCGGCAAGACGGTCGTGATGGCCATGCTTATTGCCTGGGCGTTCTGCAATCGGGGCACGAAACCGGGTGACGCTCGCTACCCCAGGCGGGCGCTGGTGGTCTGTCCAAACCTGACGATCAAGGAGCGCTTGTCGGTGCTACGGCCTGGCCACCCGAACAACTACTTCGAGCAGTTCGACATTGTGCCGACGGCATTGCGGCCGGAACTGGCCAAGGGCACGGTGCTGGTGACCAACTGGCACTGGCTCGCGCCTGAGGCCGAGGTTCAGAACGTCGGCGGCGCACCCATCGTAAAGCTGGGCGAGGAGAGCGCCGAGGCCTTTGCCCGAAACCGCCTTGGTGGCCTGTGGGACGATGAACCGCTGATGGTGCTGAACGACGAGGGCCACCATGCCTACCGCCCCGCACCAGTGGGTGAGGACGAGATACTGTCCGCAGAGGAGAAAGCCGATCGCGAGGAGGCGACAGTGTGGGTGAGCGGGCTGGACAAGATCAACGCGGCCTGCGGCATCGGGCTCTGCGTGGATCTGTCGGCGACGCCTTTCTACATTCACGGCAGCGGCTATCCGGAGGGCTCGCCGTTTCCCTGGATCGTGAGCGACTTTTCGCTGGTCGACGCGATCGAGAGCGGAATCACGAAAATTCCGCGCCTGCCGGCGATGGACAATACCGGACGCCCCGATCCCAAGTACTTCAAACTCTGGGAACACATCACCCGCGATATGAAAGCCGGCGAGAAGCTCACCGGCGGCAAGCCGAAGCCGGCAGTAGTGTACAGAAAAGCCGAAGATGCGCTGCTGACGCTGGCGGGCGAATGGAAGCAGAAGCTCGAACAGGTCAGCTCGTCCGCGCCCGGCCAGGAGCGCACGCCTCCGGTGATGATTGTGGTCTGCGACAACACCGATATTGCCAAGGAATTCTACCGGGCGATTTCGGGCGAAGAGCTTGTCGAGGCGGAAACGCCCGACGAGGACGAAGGCGACGAGGACGCAGCGCCGAAGCGGCGCAAAAAGAAGGCAAAGGCGCAGAAGCACTACGGCGCGGGACTATCAGGCTTTCCAGAACTCTGGAACCGCAAGGGCGCAGAAGTCACCCTGCGCATCGATTCCAGCCTGCTCGCCGCAGCCGAGAGCGAAGACCCGAATGCGACGAAGAAGGAGGCGGCGCAGGAGTTGCGCAAGATCGTCTCGACAGTCGGCCGGGCGGGCGAAGCGGGGGCGGACATACGCTGCGTCGTCAGCGTGAACATGCTCAGCGAAGGCTGGGATGCGAACAACGTGACGCACATCCTTGGCCTGCGCGCCTTTCACAGCCAGTTGCTTTGCGAGCAGGTGGTCGGGCGTGGATTACGGCGCATGGACTACACGCCCGATCCCGAAACGGGGCTTCTGACAGCAGAATACGTCGACATATTCGGAGTGCCTTTCTCGCTGATACCGTTCAAGGGCCGCGAGCCGGGCAAGGGCCCGCCGCCCGAAGACCGACCCAAGCACGAGGTCATGGCACTGCCGGAGCGCAAGGCGTTCGAAATCCGGTTTCCCATCGTCGAAGGCTACGTCGTCGACCTGAAGCGCAATCTGATCAGGTGCGATGTCGGGAGCGTGGAGAAGACGACGCTCGATCCGTGGACAACGCCAACCGCGGCGTTCGTGCGCCCACAAGTGGGCTACCAGGTCGGTCACCCGGGCGCGCAAACCGGATTCGGGTTCGATCTCGTGGATCGGCAGGCGTACTACGACTCGGTGCATCCGCAAACCATCGAGTTCGAACTGGCAAAGGAGATTGTCCGTGCGCTGACGGAAACATCCCTTTCCGGCAAGCAGGGACTTCGCCAGCACAACCGGGCAATGTTGTTTCCGCAGGTGCTGCGGATCGTCAAGGAGTACGTCGCGTCGCGCATCGACCTGGCGGGCTGCCATCCCTGCGAGATAGGCTTGCAGACCTACGCCCAGCGCATCATCGGCTTGCTGCTGGCCGCGATCACGCCTGATGACGAGCGCGGCGAAGCGCCGCTGCTGCCACGGTTGAATCGCTACCGGCCGGTGGGCAGCACGGAAAGCGTGCATTTCAAGACCGTGAAGCCGGTACAGATGACCGGCGCGAGCCACCTGAATTTTGTCGCCTGCGACACCGGCTCGTGGGAACAGGCGGCCGCCTTCCAGCTTGAAAAGCTGGCGAAGGACGGGGTCGTATTCTGCTACGCGAGGAACGATCGGCTGGAGTTCAACATTCCGTATGAGCTTTACGGCAACCCGCAAGTTTATGAACCGGATTTCATTGTCCGAATGCGGAATTCAGTGAATGTGGTGCTTGAGATCAAGGGCAAGCAGCACGAGGATACCGATGCCAAGCACCAGGCCGCGAAGCGCTGGGTTGAGGCGGTCAATCGCTGGGGCAAGCTGGGGCAGTGGGGCTTCTTGGTTTGCCGCGAGCCGCAGAAGCTCGGCCAGCTTCTTGGCAAAATTGCCTCGAACAATCGCGTCATCTAGCCGCGTCGAATCCGAGTTTCTGCTCCTGATCACAGAGGACTTTCACAGAGCCCTTTCAACGCTGTCCGTCTGCACAACCGAAGCCCCTCGCCTTGAGGCTCACCGCGCGCAAATCCGCGACGTGCTCTGACGGCCCCAGGCGCTCCACCCGTCCGCGCCCCAGCTTGTAGCGGTAATTGTTGGTCAGGGGGTCGGGCACGGCGTGGCAGACGGCGTTGGCCGGCGCGTCCGGGTGGTTGAAGCCGGCCTTGGCCACGCCCTGGCGCATGCCGGGGTCAAGGATGGCCACGGCTTCGAAATCGCCTTGGGTTACCTTGATGTGCCCGGCGGCGAGCAGGGCCTTGAAGTGTTGGTCGGCACTTTCCACCCCCAGCGGCATGCCGGTCAACACGTAAACGGTGTCGTTGACCACGCGCACCTGGTCGCCGTTGGCGATGCCGCGCCGTGCCGCATCCTCGGGATGCATGAACAACATTTGCGGCAGGCCCCGCGCCGCGGTGTAGGGTTTCCGGAAGTCGTCGAAACCGCTTTGCCAGTTTTCGTTGATGCGGCCGTTGGTGATCCAGAGCTCGTTTTTTTCCGGGCGCGGTTGGGCCGCTACGTAGAACTCGCTCCAGCCGGGGAAATTCCAGGGTGACTTGAGCAGCACCGCTTTGCCGCTGTGGGTGTTGAAAGCCTGAATGAGTTTATTGCGCCAGGCGTTGGCGTCGGGCAGGGTGTTGTCGGGGTCATGCAGGCGCGGAGTGCCTAAGAGTTTGCCCTGCGCGCGTCGCACCGGGGTCTGGATGCCGTCACTACCCAGCCCCGCCAGAAGCGCGTGGCCCGACTTGCCCTGCCGCCGCGCCTCTTGCACCAGTTCGTGATAATCGTAGGCGCCGCCGCGCGAGTGGCGGGCCGCCTCTTCGAAGACCTCACTGGCGCTAGACCAGGCGAAGCGCTCGCCCCAGCCCATGCGTCTGGCGAAGGCCTGCACCGCCCACCAATCGGGTTTGGCATCACCCGGCGCATCGGCGAAAGCCGGGTATAAACGCAAGCGGCGTTCGCCGTTGCAACGCGTGAAGTCGGCTTCGCCCCAAGTGGCCGCGGGCAGCACCAAATCGGCATAACGGGTGTTGAGCGGTGCCACGGGGTAGATGTCGGAGTCGACCAGCATCATGCCGCCGGCCTCGATGCGCGCGATCAGCGCGGCAGCCGCGGCGGCGGGGTCGGTTGCGGTTACTTGCTGGGGCTGCCCGATGGTGAGTTGGGCGATGGCGCGTTCCAATTCTTTGGAAGCCGCCATGGCGCCGATCCAAGTGGTGCCGAACACCCAGGCGAAGCGCAGCTTGCCGTCGATCAGCCAGCGGTCGAGGTTCAAGGGTTTCTTGCGCCGCCCGGGGTATTTCTCGGGCGATAGCCAGCCCGGATGGCCCGGCGCGTTCACCATGCCGCGCTGGTGTCCGCCGCCGCGGCCAATCACCCGACCCGGCCGATTGCCCGCGCCGCAGATGAGGCCCAGGGCCGCGAAAGAAGCACTGTTGAGATAGTTGTTCGACCAGTAGTTGCCTTTCTCCAGCATGAACGAGGCCTTGGGCCGCGAGCCATCGGCGCGCGGGGCGGCCAGGAGTTGGGCGGCGCGCAGAATTTTCTCGGCCGCTACGCCAGTGAGTCGCGCGGCGTCGGCCAGGCGGTGTTCCTCGCGCCCGAGCACGAAGGCGCGATAGTCGGCCCAATCGCTTTGAAACGTGCCCCAGGTGGTGCGCCACTGCCAGGGTGTGTTGCGCGTGCCGCGGCCCAGGCCCTGATCGACTTCCCAGCGCTGAGCGATCCAGCGGTCGATGAAGGCCTGATCCTGCCAGCCGCGCTCCACGATCATGCGTGCGATGGCGTTATGCAATACGGTGTCGGTGCCGGGCAGCACCGGCAGCCACAATCCACCCTGGCGCTCGCCCCAGGCCACGCCCATGGTCCGGTGCGGTGTGGCGAAGATCAGGGTCTTGTTCGGCGTGGCGCCGTGCATGATCCATTGCGTGAACAGTGTGCTTTTGGTCTCGAAGGGGTCGGTGCCCGAGCAGAACAGCACGTCGCAGGCGCCCCAGTCTTCGTAAGATGGGGCAAACGCTTCGAGGCCGGCGTCATCGAGCCCGGCGGCGTCGTTGGTGTTGGCGCATTTGTCGTGGGGCGCGAAGGCCGGTGTGCCCACGGCATCGAAGGCGAGCTTGGTGATGGCGTAGGTGTTCTCGAAATACTGGTAGGAATAGGCCTTGATGCCCCAGGCATGCTCGCCGTGGTGCCGCAACACGTGCTGCGACACCCGCGCCATGATGTCGATGGCAACATCCCAGCGCACCGGCACCAGTTGCCCGGCGACGCGCAAAAGCGGCGTGCCGAGGCGCTCGCGGGTGCGGTTGGCGGGGTTGTGACACTTCTGCGCCAGGGTGCCGCCGCGCATGGAGTGGTTGCCCCCCGGGTTGACGGCCTGCGCCTCGGGGTCGGGCAGCACCAGGACATGATGCGCTCGACCCTGCCAGGAAATGAGGTTGTGTTGCGCCGGATTGGCCCAGGGTACGGTGTCGTCCGCGGCGCCGCCTGCCTGCGCGGGCCAGCGCCAGACGCGATAAGCGCAACCCACCACGCAATAGTCGCAGGCGGTGGTGAACTGTTCGGCGCCTTGGGGCGGCCGGGGAGGCGCGAGTTCAGCCATGCCTGGCTCCGGCGCCGAACACCAGGCCCATCATGCCCACGGCGAAAATGTCCGCACCGCGTAAATCCAGCAGCACCTGCGGCAGGCTTTGCGTGGCGTGGCCGGTGATCACCACGCCATGGCGGGTGAGGTCGAAAGTGGTGAGGTGCCTGGGGCAGGGGCCTAGCACCTGCTGCGCGGCTTGCAGGCTGCCGCGCAAGTCGCCGCCCAGATGCGTGCAGCGGGCGCTGAACGCGACGATGTCTTGTTCCGGGCCGATGCCGCCGGCCGCCGGCACACCGAGCTTCACCATTACGTTGGCCAATCCCGGGCGCGGATAGTCGAACCAATAGCCCCGGCCCAAAGTCAGTTCATCGAGACGCAAGAGCCGCTCTGCGCTGAACTCGGCGCGCTGCGCCAGCAGCGGCGCGGGCAGGCCCGCGACGGCGGCGAGCATCACCAGGCGGCTGCCCTGGAGCAAAAAATCGCGGCGCGACAGGCAAGCTCTTTCATCGCTCATGGCTTTTTTCCTCGGGGAGCGGGGCATAAGGCGGCAGGCGGGGTGGCGTGAGCGCGGGCGGGTGTTCCATACTCAAGCTTTCGAGAAACGCGACCAGATCCGCTTTCTCCTGCTCGCTCAAACCCAGCGCTTGCAACAGCGGGCTTTTGTTGGCGCGGGTGCCGCCGCCGCGATCGAAGAAGTCGACCACTTCACGCAGAGTCGCCAAGGCGCCGTTGTGCATGTAGGGCGCGGTGTGTTTGAGCTCGCGCAGACTGGGCGTGCGGAACTTGCCGCGGTCGCGCGCATCGCGCGTGGCGTATTCCAAGCCCAAGTCTTCGTCGCTGGCGCGGTATTGCTCGCGCGTGACGCCCCGCTGCAGGTTCTGCCAGCGGGCGGTGATTTGCAGCAGCACGCTGCTGTCGGCCAGGGAGGTTCGCGGCACACCCAGCGCATGGAATTGCTGATCGCTGAACAAAGGGCCGTTGTGGCAGCGAACACATCCGGCTTTGCCGCCAAAGAGCGCAAAGCCGCGCCGGGCCTCGGGGGAAAGCGCTTGGGTGTCGCCCGCCTGCCAGCGGTCGAAAGGCACTAATTTCGGGTCGCTCACCAGGGTTCTTTCGAAGGCGGCGATGGCGGCCCAGGCGTGTTGTATTCGCGGCCATTCGGTGCCAAAAACGGCACCAAAGCGCTTTACGTATTCCGGCACATGGCGCAGGCGCATTTCCATCATTGCGAGATCACCATTGCCGGCTACCGCGCCTTCTGCGGCGGATTGCGCCTGAGCTTCCAGGCTCGCGGCCGCGCCGTCCCAGAAGAGGCGGTTGTAATAGGCGGCGTTCCAAATCGTCTGGGCGTTGCGCCAATGCACGGTGCTGGGATAACCGCGAGAGGCTGCGCTTTTTTCGCCCCAACCCAAAGTGGGCCAATGGCAAGAAGCGCAGGAGGTCGAGGCATTGCCCGACAGCCGTGGATCAAAAAACAGCAGGCGCCCCAACTCGACCTTTGCCGCGCTCATGGGGTTGTCGAGCGGCACGGGAACCGCAGGCAAGGGGCCGAATTCGGCTCGCGCCACACTCGCGACGCCGATGAGCAGGGCGGTGAGAAAACTCCTCATCGATCCGCCCCCGGCACCAAGGCGTAATCAAAAGGCAAAGGTGCTGCCGCTGGACTGGCCGGAGCGGACAGCGCTTCGAGGAAAGCCACGAGCGCCGCGCGCTCCTTGGCGGTGAGGCCTAGAGGTCGCAGTTCGCTGCCAGCGCCCCCGCCGCGGTCGTAAAAATCGATCACCTCTTCCAGTCGAGCGAAAGCTCCGTTGTGCATATAGGGTGCGGTGAAGCCGAGGCCGCGCAAAGAGGGTGTGAAAAAGCGTCCGCGGTCGGCGCCTTCTTTGCTCACGGCGTAGGCACCGAGGTCCTTTCTTTCCTGCATATAGTTGGGCACACCCAGCGTCGCGTGATGGCGCAAGAGGCTGATCGAGCGCAATGGCTCAGCGGTGACGGCTGGCGCTTCTGGTACACCCAAGCGATGCGCCTGGCCGTCGCTCAGCAAAGGCCCCGAGTGGCAACGGATGCAGCCGGCCTTGCCTTCGAAAAGTGTCAGACCCTCGCGCACCGGCGCGGGTAGTTCGATGGCTTCGCCGCGCCAATAGCGATCGAGCGGCGTGTTCGTCGCGTCGAGCGTCTTGAGGTATTCGGCAATGGCCGTGAAAATCTGCGGCCCGTAGGGCTCTGTTTCTTTGCCGTAGGCCTGCCGCCATAGCTTCATCAGTCCGGGGATTTGGCGCACCCGCTCCTGGATGAGCCGGGCGTCGGCATTCATAAAAAACGCTTCGGTGATCATGTCGCGCACCGCGGTCGGCAAGTCGCCGGCATCGAGCCGCCCGTCCCAGGTGAGGCGCCTCTTGAGTCGCACCGACCATAAACTCGGCGTGTTGCGGAAATATTCGCTGCCGCTGTAACCCCGCGATTGGGCCAGTCCGTCGGCGAAACCCCGCTCGGGCAGGTGGCAACTGGCGCAACTGCGGCTGCCGTCGCCAGATAGTCGCGGCTCAAAAAACAGATGCCGGCCCAATTCGGCGAGCGGCGCTTTCACGCTGGCCGGCGGGGGCAAGGCCTGGAGTTTCGATTGCGCGAGCCCGGACAGGGGAAACAGGGCAAAAACCAGCGCGAAGACCAATTTCATTTCACGTGCGCGGCACCAGTGTAACGAATCAGCGGGGCATCCTGCAGAATCACGTGGCAGCTCGTCTTCCAAGTGAGGATTTCTTGCCAGAGACGGGCATCCTGTTCGCGGCTCAAGCGCGTTCCCGGCGGCGGCAATTCAATGAAAAAGACCCGCCCGGTTTCGGCCTGCGCGAACTGGCCGACGAGTGGGGGCGCATCCCGGCGTAACTCTTCCGGCGGCAGGTGGCAGCCGCGGCAGTTGAGCGTGTAGAGCGTGGCCGCGCTCTCCAGGGCGAAAAGTGGCGGCGGTGCACAGAGCACCGCCGCCAGGGTGAGGCCTCGCAGCAACTTCACACCGGCGGCGCGATCACGGGGCAGTAAGCGTCGCATGGTGCGGAAGGCCTC
>CAZFEK010000033.1:0-51001 GCA_964517465.1 uncultured Alcaligenaceae bacterium
CCCTAATCCCCACAACGCCCCGGACCAAAATCCGGGGCGTTTGGCTTTGGGGGGGAAGAAAGTTCACAAACCGAGAATCGGCTGGACTGGAATCGGCTGGGCCGAAATGAAAAGAGCCAGTCAGCGACTGGCTCTGAATTTTGGTGCCGGTGGAGAGACTCGAACTCACGACCTGACGCTTACGAAGCGCCTGCTCTACCAACTGAGCTACGCCGGCCGAATCCGGGACAGCGGTTGATCGCAGCTCCGGAAAAACCGCTATTATAGCGCCCGCAAGCCCCTGGAGCCAACGCCCGAACATGAATTTGCCGCAAGACCAAGCGGCGGGTGCCGGGGCAAGGATGCAGCAAATTTCACCTTGAGGAGCAGCCGTGAGCGATTCGCGCATCGTCTATGGATTCCATGCGGTCACCGCGCGCTTGCGCCAGGCCCCAGGCGAAATCCGAGAATTGCTGTTTGATGAAAGACGCCAAGATGGACGCATGCGCGACTTATTGGGGGCAGCCTCGCGCTCGGGCATAGCACCGCGAGCGGTGGGCGCCGCTCGCCTCGACGGGCTTGCAGGGCATGCGAGGCACCAAGGCGTGGTTGCGGTGACCGAAACCGCGCAGGGCCGCGTGACTGTTCAAGAAACCTTGGAGAATCTCGATCATCCAGCACTTTTGCTGGTGCTCGATGGCGTGCAGGATCCGCACAATCTGGGTGCTTGCTTGCGCTCCTGCGATGCATTCGGAGTTGATGCGCTGATCGTGCCCAAAGATCGCGCGGTGGGCGTCAGCGCAACTGTTGCCAAAGTTGCCTGCGGCGCGGTCGATACGGTTCCGGTGATTACCGTGACCAACCTAGTGCGCAGCCTGCGCGAGATGCAGGAGGCGGGGGTGTGGGTGCTGGGGGCGGACGCGCAGGGGAGCGAAACGTTGTATGAGGCGGATTTGCAGGGTCCGGTCGCCTGGGTGCTGGGCGCCGAAGGCAGCGGCCTGCGGCGCTTGACCCGCGAGACTTGCGACCGCGTGGTCAGCATCCCGTTGTCGGGTACCGTCGCGAGTCTGAACGTCTCAGTAGCCGCGGGAATTTGCCTCTATGCCGCGCGCGCGGCTCGCGCACGCGCAATCTCGGCCTGAAGCCGCCCAATTGGCTTCTGGCACTGTGGGGGAGGCTGAATTGCCCGCGGAGCGAACCCGCAGTTCAATCGCTGGCGAGCTCGCTGAAACGAATGTCGTCGTAACGCTCGAAGGGCTGGTGAATCCAGGGATTGTCAGCGAGATACTCGACGACGTAATCGGGGGTGAAGTTAGAGCAGGCCTTCTGCCAGATCACCGCGGTTCGCATTGCGGACATGCCGGGGATGCGCTCGGGCAGCGCTTGCACTACCGCGGTCAGCGTGGCGCCGGAATCGACCATGTCGTCGACCAGAAGAATTCGACCCCCCAGTTCGGGCGCGTTGCAGGTGATTCCCGATGCGATGCTCAGAGCGCCGCGCACGGTGCCCCCTTTCTCCACATAGGAGCGGGTGGCAAGGATGCCCAGGGGTTTGTCGAAGATGCGCGAAAGCACATCACCCACCCTCAGGCCGCCACGGGCGATGCACAGGATCTGGTCGAAGCTCCATCCTGAGCGCTGCACCTTTGAGGCAAGGCGCTCGATCAAGCGGTAGTATTGATCCCAGTCGACGCGCAGATCTGCCATGGCCGTCATTGGAAGGGGTGTTGGCGAACGATGGTTTCGTCGCGATCCGGACCGGTGGAAATCATTGCAATCGGCACGCCGGCCAAACTTTCCACGCGCTGCAGGTAGCGGCGCGCGGCTTCGGGAAGGTCTTCATAGCGCTTGACCCCGACGGTGCTTTGCGGCCAGCCCGGGAAGTCTTCGTACACCGGCTGGCAGCGGCCGACCGCTTCGGCCCCGCTAGGTAGAAGATCCAGCGGCGCTCCGTCGACGACATAACCCACGCAAAGCCGGATGTTATCCATCCCGTCGAGCACATCGAGCTTGGTGACGCACAGGCCGGAAACGCCATTGAGCCCGATGGAGCGCTTGAGCGCAGGGATGTCCAACCAGCCGCAGCGGCGTGGCCGGCCTGTGACGGAACCAAACTCATTGCCGCGCTTGGCGATGCCTTGCCCGATTTGATCGGTGAGCTCGGTGGGAAAAGGCCCCGTGCCGACGCGTGTAGTGTAAGCCTTGGCGATGCCGAGAACATAATCGAACATCCCCGGACCCACTCCGCTGCCTGGGCCGGCAGCGCTTGCCAAGCAGTTGGACGAGGTGACAAACGGGTAGGTGCCGTGATCGATGTCGAGCAGAGCACCTTGCGCCCCCTCGAACAAAAGCGACTGTTTTGCAGCTCGCGCTTCCTGAAGCAAGCGCGCGACATCGGCAATCATCGGTCGCAAAGCGGAGGCGTGCGCCAAGGTCTGGTCGAGGGTTTCCTGGAAATCCACCGTCGGCTGCCGATAGTACTGCGCCAAAAGAAAGTTGTGATACTCAAGCACCAGGCGCAGTTTTTCAGCAAAGGCGTCCGGTTGGAAGAGATCCTGCATGCGCAAAGCTCGCCGCGCGATCTTGTCTTCGTACGCGGGACCGATCCCCCGCCCGGTGGTGCCAATCTTCGCGTTGCCCAGTGCTGCCTCGCGGGCGCGGTCGATGGCCACGTGGTGCGGAAGAACCAAGGGGCAAGCCGGAGAGATCTTGAGCCGTGAGCGCACCTCGACTCCGGCAGTTTCAAGCTCGCCAATTTCCTTGAGCAAGTCTCCTGGAGACACTACTACGCCGTTGCCAATGTAGCAAATGGTCGCCGGGCGCAGAATGCCGGAAGGAATGAGGCGAAGAATCGTCTTCTTGCCGCCGATCACCAGGGTATGTCCGGCATTGTGGCCGCCCTGAAATCGCACCACACCCTGGGCATGCTCGGTGAGCCAGTCTACGACTTTGCCCTTGCCTTCGTCACCCCATTGCGTGCCGATGACTACCACGTTTCTCGCCATATCGATTTGCCTGATTCTGCGGAATAGGAAGGATTGCTCGAGGTTGCCGAATTGTTGCGGTTCAAACGGGGACGATTTGCCAACCGCTGTCGATGAACTCGATACGCCGATTGTGCTCGGGCAATTCGTCGACTGCGGCGTCTCCATCAAGCGCCACGACGACGATTTCCCCCTGGTCTCGCAGCGCGGCGATCATTGCCTGCAACTGCGGCTCGTCGCGATCCGGCGCCAGAATCGCGCGCGGCAATTGGCGGTTCGGAGCAAGACGCGCCAGTTGCCTCAGGTACAGGGTAAAGCCGGTGGCCGGGCGAGCCCGCCCAAAGGCTCGGCCGATGTCATCGTAACGCCCGCCTTTGGCAATGGCGATGGATTCGCCGCGAGTGTAGGCAGCGAAGACCGTACCGGTGTGATAGTTGAGGCCGCGAAGGTCGGCCAAATCGACCTGGACGTCTTCCGCGCGGGCTTTGGCGACCAGAGCGAGGTCTCGCAATGCGTCAAGTGCCCTGTCGATTTCGGGAAGCGCGGGCAGTTCTCGGGCGGCCGATGCCAGGATCGTGTCGGCATCACCGAAGCGTCGCGGCAGGCTCGCCAGTGCTTCGCGCCAGGGGTCCGGAAGTCGAGCGACCAAGGCGTCCACTTCCGGCAGGTCCTTGGAAACCATCGCCGCCGTGAGATCGTCGGCCTGCTCTTGGGTGAGCCTCGCTTCGCCAGCAAGAGCGCGAAAAATCCCGACGTGGCCGAGGTCGAGGTGGGTGCAGGGCACGCCGATTGCGCCGAGTGCCGAGAGCATGAGCGAGAGCACTTCTCGATCGGCGGCGATGCCGGCGTGGCCGTACAGTTCAGCGCCCAGCTGCAACACTTCTCGCGTCTGGTGCAAGCCGGCCGGGCGCGTGTGCAGCACGCTCCCGGCATAACACAGGCGTGTAGTTCCTTGTCGGTTGAGCAGATGCGCGTCGATTCGCGCGACTTGCTGCGTGATATCTGCCCGCAGACCCAACAAGCGGCCACTCATTTGATCGACTACTTTGAAGGTCCGCAGGTCGAGGTCGCTGCCGGTACCGGTGAGCAAGGACTCCAAATGCTCGATCAAAGGTGGTTGCACGAGCAGGTAGCCGTGGCAGTGACAATGGTCGAGCAGCCGGCGGCGCAGAAACTCGAGCTGCTCGGCTTCCGGCGGCAGGATGTCCTCGACATATTCTGGCAAAAGCCAATTACGCATGTCGCGGCTCAGCGATCTTTGCGCCATGGTCGGGACGGTGCTTCATCGCCGCGCCAGCCAAAGCACCAGCATGCCAGCAGCCAAGGAAAGCAGCCCGAGGAAGCGGATCTGCCCGTTCTGCATTTCCGAGAGCTTGCGAAAAGTGGTTCGCCAAGTTTGCGGCGCCACGAAAGGAAGTGCGCCCTCCAAGATGAGGACGAGCGCGAACGCAAACATCAGGCAATCAGACATCGCTTGCGCGCGCCTTATTTGGAAGGTTTCGCTCCGCCGCCCGGGCTCTTCAGATAGCGGAAGAACTCAGCGTTAGGTTCGAGCACCAACACGTCATTCTTGGAGCGGAAACTGGCCTTGTATGCCTCCAAACTCCGATAGAAGGCATAAAACTCGGCATTCTGGCCATACGCCCCGGCATAAATCGCGGCAGCTTTGGCGTCGCCTTCGCCTTTGACGCGCTGTGCCTGGCGGTAGGCGTCCGCCAACAAGACTTCGCGTTGGCGGTCCGCGTCAGCTCGAATGCGTTCCGATTCCGCCGACCCCAGGGACCGTAGTTCGTTGGCAACGCGCTTGCGCTCCGCTTCCATACGGCGGTAAACCGCTTCGCTCACTTCTTGGGGCAAATCGACGCGCTTCAGGCGCACATCGATGATTTCGACCCCGATCTTGCGTCCGTCTTCGTTGGCACGTTCGCGCACGATCTTCATAATCTGGTCTCGTTCACCCGAAACCACGTCATGGATGGTGCGCTTGCCGAATTCCTCGCGCAGGGTTGCGTTGACCGACTGAGTCAGGCGGCGCTTGGCTTGTTCTTCGTCACCGGCAACGCTGATGTAATACTGCCGAACGTCGACGATGCGCCACTTGATGAACGAGTCGACCAAAACGTTCTTCTTCTCCGAGGTGATGAAGCGCTCAGCCTCGGGGGTGTCGAGAGTGAGGATGCGTTTCTCGTAATACTTTACATCCTGCAGAAGCGGCACCTTCCAGAACAAACCGGCCTCGGAGTGTACGCGGATGATCTCGCCCAGTTGGCGAACGATGGCGTGCTGCCGCTGGTCCACGGTGTACAGGGCCTGACTCAAAAGCACCACGGCAGTGATGATCAGAGCGATCAGGGGAGCGAGTAGGCGCATCATCGCGTCTCCCGATCACGGCTCCGCAGGCTCTCTCGTCCTCGTGGCGGAGCGGAGTCGATAGTGACCGGTGATTCCGGCGCGGGAGCACGGAAAGCGTCACCCAGCGGTCCGGCGCTACCAGCCTCGGAGTGCGCCATGAGTTTGTCGAGCGGCAAATAAAGCAGATTGCCGCTGCCGGATTTTTGATCGACCAACACCTTGCTGGCACTGCCCAGTACGGATTGCATCATGTCGAGGTACAGTCGATCGCGCGTCACTCCGGGGGCTTTGGTGTACTCGACTAGGATTTGTTTGAAGCGGCTGGCGTCGCCTTCAGCATTCGCCACCACTCTCGCGCCGTAGCCTGCGGCTTCTTGCAAAAGGCGGGATGCGACACCGGCCGCCTTGGGCACGACGTCGTTGGCGTAGGCCTGGCCTTCGTTCTTCAGCCGCTCGCGGTCTTGTCCTGCTTTCACCGCGTCGTCGAAAGCGGCCTGCACCTGCTCGGGCGGCTGAGCGTTCTGCATGGTCACACGCGAAAGTGCAATTCCCGTTTCATACCGGTCGAGAATTCCTTGCATCAGGGTTTGCGTGTCGGCGGCGATTTGCTGCCGGCCCTCGTAAAGAACGAAATCCATTTTGTTCTTGCCCACCACTTCACGAATGGCGGTTTCAGCGATCTGCCGCACGCCTTGCTCGGTGCTTCGGTTCTTGAAAAGGAAATCTTCCGGGCTTTTGATGGTGTATTGCACCGCGAACTGAATGTCGATGATGTTCTCGTCATCCGTGAGCATCAGCGATTCCCGCAGTTCTTTGGATTTCACATTGGTGCGATAACCCACCTCTACGGTATTGACTTGGGAAGAATTGACGATCTCGGCCGACTCCACCGGGTAGGGTAAGTGCCAGCGGAGTCCGGGAAGGGTGGTTTCCTTGTACAGGCCGAAGCGCAGAACCACTCCGCGCCGGCCCTCATCGACGATATAGAAGCCGCTGGCAAGCCAGACCGCCAAAACCAAGAGAACCAACATGGCGATCCCAGGCAAAGCCATGCCGATACCTCCTCCGGGTCCGTTGGGCGGAGGTTCGTCGCCGCTGCCGCGCCGCGAAAAGACGGAGTTGATGCGGCGGTTGATGTTGCGCCAGATCTCGTCCAGATCGGGCGGGCCACCGCTGCCGCCCCCGCGCTTGCCCCACTGCGGATCGTTGAGAGACATAGGATTCGAGTTAAGGTCTAGGTTTCTTGCATCTCGGCGCCGACCGGTGCCGGAAGCGGAAAGCGCTCAGCGAGCGCGAGCCTGAGATTATCGCAGCCCTCGCCGGTCGCGGCGCTAAGCCGAACGGCGCAGATTTTACCATACTCGTCGAATTCAACTCCGGGAGCCAAGTCGGAGAGATCGATCTTGTTGTAGACCACCACTCGGGGGAGCCCTGCCGCACCAATTTCTGCCAGAACCTCCTCGACCGCGGCCATTTGCTCGTGCCGCGCCGGGTGTGAGCTGTCCACCACGTGCAACAGCAAATCGGCCTCGACGGCTTCGCTAAGCGTCGCGTGAAAGGCCGCAACCAAGGTGTGGGGTAATTCGCGGATGAATCCCACCGTGTCTGATAGCACCATGGGCTGTGCGTTGGCCACGAACAACCGCCGCAAGGTGGTATCCAGCGTGGCGAAAAGCTGATTGGCGGCGTAGGCGCGCGCGCCGGTCAAGCGATTGAAAAGCGTGGATTTGCCGGCATTGGTGTACCCGACCAGCGCGATATTCTTGGTGGCCGCTCGGCGCCTGGCTCGGCGTTGCGTCTCCCGCTGGCGGCCTACTTTGGCGAGACGATCCTTCAGGAGCTTGACGCGATCGGACAACAGCCGGCGGTCGACTTCGAGTTGGGTTTCGCCCGGTCCCCGGAGGCCGATGCCGCCTTTTTGGCGCTCGAGGTGGGTCCATCCGCGCACCAAACGTGTCGCAAGATGTTCGAGCTGAGCCAGTTCGACCTGCAGCTTCCCTTCGGCGCTGCGGGCACGCAGGGCAAAAATGTCCAGGATCAGGGCCACGCGGTCGACCACGCGGCATCCCAGCACCTTTTCGAGGTTGCGTTGCTGGGCACCGGAAAGACTGTGATTAAAAATGGCCAGATCGGCGTCGGATGCCTGGGCAAGAAGCCGAATTTCTTCGGTTTTGCCTCGTCCGGCATAAAGCGCAGGGTCCGGTTTATCCCGACGACCGGTGACCTGCCCTAGCACTACCGCGCCGCAACTGGAGGCAAGCTCGCCGAGTTCAGCCAGATCTTCGGCCGCATGGCCACCGCCGAAGTCGAGCTGAACCAATATGGCGCGGTTGCCGCCGCTGGGCCGCTCGAACATCAGCGTGCGCCAGCGGCGAGCTCAGCCCCGGACGGGGTGATGATGCGCTGGTTAATTGTCGGCTTCGTGCGAAAGAGTGATCGCTCTGGCCGGCACGACGGTAGAGATGGCGTGCTTGTAGACCATTTGCGTCACCGTGTTCTTGAGTAATACGACGTACTGGTCAAACGATTCGATCTGGCCTTGCAGCTTGATGCCGTTGACCAGATAAATCGAAACCTGAACATGCTCTTTGCGCAGTGTGTTCAGGAACGGGTCTTGTAGCATTTGCCCTTTGTTGCTCATAGTGGCTCCGATTTGTTGTTTGCGTCACAGGAAGCTCTGATTGTCCCTTGGGACGGGGTTACTTCCGCCCCGGGCCCCTTTTGCCTGGCATTGCCACGGTTTCCTTTGCCGATGGCGCCTGGCTTGGGGTTCCTTCAGTGATTCCCTCAACAGTCCAAGAAAGCTGTCCGAAAAAGTCAACAGCGCGTAACACTTTACTGCATTTTTGCCGGCTACGCCATTGCGCATCAAGCCGTCCGAATTTCCAGGTCAGATGCCATCGGCATAAGGATTGCGGCCGGTACGAAAAGCAATGCGCAATGGTGTGCCGTCCAATTTGAACGCCTCGCGAAAAAAATGTTCCAGGTAGCGCCGATAGGATTCCGGAACATTCTCGAGTGCATTGCCGTGAATGACGATGAGCGGGGGATTCATGCCGCCTTGGTGGGCATACCGCATTTTCGGGCGCACCGCGCCCGCGCGCGGCGGTTGCTGGCGCGCGATCGCCTCCCCCAGCACGCGAGTGAGTTTCGGGGTGGGCAGTTTGGCGGTGGCTGCGGCATAGGCCTTTTCGACGGAAGTGAAAAGTGCATCGATGCCGGTGCCTTGTTTGGCGGAGATGAAGTGGTGGCGGGCGAAATCGAGAAAACCCAGTTTGCGAGCCAAATCGCGCTTGATCTGCTCGCGCTGCTCAATCGGCAGGCCATCCCATTTATTGACCGCAATCACCAGGGCCCGCCCCGCCTCGAGGATAAAGCCAGCCAAGTGGGCATCTTGTTCGGAAACGTCCTGGCGCGCATCCAGCATCAAAATGACGACGTGGGCATCTTCGACCGCCTGCAGCGTTTTGATTACCGAAAACTTCTCTATGGCTTCAGTGACCTTGCCGCGGCGCCTTACTCCCGCGGTATCGATCAGGGTGTATTTCTTTCCGCGACGAACGAAGTCGAGCGAAATGCTGTCGCGAGTCGTGCCCGGCTGGTCGAAGGCAATGACCCGTTCCTCGCCCAGTAGAGCGTTGACCAGGGTCGATTTGCCGACGTTGGGCCGCCCGATCACGGCAATGCGCATGGCCGGCTGTTCCGGAGCCGGTGTTTCGCCGGGCGCGGGGAATGGCGCGAGCGCCAATTCGATCAGTTCGCGCACGTGATCGCCGTGTGCCGAGGAAATGGTATACGGTTCGCCTAGCCCGAGCTCGTGAAACTCGACCGCGGCGCGAGCGGCGTCCATACCTTCGGCTTTGTTCACCGCCAGCAGCACGGTACGCCCGCTCTTGCGCAAGAGTTCAGCGATATTGTGGTCCTGAGGGCTGAGACCTTCGCGGGCATCCACCATGAAGATGACTACGTCGGCTTCGACGATGGCCTGGCGTGTTTGCTTGGCCATCTCGTAGAGAATGCCTTCCGTGGCGACGGGTTCGAAGCCGCCGGTATCCACTACCAAATAGGCCCGGTCTCCCACGCGTCCGTGGCCATAATGGCGGTCGCGCGTAAGTCCGGGCAGGTCGGCGACCAGAGCGTCGCGAGATCGCGTCAGGCGATTGAATAACGTCGATTTCCCGACGTTGGGCCGGCCCACCAGGACGACAACGGGTTGCATGGACTTATTGCGCGCGCACTCTGGTGAGCGCGCCCTTGCTGGTCAGCGCCAGGATGCCGTCGACCAGGCGTCCTGGTTGGGCCACGACCGCGCTGCCATCGAGGGCCAAGCGGCCGACCAGGGCGCCGTCGGCGCGGTCAAGCAAATGAACATAACCTTCCGCGTCGACTGCAGCGAGGAGATCTCCTGCCAGTTGCGGCGCGGTTGGACGACGCTTGTTGAGTTTGTCCTGCTTCCAGATGCTGGCGCCAGTGCTTTTGTCCAAGGCGTGAATGGCGCCCTTGTCGTCGGTGACATAGACGGCTTTCGTGTCAGCGCTCAAGCCCAAGTGGCTAGAAATGTCACGCGACCAAATCATCGTCCCGCGCAAGAGGTCGAAGCAAGCCAGCCGGCCTTGGAATGCGACGGCGCAGACTTGCCGATCGTCCACCACCGGGCTGCTGGTGACGTCTGCGATGCGCTCGAGTTCGGTGGCGCCCTTGGGGGTGGCGATGCTCGCCTCCCACCCGACGGCGCCGGTAATGAGATCCATGCCGATGAGTTTGCCACCGGATGCTCCGGTAAAGAGGCCGCCCCGATGAACCGTTCCACTGGCATAGCTGCGCAAAGTCAGGGACGGCGTGCTGCGCTGAAAGACCCATTTGCGTTCGCCGGTTTTGGCCGAAAAACCAAAAATTCGGCCGTCGCCCGACCACACCGCGATCATGCCATCCGAAACCTGCGGTGGAGCCAATACTTCGCTTGAAACCCGCGCTTGCCAAAGTGCCTTGCCGTTGCTGTCGAAGGCAAAAACCTCGCCCTTGCCCGTGGCGACGGCAATGGTTTCGCCATCGCTGCCAGCGCCTGCGCTCAGATTGGAGCCGACTGAGATGCGCCAATCAGTGCGGCCGCTCGCCAGATCAACGGCGGTGAGCGAGCCATCCGCGGAAGCCTGGTACACCCTCTGCCCCGCGATTGCCGGCACAAAACCCGGGCCGATTTTGCCTGCCGGCTGCTGCCAGACTACGCTGCCAGTGGCTTTGGCGCGGTACTCGGGCAAGGGGCCGGGCTTGAACTCGTCCGATCCAAAAAAGGGGAAAGAGGAGCAGCCGGCCAGCGCCACGGCCAGTAGAGCGAAAGCGAGCTTTGCTCGGCGGGCCAGGAAGTTCATGGGTTTTCTCCGGCCGCTTCGAGCTTCAATTGCACCGTCTGCCGGTAGGGCGACTTGCTGTCGAGCTTGGTGATGGCTTCCTGATAGGCGGCACGCGCTTCGGTGGTCTTGCCTGCGGCGGCGAGAATGTCGCCGCGAAGGTCGGCATAGATCCCGGCAAACGCAGGATCGTGCTTCGCTTCGAGCAGGCGCAGGGCTTCATCGTAGGCCTTTTCATCGAGCAAGAACGTGGCCATACGAAAACGCGCCACTTGTTTCAACTCGTCTTCCTTCGCCAGGTCGAGTGCGTTTTGCAGGCTAAGGCGCGCGGCGGCTCGGTCTCCGGCGTTGATCTGGAGCCGGGCGAGCAGCAGACTTGCCCGCGGCGCAAAGGCGGTGCCGGAGTATTTCTTGTTCAGTTGCTCAGTGGCGTCTTTGGCTTTGGCCAGATCGTTCTTCTGCGCAGCTTGTCCGACCGCGGTGTAGAGCACGCTGGCTTCGCGAGCTTGCGAGTTCCGGTACCAGTTCCAGCCTTGGTAAGCGATGATAATCACGCAGACTGCAGTGATCGCTACGCTGATCAGGTTTCCGTATTGTTTCCACCATGCCTTGAGGGCATCGATGGTTTCCTGTTCTTCGAGGTTGTAGACCGCCATCTCAATTCCTTGGAGGGTTAACGCTGGGGATGATACTGCTGCAAGAAACTATCCAGCGGCAGGGTTTCCTGCCCCCCGCCGCGCAAAGGTTTGACCGTAATCGTTCCGTCCTGGGCCTCGTTGTCGCCGACGAGCAGCGCGTAGAAGGCGCCGCTGGTGTCGGCTTTTTTCATTTGGCTTTTGAAGCTGCCGCCGCCCGCATGCTGCACAACCCGCCAGCCGGCGCTGCGCAAGCGCTCCGCCGCCGCCGGAGCGAAGCTCTCGGCCTTTTCGCCGGCGAAGACGAGATAAGCGTCGGGCAAGGCGCTGACTTCGAGGCCGGCTTCCTCCATGAGCAGGATCACGCGTTCGACACCGAGGCCGAAGCCGCAGCCTGGCGTAGGTTTGCCGCCGAAGAGCTCGACCAGCCCGTCATAGCGCCCGCCCCCGCAAATCGTGCCTTGGGCGCCGAGGCGATCGCTCACCCATTCGAAAACCGTAAGATTGTAGTAGTCGAGCCCGCGCACCAGGCGGGGATCGACGACGTATTCGAGCTGGGCCCGATCAAGGTGCTTTTGCAGGCCTTCGAAATGCGCAAGGGAGGTTTCGCCCAGCTGATCGAGAAGCTTGGGGGCGTTCGCGATCAGCTCCTGCATCGCCGGGTTCTTGCTGTCGAGCACCCGCAACGGGTTGCTCAGGAGACGTCGGCGCGCGTCGGCGTCCAGAAGCGCTTCGTGCTGCTGGAGATATCGAATCAGTTCCTGTCGATGTGCTGCGCGCTCCGCCGCGCTGCCCAGACTGTTGAGGTGCAGCGTCGGCATCGGGATGGCAAGTTTTCGCCAAAGCCTTGCGGCAAGGATGATTTGCTCTGCATCGATGTCGGGGCCGGGGTATCCGAAGGCTTCGATGCCAAACTGATGAAACTGGCGGTAGCGGCCTTTTTGCGGCCTTTCGTGCCGAAACATCGGCCCGCTATACCAGAGCCGCTGCGGGCCCGGATAAAGCAGGTTGTGTTCGAGCACCGCGCGCACGCAGCTCGCGGTGCCCTCCGGCCGCAGCGACAGACTCTCGCCATTGAGCGTATCGACGAAGGTGTACATTTCCTTCTCGACGATATCGGTGTGCTCGCCCACGCCACGCACGAACAAGGCGGTGGGTTCGACGATGGGCATGCGAATTTCGCGATAGCCGTACTGGGCGAAGACTTCGCGCGCCGCCGCCTCGAACTGCGCCCAACGCGGCGCAGCCTCCGGGAGGATGTCGTTCATTCCGCGCACGGCTTGAATGTTCATGGCCATTTCAGGGTTGCTCTTCGTCTGTCCGGCGCGGTGACTGATGGCCGTAGCGCTCGTCGACGTAGCGCGCGACCAGCGCTTGGAAATCTTCGGCGATGCGATCGCCCTTCAAGACGGCCGCTTTCTGGCCATCGACATAAACCGGCGCAATCGGTATTTCACCGTTGCCGGGAAGACTGATGCCGATGTTCGCGAGGCGGCTTTCCCCCGGGCCGTTGACGACGCAACCCATTACCGCCACATGTAATTCTTCGACCCCCGGGTAATGTGCTCGCCACAGCGGCATTTGCGCCCGCAGCCAGTTCTGAATGCCAGCGGCAAGCGTCTGAAAGACCGTGCTGCTGGTCCGTCCGCAGCCGGGGCAGGCCGTCACCATCGGGGCAAAGCTGCGCAGGCCCATGGTTTGCAGCAACTCCTGAGCGACGATCACTTCGCGGGTGCGATCGCCTCCCGGTTCCGGCGTCAAAGAAATGCGGATAGTGTCACCTATGCCTTCTTGCAAAAGCACGCTCAACGCCGCCGCCGAGGCGACGATGCCTTTGCTGCCCATGCCGGCCTCGGTGAGACCCAGATGCAAGGCGTAATTACAGCGCTGGGCCAGAACGCGGTAGACCGCGATCAAGTCCTGAACCTCGCTCACCTTGCAGGAAAGCAGGATACGCTCCGGCGGCAGCCCCAAGCGTTCGGCGGTCGCCGCGCTCTCGATGGCCGAGGTGATCAGCGCTTCGCGCATTACCGCCTGCGGGGCGAGGGGGTGGGCAATGCTCGCATTTTCATCCATCAAGCGCGCCAGGAGATCTTGATCGAGACTGCCCCAATTGACGCCGATGCGCACCGGTTTTTCGTAGCGGCAAGCCATCTCGATCATGGTGGCAAACTGCTGGTCGCGCTTGGCGCCTTTGCCCACATTGCCCGGATTGATCCGATACTTGGCCAAGGCTGCAGCGCAGTCGGGGTGTTGCTGCAAGAGCTTGTGACCGTTGAAATGGAAGTCGCCGATCAAAGGCACCTTGATTCCCGCGCGGTCGAGCTGATCCCGCAAGGGGGCGATCTGTGCCGCAGCGGCCGGCGTGTTGACGGTCACGCGCACCAGTTCAGATCCCGCCGCTGCCAAGGCGCTCACTTGCCGAAGCGTCGCGGCCAAGTCTTCGGTATCGGTGTTGGTCATGGATTGCACCACCACCGGCGCGCCTCCACCAACGGCGACGCCGCCAACCACCACCTGACAGGTGCGGTGACGAGGAGCGGTGCCGGGATGGCGCAGCAGATCGCGGGCGTTCATGGTAGCGTGATCCGGGCGACGTTCTGACGGGCGTGGGGGCTCAGGTCGACCGTCTTGCCATCGTAAGAAATGCGGGTGGCGGCCGCATTGCCCACGATGATCTCGAAAGGGGGTTCTCCCGATACCAGCGCGTGTTGTCCCGCGCCATAGTGCTGCGAGAGCAAGATCTGGCCGCCACGATCTCTGACTTCCACCCAACTCGTTTCGGAGAACTGCAAACCGATCTTGCCGGCCCCAACCGCCACCTTTGCCGATGGCGGTGGCGCAGCGGGAACCGGCTTCGCAGCCGCCGGCGCAGCTTTGTTCACCAGTGCTTCGATGGCCGCGCCTTTTGGAGCGATATCCGCTTTGATCGGCGACGATGCGGGTTGCGACAGCTCAGGCGCGGGTTTGACTTGCGTCTCAATCTGGGGAAGGCCGCCGCTCGATGGGGGGGTGGGCAGCTCCTTCACCTCGGGAGAATTGGCCAGGGAACTGCCGGCGCTTGTGCCACCGGCCGGGGGAATCGGGCCGCGACTCGCTTGGCGCTGCCACCATTCATACCCCGCGCCGGCAATGATGGCGGTTACCAGCATGGCCAGAATGGCCCATTTCTGCCATGCGGCGGGACCGCTGTGTTCGGCTGGTATGACGCCCATGCCTGCGGCTATAGGTTGAAGCACCGGGCTGTCGAGGTTCTGGCCGGCAAGGACCAGCAGGGGCTCAGGATCGAGCTCTAGCAAGCGGGCGTAGTTTTTTACAAAACCGCGCACGAAGGTGCGTCCCGGCAAAAGCTCGAATTGTTCGCTCTCCAGGGCGAGCACCTGCCGGGGCGAGAGGCGCAATTGCGCGGCGGCATCTTCGACGCTGATGCCGGCCGCTTCCCGGGCCCGTCGCAAGCGTGCACCCATCCCTAGGGCGGCGCCGGGGGGCGATTCGCTGCCCGCGATTTCGGTCTCGAGCGGTGCTTCGCTCATTGACACCATCCCGACTGCAAGTCCTTCAATTCTTTGGAATCCGGGTGGCGATTGCGCAACTGCTGGGTGTAGGACAGCTCTGCGACACGATCGCCGAGCTTCTTTTCCACGCAGGCGCCGATCAAAAGCGCCGATGCGGGCGGATTCGGGGCGCGCATCACGTTCTTCAGGTGGTCGCGCGTTTCGCCATAATTGCCCCGCTTGAAGGCGATGTCCGCCAGACCAAAACTGGCAAGAATGGTACTGGGTTGCAGGGCCAAGGCTTGCCGGTAGTAACTCTCCGCTGCCCTGATTTCACCTACTCGCGCGCTGCACTGCCCGGCGTTGACCAGAGCGACTTCCGGCGTACGGTAGAGTGGGTGGCGGGCGGCCATGTTGAACTGCTCGATCGCCAGCTTGGTTTGGCCTTTTACGCAAAGGTACCAGCCATAGTTATTTCGGATTTCGGGGTCCTGAGGCGCGAGTTCGATCGCCTTCTTGAACGATTGCTCGGCTTTGGCATCCTCTTTGAGCTCCATGTAGATGAGGCCGAGCACGTTGTGCGCCGGCGCGTATTTTGGCTCGACTTTCAGCGCTTCGTTGAGTTCTTCCAGAGCAACGTTTTGCTGGTTGCGGGCATAGTAACCGGCCGCGAGCTGAGTGTGGACGCGCGCGATTTTCTGCGTAACCGTTTCATCGTTTCCGGCGGACGGTTGGATTTCCGTCCCGGGGTTCGTCGAGGAACAAGCCCAGAGCGCGAGCGCCAAGCTCACCACCACAAGCAATCGGGTCATGACTGAGCCTCCATGGATGTATTCGGGGCGGTGCGCCGCGTGCGGTCTGAGACCCGGCCGGCGAGCTGTCCGCAAGCGGCGTCGATCACCTCGCCGCGGGTCTTGCGTATGGTGGTCACGATGCCGGCGTCCGTCAAGATCTTCTGGAAGGTCAGCACCTGCGCCCGCGGTGAACGGCGAAAGGGTGAGTTCGGAAAGGGATTGAAGGGGATGAGGTTGAACTTGCAAGGCACTTCCGCCACCCGTTCGATCAGGGCGCGAGCGTGTTCGTTGCGGTCGTTGATACCGTCGAGCATGACATATTCGAAGGTGACGAAGTCGCGCGGGGCCTTCTCCAAATACCGTCGGCACGCAGCCATCAAAGCCGAAAGCGGATACTTGCGGTTGATCGGCACCAGTTCGTCGCGCAAGGCATCGGTGGGCGCGTGCAAAGAGACCGCGAGCGCGACCGGGCAGGCTTCAAGCAGGCGATCCATGGCGGGTACGATGCCCGAGGTGGATACGGTCACTCGACGGCGGGAAAGGCCGTAGGCGGCGTCATCGAGAAAGATCTCCAGCGCAGGAACCACCTGGTCGAAGTTGGCTAGCGGTTCACCCATGCCCATGAGCACGACGTTGCTGATGGCGGCCAGACCTTCCGCGCGCGGCGGCAAGCTGCGGTCTGCGTGCCAAAGCTGGCCGACGATTTCCGCGGTGGTCAGGTTGCGGTTGAAGCCCTGTTTTCCGGTGGAGCAGAAGGCGCAGTCCAGCGCGCATCCGGCCTGGGTAGAAACGCAGAGCGTGCCGCGCGGCGTGTCGCTGCGCTCGGCCTCGACCGCTTCGCCGGCGATGGCTTCAGGTATGTACACGGCTTCAACCGCGTTCCCCCTATCGACGCGAAACAGCCACTTGCGTGTGCCATCGGGTGCAAGAGCATCGGAAATGGGCTCAGGGCTGCGGATTTCGGTTAGCCCCGCCAGCCGCTCTCGCAGCGCCTTGGACAAATCGCTCATATCGCCTAGTTCGGACGCCCGCAAGTGATGCACCCAGCGCATCACTTGCTTGGCGCGAAAAGGTTTCTCGCCGAGCGCGGCGAAGAAAGTTTCGAGCTGCGGCCGAGTCTGTTCCAGCAGGTTGATCATGAGCGAGGCGGGGCCTGCGCTGCTGCGGCGCGGCTCAGCGCGTGAAAACCTGGGAAGCGGGGAAGAAGTAAGCGATTTCCACCCGCGCCGTATCGGGGCCGTCCGAGCCATGCACGGCGTTGGCGTCTATGCTTTGCGCGAAGTCGGCGCGTATGGTTCCGGGCGCGGCCTTTTTTGGGTCGGTGGCGCCCATCAGTTCGCGATTCTTGGCGATGGCGTCTTCGCCTTCGAGCGCTTGTATCATGACCGGGCCGGAGGTCATGAATTCGACCAGGTCCTTGAAGAAGGGACGCTCCTTATGGACCGCGTAGAATCCCTCGGCTTCGGCGCGGGAGAGCCAAGCCATCCGCGCCGCGACGATCTTCAGACCGGCGCGCTCGAAGCGCGCGTAAATTTCGCCGATGACGTTTTTGGCAACCGCGTCCGGTTTGATGATGGAAAGAGTGCGTTCCAAGGCCATAATGCTGACTCCAAGTTATCTGATCGGGCGCAGCAGACTGCCGTGCCTGCCGACAGTTCGCCCTCAAGGTTGAAAAACAAAGAATTTTAGCAGGAATTGGCGACTAGCGGCCGCGCGCGCTTTGCGGCTCGCGGGCGGCGCGGTTGGCGGAGGGTGAAGAGAGGCGGAGTGCAGCCGCCGCGCCCGACCGAAATTGCCGGCCGGCGCCTAGCGCATGAAGCGCCCGTCTTTGCCGATCACCACAAGATCGACATATCGGCTGCCGCGGTGGCTATCGGGCGAATAACTGATGATATAGCCCCCCAGATCATAGTCGCGCAGGGTTTCCAGCGCCTGCACCAGCTTTTCCCGTGTCGGCGCAGGGCCTGCGCGGCGGAGGCCTTCCACCATGACTTTTGCGGCGATGAACCCCTCCAGACTGGCGAAGCCGGGCTGCACATCTTGACGTCCCGAAAGCGCCTTGGTGTATTCCCGCACCAGCGGCATACCCAAATTCCAGGGAAAAGGCACGACCTGGGCCACGGCAAAGCCGCGGGCCGCTTCCCCCAAACGTTTGGCAACTTGTTCGATCTCAACGGGGGAGACCGCCATGAACAAAGGGTTGGATCCCGCGGCTTTCATTGCCTTGACAAACTCACCGGCGGCGTTGAATTGGCCGATGATCACCACTGCCTCAGGGCTTGCGCCGGCGATGGACTTGACCGCATTGCTTACATCGTTGGAATTGCGTTCCACGGCGCCTTTGGCGACCAGGGTGAGGTTGCGCGCTTTCATGGCCGCCTCGACGCCGGCCAGCCCTTCCTTGCCGAAGCCGTCGTTCTGGTAAAACGCGGCGATGCGTTTCAGGCCGAAGGAATTGAATTGGTTGATAATGGCTTCGGTTTCGTCGCCGTAGCTCGCTTTGATATGAAACAGGAAACGGTTGGCCGGATTACGCAGCGAGTCTGCGCCGGTAACCGGGGCGATCAGCGGGAGTTTGGCTTCGTTGAGCAGCGGCACCACCCCGGCAACGTGCGAAGTGCCACGATAACCGACGAGGGCGAAGACCTTGCCCTCGCTGATGAAACGCTTGGTGTTGGCGAGGGTCTTGTCGGCCTCGTAGCCGTCATCCAAGGTCTCGAGCACGAGCTTGCGGCCATGGACCCCACCTTTGGCGTTGACTTGGTCAAAGTAAGCCTGGATGCCGCCGATGATTTCTTTGCCGCGCGGCGCCGTGGGGCCGGAAAGCGAGGCCGATTGCCCGATGACGATGTTGCCGGCATTGACGCCGGGTTCGGCCCGCAGCGGGCTTGCCGCCAACAGGCCAGCGAGGAGAAGTGCGCCGCGCTTCCGCATGTGAGCCTCCTTTCGCGTCCACTTGAACCGGGAAGCGATGCCAGCGCTCCCCGGCCAAGGTGTTTCAAGCCTACATCATTCCCAGGGTCTTGGGCAGCCAGAGCGTCAGCGTCGGCCAATAGGTCACCAGGAACAGGAAAGCGAGCATCACCACCAGCCAGGGCAGACAGGCTTTGGAAATCTCCGTCAGTCCCATTTTGGTGATGCCGCTGGCGACATAGAGATTCAAGCCCACCGGCGGGGTGATCATGCCGATTTCCATGTTCACGGTCATGAGGATGCCCAGGTGCACGGGGTCGATGCCGAGCTTCATGGCCACCGGGAAGACGATGGGCGCCATGATCAGCATGATCGACGACGGCTCCATCACCATGCCCGCCACCAGCAGAATCATGTTGATGACGAAGAGGAACTGCCAGGTGGAAAAGCCGCTCTGGATGATCCAATCCGCCATGGCTTGCGGAATCTGCTCCGAGGTCAGCAAGAAGGAGAACAGCACCGCGTTGGTGATGATGTAGAGCAGCATGGCGCTCATGTTGGCCGAGTCGCGCAAGACCTTGGGCACTTGCTTGAGCGTCAGATCCTTGTACACGAACACCGCCACGAAGAACGCGTATACCGCGCTCATCGCCGCCGCCTCGGTGGGTGTGAACGCGCCCGAGTAGATACCGCCGATCACCACCACGATCAACAGCAGGCCCCAGATGCTCTCGCGCAGCGCCTGCAAGCGCTCGCGCCAGCTCGCCTTGGGCATGCGCGGGTAGTGGTTCCGGCGTGCCGAGAGCCAGGCCACGCCGATCAGGATCGCGGCCAGCAAAAGCCCGGGCACGATGCCGGCGATAAACAGCGCGCCGATCGAGCTGTTGGTCGACACCGCATACATCACCATCACGATCGAAGGCGGTATGAGTATGCCCAGCGAGCCCGAAGTGGCGATGATTCCGGCGCCGAACTTCCTGGGGAAACCCTGTTTGAGCATGGCCGGCAGGATGATCGAGCCGATCGCCACCACCGTGGCGGGCGAGGACCCTGAAACCGCGGCGAACAGGGCACAAGCGAGAATGCCGCCCAGGCCCAGGCCGCCGTGCCAGTGCCCGACCATAGAGGTGGCGAAGTGGATCATGCGCCGCGCCACACCGCCGTGGGTCAAGAAATTCCCCGCCAAAATGAAGAAGGGGATGGCCATGATCTCGAACTTCTCGATGCCGGTGAAAAGCTTCAGCGCTACCGCCGTCACCGGCACGTCGCTCATGAAAAAGAGGAAGGTGAGGACGGTGAGGCCCAGGGAAATCGAGATCGGCATGCCGGTGAGCATCAGGCCCACCAGCAGGACAAAAATGATGGTGGCGTTCATTTGCGCGTCTCCCCGCCATCACCCGGTTTGCCGCCGTGTGCATGTTCGATTTCCTCGGCGATCTCGATGATTTCGCCGATCAGCTTTTCTTCCTTTTCGTCCATACCTTCGACGTGGCCGTGATCGTGGTGGGGCAGACTGCCGGTTTTGGTGAAAATCCAGGCGACCTGCAGGAAGCGAAAGCACATCAGAAATGAACCGCAGGGTATGGCGAGATAAACGAGCCACATGGGCACTTCGAGGTCGGCCGAAATCTGCTCGGTGTGCCCGATGTGCCAGACGAAACTGGCGCCCATGCTGCCGACGATGCCGGTGAACAGCGCTCCCGCGAACAAGCCAAATAGAATGAACTTGCGCCGGTTGCCTTCATTGAGCCGGTTGATCAACACGTCCACGCCGACGTGGATGCCGGTGCGCACGCCGTAAGCCGCACCGAACTTGGCCATCCACACGAACATGTAGATGCACAGTTCCTGCGCCCAACTCATATTGATGCTGATGAGCCAGTCCTGCACACCCGGTATGGGCAGGCCCGAGGTATAGCGGTGGAGCACCGCGACGAAAATGATCGTGGTTGCCGCGCCCATGAGGATGGCGATCAACCACTCTTCGAGATGATCGAGGAACTTGAGCATTGACTGGGCCCCCACGAAGACCGAAAAAAGCGGGCCACCCCTGGCGGGGCGGCCCGCGCGATTTTACAGCTTGGCCGGATCGAAACCGGTTTCCTTGTAGATCGACTGGATCAGATCCTTGCCAATCCGGTCGGCGCTGTCGTTATGCACCTTGATCAGCGCCTTCTTCCATTCTTTCTTTTCCGCGTCAGTGAGCGTGGCGATCTGGCTCTTGCCTGACTTCTTCACCGCTTCCAAGGCGTCGTCATTTTCTTTCTTGGCGATCTCGTTGGCGTACTTGGTGGCGTCCTTCATCGCGCCTTCGAGGGCGGTGCGCACGTCGGCGGGCAGGCCTTCCCAGAACTTCTTGTTGACGATGACCGCGTAGCCCAGATAGCCGTGGTCGGAAAGCGTCACGTGTTTTTGCACTTCATGCATTTTCTGGGTGTAGAGGTTGGAGGGCGGATTTTCGGTGCCATCGACCACGCCGGTTTGCAGCGCCTGGTAGACCTCGGAGAAAGCCATCACCTGCGGGTTGGCCCCCAGGGCGCGCATTTGCGCGTCGAGCACCTTGGAGGACTGGATGCGCAGTTTCAGACCCTTGAAGTCGGCGGGCGTCTTCAGGGGTTTGTTGGCGCTCATCACCTTGAAGCCGTTGTCCCAGAAGGCCAGGCCCAGAATGCCCTTGCTTTCCAGCTTCTTCAAGAGCCCCTGGCCTATCGGTCCTTCGGTGACTTTGTGCAATTCGGCATAGTTGTCGAAGATGTAGGGCAGGTCGAAGACCTCGAACTCGCGTGCGCCCAGCGGGCCGAACTTGGCGAGCGAGGGGGCGAGCATGTGCACCGAGCCCAGTTGCAAGGCTTCCATCTCCTCCTTGTCTTTGTACAGGGTGGAGTTGGCGTAGACCTCGACTTTTACTCGGCCTTTGGTGCGCTCTTCAGCGAGCTTCTTGAACTGTTCGGCGCCTTTGCCCTTGGGCGTGTCGACCGCCACGACGTGGCTGAATTTGATGACGATGGGCGCCTGGGCCAGCGCGCCGAAAGATACGGACAAGGCGACTGCGGCGAAAACCAGGGATTTCAGCTTCATGAAAACTCCTCCAGAGGTTTCTTTGGGGGGTGGGATCGACGGGCCAGTCGCCCGCCAGCAATGACAGCGTGCCGATTCTCGGCGCGGCGCCGCCGTCCGGCAATTGTGGAAACCCGTAATGCGCCCCGGGGCTCGCGCGCGGGTGTACCATTTGGCGCCATGAATGCCATAGTGGTCTCTCCCCGCGATCGCAGCGGCCTGGGCAGTTCGGGCTGGTACTGGATTCTCCCCCGCATTGCCATCGGGCTTTTTGTTTTGGCGGTGGGTGCGCTGCTTTGGCAAATGCATCGCCAGGATCTCGACGAGCAGCGCGCCACCCTGATCAGCGACATCCTCTGGGTAGAGCAGGACTTGCGCTTTCAGCTTTCTCGAAGCGCCGAGCAGTTGGCTCATTTGGGGCAGGATTTCCAAAGCGGCGATCTGCCGCTGCGGCGCTTCGATCTGGCGGTCAAGACCTTGGTGGCCAATACGCCCGGGCTGATCGAAGTGCTGGTGGTCGATGCCCAGGGCCAGGCCCGTGCCGCTGCGCCGGTTCCCGATGCTCGACCCTTCGGCGCCGCGCCAGGCCGCGGGCTGTCCGAGAACGACGCTTTCCGACTGGCCCGCAATGCCGGGCGGCCGATGTATGGCCCGCCTTACGCTGCCTCTGAAGGTCGGCACCAGTTCGACATTTACGTGCCGCTCTATCAAGAGGGCGCTTTCGCCGGCGCGGTGGTGGGTATCTATGCCCTTCCCACATTGATCGCGCAGCAAGTGCCCTGGTGGTTCGCCGAACGCTATCGGCTAGTGGTCGTGGATGACGGCGGCGCCGTGCTGGCGTCCAAATCGAATGTCGAAGCCGGAACGGAGGGCCTGAGTTACCAGGTGCCTTTCGAGCCCCCCGGCCAGGGCTTGCTGCTTCGGGCGATCGCTTATCGCAGTCCCACCGGTTTGTGGCGCAATACGCTGGCGCTGGCCATTCTCGGCTTGGCCATCGCCGTGCTGGTGTCGCTGTGGCTGCAGCGTCGCCACATGCAAAGAAGGGTGGCGGCCGAGGCGGCACTGTCCAACGAGCACGCCTTTCGCAAAGCGATGGAGGATTCGCTGCTCACCGGTATGCGGGCGCGGGACCTCGAAGGACGCATCATCTACGTGAACCCCGCCTTTTGCCGCATGGTCGGGTTCGGTACGGAGGAGCTGATCGGCTTGAAACCGCCCATGCCGTATTGGGCCCCGGAGGAATACGAAGCCACGCTGGCCGTGCATCAACAGGTCTTGGCTGGCAAGGCGCCCGAGCAGGGTGTGGAGGTGCGCCTGCAGCGGCGCAACGGCGAGCGCTTCGACGCCCTGATCTACGAAGCCCCGCTGATCGATGCCGAAGGCAAACATACCGGCTGGATGGGCTCGGTGCTCGACATCACTGAAAGAAAACGTGCCGAGGAGCTTGCCAGACAGCAACAGGAGAAGCTGCAATTCACTTCGCGCCTGGTGACCATGGGGGAGATGGCCTCCACCCTGGCGCACGAACTCAACCAGCCGCTTTCGGCCATCGCCAGTTACACCACCGGCTGCCTCAATCTGCTGGAGCAGGGCGAAATCGACCCGCCCGCATTGCGCGAGGCCTTGCAGAAATCGGCCCACCAAGCGCAGCGTGCGGGGCGCATCATTCGGCGCGTGCACGAATTCGTGAAGAAGCGCGAATCGCGACTGGCCGCCTGCCAGATCAACGAGGTGATCGAGGACGCCTTGGGGCTCATCGATGCCGACGCCAAAAAGCGCGGGGTGCGCCTTACTTGGCAGGCCGGGCAGGGACTGCCGGAACTTTTGGCCGACCGAGTGATGATCGAACAAGTGCTGCTCAACCTCATGCGTAACGGCATGGACGCCATGGCTGAGGTTGCCGCCGCGCAAAGGGAACTGGAGGTCGCGAGCCGAGCCGAAGGCGCCGGGTTGCGAGTGTCCGTGGCCGATTGCGGCCCGGGCATCTCGCCCGAAGTGGCCGCGCACCTCTATGAGCCCTTTTTCACCACCAAAAGCGAAGGCATGGGTATGGGACTCAACATCTGCCGTTCCATCGTCGAATTTCATCAGGGCCGCTTATGGCACGAACACCGCCCGGGGGGCGGCACGGTGTTTCACCTGACCCTGGGCACGAGCGATTGAATCTCCGGAGACGCAAATGATGCCGCTTGCTTGTATCGTCGACGATGATGAAGCCATCCGTGATGCCCTGGCCTGGCTGTTGAAGTCGCGCGGCGTGCCCAGCCGCAGCTGGCCTTCGGGCGAGACCTTCCTCGCCGATTACACCCCCGAGCTGCGAGGCTGTCTCATCCTCGACGTGCGCATGGGCGGGATGAGCGGAGCCGAGCTTCACGAAGAACTGCTCGCCCGGCATTGTCCTCTGCCGGTGATTTTTCTCACCGGCCACGGTGACGTTCCGCTGGCCGTTTCGGCGCTGAAAAATGGCGCTTTCGATTTCGTCGAGAAACCTTTCAACGACAACGAGCTGGTCGACCGTGTGGTGCGCGCCTTGGAAGCCGATGCCCGGCGCGAAGCGGCACGGGCTTCGAGTGCCGAAATCGAGGCACGCGCTGCCCAACTCACCAGCCGGGAGCGCGAGGTCATGGAGCTCATCGTCGCCGGGCTCTACAACAAGGTCATCGCCGACCGCTTGGGCATCGCGGTGAGAACGGTCGAGGTGCACCGTGCTCGGGTGTTTGAGAAAATGGGGGTTCGCACCGCCGTCGAACTGGTGCAGCTTCTGAAACACGCCCAGCGGCCGGCATCGCCGTAGCCGCAGTGCAGGAATTGCTGCCGCCCGGTGTGCGGGCGCACGCAATCGATCAGGAAGGGGAAAGGTGACGATGGTCAATGGCTTGCTCAAGCCCGGCGAGGGAATCCAAGGCGCGCTCGATGAGGCGGGGTTTGAGCGCCAGAAGTGGGAGGACTTCCGCAAGCCGACGGTGCTGATGAGTTTGGTATGCGCGCTGCTCGTAATGGCCCTGTGGAGCTGGGATTGGGTCATTGATCCGGTTCGGGCGCCGGAGACTTTTGGTTTGCGTCTTTTGTTGTCGCTGTCGATCCTGATTTATCCCCTGGCGCTTTTGACGCCGGCTCGGCGCATTGCTCCGGCAATCTTCTATGCCATGCTTTTGTGGCTGGAGGTCGTTTTTCTCTGGATTCTCGGCAAACTCAGCGGGGGTGCGGTGCACGGCGTGGCTGGCTTCATGTATTGGTTCATCGTGCCGCCGTTGCTCTCTTTCATTCTTCCCTTGCGAACCAACATTTTGGGCAACGCCGGGGTCATTGTGTTTCCGAATCTTCTGGTCGGCGGACTCGGCGTTCTGCCGGAGTTCGATCTGGCCAAGTTTAATGCCTTGATCATTCCCGCGGGGTTAACGACGATCGTTGGGCATTACATGATCGATCGCTTGCTGCGGCGGGTCTACGAGTACCGCACACAACTCGCCTGGCGAGCCAAGGCCATGGACGTGCTCGCCGAGGGCGTGGTGGTTCTCCAAGAAGGACGGGTGCGATACATCAATGCGGCGGCCGCACGCATCATCGACGCGGAGCCGGAACAAGTGGTCGGCCGAATGCTGCGGGAGCTGGTGAGCGTACCCGAGGAGCCGGTTGCGCCCGGCGGCGTGACCTGCCTGACCACTCCGGAGGGGCGTTCGGTATGGGTCAAGGTGAGCAGCAGCGATACCCATTGGCTAGGCCGGCCGGCGAAGCTCGTAGCGGTCGCGGATGTCACCGAGCAGCACCTCACCGAGGAAGCGCAACATCAGTCCGAGCAGCGCTATCGACAGGTGGTGGACAACGTCACCGAAGGCATCCTGGTCGTGCAGGACGGACGCTTCGTATTCGTCAACGAGGCGATGAAGCGCATCACCGGCTATACAACGGAGCAGATTCTCGGCCGTTCCAATCTCGATTTCGTCGTGCCTGAACAGCGAGAAATGGTCAGAGATCGCTATGAACGAAGAATGAAGGGCGAACCGCTGAGCCCGCGTTTCGATTTCCAGATCGTGGTGGCCGATGGCGCAAGGATGTGGGCGCGCTTGTCCGGAGTCATGATCGAGTGGGGCGGTCGTCCGGCGATGCTCTACTTCTTCTCGGACATCGACGCCCAACATCGCGCGGAACAAGCGCTGCAGCAATCCGAGGAGCGCTACCGGGAGGTGGTCGACAACGTCAACGAAGGCATTACGGTAGTACAGGGCATGCGCTTTGTGTTTTGCAACCCCTGCATGGCCCAGCTCTCCGGCTACACCCTAGGGGAGATCTACGCAATGGATTCGATTTATGACCTGGCTGACCCCAGCGCCTGGCCGACGCTCAAGGAGCGCGCGAAGCGGCGGGAAATGGGCGAGCCAGTCGAACCGCGCTTTGAGTTCTGCATCCGATGCAAAGACGGGACACGCAAGTGGGTCGAACTGTCGGTAGTGGTGATCAGTTGGCGGGGCGCACCGGCGACTCTATCTTTCGTCATTGATACGACTCATAGGCACAAAATGGAGCAGGCGCTGCGTCAGTCGGAGGAGCGGTACCGCAACGTCATCAACAACATGAGCGAGGGTTTGATGGTGGTGCAGGACAAACGCATCGTGTTCTGCAACCCCAGCGCCGCAGCACTCAGCGGGTACAGCCAGGAGGATCTCTATCGATGGGAGAGTGTCGATCGCCTCGCTTTTTCCGAGGATCAACCCGGCTTAGCGGAACGGTATCGTCGACGCATGTCCGGGGAGACCGTCGAGGATCGCTACGAATTCCGACTACGACGCAAAGATGGCTCCATCCGCAGGATGGAAATGTCGGTGGTGGTGATCGAATGGGAGGGGCGGCCTGCCACGCTGGGGTTCATGTTCGACAGTACCGAGCGGCACCAGATCCAGGAGGCTTTGCGTCGTTCCGAGGCGAACTACCGGCGCGTGATCGAAAGTTCGCCGGTGGGGATTGCGGTGGTGCACGCTAACCGTGCCATGATGGCGAATCGGGCGCTGTGCCAAATCGTAGAGTCCAGCGAAGAGGAAATCTTGGCGCGCGGCAGCTTTCTCGAACGCGTGCACCCCGAAGATCTCGCTCGCATGAAGGCGTACGCACTGGAGCGTCCAACCATCAAGGGCGAGCAGGCGGGCAGCACGAGCTTTCGGCTTTGTCTTTCCCCAGGCCGGACGATTTGGGTGGAAGGCAGCACGGTTCAAGTCGAGTGGCAAGGCAAACCCGCCACGCTGTCATTTTTGCAAGACGTGACCGAGCGCAAACGGCTCGAGGAAAACCTCAAGCGGTCGCTGGCCGAACGTGAAACGATCTTGGAGCGCTCCATCGTCGGCATTGCGCTGCTCGATGCCCAGGGTCGCTTGCTCTGGGCGAATCAGGCCATGGGGCAGATTTTCGGCCGCGGTTTGCACAGTGCTGCGGGGGCATCGCTGGAACCCTATTACCCGACGCGAGAGGCTTACCTTGCAACCGGAGCAGCCGTTTCGGCGGCGGTAAAACGCGGCGAACCCTTCGAGACGGAGTTGCAGATGCGCCGCGAAGACGGCGGCCTGTTCTGGGCGCACCTGTCCGGGAAGGCGGTGAATTCGAGCGACTTGAGCCAAGGGACGGTCTGGGCGGTGATGGACATCGACCATAGGAAGCGCCTGGAGGAAGAGCTGCAGCGGACGTCTTCGGAACGCGAAGTCATCTTGCAGAGCACCCTGGTGGGTATCATCTATTCCCGAGAACGGCATCACGTGTGGGTGAATCGCGCCTTTGCCGATATGGTGGGCTACACGCCCGAGGAACTGATCGGGCAATCCTCACGCCTGCACTTTCCCAGCGACGAGAGCTATCGCGAATTCGGCGAGCGGGGTTACTCGGTCATGGCTACGGGAGCGCCCTGGAGCACAGAATGGGAGCTCATGCGCCGTGACGGCAGCAAGCTGTGGACGCAGATACTCGGGCGCAGCCTGGACCCGGCGCACCCGCAGGCGGGGTCGATCTGGACCCTGGTGGACATCACCGCGCGCAAGAAGGCCGAGGCGGAAGTGCGCGCCGCCTTGGAGAAACAGCGGGAACTCAACGAGCTGAAATCGCGTTTCGTCTCCATGACTTCCCATGAGTTTCGCACGCCGCTGGCAACCATACTTTCATCCGCGGAGTTGATGAAATACTATGGCGAACGCCTTCCCGAATCAGAACGGGCCGAACTGCTCGTCAATATCGAGAAAGCGGTCGGCCGGATGACCGGCATGCTAAACGATGTGTTGTTGCTGGGGCGGGCCGACGCCGGGCGGCTCGATTTCAAACCCGTGCCGCTGAACCTGGGTGACTTCTGCCGCGGCTTGGCCGATGAAGTGGCTCGGGCTGAGGCTGCGGAAGGGCGGGCAAGCGACCGAGTGCGCCTTCGCATTCCCGAACCTGCGCTGAGGGCAAACCTCGACGAAAAGCTCATGCGACATATTCTAGGCAACCTATTGCTGAACGCCCACAAGTACGCCCCCGGGGATACTCCCATCGAGTTGTTGGTCGAGGAGGCGGAAGGCGGACTGCTATTCGTGGTCGCCGATCGCGGCATCGGCATTCCTGAAGACGACCTGCCGCATCTTTTCGAGAGCTTCCATCGAGCCCGAAATGTCGGCAATATTCAGGGCACCGGCCTGGGGCTCGCCATCGTCAAGAAAGCCGTCGATCGCCACGGCGGGCGTGTCGAGGTGTCTAGCCGTGTCGGAGAGGGCACGCAATTCAGCGTTTTCATACCGAGGATTTAGAACGCGTCATGGCAAAGATACTCATCGTCGAGGACGAAGACGATATTCGCAATAACCTCAGGCGGTTTCTACGCCTCGAAGGCTATGAAGTGGTGGAGGCCGAAAACGGGCGTCGCGGAGTGGAAGAAGCGCTGAAGCAGCTGCCCGATCTGGTCATCTGCGACTTGATGATGCCTGAACTCGACGGTTTCGCTGTTCTTCGAGAGGTGCGCGGCAACCCGGCAACGCGCCATATCGCATTTTGTTTCTTGACCGCCAGTGCCGAAAGAGACACTCGACACGAAGGTCTGGCGCAGGGAGCGGATGAATACGTTACCAAACCCTTCAACCTCGCCGAAATGCGCGAACTCATCAGGCGTATGCTGGAACGCAAGCGCGCTTGAGTCTCGAGGTTATTGCGGCGCCCCGCAAGGGGCGGTGCAAACGAGACTCGCCCGTTTCCTCTTCACGGTGGCGAGGATGCAGAAAAGCCCCGGAATCCCTGACCGACCAGGAAGGTCGCTGCATCTGATGGAGCGAGATCTCACTCTTGGGCGATTTCGCTGCGCTTGCCGGATCTTGGTTCGAGTTCGCTCAAGGCTTGGGCGATGAAGTCCTGCAACAGCAAAGAAAAGGGCAGCGAGAGCGCACCGCAGAGTAGTGTGCCCAAGCGTTCGTGCAGGAAAGCCAGGACGACGCTCGCGGTCAAGGCGTAACTGGCGGTGAACATCCAAAGGGGACTTGAGCTCAGGCGGTGAAGTGCAAGCCCGTGGCCCGATCCGGCATGGTTGGCACCGACGCGCGTAAGCAGCAGTCCCAAGGCGCATAAGTCGGAGAACAAAAGGCTGTTGTACCCAAATCGAATGCGCAGATTTTCTATCGTGGGGGGGAGGCAAACCTAAAGCCCCGGCCGATTCGGCGATGCGGGGCCGAGGGCCGGGGGTGCTGCGAGGAGAGGGTTAGTGTTTGGCGACCATGGTAGCCGTGGTGTTGGGCGACTGGCGGCGGGCAAAGACCAAACGATCCACCTCGTGGTCTCGCTGGCGAGCGACGGTGATCGACGTCGGCCCGGAGTATGCGTCATGAGCCAGCATGCGTCCGAAGGATGCGGTCACGTCATCCTGCTTGAAATCGACGGTCACGGTCGTCGTGAGGGCCGGCTCACCGCGCAGGCTGGCGTACATGAGGGTAGCGGCCGCGTCCGGTTCGCCGCGCGCCACCGTCACAGCGGTGGGGCCAGAGTAGGGCTCATGGGCGAGCATGCGTTCGAATGACGCCGCAACCGGGTCTTGCGCGGGGAGAGCTTGTGCCACGAGCAAAACAGATTCGCCGCGCAACCGAGCTTGGATCAAGGCCGCTGCGGCGTCATCCGCAACACGCGCCACGGTGACGGCGGTAGGGCCGGCGTAGGGCTGGTGCGTGAGCATGGCTTCAAAACTTTCATCGACGCGGCTCCAGTAGGCGTCGCTGGCGAAGACGGATGGGGACAAGGCGGCAAACAGAGCGGCCAGGGCGAAACGAGTTTTCATGACGGTCTCCTTCTCAATTCAGTGATTTGAATCCCAGGTTCCTGGGCTTGACCAGCTCTTAGCGACATCCATGCCATCCTGTGAAATGTATGAAAATTCAAATAGATAAGTGTTTGTTGCAAAGCCGCTGGCGACCAGGGACTGTTTTCACTTACCGACACGGTTTCGCTGTCTGGAGATAAATGGAAAAAAATCAAATAGATAGTCTGTTGGCAAAAACGAACACCCGGGCTGACGAGGCGAGTTAGGCAAGCCAGGCCGGGAGCAGAGCTGCCGACCGGGCGCTGGGTATCATGGAATTCAGCCCGCGCCTGCCAACCTGCATGCGCGGGCGAGGGGAACGGTCAGTTGATCCGACCGTTGCGCAGGAGGTTGAAGGCGAAAAGCGCGACCGCCAGACTGGCGATGGTCGAGCCGACGATCAGCAAAGGCTCTGCGGCCGGTACGCCGTAGCGTTTTGCCGAAAGCCCGATCATCATTGCCGCCAGGCCGGCGTGGTGCATGACCACCTGGGCAGCTGCCAGTCGGTTGGCGCCGAGGCTGGGCAGAACGAGGTAGATCAACCCCATCACGCCCAAGCTTCCCCAACCCAGCAGGTTGAGGTGGGCGTGGACTGAACGCAGGGTGTGGTCACCACTGGCCCCCATCGCATAGCCGAGTGCGACACCCAGCACGAGGTAAAGGGCGCTTGCGCGCAGCAGGTTCAGACCGCGTTGTTTACCGACGGTCTGCGCAGATTGGTTTCGAGTTCCTGCGGGAGCAGGGGTGGCGGCGGTGGTAGACAAGCTGGCATGAGCATGCATGGTGCGATCTCCGGGTGGGTGAAAGAGCTGGGCGCCAGCCGTGCGACGGATTCGCCGGCGTCGGCCTGGTTTCCTTACGCTTGACCGATACGATTCCTGCCTGGTCAAAAAATCAAGGTGTCGCGGTGTTGGTATCCGTCGATGGAGATGCTGAACGGGGAAGCAGGAAGCGCATGGTTGTTCCCGACCCTAGCCGGCTGCGGCAAGTAATGCTTCCTTGATGGCGCCGCAGCGCGCGTTCGACGATGGCAAGGCCCAGGCCCGTGCCTGGTGCACAACCCACGTTGCTGGCCCGAAAGAAAGTTTCGAAGATGCGTGGCAACTCGCTCTCCGGAATGCCTATGCCTTGGTCGGTGACCTCAAAAACCGTCGCCTCGGGCTCAAATTGGACACTCAGGCGCACCGTGGAACCGGCCGGGGAATAACGCACCGCATTGGCCAGCAGATTGTCCAAGGCCAGCCGAAGCAGCTTCTCGTCGATGCAGCGGACTTGGTCATTTTCGACGTGCGCGAAATGAAGCAAATGGCTTTCGCCGCAAGCTCTGGCGCGCTCGGCCAACAAGCTGCGACAAAAGGCAAGTACCCGCATGGGCCGGGGATTGAATTCCAGGCGACCGGCATCGGCTCTGCTCAAGGTGAGCACTTCGTCGAGCATTTCCGTCAGACGCCACACCGCGCTATGAATGTCATCAAGCATCTCTCGGCGCTCTTCGAAGGGTAGGCGGGTATCGTAGTCACGCAAGAGATCCGCGGCGGACAAAATCATCGCCAGCGGAGTGCGGAATTCGTGCGAAGCCATGGAGACAAAACGCAGCTTCATCTCGGTGAGTTCTCGTTCGCGGGCGAGCGTGCGGCGGGAATCCTCCTCGCGTTCGCGCAGCTCATGGTGCGCGGCGCGCAGCTCGATGACGCTGTTTTCGAGGCGGTGATTGGTTTTCAGCAACTCTGCCGTGCGCTGCAATACGCGCTGCTCCAGGGCCTCCTTCATGTCCGAGAGTTGGTTTTCCAGCAAGCGGCGTGCCGTCGTGTCGCGCGAAACCACCACCAGTCGACGCGGTGTTCCGCATTCGCAGGTAATGACGTTCGATTGGGACTCGATGTAGCGCAGTTCCCCTTGGGCGTCGGTGATGCGATATTCGGCGCGTCGACCCTCGCCATCGCCCATCACTTGTCGGAACAGGTCACGCAGCCGTTGCCGGTCTTGCGGGTGAATCTCGGCAAACGAATCGCTGCCCGGCTCGGAGGCGGCGTCGCCGAAGAGGGCGCGAAAGGAAGGATTGACATAGATGCGCCGGCCCAAATCATCGAGCACCGAAATCATGTCCTGGGTGCTAGAGGCGATGGCTTCGAAGCAGTAGTTCGCGGCGGGCGCGGACCGCGTCGGTCGGCGGGCGATGAAGGGCAGGGCTTCGGACATGGCGGTAGCGCAGCGGTCGTTGATCTTGACTGCGTCCTAAGCAGATGCCGTGCCAAGCCAATCCTGAAGCCGATCTGCGCGGGCTGACCCGACGAGCCACCCCGGCCTTGCCTAGACCGGTGTTGGTGAAAGCCAACGTCTAGGTTTTGAACAGCGCCGGGTCGATCTGGTGGCGATTGAGCAGCGTATAGAAGTCGCTGCGATTGCGCTTGGCGATTCTTGCCGCCTGGGTGACGTTGCCGGTGGTAATCTTCAAGAGCTGCAGCAGATACTCGCGCTCGAAACCGCGTCGCGCCTCGTCAAAAGAGCTCATGTCTTCGCTGGGCCGCGACAAGGCGCGCTCGACCAGCGTAAGCGGCACGATCGAAGTGGTGGATAGCGCCACACATTTTTCTACGACATTGAACAGTTGTCGCACGTTGCCGGGCCAGCTGGCGCCGACCAAGGCCTCGGAGGCTTCCGCAGCAAAGCCGTTCAAATTCTTGCGGTACTTCTCTGCGAGTGTGGCCAAGAAATGGCTGGCAAGCAAAGGGATGTCCTCTCGGCGATCCGAAAGCGCGGGCAGCTTCAGGTTGACAACGTTGATGCGGTAGAAGAGGTCCTCACGAAAACGTCCGGCGGAAATTTCCGCTTCGACATTGCGGTGGGTGGCGGAAACGACCCGCACATTCACGGCGACCGGGCGTGCCGCCCCCACCGGTCGCGCTTCGCGCTCTTGCAGAACGCGCAAGAGCTTCACCTGCAGGGGCAGGGGCATGTCGCCGATTTCGTCCAGAAACACAGTGCCGCCGTTGGCTTCTTGAAACAGGCCGCGGTGGTCGCGCACGGCGCCGGTGAAGCTGCCTTTTACATGGCCGAATAGTTCGCTTTCCAGCAGATGCTCAGGAATGGCGCCGCAGTTGACGGGCACAAAAGGCGCGTCGCGCCTCGGGCTCCAGTCGTGGATGGTTTGGGCCAAGAGCTCTTTGCCGGTGCCGGTGTCTCCGGTAATCAGCACCGAGGCGTCAGTGACCGCAATCAACCTCGCTTCATCGAGCACGGCTTGCATCGCCTGGCTGCGGGTGATGATCGGGCTGTCTTCTCGTTCTTGGCTTGCCGCGGCGACGTGCCCGGCCAGCGCCTTCTCGATTTCCGCCAGCAGCGACTTGGATTCGTAGGGTTTGGTCACAAAACCAAAAACGCCGCGTTTGGTGGCTTCGACTGCTTCGGGTATGGTGCCATGCGCGGTCAGGATGATGACCGGCAGCATGGGGTAGTTCTTGCGCACCGCATCGAAGAGCGCCAAACCGTCCATGCCGCCCATACGCAGATCGGAAAGCACCAGATTCGGTTTCTCTACGGCCAGCATTGCCAAGGCCTTCTCGGCGCTTTCCGCGGCCAGGACCTTGAATCCCTCCTCGCGAAGCAAAATGCCGATGAGCTTGAGGAGCGTCGGATCGTCGTCAACCGTTAAAATCGTGGCGCGGCTTGGCATGCGGTTCGAAATGGCTTTCAGGCTTAGGTGCGATTGTACCTGGTGCGGGGCTCGTCCAAACGTGACCCTGGCCGAGTGCGGTTGGCTGCCATTGGAGCATCCACCCCGGTTCGTGGGCCTTGCAACGGTGGCTCTCGGCCGGCCCCAGGCCAGCAACCGCGACCAGCGTTTCGCCCAGGAAAACCGCTGGCCATGACGGGCGGACCCAGGCCGGGACGCCTGCAGCCCGCAACAGCTCCTTCACCGCCTGGGACCGGGTTTGCTGGGGCAGCCAAATTCTTGCGCCTGGCGGACAGGGGCGAATTCGGCACTGCGGATCGGCCAGTATGGTCTCAGGCAAACCCTCGCCGGTGGCCGATGCGAAGTGCAGCCGACCATGGGGCAATTCGATTTCAGCCTCGCCACGCCAGATTAATTCAAAATCTCCTGGTTCGGGAGGGACGAAGATCAGGCGATCGCATTCCCGCACCAGCCGGATGTCTTCGTGGACGAGTTCGGTTCGGGCATCGGCGCGTGCGCTCAGCGCGGCTTTGAGCAATGCCCTCAAGCGAGCTTCGCTGGGCGCAGCGAGATTCGCCAGACGAAAGAACTGGCGCAGGAGATTACCCGCTCGCGCTTCGGGAAGGGCGCGCAAAGCCGGGAGCGGGAGCCCTTCCTCGGCGGCAGCCGGCAGACCGTCAAGCTTTGCCAGATCCTTCAGCAACTGGGCTGCTTCGGCGCAATGGCGAGCACTGCGCGCCAGATTCGTGGCGTGGCCGGGAAAGGCTGCAGCCAGTCTTGGAGCGATTTCATGACGCAAGAAGTTTCGGCGCAAGCGGAGGTCTTTGTTGCTCTCGTCTTCGACCCAAGCCAGGCCGCGTTGCTCAGCCCATGCCTGGATTTGGGCGCGCGTGCATGTCAGCAGGGGTCTCCAAAAAGCGGGGTGGCCGGCGTCGAACGCAGGCATGGCAGCCAGGCCTGCCACTCCCGCACCGCGCAGGAGCTGGAGCAACACCGTTTCGGCTTGATCGTCGGCGTGGTGAGCCAATGCGACGACCGCGCAGTTCAGCGAACGCAAGGCGGCGTGGCGTGCTTCGCGTGCCAAGGCTTCAATGCTCTCTTGCGGCGCACGGGAGAGGGCCAGGCGCGTGGTGCTGAGGGGCACACCCAAGCTTTGGCATAGCCGCAAGCAGAAGGTCGCCCACTCTTCCGAATGGGCGGAAATGCCGTGGCAGACGTGATGCGCCGAAAGTGCGATGGGATACTTCGCGCTGGCCAAATGAAGCGCATGGAGCAAAACCACGGAGTCGATACCGCCCGAGAGGGCAACCGCGATGGCCGTGCCCGGAGCGAATCGGCGTCTAAGCTCCTCGCTGAGCGCTTCTACGAGATCAGCTGGGCAGTTCCTTGAACTTGCCATAGCCCAGCAGGCGCTCGGTGCGGGTGGCAAGGAGCCCGTCGATCGGCCGCTCTTGAACCTGCCGCAGGGCCTCGATCAGCGCCTTTTTCACGGCGGTCATTGCCGCGCCAGGGTCGCGGTGCGCGCCGCCCAAAGGTTCGTTCACCACCTTGTCGACCAGGCCCAGGGCTTTGAGGCGATGCGCCGTGATGCCCAGGGTTTCGGCGGCTTCGGGCGCTTGTTCTGCGGACTTCCATAAAATCGAGGCGCAGCCTTCGGGCGAAATCACCGAATACGTGGCGTATTGCATCATCAGCAACTGGTCGCCCACGGCGATGGCCAGCGCCCCGCCCGAGCCGCCTTCGCCGATCACCAGGCAAACGACGGGCACCTTGAGGCCGGCCATTTCGAAGAGGTTGCGGCCTATGGCTTCGGACTGGCCGCGCTCCTCCGCGCCCACACCAGGATAGGCCCCCGGGGTGTCGATGAAGGTCAGAAGCGGCAGGCTGAATTTTTCGGCGAGGTGCATCAGACGCAGCGCTTTGCGGTAACCCTCGGGCCGCGGCATGCCGAAGTTGCGAAAGATCTTCTCGCGCGTGTCGCGCCCTTTTTGGTGGCCGATCACCATCACCGTCTGCCCGTTGAAACGCGCCAGGCCGCCGACGATGGCCGGGTCGTCGCCATAGCTGCGATCTCCGTGCAGTTCGTGAAAATCGGTGAAGAGGTTCTGAATGTAGTCGAGCGTGTAGGGCCGCTGCGGATGCCGCGCCACTTGCGCGATCTGCCAGGCGCCCAACTTGCCGTAGATCTCTTTGGTGAGCTGCTGGCTCTTCTTTTGCAGCCGACCGATTTCGTCAGAGATGTCGACTGCGGAGTCTTCATGCACGAAGCGCAGTTCTTCGATTTTCGCCTGCAAGTCGGCGATGGGCTGCTCGAAATCCAGGAAGGTCTGTTTCATAAACCACCTATCCCCAAGGCGGGCGCCCATGATACTCCATTCCGGGGACGGCGGCCAAACCGCCCGCGTGGTCGTCGAGTTGAAGCCCTTGATTTGCAAGCCGTTGAACGCCGATCAGAAACGCATGCGCGTGAGGGCGATCTCGCGGCCGTCGGGAAGCACCAGGGTGGCATGGGCGGGGTCGGCAAACCGCAGGCCGAGATGGCCCACGACGTCGTTGGTCACCACCGGCGCTCGATAGGCGCCGGTGAGGGTTTGCCCCTGGCCGAACGCCTGCCATTCACCGCGGTACTGGTCGGCGCTCTCGGGCGCGACGGCGAGGTACCACACCGCGCGTCCATCGGTTTCGTACAGAAACGCGCTGGCGACCAGAGTGCTTCCCTGCTGCTCCAGGAAAAAGCCGCGCCCGCTCTCTGCACTGTTCCACCACCAGCCGGTTTCCGGGGCGCTGGCCGGGCTCGTGTTGCCATCCCAAACCATGCGGGTGATCGGCACCGATCCGCCCGGCCAAGTCAGAATGCAGGCCGTTTCAGCGGTGCAGGCGAGGTCCATGGTTCCGGCACTGCCCAGGTATGACGCCGGCCGGTAGCTCGCGGTGAGCGCCTGTCCGCCCGCGTAGGCATCGAGGCCGCCGCTGAAGCTGCCATCGGCAAAAAAGCGCCCGGCGGTGGTGTACCAAGTGGCGTGCCCGCTCTCATCATAGAGGTAGCTCGCCAGGAACATCAGGTTACCGCTCACCTCCAGCGTGAACCCGCGCCCGCTCTCTTGCGCATTCCACCACCAGCCGCTTTTGGGGTAGGGCGCGCGGGTGCTGGCTTCGATGAAGGCGAACATGCTGTTGTAAGCATTGGCGTTGCCCGGCAAGCCGTGGTGCGCGCCGGTTGGGTCGCGGTAAAGATAGGCGCTGCCGCCATGGGTGTTGATGAAATTCTCGCCCTGCGGCATTTCCTCGCACATGCTCCAGCCGTGATCGCGGTCCTGCTCGCCGCAGTACATCCAGGAACGAATGCCACGTACCGCGCCAGGCTTGCCTTTGGCCGCTTCCACGGTGGGGAACATCAGCATGCCGGTGGTCATGGGGCTGACCGCGCTGCCGCTTGCGGCGATCTGACCGCGAAACAGGCGCAAGTCGGCGACGTCGCGCACCATGACGGCGAACGAAGCCGCGCTGCCGACCGAGAAACCCTGGAGCCAGAAATCGGCATCTTCGAAGGGGCAGTTCGACTTGAGCACAGCGACGAGATCCTTGATGCGCGAGTACAACTGCTCGTCGCTCCACACATTGGGCGTGCCCGCGCCCCAGGTAAGCCCGACGAAAGCGTAAGCGTGCGCGGCGAACTGCAAATGCCAGTCGTTCCATTCAGCCTCGGCATAGCCGCCGGTGCCGTGTAAATCGACGACGACGATCTTCTTGGCCGCGGTGTAGAAAGACGACGGCACCCACACCGCGTCATAGTGCGTTTCATCCACCGGGATGAGTTTGCCGCCGGCGGCGAGGAAGGCCTGGCGTTGCTGCGTGGTGAGTCGGCTGGGCCAGAAGACTCCGGGCGGATTGGGATGGGTGGCGAGAAAGTTGGTGCAACTGGCGGCATCGGGTGTTGCCGGATGTGCGCCGCCTGCGGCCAAGCCGAAGAGACCGGCGAATAGGCAGTGACAGAAACGCAATAAGGCGGACCGGCGGCTCATGATCTACTCCTGCCACGGCGAACGCGGCAGGCAAAGCGCCGCGCGATGACTTGGCACCAGCGTAGCGCCGAGTGGGGCAAAAATGAATGTCCGAAGGTTTGCGCTTTGTAAGCGAGTGTGTGGGGGCCGCCCGAGCGGGAGCGAAACCGCAGCTGCGCTCATCCCGATCCTCGCCTCGTTTTCCGTAGGCTTGCGCCGGCAGGCGCGGGTGTGCCCCTTTTTCCACCCTGCGCACGGCCTGGTCGGCTACCTGACGCCCCGCCCCTTCACCAACGCATAAATCGCCGGAATCACGATGAGGGTGAGGACGGTCGAGGAGATCATGCCGCCGACCATGGGTGCGGCGATGCGGCGCATGACCTCCGAGCCGGTGCCCGTGCCCCACATGATGGGCAAGAGGCCCGCCATGATGGCGGTCACGGTCATCATCTTGGGCCGCACGCGCTCCACCGCCCCTTCCATCACCGCGGCGTAGAGGTCGCCGAGGCCCGGCCGCCGTCCCGCCGAGACGGACTTTTCCTGCGCCTCGCGCCAGGCCTGGTCGAGGTAGATCAGCATCACCACGCCGGTTTCAGCGGCCACGCCGGCCAGGGCGATGAAGCCGACGGCCACCGCCACCGAGAGGTTGTAGCCCAGCCACCACATCAGCCAGACGCCGCCGACCAGGGCGAAGGGCACCGAGAGCATGACGATCAGCGTCTCGGTCAGCCGCTTGAAGTTGAAGTAGAGCAGCAGGAAGATGGTGACCAGGGTGGCCGGGATGACGATCTTCATCTTCTCGATGGCGCGCTCCATGTACTCGAACTGGCCGCTCCAGGCGACGTAATAGCCTGCCGGGAACTTCACCTCTTTGGCCACCGCGCGGCGCGCCTCGGCGACGTAACCGCCGATGTCGCGGCCGCGGATGTCGACGTAGATGTAGGCCGAGAGCAGGGCGTTTTCGGTGCGGATGGCCGGCGCGCCCTTGGTGATCGACACCTTGGCCACCTGGCCGAGCGGAATCATGGCCCCGCCCATGGTCGGCACCAGCACCTCGCGCGCGATGCGCTCGGGATCGCCGCGCAGCTCGCGCGGGTAGCGCACCGCCACGCCATAGCGCTCGCGCCCCTCGACCGTGGTGGTGACCATCTCGCCGCCGAGCGCCGTGCCGATGACGTCCTGCAGGTCGCCCACCGCCAGGCCGTAGCGGGCGAGTTGGGCGCGGTCGGGCGCGATGTCGAGATAGAAGCCACCGGTGATGCGCTCGGCGAAGGCGCTGGTGGTGCCCGGCACGGCCTTCACCACCGCTTCGATCTCCTTGGCCAGGCGCTCCATTTCGGCAAGGTCCTTGCCGAACACCTTGATGCCGATCGGCGTGCGGATGCCGGTGGCGAGCATGTCCAGGCGCGCCTTGATCGGCATGGTCCAGGCGTTGGCCACGCCGGGAAACTGCAGGGCGCGATCCATCTCGGCAATGAGCTTGTCGATGTCCATGCCGGGGCGCCACTGGGCTTCCGGCTTGAGGTTGATCACCGTTTCGAACATCTCGGTCGGCGCCGGGTCGGTGGCGGTGTTGGCGCGGCCGGCCTTGCCGTAGACCGACGCCACCTCGGGGAAGCTCTTGATGATCCTGTTCTGGGTCTGCAGCAGTTCGGCCGCCTTGGTGATCGACATGCCGGGCAGCGAGGACGGCATGTAGAGCAGCGTGCCTTCGTTCAGCGTCGGCATGAACTCGGAGCCTAGGCGGCTGGCCGGGAAAAAAGTCAGTCCCATGGACACGGCGGCAAGCACGATGGTCAGCTCCTTGTGCTGCATCACCCAGGCGATGACCGGCCGGTAGGCGCGGATGAGGAAGCGGTTCACCGGATTGCGCGCTTCGGGCAGGATGCGGCCGCGGATGAAGAGCAGCATCAGCACCGGCACCAGGGTCACCGAGAGCAGCGCCGCGCCGGCCATGGCGAAGGTCTTGGTCCAGGCCAGCGGCGCGAACAGGCGCCCTTCCTGCGCCTCCAGGGTGAACACCGGCAGGAAGGAGACGGTGATGACGAGCAGCGAGAAAAACAGCGCCGGCCCCACTTCCTTGCAGGCGGCGATGATGGCTTCGGCGCGTTGCTGGAAGCTCGCCCCCTCTCCCCCCGCCCCTCCCCCGCCAGGGGGGAGGGGTATTCGTTCGAGGTGCTTGTGCGCGTTCTCGATCATGACGATGGCCGCGTCGATCATGGCGCCGATGGCGATGGCGATGCCGCCGAGGCTCATCAGGTTGGAGTTCATGCCGAGCAGGCGCATGGCGATGAAGGCGATCAGCACGCCCACCGGCAGCATCAGGATGGCGACCAGGGCGCTCCGCACATGCAGCAGGAAGGCGATGCAGACCAGGGCGACGATGAGCGATTCCTCGAGCAGCGTTCGCTTCAGCGTGTCGATGGCGCGGTGGATCAGGTCGGCGCGGTCGTACACCGTCTCGACCGTGACGCCCTCGGGCAGGCCGGTCGACACCTCGCCGATCTTGGCCTTCAGGTTGTGGATCACCTCAAGGGCGTTCTGGCCGTAGCGCGCCATGGCGATGCCGGAGACCACCTCGCCCTCGCCGTTCAGTTCGGTGAGGCCGCGCCGTTCGTCGGGCACCATCTCGACGCGGGCGATGTCGCGGATGGTCACCGGCGTGCCCTGCTCCGCTTTCACCACCAGTTGCTCGATGTCGCCCTTGCCGCGCAGGTAGCCGCGACCGCGCACCATGTACTCGGTCTCGGCCATTTCGACGACGCGGCCGCCGACGTCGCGGTTGGAGTCGCGGATGGCCTGCGCCACTTTCATGAGCGGAATGCCGTAGGCGCGCAGCCTTACCGGATCGACCGTCACCTGATAGGTCTGCACGAAGCCGCCGATGGAGGCGACTTCCGCCACGCCCTGCGCCTTGGCCAGTTGATAGCGCAGGAACCAGTCCTGGATCGAGCGCAGCTCGGCCAGCGTTTTGTCCTTCGCCAGCAGGGCGTACTGGTAGACCCAGCCGACGCCGGTGGCGTCGGGTCCGAGCTGCGGCGTGACGCCTTTGGGCATGCGCCCGGCGGCGAAGTTGAGGTATTCCAGCACACGCGAGCGCGCCCAGTAGATGTCGGTGCCGTCCTCGAAGATGACGTAGACGAAGGAGGCGCCGAAGAAGGAGAAGCCGCGCACCACGCGCGACTTCGGCACCGAGAGCATGGCCGTAGTGAGCGGATAGGTGACCTGGTCCTCCACCACCTGCGGCGCCTGGCCGGGGTATTCGGTGTAGACGATGACCTGCACGTCCGAGAGATCGGGCAGGGCGTCGATCGGCGTGCGCAGCACGGCGAAGACGCCGGCGGCGATGACCAGGAAGGTGGCGAGCAGGACGAGGAAGCGATTGCGCGCCGACCAGTCGATGAGGGCGTCGAGCATTCAATGCCCTCCTTGCGTCGACGGGCGCGCGGCGCCCTTCGCCTCCAGCTTGTAGATCACCCACTCGCCCGGCTTGCGCTCGACGAACTCGAAAGCGACCGGGGCGTTCGGTTTCAGCGTGCCGGCAAGCGCGGGGTTGGCCAGGGCGAAATCCATGCTCATCGCCGGCCAGCCGAGGCTGGCGACCGGGCCGTGGCTGATGCTCACCGTGCCGGCGGCGGCATCGATGGCCGTCAGCGTGCCTTCCGCCTGGTGCGCTTTTGCCTTCGCCGCGCCGTCTGGCCCGCTCTGGGCGGGCGGGCTGCCATGGTCGGCATGGCCGAAGCTGCCGATGGCCGCCTTCAGGTTGCTCTCGGCGTCGAGCAGGAAATTCGCCGCGACCACCACCGGCTCGCCTTCTTTCACGCCTTCCAGCACCTCGACGTAGTCGCCGCCGCGCTGGCCGAGCTTCACCTCGCGCGGCTCGAAGCGGCCCGCATTGGCGTCCTCGCCGGACTGCACGATGACCACATGGCGCACGCCACTGTCGATCACCGCCGAAACCGGCACGGCCAGCCGCCGGCCGCCGCCGCTCGCCGGCAGTTCCAGCTTGACGAACATCGCCGGCTTGAGCAGGCCGCCGGGGTTGGGCAATTCCACTCGCACCGGCACCGTGCGCGTCTCTGCCGTAAGCCGAGGGTAGATGTAGCTCACCTTGCCCTCGAAGGCCTTGTCCGGATAGGCGTCGAGGCGCAACTGCGCCGTCTGGCCGACGCGCACGCTGCCGATATCCTGCTCGAAGACGTCGGCGATCGCCCATACCGAGGACAGGTCGGCGATCTGGAACAGTGCCTCGCCCGGCATGAAGCGCATGCCGGCCAGCGCCTTTTTCTCCAGAACGACGCCCGCCGCCGGCGAACGCAGGCTGAGCGTGCGGCGCGCCTCGCCCGACTCGCGCAGGCGCGCGATCTGTTCGTCGGAAATGTCCCAGTTGCGCAGCCGCAAAAGGCTCGCCTCGGCCAGCCGGCGCATGCCCGCCTGCGCATCGCCCCCAGCCTCGCGCAGCGCGCCCTCGCCCTGCACGGCAAGGGCGTATTCGCGCTGCACCGAGACGAGTTCCGGGCTGTAGATCTCGGCCAGCGCCTGGCCGCGCGCCACCGGCTGTCCCGTGGCATTCACATGCAGCTTTTCGATCCAGCCCTCGAACTTCGGCGCCACGGTGGAGAGGCGCCGCTCGTCCACTTCGATGCGGCCGGCGGCACGCACCACGCGCGCGAGCTCCCGCAGCGCGGCGGGCTCGGTGCGCACGCCGAGCTTTTGCACTTTCTCCGTGCCGATGGCGATGCCGCGCCCGCCCTCGGCCGGCTCTTCGCCGGCATATACCGGAAGATAGTCCATGCCCATGGGGTCCTTCTTCGGCACCGGCGAGGTGTCGGGCAGGCCCATGGGATTGCGGTAATAGAGGATCTTGCGCGCGCTCTGCGGATTCGCGTCGCTCGTGGGCGCGTGCCGGTCGCGCTGGCCCAGCCAATACCCGCCGGCCAGCGCGGCGATGATCAAAATGCCCGGCACCAGCCAGCGCAGCGCGAGTTTCATAGAGGCACTCCCAGTAGGCGCTCCAGTTCGGCGAAACGCAGTTGCGCATCCACCCGCGCCTTGAGTTCGTCGGCGCGCGTTTTGCGCAAGGCGCGGTGGGCTTCGAGCACGGTGGCGAAATCGGCTTTGCCGTTTTCATAGGCGGCCATGGCGCCCGCCAGGCCCAGTTCGGCCTGGGGCACCAGCTCGCCGGCGGCGAGGTTCGCCAGGCGCCGCGCCGATTCGATGCCCCGCAGGCTTTCCGAGAGCTCGGACAGTAATTGCAGGCGCAGCGCCTCGCCGCGAGCCTGAGCCGCGGCGGCGAGCTCCAGGGCCTCGGTTTCCTGAGCGCGGCGCGTGCCCTGCTGCAAGGGGATGTTGATCTCGAACATCAGTTCCCACTCCGCCACCCGCCGGCGCGACTGCGTGGGCGCGACGCCCAGGGTGAAATCGGGATATCGATTGCGGTACACCGCTTCGCGATTCTTGCCTGCGGCCTGCGACATGGCCAAGGCATTGGCCAACTGCGGGTTGGCGGCGAGAAGCTGCTCTTCGAGCGCGGCGGGGTCCAGGGCCGCGGGCGGGGGCAGCGCGGGCAGGGCGGTCGGCGGGGCGAGCGCCGCGGTCGAGGCACGGCGCAACAGCGCATTCAGGCGTGCCGCGTTGTGGTGGTGCTCGGCTTCGAGGCTCGCGCGCTCGCCTTGCTGCATGGCGCGTTCCACCTGCGCCCGCAGGGCATCGGCCTGCGGCGCGAGCCCCGAGGCATAGCGCCCCTGGGCAAGCTGCTCCATGCTTTGCGCCAAGGCCAGCACTTCGGCGTTGAGTTCCAGCAATTGCGCGGTGTGGTAGTAGTTGGCGTAGGCGCTGCGCAGGCGCGCCCGCAATTCGCTGCCCAGGGTGGCAGCGCGCGCGTTCGCGGCCTGGGCCTCGGCGCTGGCGATCTCCCGGCGCAACTCGCGCTTGCCCCAGAAAGGAAAGGTCTGGGTGAGGCTGTAACGGGTGCTGCCTGCGCGCCCGGGCAGCAAATTGAAGTTGCCCTCGCCCGACATCATGCCCGGGTCGCGCAGTTCCACCCGGGCCATGGGGTCGGGCAGCGCCCCGGCGGCTTCGATGCGTGCCTCCGCGGCGCGGGCTTCGTGGCTCATGGCGACCAGCTCCGGGTTGCCGCCGCGCGCCAGGGCGAAAAGCTCTTCGAGCCGTGCGCCGGGCAGGGCTTGCGCGCCCGCCCAGGCGGGCACAAGCAACAGGCAAATCGAAGCGAGGCGCTTCATGGCAAGCGGCTTGGGCTATTTGGCGGGCGTAATGGAGACGATCTGATAGCGCCCGTCGCCGGCCTTTTCGAGCGTGAAGCTGACTTTCTGGCCGGGTTCGAGGCCCTTGAGCAGCGCGGCCTCCTTGACCTTGAAATCCATGACCATGGCGGGCCACTTGAGGGCCGCTATCGGTTCGTGGGCGAGATTGATCACCCCGGTCTCCGAGCGGATTTTCTTGACCACGCCTTGGCCCGGAATGAGCTCGGTGGCGCCCGCGGCGAGGCTGGCCGCGGCCAACAACATGGCAATGACACGACGCTTCATGATCGACTCCTTGCTGAGTGACTAAACGAAACGATCAAAGACCTGGACTTGGCCCTGGCGATCGAAACTCTTGACCTCGTAGGCTTCGCGCTGACCGGGCACTTCCATGCCCGGTGAACCCAAGGGCATGCCCGGAACGGCCAGCCCGGCGAATTGCGGCCGCTCGCGCCACAGGCGCCGCAGGCTGCTGGCCGGCACGTGACCTTCGATCACATAGCCCCCGAATTCCGCGGTATGGCAGGATGACAAGGCCGCGGGCACGCCGAGGCGCCGCTTCACCGCGTCGAGATCGTCAGTGTCGATCGTCTTGACCTGAAATCCCTCGGCGCGAAGGTGGTCCACCCATTTGCCGCAGCAGCCGCAATGCGGGTCTTTGTGGACCACCAGTTCGGGTGGCGCTTGGGCTACGGCGCAGCCCGCGGGAAGCGCCAAGGCGGCGAGCAGCAAGAGGCGTCGGCGAGGGGAAAACATGATCTTGGGCTCCGTTGAGGGTGATGCGGCTGCATGATGCCATGGCCTGAGATGGCGCGCTTCAGCGCTTGGGCCAGGGCCAGAAGGCGGGCGTTTTCGCCCGATACTGAGCGTAGCTCGTGCCGAACTCGGCGGCGATGTCCTGCTCTTCACGGCGGGCGAGGCGCCAGTACATGAACACCAGAACCGGGAACATCGCCAGCGTAACCAGCGTCGGCCACTGCACCAGGAAGCCGCTCATGACGAGAATAAAGCCCAGGTACTGCGGATGCCGCAGGCGCGCGTACGGGCCGCTGGTGGCCAGCCGGTGTTCGCGCTGGGCGGCGTAGAGCACTCGCCAGGCCGAAAGCAGGTAGATGGTTAATCCGCGCCACTGGACGTTGCCTCGCCTCCCTATTGAATTGCGGGGGCATGAATAGACGGGCATGGCAGGTCTCCGTATGAGCAGAATACGCAGCAATCGCCGGATTTGGGCTTCAGCAGTGTGCGGCATCTTTCGCATTCATAGAACCGCTGAAAGGCATGCGAGGGCATTCGCTCGGTTTTGACATAACCGCAGCAAGGGCATCTGATCGTGGAGTCGAGTATGGTGCCCGTCATTGGTGCTTTCCCTCCGCATCCGGCTCACCATGTCCTACGGCAAAGAATGCGTCGACTTCTTCGCGGCATGTAGTTGGGGGAGGGATATGGAGTTCGAAGCACGTGACTCCATGCTCGGAGTGAACCGTGACTCTCCCGCCGTGCGCCTCGACGATCGATCGGGTGATGGCCAGGCCCAGGCCGGCGCCTTCATGCGATCTGTGCCGCGACGCGTCGACCCGGTAGAAACGGTCGAACAGGCGTGGCAGGTGCTCGGGCGGAATCGTCTCGCCGGGGTTTTCAATCGTCAGGCGGATTTCCCCCGGGGCCGGCTGGTCAATGCGAACTTCGATCATGCCGTTGCGCGAGGTGTGGCGAATGGCATTCGACAGCAGGTTGCCGAGGGCGCGGCGCAGCATCAGCCTGTCGCCCTGAATTCCGCCCTCGCCGGCGAGGGCCAGGCGAACGCCCTGTTCTTCCGACAGGGCTTCGTAAAAGTCGAAAAGCTGCCGCACTTCCTCGGCCAGGTTGACGGGCTCGCTGTGCGGAACGATCAGGCCGTTGTCGGCCTTTGCCAGGAACAGCATGTCGCCGATCATGCGGGCAATCCGGTCGTACTCCTCCAGGTTCGAATAGAGCACTTCGCGATACTCGTCGGCCGATCTGGCCTTTGAGAGGGCCACCTGCGTCTGGGTCATCAGGTTGCTGATGGGAGTGCGCAGTTCGTGGGCCAGATCCGAGGAGAAGTCCGACAGGCGCCGAAAGGAATCCTCCAGGCGGGCAAGCATATCGTTGAAGCCGAGCGCCAGTTCGACCAGTTCCACCGGCACGCTGTCGAGCGTCAGGCGGTTTTCAAGGCGGCTGGCGGAGATGCCGCGGGCCACCTGCGCCATGTCGCGCACCGGCGCCAGTCCCCTGCGTGCGGCGATCCAGCCGAGCAGCGCCGTCAGCAGGATGCCGATGGCGACGGCCAGCCAGAGGCTCTTGCGGAATGCCGCCAGGAAGTCAAGGTGATGACCGATATTCAGGGCAAGGGCGGCCGTGGCGGGGGCCACGCCGGGGATAGCTGTTGCCGCCGCTGCGACAATGCCCCGGTAGACCTGCCCGTCCTGCGACCACACTACGGCCCCCGACGATTTGGAAGCATCGAAGCCGGACTGTTTCTCCAGCAGCGGAGCAAGCAGCGCCGCATCCGGCGACGCGAACAGCAGGCGCCGATCCGGCCCGACGACCGAAATCGACAGGCCGTGATGCCCGACGAGGGCGTCCTCGAGCCGCTGGGCAACGTTTTCCAGATCGTTCGGCGAGTGCGCCTTCGACAGGGTGTGGCGGATCAGCGCCAGCTTGCCCTCGAGTTCGTGCCGGTCCTGTTCCTCGAAGTGCATCTCCACCGCTACGCCGACCCAGTAGCCGATCACTATGAGGACGACGGTCGAGGCCGTGGAGAAGAACAGCGTGAGCCGGAAGGTGATCGACTGGGGGCGCTTCATGTCGTCTCGGAATTTTCGAGGACGTAACCCATGCCCCTGACGGTGCGGATCAGCTTGGGCTCGAAATCGTCGTCGATCTTCGCCCGCAGCCGTCGCATGGCAACTTCGATGACGTTGGTGTCGCTGTCGAAATTCATGTCCCAGACCTGGGAGGCGATCAGGGAACGCGGCAGCACCTCGCCCTGACGGCGCAGCAGCAGTTCGAGCAGGGCGAATTCCTTGGCGGTGAGATCGATGCGTTTTCCGGCGCGCGTCACCCGGCGCCGCAGGAGGTCCAGATCCAGGTCGGCAACCTGGAGCAGTTCAGGTTCCTTGGATTTGCCCCGGCGCAGAAGCGTGCGCACCCGTGCCAGCAGTTCCGAGAAAGCGAACGGCTTGACGAGGTAATCGTCCGCGCCCAGTTCCAGTCCCTTCACCCGGTCTTCGACCTGATCGCGGGCGGTCAGGAACAGCACGGGCATGTGCCGTCCCGCCTGCCGGATTTCCCGCAGCACCTGCCAGCCGTCGAGTCCCGGCAGCATGACATCGAGTACCACCAGATCGTAGTCGTCGGTCAGCGCCAGGTGCCTGCCGTCAACCCCGTCGCGCACCAGGTCCGCCACGAAGCCGGCCTCGGACAGGCCCTGCTTCAGGTAGTCGCCGATCTTCGGCTCGTCTTCGACGATCAGGATTTTCATCGCATCCCTTGTGGACGTGGTCACGCGGGCCAATTGTGCATGCGCGGACCCCCGATTTTCGAAGATTACAAACTTGTAATGCTTCTGTCAGCTTTTAGTTGGGTGGCTGAAAGCATCATGCCCACCATGAACAAGGGAGGACAAGCCCCGATGAAAACAATACCGATGCTGCTGGTCGGGCTGGCAATCGCCTGGCCGGCCTATGCCCAGAGCCTCGGCGATGCGCTGGAGCAGGCCTGGACCCGCCATCCGCAGGCAGCCGCTGTCTCGGCGCGCGAGGATGAGGCGCGGGCCCGCGCTGACGTGGCGGCCGGCATCACCCCCGGGCCCGCCTCGATGTCGCTCTCCAGCCTTAACGACCGTCTCAACAAGAACCGCGGCAAGCAGGAATGGGAGGTCGAGATGGCCGTCCCGCTCTGGCTGCCTGGGCAGCAGGCGGCGCGCGCGGCCGAGGCGGAAAGCGCCGTGATGGAAGTCGCCGCGCGCCGCGCTGCCCTGCGTCTGCAGATCGCGGGCGAGGTGCGCGAAGCCTGGTGGACCGTTGCCGCCGCCCGCAATGCCCGCGACCTGGCCAGGCGTCGGGCGACGACGGCAAACGCGCTGGAAGCGGACGTGCTGCGCCGCTTCAAGGCCGGGGACCTGGCGCGGATCGATGCCAACCTGGCGCAAGACGAACGTCTTGCCGCGGAAGCGGAAGCGATCGAGACGGAGGCCGCTTTGCTGCAGGCGGAACAGATCTACCGCAATCTCACGGGCGCCGCCGCACCCTCCGTGCTGGCGGCGGAGGCCGCCGTCGCGGCGCGCGAGCCGGTCGGCCCTCAGCTTCAACCCCTCTCCCGCGAGGGGAGAGGGGAGGCTAGTGAGTCGCTGCGCGACTTACCCGGGCTGGATCATCCGCAACTTGCCGCCGTCGCCGCCGCTGCCAGGACGGCGCGCGCCAAGCTCCGGGTCGCCTTGGAAACCCGCCGCGATGCGCCGGAGCTCGCCGTGCGCGTGGTGCGCGAGCGGGGAGAATTCGCCGAGCCCTACGCCAACACCGTCGGCGTGAAGCTGACGATCCCGTTTTCCTTCGGCGCGCGCGTGCGCCAGGAAAGCTCGGCCGCCCGCGCCGAAGCGTTGCAGGCCGATGCCGAACTATCGCTGGCCCAACTCAGGCTGCAACTCGACGCGGAAAAGGCGCGCCTCGATCTCGCCGCCGCGGAGCGCCAGTTCGCTATGGCTTCGGTACGCCGCGAACTGACTGCCGACAACCTGCGCCTCGCCGAAAAGGCCTTCTCCCTCGGCGAATCGGACTTGACGACGCTGCTGCGCGTACGCGCCGGCGCCTTCGAGGCCGAAGCCTTTCTCAACCGCCAGCAGGTCGCGCGCGCGGCGGCCCACTCTCGTCTCAAACAAGTTCTGGGGGTTCTGCCGTGAACTACGTCCGCACCATTCTTGGTTCGATGGTCTTTCTCATTTCCGCCCTGGCCTACGCGGGCGGGGACAGCAGCGACGGCCACAGCCATGGCGAGGCCGCGAAGCCTGAAATGAGTGTCGGCATTGCGCCGCGCACGTTCGCGCAGTCCGACGAATTCGAGCTGGTCGCCGTGCTGGCAAAGGAGAAGCTGACCCTCTATCTCGACCGCTACGCCGACAACGCGCCAGTGCCCGACGCCGAGGTCGAGGTCGAGAGCGGAACCTTCAAGGCCGTCGCGGCCCAAGTCGCGCCCGGCGTGTATTCGGTACCGAGCCACGCGTTCGCTCAACCCGGCAGGCACCCCCTGACGATTTCCGTGCAGGCGCGCGATGCCGCCGACCTGCTCACCGCCACACTCGACCTCGCCCTGCCGGCAGCCGGTATCGAGCATGCCCACGGCTGGGGCGAATGGACCGTGTGGGGCGCCTCGGGCGCGCTGCTGCTGGCCGGCGCCGGACTCGTCGTCGTGCGCCGCCGCATGAAGAACCGCAAACACTAAGGAATGGAACCGATGTCTCGAGTGAATATTGCGACCGTTGTCACGGCGGTGCTATTGGGGCTTGCCGCCGGGCGGGCCACCGCCCACGGCGACGAGGACCACAGCCAGGACAAGAAGCCCGCAGCCGCCGCCAAATCCGCAGTGGTGGGATCGTTGCCTCCCGAAGCGACGGCGGCGCAGCGACTTCCCGACGGCAGCCTGTTCGTGCCCAAGGCCGTGCAGCGCCAGCTCGGTCTGCGCCACGTGGTGGCCGAGGTCGGCAGCCTGGCGGCGACCGTCGAATTCAACGGCAAGGTCATCGCCGACCCGAACGCCGGCGGGCGCATCCAGGCGACCCAAACCGGCCGCATCGAGGCCGGCCCGAAGGGACTGCCGACGCTGGGGCAGAAGGTCGCCCGGGGACAGGTGCTCGCCTTCCTGCGCCCCACGGCCTCGAGCATCGAGCGCGGCAACCAGCAGGCGCAGTTCGCCGAAATCGACGCGCAACTGGCCATCGCAGAACGCAAGCGGATCCGTTACGAACAGCTCGAAGGTGTCGTGTCGACATCGGCCATCGAGACGGCACGCCTCGAGGTCGACGCGCTGAAGAAGCGCCGCGCAGCCGTCGGCGCCAGCATCGGCGCGCCCGAGCCGCTCGTCGCGCCGGTGTCCGGCGTGATCGGCGCGGCCAACGTGGTGGTTGGCCAGGTGGTGGAAGCGAAGGAGATCCTCTTCGAAGTGATCGACCCGGCGCGCCTGGCGGTGGAGGCGCTGGCCTACGATCCGGCGCTGGCGGAGGGCATCGCCGCGGCCTCGTCGCCGCTGCCCGGCGGCACGCTGGAATTGCAGTTCGTCGGCGGCGGCCGGCAGCTGCGCGAGCAGGCGCTGCCGCTGCTGTTCCGCGTCAAGTCGGCAAATGCTCCCGTGGCCGTCGGCCAGCCGCTCAAGGTGATCGCCCAGACCGCGCGCACCGTCAAGGGCGCGGCGCTGCCGCAGGCCGCGCTGGTGAAAGTCAGTGCCGGCGAGACGGCGGTGTGGGTGCGCGACGGGGCGGAACGCTTCGTGCTGCGCAAAGTGAGCGTGGCGCCGCTCGACGCGACCCGCGCGGCGGCGATTTCCGGAATCAACAACGGCGAACGCGTCGTCACCGAAGGCGCCGGCCTGCTGGCCCAGGTCAGATAGCCATGTTCGATTACATCATTCACGCCAGCCTGAAGCAGCGGCTGATCGTCGTCGGCGTGTCGCTGCTGCTGGTGATCTACGGCGCGCTCACGGTGCGCCAGATGCCGGTGGACGTCTTCCCCGACCTCAACAAGCCGACGGTGACGCTGATGACCGAGGCCGGCGGCATGGCGCCGGAGGAAGTCGAGCAGCTCGTCACCTTTCCCGTCGAATCGAGCATGAACGGCATGCCCGGCGTCACCCGCGTGCGCTCGGTGTCGGGCATCGGCCTGTCCATCGTCTATGTCGAATTCGAGTGGGGCTCGGACATCTACCGCAACCGCCAGCAGATCAGCGAGCGCCTGAACCTGGTGCGCGAGCAGCTGCCGGAAGGCATCGTGCCGCAGCTCGGCCCGATTTCCTCGATCATGGGGGAGATCCTGCTCATCGCCCTGCCCATCAACCCAAATGCGGATCCGGCCAAGGTCAGTCCGATGCAGGTGCGCGAATACGCCGACTGGGTGATGCGGCCGCGCCTGCTGACCATCCCGGGCATCGCCCAGGTGATCCCGATCGGCGGCGAAGTGCGGCAGTACCGCGTCGAACTCAAGCCGGCGCAGTTGC
>CAZFEK010000034.1:0-608 GCA_964517465.1 uncultured Alcaligenaceae bacterium
CGCTCCGGCGTTTCGCTTGCGCGCCCTTGGGACGGCCCGGCGGGCCGCCGTGGACCTTCCCCCCATCCCCCTTCCCGGGGAAGGGGGTGAGTTCGGTTCGCGGGCTTCGCCCGCTCCGGCGTTTCGCTTGCGCGCCCTTGGGACGGCCCGGCGGGCGCGCTCATGCCACGGCCTCTCGGCGCAAGATTTCCAGTTCGTTCGGCGCCAGGTTTTCCGCTGCGGGCCGCTCCGCGTGGGCATGCGCCAAACCGCGATGGCCCGCGCGTGCGGCCTGTGGTGCGGTGGGCCTGCTGGCGCGGGATTGAGTACGCTCCCAGGCTCGGTCGATGCGTTCTGTGTGTAGTGCGTTCATGCTACCGACTCCCGGCGTATGGTCTCGATTTCGTCTGGCGTCAACGGGTCCGGGCTTGCGACCTTGACTTCGACATGCGAAGGGCGTGCCGCGCGCAAGGCACGGCTGCGTGAAGTGGGCGCGTGGGCCGCATGCGCGGGGGCGCGCGTGATGTTGGAAGCCGACGTCAATGCTTCGTCCTCATTGTCCAAAGTCTCAGCAAATGCAGGCTTCGCGTGAAGCCCGTCTTCTTTTGCTTGCGGGTTTTGGCTCCGGC
>CAZFEK010000034.1:708-50429 GCA_964517465.1 uncultured Alcaligenaceae bacterium
GCCGCGGTGAGCCTGCGCCGAAACGCCGACGAATGCAGGCTTCGCGTGAAGCCCGTCTTCTTTTGCTTGCGGGTTTTGGCTCCGGCCGGCGCCTACCGGCGCCTTCACCTCGGCTGCGCCGCGGTGAGCCTGCGCCGAAACGCCGACGAATGCAGGCTTCGCGTGAAGCCCGCATTCCTTCGTGTCGGCGTTTTCCCACCACCAGCGCCCCGAACGGGGATGTTCGCCGGGGGCGATGGCGCGGGTGCAGGGGGCGCAGCCGATGCTGGGAAAGCCGCGATCGTGCAGTGCGTTGTAGGGCACTTCGTGACGCCGCAAGTAGGACCAGATTTCGAAGTGCGACCAATCCAGCAGCGGATTGAACTTGGTCAAGCCGAAGACGGCATCTTGTTCTTGGACTTTTACCTCGGTGCGCGTGGGGCTTTGTTCGCGCCTGAGGCCGGTGAGCCAGGCGCGTTTGCCGGCCAAGGCGCGGCGCAGCGGCTCGACCTTGCGCACTTCGCAGCAGGATTTGCGCTGCGCGATGCTGTCGTAGAAGCCGTTGATGCCGTCGATTTTGACCAGACGCTCGACCGCGCCGCCTTCGGGAAAAAACACTTTCACCTTGGTGCGGTAACGTTCGCCGATTCTGGCGAGCAACTCGTAGGTTTCCGGATGCAAGCGGCCGGTGTCGAGGGTGAACACGTCGATGCCCGGCGCGTGCTTGGCGATCAGGTCGAGCAGCACCATGTCTTCGGCGCCGAGGCTGGTGGCGAAGGCTGCCGGCTGGAATTCGCGCTCGATTTTTTGCAGGAGCGCAATGGCTTCGGCCACTTTGGTGCCCAGCGTCTGGGTGTGATTCACCCCGCCCTGGAAGGATGGGGCTTCCTCGCCACAAGTTTGAGCGGGGCCGGCGGCCCCTGGCCTACGCTTCGTCTCGCTGACCCCGCCATCAATGGCGGGGCTTGCGCTCGACCGGTGGTCAACCATGAATCGCCTCTTCGGAAAAACGGCGGCGGAATAGCGGCACCGGCCTCTCCACGCTCGCCTGATAGCCTTCGGGAAAATCATCGAGCGAACGCAAGGCGTCTTCGATATCGCGATCGGCGCGCACGGCGAAGGCGTTGAAGCCGCAGCGCGACAGATAAAACAACTGGTCTTTCAACACCTCGCCCACGGCACGCAGCTCGCCGTGATAGCGATAACGCTCGCGCAAGAGCCTCGCCAAGCTGAAGCCGCGGCCGTCGTTGTGTTTGCTGAAGTCGATGGCGATGACCGACCAATACTTGGCATCCGCCGCCAACACCGCGGGGTCGGCATCCACCGGCGCGACCACGCCAATGCGGCCTTCGTGCGCCAGCCAGCGCGCCCGATCGGCCACCCACCACGACCACGCGATCAGCACGTCGTCCCGCGGCGCCACCGCCTCCGGAGCCTCAGGCCGCGACCAGAGATCGCTGACGATTTTGCGATCGAGAATGACGCGCTTCACGCTGTCCATACACACGCTCTTTGAAAGGTTCCAAGCCGAGGCGCTCCACCGTATCGATGAAGCGCTCGTCCAGATAACGACGTTCGACAAAAACCGCAATCAGCCGCTCAACCGCATCGGCCACTTCCGCTTGCGGCAGCGAAGGACCCAGCACTCTGCCCAGCCTGGCCGCCGCGCCTTGCTGGCCGCCGAGTGTGATTTGGTAAAACTCCTCGCCGTTTTTGTCCACACCCAGAATGCCGATGTGGCCCAGGTGATGATGCCCGCACGCATTGACGCAGCCGGAGATATTGAGGTCGATCTCGCCCAGGTCGAACACGTAATCGAGGTCTTCGAAGCGGCGGCGTATGGCCTCGGCGACGGGTATCGATTTCGCGTTGGCGAGGGAGCAGTAATCGCCGCCAGGGCAGCAAACCAGATCGCTGATGAGCCCCACCGTCGGTGTGGCGAGCCCCGCTTTTTTCGCGGCCAGCCACACCGCGAAAAGATCGCTTTGCGGCACGTCGGCCAGCACGAGATTGTGTTCGTGCGAAACCCGCAGTTCGCCGAAGCTGTAGCGATCGGCCAGATCGGCGATCGTTTCCATCTGCGCCGCGGTGACGTCGCCGGGCACGGTGCGCGGCGCTTTCAAGGACAGCGTGACGATGGCGTAGCCCGGCACTTTGTGATCATGGACGTTTCTCGCGAGCCACCGGCCGAAGGCGGGATCGACCTCACCGGATCGCTGCAGGGCGCGGCTTTCGTCGGCGAGCTCCCGGTAGGCGGGCGCATCGAAATGGCGGGCGACGCGATCGAGTTCCGCCTCGGTGAGTGTGGCCGGGCCGTCGCGCAAGCTCTGCCATTCATCTTCCACGGCCTTGGCAAAGACCTCGGGGGTGAGGTCTTTCACCAAGAACTTGATCCGCGCCTTCCATTTGTTGTCGCGGCGGCCGTAGCGGTTATAGAGCCGCAGGATGGCATCGAGATAGGTGAGAAGATGCCGCCAAGGCAGGAACTCGCGGATCACCGCGGCGATCATGGGCGTGCGACCCAGGCCCCCGCCCGCCACCACTTTGAAGCCCACTTCGCCATCGTCGGTGCGGCGCGCGTAGAGGCCGATGTCGTGAATCAGCGTGGCGACACGGTCCTCCGTCGCGCCGCAAACCGCGATCTTGAATTTGCGCGGCAAATAGGCGAACTCGGGGTTGAACGTGGACCACTGCCGGATGATCTCGCAGAAAGGCCGCGGGTCGACGATTTCATCCGCCGCCACACCGGCGAATTGATCGGTGCTCACGTTACGCACGCAATTGCCGCTGGTCTGGATGGCGTGCAATTGCACCGTGGCCAGTTCTTCCAGGATGTCGGGCACCGCTTCGAGCCGCGGCCAATGGAATTGCAGGTTGTGGCGGGTGGTGAAGTGGCCGTAACCGCGATCGTATTTGCGCGCGATGTGCGCCAACTGGCGCAGCTGGCGGCTCGCCAGCAGGCCGTAGGGAACGGCGATGCGCAGCATGGGCGCATGGCGCTGGATGTAGAGCCCGTTTTGCAGACGCAAGACCCGAAACTCGTCTTCGCTCAGTTGGCCGGCGAGAAAGCGGCGCGTCTGATCGCGGAACTGCTTCACGCGCTCGTCGATCATCGCCTGGTCGTAGTGGTCGTAGCGGTACATGTCCGATACCTCAAAGAACGAACTTGCCGCCGATCAGCAGCAACATGGCAGCCAAGGCCGAACGCAGCCAAAGCTCAGGGACTTTGGCCGCCAAATGGCTGCCCAGATAAATGCCCGGCAGCGAGCCGGCCAGGAGTGCCAGCAGCAAACTCCAATCGATGGTGCCCAGCGTGGCATGGCCCAGGCCAGCCACCAAGGTCAGCGGAACGGCATGGGCGATGTCGGTGCCGACGATGCGCAAAGTGCTCAGATGGGGAAAGAGGAAAAACAAAATCGCCACGCCCAACGCACCGGCTCCCACCGAGGAGATCGTCACCAGCACACCCAGCAGCGCGCCTGCGGCGACTACCAGGCCAGGACGAGCCAAGCGCCCCCCCTTTTCGCTGCCGGCATCCATGCCCCAGCGGGCACCCAGCTCGCGTATCCGACCCCGCAAGAAGATGGCAATTGCCGTCAGGATGAGCGCCACACCCAGCGTGGTAGTGATCAAGCTCTCGAAATGCGAGCGCTGGACTGCGAAATGGTGCAGGGTCCAGATCATCGCCATAGACGCAGGCAAGCTCCCCAGCGCCAGGAAGCCTGCCACCTGCCAATCGATGCTGCCGCGCCGGGAATTGACCCAGACTCCGCCGCATTTGGTGATCGCCGCGTACAGGAGGTCAGTGCCCACCGCCGTGGCCGGCGCAATGCCAAATCCCAGCACCAGAAGCGGCGTCATCAAAGAGCCACCGCCGACGCCGGTCAAGCCGACGATCAGCCCGACGACGAATCCCGACAGGGTTTGCACCAGGTCCACTCGTATTTCCCTTAACTTCGTTCAGCGCAGGGATTGCGCGACGAATGGATGCTAACAAGGCGCCAAAATAGACGGAATGAATTTGTTTTTTGTTTTATATGGCGTTTCGTTATAAGCCCGAGGGCTTCCAAGCCCACTCCCGCCAGCCACCCAGCCGGGGGAAATAAAGGCCCAGGCGCAGGGGCCGCGAATCCAGCCGCGCGACCATGGCCGCGTAAGCCTCGAGCTGCGGGCGGTAGCGTTCGGCTTCGGCATCCAAGAAGGCTTCGAGATTTCCGCCGGTGTGGATGCCGGTTTTGTAGTCGATGACCCAGCGAGTGCCCTGATCGACGAAGCTGCGATCGACCACCACGCTGCGGATCTCCCCGCCGACCCGCCCGCTCAAGGCCCACTCGCTGCGCGCCGCCACGTGTTCGGGAGACAGAATCCAGCGCCCGCGCGGGTCGTCGAGCGTTTGGGCGAGCGCCCTCATGGTGGCGAGGCTGGCCTCGGCAATACGTTCGGCCGCGAGGCCCAGGTCGGCAAAGAGGTTGCGCGCCAAAGACGCCAAGCCCTTGAGCCGGCTTTCGCCCCAGGCGTCCGGTCCTTCCCGGGCGAGGTGTTGCAGCAGGCGATGGGTGACCACGCCGATGAGGCGCGCTTCTTCCTGCGCCCAATCGAAAGGCGGCGCCGGCGCTACTTCGCGCTCCGCCAGCGAAGCCGCCGGCCCAGGCGCGGCGGGCCACTGCGGCAACGGCGAATCGAGGGCGAGGCGTTTTCTCGCGCCAGGCCGGGCCCCAACCGGCGGCACCCCGCCAACCAGCTCTAGCGGCCGCGCCAGCACTTCGTCGGCCACACCCGCCCAAAGCCTGTGCAGCAGGCTCCCCGCCGCGGGCGCCGGCGCCTTGCCGCCGGGCCTCTCGGGCACGACGGCCAGGAGGTGCAGGCTGGTTTTGGCCCGCGTAAGGGCGACGTAAGCCAGCCGCAGGCGCTCGGCATCCTGGTCGGCCGCCTCCAGGGTGTCGAGCAAACGGTCGATGGCATCTTTGTCGCTTCCTCGCGCCGGCATGGGCGAGAGCAACAGCCGGTGGCCTTGGGCCCGCCAGCGCAAAAGCGGTCGCCCCCGGCCCGGGGCCTTGCGATCCAGACCAGGAAGAATGACCGTATCGAATTCCAGACCTTTGGCCTTGTGCAGCGTCATGATCGACAGCCGCGGTCCCGCGCTGGCTGCCGGCGGCGCGAAAAGCGCGCGCAAATCGCGCTCGAAGCGCGGCCATTCGGGCACGCCGCCCGCCACTTCATGCCGGGCCAGCGTCGCCAGGAACATGGCTGCCGCTTCGCGTCCCTCGGCGTCGACAGCGCCCGGCCCGCCCAGGCCCAACCAAACCGCTTCGACCAAAGGCCGCAGCGCCTGTCGCCGGCAGGCGAGCAGCGCCGGCTCCAACGCGGCCAGGCAGCGGTCGAGGCGCGCGGCGGACGCGGCGGGCCAGTCGACCGTGGCCGCCCGCAGCGACTGCGCCGACCAGGGTGCTTCGCCTTGGGTCTGGGCAAGCGCGGTGAGCTCGGCCAGGGTGAGCCCCACCCAGGGCGCGCGCAAGAGCGCCTGCCAGGCGAGCCGGTCGGCCGGGCGCAGCAGGGCCCGGGTGAGCATCAGCAGATCCTGCACCACGGGCAAGTCGCCCAAAGGATCGACGTCCACCGCCTGGAAAGGAACTCCCGCCTCCTTCAAGGCCGGCACGATGGCATCGAGATGCGACCGTGCCCGCACCAGAATGCCGATGTGTCCATCAGGCTCGGCCTGGCGCGCCGCCGCGACGACTTCCACCACCCGCCGGGCCTCGCTGCTCCTGTCGGCCAGACGGTGCCAGCGCGGCGCCTGGCCATCGGGGCGCGCGGCCACGGCGGGAACAAAGAAACCCCGGCTCAGGGGCGAACCGAGGCGCCCGAAAACGGCATTGACCCAGGCCACCAGCGCCGTGCTGGCGCGGAAATTACTGCTCAAGGCCTCATTGCGAAGCGGCAAGCCGTTGATGCCCTCCTCCGAAACTTCACGGAAGAGATCGACCCGGGCATTGCGAAAACCGTAAATCGATTGCATGCCATCACCTACCAGGAACAGCGAGCGCCCGGCTTCGCCGCCCCAGCCCGCGGTGAGCCGCTGCAAGAGGTCGATTTGCAGTTGCGAGGTGTCCTGGAACTCATCGACCAGAATGTGCTGAATGCGGTAATCGAGTGCCAGCAGCAAATCGGTGGGCGCATCGGCGCTGCCCAGGGCCGCCACCGCCGCCAAGGCGGTTTCGGTGAAGTCGACCGCCCCGCGTTCGGCGAACACCACTTTGAGTTCCGCCGCCGCATGGATCAGGAGCCGCACCGCGGCGCTGACCTGTTCCCAGGCCGCCGGCGAATACGCCGGTGCGGGGAGTTTGCTGGCCAAAGCCAGGGCGTTTGCTCCAGCTTCGCCCAGGCCCCCGGCGAGCGCCACCACCCGCTTCTTGAAGACTTCGCGGCGCGCTTTTTCCTCGCCGCGGACCTCGGAAGGCTTGAGCACGCCTTGCTCTGGCCCCAGCAGCTTGCGGGGCGTATCGCTAGTGGTCAACAACAGCTTGGCCAAAGCCTGCCACTGCGGCAGCGCTTGCGGCTCGGCCGCGGGCAGACCCCACAGCCCCGCCAGTGCCGCCAGATCGCCGTGCGCGCCGGTATTGGCGATGATCTCCGGCAACACCGCGCCGAGTTCATCCGCCGGGAAGTCCTTCAACGCTTCACGTACTTCGACTAGCCGCTCGCGCACCACTTCGGCGAGCGACTTTTCGGCCAAGGCCCTGGCCTCGGGATCGAACCCCGCCAACAGCGGCAACCACTGTTCGCGTTTGGCGAGCAGCTCGGCAAGAGCGCCGACCAGTTCATCGACACGATTGTCCAAAGCGCGCAGCAACACCGTCCAGGCACCGGGCGGGCCGCTCGATAACGTGCGCGCCGCGGCTTCCTGATAGAGCGCCGCAGCCTCCTCGGTGGTTTCGAAAACCCCGCCGAGTCCGGCCTGCAAGGGATGGCGCCGCGCGATCGCGGCGCAGAAGGCATCGAGGGTCTGAATACGCAAGCGCCCCGGCTGCTCGCGCAAGTTCCAGCCACAGGAAGCGTCGCGCGCCAAGGCGGCGCGCGCCAGGACCCAGGTCTCACGCGCGTAGGCATCGGCCGGTTCCGGCCCGGTGGCCAAGGCAAGTGCGGCGAGCACGCGTTCGAGCATCTCGCCCGCGGCCTTGCGGGTGAAGGTGATGGCGAGAATTTCTTCGGGCTGCGCCACGAGCGCCAGGAGCTTCAGCACGCGTTGCACCAGCAGACCGGTCTTGCCCGACCCCGCCGGGGCGCGCAGAAAAAACGACCGGGTGGGATCGAGCACCCGCAGGCGCACCGCGGCGTCGGGTCTGAGCGCCTCAGGCATCGGCCTCTCCCTCGGACGTTTCGGCCTCGGTGATGGCACCGATCTCCCCGATGCGACACAAGGCCGGCAAGGGGCAGCGGCGGCAAACCTCGGGCTCACGCGGCTTGAGTTCGGCGCGCCCGGCCAGGTAATCCGCCGCCAGGCCGGAGAGTGCGGTGCGCCAGAATTCGAGCAGCGCGGGCCAATCGGTTAGTGGCTGGCCTTGGCCAGATTCGGCGATGCCTTTGAAACCGGGCCAGATGCTCGAGTCGGCCACCAGGCCCGCAGGATTGCAGGCCCCATCCGCCAGACGCAAAACCAAAATCCCGGCGACGCCCTTGTCGGCTTGGGCCAGGGCGTAGAGCGGCAGTTGCGCGTCGCGGGGTGGATGCTCGGTCCACTCGGCGGGCTTGGGCGCGCGCCCCGTTTTGTAGTCGATCACCAGGCAGCGCCCATCGGCGAGTTGGTCGATCCGATCGGGGCGCAGGTGCAGCGACAAGCCTGCCAGTTCGTAGCGCGCCTCGCCCTCGGGCGCGAGCAACGCGAAGGGCGGGCGCTGTGCTTCGATTTGTAGTTCCGCGTTTAGCAATCGAACCAGGCGTTCTCGTTCGGCGACGCGGACGAACTGCGGCAACCTGGCCCAGCGCCTGTCGCCTAGTTTGCCCAAGGCGAACTCGGCGGCCAGGGCGATGCGGCGTTGGTGTTCTTCGGCATCGAGTGCCGCCAGAGTGGCTTGGTCGCGCAGCTTGGACCACAGGTGTTCCAGCGCCCAATGCACGAGCTTGCCGCGATCCACCGCGCTCAAGCCGATTTGTGGTTCAGGCCAGGATTCGGCGGCCAAGCGAAAGCGCCCATAGGCCTGAAACGGACAGGCCGCTTGCGCGCTGAGCGCATAAGCTCCGGCATGGCCGCCGGACATCAGCGGCAGACCGGCATCCTCGGGCAAGCTCTCGCTGCGGCTGGCCATCGCGACGGCTTCGATCACGCCATCGGTCTGGGGCGCCGCCGCGGCTTCTTCGGCGACCCCAAAAACACGCAGCAAGGGGCTGGGCACCAGCGCTTCTTCGCCCTCGGATCGCGGGCGACTGAGAACGAGCTCCTTCGCCCGGGCGAGGTAACCCCCGAGCAGCGTGTGGGCCTCGGCCATGGCGGCCTCGGGCAGAACACCGGGCAGACCCGCGGTTTTCTGCCAGGCCAGAGGCAAATACGGATTGGGACGAGCTTCGCGTGGCCAGAAACGGGCCGTCAGGCCGCTCACCCAAAGCGCGTCGCAGTCGAGCCCCGCCGCCTCCAGCGCGCCGAGCAGAAGCACCCGCGCGCCGCCGCCCTCGGGCTGGAAAAGGCGCTCGCCCGCCGCGCGCCGCAGGCTCGCCAAAGCCACGGCGCGCGAGACCTGGCCCAGGACGGGCTCGACGCCCAGCCATTCATCGAGCAGTTCGCCCCAAGCCTCGCGCGCCTGGTAGTTGACACTGCTGAGGGGCCGCCCCGCGGGCCAGTCCCATAGCGCAAGCTCGGCCTCCCATTGCCGCCGCCAGGCGCTTGCCGTCTGACGCCGGGGTGCCTCATCGAGCAGGGTTCGCCAACGCGACAGCAGCGCGGCGCTGGCCGCCAGATTTTCGCGCCGCAGGCAAGCCTGGCGAAGGGCAGTCGGCGTAAGGCTCGTCACGGCATCGTCGAGCAGGGTCCGTTCGAGCGTCGCGAGCGCCAGCGAGTTCGCGGTGTCCCCGGTGAGGAAAGGCGAGCGCAGCACGGCAAAAACGTCGGCGAGCGGCGCCTCTTGTTCCGCCAGGCCAAGGAGGCCCAAGGCCGGCGCGATCAGCGGATGCTCCGCGAGTGCCTCCCCCAGGGAGACTTCGAAAGCCGGCGCGGCCTCTTCCCAGGGCCGCAAGAGCCTTGCCGGCGCCAGCGCGGCGGTGAAGGCGCGCAGGATCTCGGCGCGCCTCGCCGCGAGATCGGGAAACACCAGGGCGATGCACTTCTGGTCCGGGTCGCGCACTTGCTGCGCGGCCCAGGCGGCGGCGGCGCGCAGTTCGGCCGGCGCGTCGGCGCAGGCATAAACCCGCGGCGGTCGGTTGGGCTTGGGCACCTCGGCCTCATGCAGCGCGCATCCGGCACGTGCAAAGGCGGCAAGCATCAGCTCCTGCTGCGGTGTGCGACGATCGAAACCGACCAGTTCAAGCTCGCGCGGCAAGGCGGCCGTCAAGGCTTCGGCATCGGCCAGGAGCGCGGCGGGTAGTCCGGCGGGGTCCAGCCAGCGTCCTTGACGGCAGCGCTGCGCATAACTTTCCGCCCAGCGCGCAAAGCTTGCCACCGCTGGCGTGAGCGGTCGCCCGAGCACCGCGTGTCGATCGCCGGCGTGGGCATGTAGCTCGCCCCAGGCCGCCATCACCTCGTGGACCACACGCGCCGCGGGCAGCAAGGTGTCGAGTTCGCCACTGCCCTCGATCACCTGTTCCCACAACGTGGCCGCCGCCAGTCCCGACAGCAGCCGCGGCGGCTCGCCGCGCGCGCAACGCCGCGCTCGGCCCTGCTCCCACAGCTCGCGAAGGAAGGTCTCCCAGGGCAGGATACGCGGCGTCTCCCAGACCTCAAAGCCGGCGGCGCGCTGCCTTTGGGCGAAGCGCTCGCGCAGCGCGCGCGCCAGGCGACGGTTGGGCGTGAGGGTGACGCGATCCGCATTGGCCGAGTTCATGTGCCCGCTTCCGCCGCGCCGCGATCGGCTAGCCGGCCCGCCAGGGCAAGGCGTCGCGGGTGAGCGCCACGGCAACGATGTAGGCGACACTGGCAAGCGCCAGCACCAGCCAGCGCCGTCGCGCCGCGGGCGTGCGCGCGTAACGCAAAGCCATGGCCCCGGTGACGATGTATACGAGCAGTGCCAGCACCTTGGCGGTGAGCCAAGGTGCTGCGAAAGGATACTGCCGGCTCTGCACCACCATAATCAGCGCGAAGACCAGCAGCAGGCTGTCGTTGAGGTGAGGCAGCACGCGCACCCAGCGGCGCTGCAGGAGCGGCGATTCGGCCAGCATCCACACGGCGCGCAGCAAAAAAAAGGCAATGCTCACCGCGGCGGTGGCGATGTGCAGGTGTTTGACGAGAAGATAGTCCGCCAAGACCTTCGGCCCTGGGTCAGCCCGCCTGGCCGTCGATCCGGGGTTGCACGTAGATGGGCGCAAATTTCGCCGCCCATACCCCGAAGCAGACGAGCCACAACAACGACGCCAGGAGATAAGTCGGGCCGGCCACGCCGGGCAACCATTCACCCAGGAGGCGCAGCACGACGACCGCCTGCAAAAGCCAGAAGAGCGCCCAGACGAGCGCCCCGGCCATCAGCGGCCGCCCGGAATGACCCAGACTCACCCGCGACACCATGGCCAACACCAGCGAACTGGCGAAGCCTATGCCCAGCGCATGCTGAGGCGCCAGACCCAGCCAGGCATCACCACGCAACAGCAGCGACAGGCTGTTGACTCCGGAAAGCAGCAGGGCCAGGCCGAACCAGGCAAAACCCACGTGCAACATCGCCAACAGCGGCACGGCGAAACTGCGCCGCAGTTGCCAGCGCCAGGTCACCAAAAACCCCAGCACCGCCAGCGGCAGATCGGCAAGCCAGGTCCAGGCCGCCGCACCTGCCAGCGCGATGGCCCCGTGTGCGAACTGCCCGCCGACCAGGGCAAAAAGCAGCCAGCGCGGCCGCCAGGGATCGTAGTTCATAAGCACGCCGGCGGAGAAAAAAGGCACCATGCGGTGGCACACCGTCGTGAACACCGGCAACACCAGCCCCCACAGCCCCAAAGTAAAGCTCGCCGTGTACCAGGCGGCCTCTTCAAGGCTTACGGCAATGCCGAAGGTGGCGATGCCCAGCACCCCCAGCGCCAGTGCCACGGCGATGAGGCGCGCATGCCAGCGGTCGACGGCCGGACTGGTCGCGATGGCACCAAGCCACCACCGCAAACCCGCCGCCAGCCCACCGGCAAGCAGCACGAGCGCAAGAAAGATCAGCGCGACACCACCGGCCAGGCCGAGATAGAAAATCAACACACCCGCGCTCATCGATCCCCAGATTGTCAGATAGCGGGCGTGGGACGGCGGCGGGACATTGAGCCAACGCGGCCCGGCGGTCATGACGAAACCGAAGAAGAACAGCGTGTAGAGCGCGAACACCATGAGAAAAGGATGCGCCCGTCCGGCGGGAATGGTCCAGGAAAACACCGGCAGCCAGCCGTTGTAGCGCCCGGCGAGATCGACGCTCCACCAGGCCATGGTCAGCAAAAGTTGCAGCGCGCCGGAAAGAAAGAACAGCCGATGCGGCGCGGCGCTCAAACTGCGCCAGAAGCGCTCAGGCATGTCTGACTCCCCGGCGTTGGGACATCTTGCGCCCGATGGCGGCAAGCGTTGACTGACCGAGGCGCGATTCCAGGACGGCGAAAACCTCGCGCTCCTCGGCGTCGGCGTGGGCCGGGTAAAGCACCGCGAAGCGCTCGGCCTGCGCTTGCGTCAGCATCGCCGGCTCACCCGCCGCGAGGGCGGTCAGCGACGGCCTGATCGCGGCGTAGGCCGCGGCAAGCGCGCGATGTTCGGCTTCAAGGCGGTCCATGGCCGCCGCCAGCGTCGCATCGGCGGCGTTGCGCAAGACCGCGCGCAGGGCCGGAAAGATGTCTTCCTCCTCGTCCTGGTGATGCAACTGCGCCGCCACGTCGAAATAGCGCAGCACCCCCTCCGCCGCCTCGCGGGTCGCCTGGTCGGGCGCGCCGGACGTCAAGCGAGCCGCGATCTTGGGCACCAGGCCGGCAAAATGCCGCACCCGCTCGTGGCAGGCACAAAGCAAAGCCACGGGGTGATCGAAATCCGCCGCGGTTTCGGCGGCGCGGGACCGCATTTGCAGTACAGCCATGGGCTCACCATCGAGTGCAAACAGCGGCCGAGACTAGCCCAAAGGGCAAAGGTCTGGCAACTGCGCAAATGGCAGGGTTTTGGGTTTCGTTGATTTGCACCAAATCCGCGGGCTTCGTGAGTTGTGACGGCTGGCGGCGACGTTCACCCGCCTTCGGTTTCTTGCCGGTACAGAGCAAGCACATGAGGAAGCGCAAGGCGCAAAGGCAAACCTTGCCCCGAACGCAGGTCGATGCCGGGTGTAGAATGCCAGGCATCGCATTCTCGGGCCGTAAGGCGGCGCGCCGTGGGCGGCCTACTTCATGGACTTGCTGCTCCTGCTGCTGCTCATCCTTCTCAACGCCATTTTCGCGATGTCCGAGATGGCCGTGGTCTCGGCCCGCAAAGTCAGGCTGCAACGCCTTGCCGACGACGGCAGCCCGGGGGCCGAGACCGCCCTGGGCCTGCATCACGACCCGGCGAATTTTTTGTCCGCCATCCAGGTCGGCATCACCTCGGTGGGCATCCTGAGCGGCGCCATCGGCGAGACCGTCCTGGCCGATCCGCTGGCGGAAAAGCTCGCGACTTACCCGCTGTTGGCGCCTTACGCCAAGGGTATTGCGCTGACCCTGGTGGTGCTGGGTCTGACCTATTTTTCGGTGGTCATGGGCGAACTCGTGCCCAAGCGCCTCGCGCTGCTGGCGCCGGAGGGCATCTCTTCGCTGATCGCGCGCCCCATGGTGTGGTTTGCGCGGGCGGTGCGGCCGCTGGTGTGGCTGCTGTCGTCCTCGTCCTCGCTGATCCTGCGTCTGGTTGGCGCCCGCCGCAGCGAGGAGCCGCCGGTGACCGACGAGGAAATCAACGTGCTCATGGAACAAGGCGCCGAAGCGGGTGTGTTCCACGAAAGCGAGCAGGAGATCGTCTCCAACGTTTTGCGCCTCGACGATCAGCGCATTGCGGCGATCATGACCCACCGCAACGACATTTATCTCGTCGACCTGGCCGACCCCGAGGACGAGATTCGGCGCCGCATCGCCGAGTGCCCCTACACACGCGCGATCGTGTGCCGGGAAGGCATCGACAACATCGTGGGACTCCTGCGTACCACCGACCTGCTCAAGCCCGCGCTGGCTGGTGAACCGCTGGACCTCCCAGGCCACTTGCGCCCCGCGCTGTTCCTTCCCGAAGGGGTGAGCACCACCGCTCTCTTGGAGAGTTTCCGGCGCCAGCGCGCGCAATGCGCGCTCATCGTCGACGAATACGGCGAACTCAAGGGCATGGTGACGCTCACCGACGTGCTGACCGCCATCGTGGGGGACCTCCCCAGCTCGGATGCCCCCGAGGAGCAGGACGTGGTGACCCGCGAAGACGGCTCCTGGCTCATGGATGGCAGCGTGGCGGTGGAAAGACTGAAGTCGGTTCTGGAAATCGAAGAAGCGCTTCCGAGCGAAGAGAACTACAACACCCTCGGTGGTTTCGTGATGCGCATGCTCGGGCGAATTCCCGCCGTGGCCGACCACTTCGAGTGGCAGGGGCTGCGCTTCGAAATCGTGGACATGGACAGGAAGCGAGTCGACAAAGTCCTGGTGTCGCGACCAGCCAAGGCGCCTGAGCCGGCCACAGGGTCCGGAGCCGACTGAAAACGAATCCCGACTTGATCTAGCCCAATAAGGGAGCGATGATTCGCGTTAAGGTGATCAAGTGCGAGGCTGGCTCCGCCTCGACGCGATGAACCAAGCCCAATGGAGGAAACACATGTACCAGAACATTCTCGTTCCCACCGACGGATCGAAACTCTCCGACAAAGCCGTGAAACACGCCTTGTCACTCGCGGGAGCGCTCCAGGCAAAGATCGTGGCGTTTTACGTGGCGCCGCCCTACCCCGTGCCCTACTACCCCGAGGGCGTGGTGGTGGAAACCATGTCCAGCAAAGATTACGAGAAAGCCGTCGGCGAGCAGGCGGCGCGCATTCTGGGCAAAGTGACCAAGGCCGCCGAGACGGTGCAGGTTCCGGCGAGCAGCGCCCACGTCATCGCCGACGCGCCCTGGGAGGCCATCCTGGCGGCGGCGCGCAAACACCGCTGCGACGCCATCGTGATGGCTTCGCATGGGCGGCGCGGGCTGGCCGGGCTGATTCTGGGCAGCGAGACGCAGAAGGTCCTGACCCACTCCAAGCTGCCCGTGGTCGTTGTGCGTTAGCCGGGAGATGCGCACGCACGCAGCCCGCTTGCCGCAAACCGCCGGGCTTTGATCCATCTCAATGCCGCGGGTCCCGGGCTCTGGCATCGTTCGGGGTGGCTCAATGTTTGTGTCCTGAACCGATATTACAGAGCGACGGTTTCGTCGCCCGCTCATGGATAACGTCATCTCTATCCGGGATTCGCGGCTTTTGGTCGATCCGGCCCTGATCCGGAAGTATGACCGCTCCGGCCCGCGCTATACCTCCTACCCCACCGCCGATCGCTTCGTCGAAGCCTTCGGCGCCGACACCTATGCCAACTGGCTCAAAAAGCGCAACGTCGGAGGCGTGAACCTGCCTCTGTCGATCTACGTCCATCTGCCTTTTTGCAACACCATCTGCTACTACTGCGCCTGCAACAAAATCATCACCAAGGATCACGGGCGATCGGCGAAATATATTCGTTACCTCGGGCGCGAAGTCGCGCAGCAAAGCGCAATCATCGAGGGCGACCGTGAAATCCGCCAACTGCACTGGGGCGGCGGCACGCCGACTTTTTTGTCGCACCAGGAAATGCGCGACCTGATGGGCATCCTGAAAGACCACTTCGAGTTCAGCCCCCACGGCGAATACTCGATCGAAGTCGATCCGCGGAAAGTGGACGAAGTAACGGTTGCATTGCTCGGCGAACTCGGCTTCAACCGCATCAGCGTGGGCGTGCAGGATTTCGACGAAACCGTGCAGCGCGCGGTCAACCGGGTGCAAAGCGAGGATGAAACGCTCACCGTGATGCGTGCCGCGCGCGCGGCCGGCTTCGGCTCGGTCAACGTGGATCTGATTTATGGCCTGCCCAAGCAGACCGTGTTTGGCTTCGATCGAACTCTCGACCGGGTGATCGACGCCGATCCCGACCGCATCGCGCTCTACAGCTACGCCCACCTGCCCAACCTCTTCAAGCCGCAGCGGCGCATCGCGGAGGGCGACATGCCTACGCCCGATGCCAAGCTGGAGATACTGATGCTGGCGATCGACCGGCTCACCCAGGCCGGTTATGTCTATATCGGCATGGACCACTTCGCCAAGCCCGACGACGAGCTGGCGGTCGCGCAGCGCCAGGGGCGCCTGCACCGCAACTTCCAGGGCTACTCCACGCACGCCGAATGCGATTTGCTGGCTTTCGGCATCACCGCCATAGGCAAGGTCGGGCCCACCTACAGCCAGAATGTGCGCACCCTGGACGAATACTACGATCGCCTGGATGCGCGCGCGCTGCCGATCATGCGTGGCATCGAGCTATCGGCGGACGACTTGGTGCGCCGCGTGGTAATCCAATCGCTGATGTGCCATTTCGAGGTCGCTTTCGAGCCGGTCGAAGTGGCTCACCTCATCGATTTTCATCAGTACTTCGCGCCTGAAATGCAGGCGCTCGAAGCGCTGCAGGAGGACGGGCTGGTCAGCATCGACCAAGAGGCCATCAGCGTGACGCCCCGCGGCCGTTTGCTGGTGCGCAACGTGGCGATGGTATTTGACCGCTACCTGCGCGCGCAGGAACAGCGCGCACGCTATTCGAAAGTGATTTGAACCGGGCGGCAGCAATGCAGTCGCGGGCGAGCCCGTCCCTGCGAAACCCGGCCGTCTGGCCCGCCTATTCCCTCAATGCCCCCGCCGCCCATGCTGCTCGTGCCGGCTCTGACAAGATACGCAGCGCGTGGCGGTGGGATAAGCCCGCAGTCGCGAATAACCGATGTGCGCGCCGCAATCGACGCAGGTGCCAAAACTGCCGTCGTTCAGGCGCTGGCGGGCATAGTTGATCTGGTTCAACTCCCGGCGCAAATGTTCCTCGATCGCGGAATCGACATCGGACTGCGCCAGCGCCACCGACTCTTCGCCGCGATCCAAGTCTTCGTCGAATTGATGGGCCGATTGCGCCTCGGCTGCCCGTCCGCGCTGCACGGCATATTCCTTGCGCACGTCCGCCTCTTGCTCGTCTAGCAATTCGCGCAAGTGTTGCAATTGATCCGCTGTAAGCTGAGCCATGCTTCCCTCCCCAATCGAGGTGCAAACAGTTTAGCGCGGCATTGCGTTCCTTGCTATGGGCAATTCAAGTCTTCGTTCTGGTCCCCCTCTTTGGGGCTTCGTCCAAGTGGCGTTGCAAAACCGCAATCTCCTCGCGGAGCGCGCGCAAATCGCGGTGCATCTCCCGCCGCAGGGCTTTTTCTTCCTCTGTAATCAGTTCTTGAACTTCGCGCCGCAAGGCCCGGATATCGCGGTGCATTTCCTGGCGCAGCTCTTCGTCCTCACGGCCGATGAAAAAGGTAACGATTCCGGCGGTGAGCAGCGACATCATCGAAAACCCGAGAATGACGATAAACACCGCGAAAACCCGCGCCCCGCCCGTGGTAGGAATGAGGTCGCCATAGCCGACGGTGGTGCCGGTGACAAAAGCAAGCCACAGTCCATCCCAAAAGCTCTCGATCGAAGGTTCAAGCCAATAGAACCCGGCTCCGGCCACGGTCAGCGCGGCGACGTAGAAACCCAGCAAGAATGGAATTCCCCGAGGTGTGAACAGGTTCCGCAGCGCTCCCAGCGCCCGCAGCATCAACATCGCCACCAGGCCGATGCGCAACATCCGGGAAGTCGCAATCCACTGAAAGTAGTCGCCGAAGAGGCTGGCGGCCGCGGCCACGATAATTACAGCGTGCAGCCAGTTGCGCAGCAGATATGCCGTGCGCTGCGAACTCAGGGCTAGCATGGCGGCCAGCTCGGCGAGAAAAACCACCAAAATCAGGGCATCGAGTGCAAAGGCAACCCGCTGCAGCAGCGGGTCTCGCGAAAGCGTGTCCAGCAAAAAAGGCGGGGAGCGAAAGCAAAGAGATCCAGATCATCGTCCAGTGCAGACGCCGCTCGAGGACCTTCGCACGCGCGTTGTCGCCCGGTGCTGCCCCGCCCATGCCTAGCCAAACGCTGAACTGCGGTCTCATTTCGCTGACTCCCTAAGCAGGCTCTTGACCCATTATCCTTGCCCTCTCCGGCCGCTGCCAAGTATATTGGCCGCAGTCGCCATCTAAGGCTTTCGCTTCCATGCCGCAAACCGCAAAATCAGCCCTGGTCGTCGATGACAATCAGGTCAATCAGGAAGTGGCTGCGGTTTTATTGCGCCGCGAGGGCTGGACCGTTCATACCGCGGACAGCGGCGCGAAAGCCCTGCAATGGCTGGCTGGCAACACGGTCGCCGTGGTGTTGCTCGATCTGAGCATGCCCGGCATCTCCGGAGAGGAGGTCTGCCGCCGCCTGCGCGCCGCGCCCAAATCGACTGGCCTGCGCATCGTCGCCTACACCGCGCATGCGCTTGACCACGAGCGCGAACGCATACTCGCCTGCGGCTTCGACGATATTCTGGTCAAGCCGGTTTCTCGCCTAAGCCTGTTGCGCGCAGTGCGCGACCCCGAAGGCGCTGCGGAGTAGAATATTTGCTTTGTTTTCCTTCAAGCGCCCCGTGCCCCGGGGCCACAGGCGCTCCCTCAAAGGATTTTCATGGCAGATTCAACCCGCTTTCAAGGCACTGACACCTACGTCACCACTCACGATCTCACCCTCGCGGTCAACGCCGCCGCCACCTTGCAGCGGCCACTGCTGATCAAGGGCGAGCCGGGAACCGGCAAAACCATGCTCGCCGAGGAAGTCGCGCGCGCCATGGGCATGCCGCTGCTGCAATGGCATATCAAATCCACTACCAAGGCGCAGCAGGGCCTGTACGAATACGACGCCGTCTCGCGCCTGCGCGATTCCCAACTGGGCGACCCGCGGGTGCAAGACATCGCCCATTACATCGTCAAGGGAGTGCTCTGGCAGGCCTTCGAGTCGAACGTGCCTTGCGTGCTGCTGATCGACGAAATCGACAAGGCCGACATCGAGTTCCCCAACGACCTCCTGCGCGAGCTCGACCGGATGGAGTTCTATGTGTACGAAACCCGCGAGCTCGTGCGCGCCAGGCATAGACCGCTGGTGTTCATCACCAGCAACAACGAAAAGGAACTGCCGGACGCCTTTCTGCGACGCTGTTTCTTTCATTACATCAAGTTCCCCGACCGCGAGACCATGGAGCGCATCGTCGACGTGCACTATCCCGGCCTCAAGAAGACCTTGCTCAAAGAAGCGCTGGAGGTCTTTTTCTCGCTGCGCGAGGTGCCAGGGCTCAAGAAGAAACCCTCGACCTCGGAATTGCTCGATTGGCTCAAGCTGCTCCTGGCCGAAGATATCCCGCCCGAAGCGCTGCGCGCCAAAGACAACAAAGCGGCGATCCCGCCGCTTCATGGTGCCCTGTTGAAGAACGAGCAGGACGTGCATCTGTTCGAGCGACTGGTCTTTCTTTCGCGCCAGAATCGCTGACACCGTGTTGATCGACTTTTTTCTGCGCTTGAAACGCGGTGGCGTGCCGGTTTCGGTGCGCGAGTTCCTGACCCTGCTGGAAACTCTGAAAGCGGGGGCGGCGGGAACGAGCGTCGACGACTTCTATTTTCTCGGCCGCGCCTCGCTGGTGAAGGACGAGAAGCACTTCGATCGCTACGACCGCATTTTCGGCGAGTACATTCGCGGCTTGGAAGCGTCGCTGGGGCCCGATGCGCAAATTCCGCTCGAATGGCTGCTGAAGAAAAGCGAACTCGATCTGTCGCCTGAAGAAAAGGCGATGATCGAAGCCCTGGGCGGGCTGGACAAGCTGATGGAAGCATTCAAGAAGCGCCTCGAGGAACAAAAGGAGCGGCACCAAGGCGGCAGCAAATGGATAGGCACCGGCGGCACCTCACCTTTTGGCGCCTACGGCTACCACCCGGAAGGCATACGCATCGGCCAGGAGAGCGGCCGCCAAGGCCGCGCGGTCAAAGTTTGGGACAAGCGCGAGTTTCGCAATTACGACGACCAGATCGAACTGGGCACCCGCAACATCAAGGTGGCCTTGCGGCGCTTGCGGCGCTTCGCCCGCGAAGGCGCGGCGACGGAACTGGACTTGCCGCACACCATCGATGCCACGGCCCGAAACGCCGGCTACCTCGACTTAAAGCTCGTACCGGAACGCCACAACGCCATCAAAGTGCTGCTCCTGCTGGACGTGGGCGGATCGATGTATCCGCACGTGCAGCTCGTCGAGGAACTGTTCAGCGCAGCACGCGCCGAGTTCAAACACCTCGAACACTTCTACTTCCACAACTGCGTCTATGAGAGTTTGTGGAAGGACAACTATCGGCGTCACGGCGACCGCATCCCGACTTGGCAGGTGCTGCATACCTATCCGCACGACTACAAGCTCATTTTCGTCGGCGATGCCGCCATGGCGCCCTACGAAATCAGCGAAGTCGGCGGCAGCATCGAGCACCACAACGAAGAATCAGGGCGCACCTGGATCGAGCGCCTGACCACCACCTATCCCCACGCGGTTTGGATCAACCCCGAGGAGCAACAATCCTGGCCCTACCGGCAATCGATCCGCATGGTCGAACAGTTGCTGGAGGGGCGCATGTTTCCGCTGACCTTGCAGGGGCTGGAGGGGGCGATGAAGGCGTTGGTGAAGCGGGGCGCTTGAGGCCAGTGGCGCGGCAACATCATCGAAGCGAGAGCGGAAGGACCATTCACACAAGGAGCCGCCCCCAATTGTGCCTTGTGAACCGTGCACAGAACCTTGCGCTTGCGCACCCGCCTCCACACTGGTTTGTTGCGCCGCCGCCTGAGTGGTAGCATAAGTGCACCGCTGCGATTCAATCAAACGAACAATCGCCGCAGCGGCACAAGAGGCCCACCTTCAATTAGAGAGGAGTACACCATGAAGTCTGTCCTATTGCGCTTTACTCTACTCACCGCCGCCCTGGCTTTCACTTGCGACGCCGCCGCGGCACAACGTACCTTCGTGTCTACAAGCGGCACCGACGCCAACACCGCCAGCAACTGCTCCAACACTGCGCCCTGCCGCAGCTTCGGCAGCGCGCTCACGGTCACTGACAACGGCGGCGAAATCATTGTACTTAGCTCGGGGGGCTATGGGCCGGTAACCATCAATAAATCGGTGTCTATCGTCGCGCCGGAGGGTGTTTACGCTGGAATCAGCGTGTTCTCCGGCAATGGCATCGACATCGCCACGGCGGGTTTGGGCGTGGTGTTGCGGGGCCTCACCGTCAATGGACTCGGCGGCAGCAACGGTGTCAATATGACCGCGGGGGCGAGCCTCACGGTGCAGAATTGCACGCTCTCAGGTCTTTCCACCGGAATCAACATTGCGACTGCCGCCAGGGTGAGGATTCTGGACTCCTTGCTGCATTCGAATATCACCGGTGCCGGTATTTCTTCCGGTGCCACAGCGGTCGTTTCGCACAGTCGTTTCCTCGACAATGACTACGGACTGAACGTCTATAGCAGCGGCGCCGGCACTTTTACCACCGCCGAAGTGAGCCATTCCGAAGCCTCGGGAAGCGAGGAAGGTTTCCGCGCCGAAGCTTCGAGCGGCGGTACCGCGAAACTCAACATCCAAAACTCCGTGGCGAACAAAAACCTCTACGGCGTCCGTCTGAATTCGCTTGCGTCAAGTGTGACCGAAGCGAATATCGCAATGAGCGCCTTCAGTGGCAATAGTTATCACGCCGTGCGGGTTGACGCCACTGGCGGGGCGACGCGCGCAACGGTGAGCGCAAGTCTGATCAGCCATACGGGCCTGGACGGATTGGCGGCCGTGGGCAGCGGCGCCAAGCTCGTGGTGAGCGGCAATACGATCGCGCATAACGACGTTGGTCTGTTTCAGGACTCGTCGGCGGTCCTGCAATCGACCGGCGACAATACCCTGAGCGACAACACCACGGCGAACACCTCGGGCACCATCGGGACACTGGTCAAACTGTAGATCGGAGAGAAGGCGGGCATGGCGTGCGTCCCGCCCACAACAAGCCCTGCGACTGGCCAGCGCCCTCATGTTCTGGCCCTTGATCTTTCTTTTCGGATTTTTCCTCTTTTTGCAGAAAAATCCCACTAGACAAACAGGGAAACGCGCGCCTATCATTCCTCCACACCATATGCAACAACCGGTGCCCGCAGCTCGGCAAACCCGGGGGGGGGCGGAAAAAAACGTATATCCACGGATGGAGGTCAATATGCAGTGTCGCTCACTCTTCCGGTTGGTCTGCATCGCGCTCGCGCTCACTTCGTTCCCCGCCCAAGCGGCGCAGCGAACCTTCGTGAGCACCGATGGCTCCGATGCCAACACCGCATACAACTGCTCGATCGTCAAACCCTGCCGCTCTTTCGCAGCCGCAATGGGGCAAACCGACAGTAATGGCGAGATCGTGGTGCGCAAGAGCGGCGGCTACGGCGCCGTGTCAATCAACAAATCGCTTTCCATCATCGTGCCCGACGGGGTTTATGCAGGAATCTCGGCCTTCCCGGGCGACACCAACGGCATTACGCTGGCCACCGGCGGCATTACGGTTTTGTTGCGCGGGCTCACCATCAATAGCATGGGAGCCACCCATGGCATACGCATGACCGCGGGCACCAGCCTCTCTGTCGAGAACTGTGTGATCAACGGTTTCAGCTCGGGAAGCGGCCTGTCGGTCGAGTCCGCCAGCCAAGTCAAGGTCATTGATTCCCTCTTTCAGGGCAACTTGACGGGTGCCAACTTCAGCGCCGGAGCAACCGTAACCGTATCGAATACGCGCCTGTTAGGCAATGGGACTGGGCATGGCGTCGCTATTTCGGCGAGCGGTTCTGGAATCGAGACCGCGGTCACCATCGACTCGTCGGTCATCAACGAAAACACAGGCTATGGTGTAAACGTCGACGCCAGTGCCAGCGGTGTTGCCCGCGTGCATCTCAACGACAGCATGGCAAGCCATAACGGCTTTGGCGGCATACGGGGCAATGCCGACGGCGGTAATGTTTATGTCAATGCGCTTGGCACGGTCGCCAACGCCAACGGCGCAAACGGCTTCGAGATCGTGGGACAGAATAGCTCCACCGGCCGAATGCGCATCGAAGGCGGCGGAGCAAATCACAATACGACTCACGGCGTGTGGTCTGCGGCGCAAAACAGCGGCTTCACCCACCTCGAAGTCGATAACACTTTGCTCGGCGGCAACACCAGCAATGGGATCTATAGCGCAGTCGCCTCGAGCGGAACCGGCCGCACGGCGATCAAAGGTGTCAATGCCAGTGGCAACCAGCGCGGCATCACCGCCTACGGGACCGGGGGAACGCTACACGCGACCGTCAGCGACAGCCTGTTCTCGGCCAACACCGTCGATGGCATTCAATCCTACGGCTCGCCTGTAACCTTGGTCACCAGCGGCAATACCGTAACCGGCAATGCCTATGGACTGTCCCAAGAAATCTCGAGCGTCTTCCGATCGGATGGCACCAACCGCGTGCGCAACAACACCACCGCCAACACTTTCGGCACGATCACGACGGTTTCGCGCATTTGAGAGCGGCAATCGCTCTTCCCCATTTTGCTTGAGGAAATCACCATGAATCGCACTTCGCTTTTCTTGCCGACCGCGATCGCCCTTCTTGCCTTGCCGGTCAGCGGGCTGGCGGCATCCCCAACCTATGTGGCGACTTACGGCAGCGACGCCAATACCGCCACCTCCTGTTCCAGGACCACGCCCTGTCGCTCCTTTACTTCCGCACTCACGGTGACCGATACGGGAGGCGAAATCATCGCCCTGGACTCGGGGGGCTACGGCGCCGTTACCATCAACAAATCGGTCTCGATCATCGCACCGGAAGCGGTCTACGTAGGCCTGTCCGCATTTAGCGGCAATGCCATCACCATCGCCACGGCCGGAGTCGACGTGGTGCTGCGCGGATTGACCATCAACGGCATGGGTGCGACTCACGGCATCGCCATGAGCGCGGGTTCGAGCCTCGCAGTCGAGAACTGCATCATCAAGAATTTCACCGCCGGTTACGGCGTTTGGGTGAACACCGCGGCGAAAGTGCGAATTATCGAATCGCTTTTTCAGAACAATAACCGCGGAGGCTGGTTGGAAGGCGGCGCAAACGTCATGATCGTGAACTCGCGCTTTCTGGGCAACAGCTATCGTGGCGTCGAGTTCTCTGCAAGCGGTGGGTCAACGACTCGCGGCGTAATCGATCGCTCGGAGTTTCAGGGAAGCAGTACCGGCATCGACGTCAACGCGTCGGCGAGCAGCACGAGCAAAGTGCAAATTTCGCACTCCGTATCGAGCTTCAACTGGAGCAATGGCGTCATGGCCAGAAGCCTCGGTGGCGCGGTGAGCGTCGTAGCCCATGAAGTCGCGGCGAGCAAGAATGGTACGTATGGCTTCTACGCATTGAGTCAAAGCAGTGGGAACGCGCGCCTGGACATCCGCGGCGGCATCGCCAACGAAAACGGCGATACTGGGGTCTACAGCCTCGCCAGCAGCGGCACGGCGAGAATCAACGCCAGCCACATGCAGGCCGCGGGCAACACCACGCAGGGATTCAAGGCGGAGTCCGCATCGGGCAGCACCGCGCTCCTCGAGGCGAAAGACGTGGTTGCCAACCACAACGGTTCCTACGGCTTGATCGCCACGACAGCAAGCGGTACCACCCACCTGAGCGTGTCGCACAGCACAGTTTCCGGCAATACGCTTGCCGGAATTGCCGCCAGCGGGACGGGCACAACCCTTCTGGCGAGCGGCAACTCGGTGACCAAGAACGGCACCGGACTCTATCAGAACTCGGCCGATGCGTCGCTCTTCGAATCCGACGGCACCAACACCGTGGAAGACAATGGCGGTGCCACGGCCGGAACCATCACCGCGGTTTCTCGGATCTGATGGGCCATGGTCATTCTACCGATACGCGACTCCCTGGGCGGCGTCTGGCAAGAAATGACGCCGACGCTCAGTGTCCGGAATGACATCGCGGCTGACTCGACGTAGGAGAAGCACATGCACAATCAATTGGTCCTCGGCCCGCTGGTGCTGGCCACCTTCCTGTTCAGCGCAGGGTGCCAGGCCGCACAGCGCACTTTCGTCTCAAGCTCCGGAAACGACGCCAACACGGCATCGAATTGCTCGCTGGTCTATCCGTGCCGCAGCTTCGGTGCCGCGTTGACCGTCGTCGATACGGGCGGCGAGATCATCGTTCTCGATTCCGGTTCCTACGCCCCGGTAACCATAGGAAAATCGGTCTCACTGATCGCGCCACGCGGCGTATTTGCAGGCATCCCCGTAACTTCGAGCCATGGGGTCGAGGTCACCGCTTCGTCAGCGAGGGTCGTGCTGCGCGGCCTGACCTTCCTTGGCGATGGGGCAACGACGATGAGCGGCATTCGGTTAAGTGGAACGAGCAACCTCACGGTCGAGAACTGCCGGGTGTCGCGAGCTCAGGTCGGCTTGGAAGTCGCAGCGACTGGCACGCCCAAGATTCGCGTTTCCGATTCGTTGTTCGAAGACAATGGCTACGGAATGTATTGGGTCAATGGCTATGGCACGATCTCGCGCACTCACCTACTGCGCAATAGCAACGATGGTCTTTACGCGTTCTCCGCCAGCGGAAGCTCACACATCGAGCTTGCTCTATTTCAGCTGATTTCCAGCCAAAATGCCGGCCGAGGACTTCACGCCGATGCCTTCAACGGGGGCTATATCCGTATGGACTTGAAGAAAGTCCTCGCTACACAGAACTCGAGCGACGGGTTTTTCGTGCAGGGATCAAACAACAGTACCGCAGAAGTCAGCCTGGTCGAAAGCCAGTTTGCCGGTAACGCATCCGACGGGCTCGAAGGTTTTGCTGGCAACTCAAGCCAATTGCGCGTCCATGCGTCGGGACTCGCCGTTAGCGGCAATGCCGATTCCGGAATCGATGTCGAGAGTTATGGAGGTGGGGTAGCCAAGGTCTCCGCCCATAACGCCGCAATCAACGCCAACGGAACCGATGGGATTTACGGCCAAACGACCTTGTCCGGCGCGGTGTTGCAGCTTCACGTGATGGACGCAAGCCTCAGCGACAATGCCTCCAGGGGGTTTCAGACCTACAACACTGACGTCTCGAGTTCCCTGCGAGCCAGCATTACCGATAGCCTGGTCTCAAGAAACGTCGGGGATGGCATCAAGTCCGCGGGGAACGGCGGCCTCATGATCGCCGCCCGCAACAAGATTTTCCGCAACGATTACGGACTGACCCAGAGTCTTTCCGGAACCCTCGAGTCAGACGGCTACAACGCGGTCTATTTCAGCACCACGTCGTCAACCTCCGGAACCGTCGGCAGCTTCTTGCCGATGTAATTCGCAACCCCGATGTTGACACCTCCCCGATGAAAATGGTCAGCAGCGTCTAGAGGAAATCGCGATGTTCAAAACGCACTCTTCCCTGTTCCTGTACATCTTTCTTGCCCTGCCCCTACCCAGCCTCGCAGCTGTACAGACTTACGTGGCCAGCAGCGGCAGCGACGCCAACACGGCGAGCGATTGTGCCCGCAGCACCCCTTGTCGTAACTTCACCGCGGCCTTGGGAGTGACTGACGCCGGTGGCGAAATCATCGTGCTCGACTCGGGCAGTTACAACCCCGTGAGCATAAACAAATCGGTAGCGGTCATCGCCCCACCAGGAGTTTACGCCGGCATCCCCGTGAGCAGCGGAGCGGGCATCGAGGTTACCGCAACGGGCGCCAATGTGCGCCTGCGTGGCCTCACCCTTCGCGGCGCTGGTGGCGTCAACGGAATTGCGATGTCAGTCACTGGCACGCTGCTGATCGAAAACTGCGTCATATCCGGTTTTACCAATGCCGGATTGTCCACCGGCAGCTCGGGGGTGAGCGTCAGCACACGTGTCCTCAACTCGCGTTTCTACTCAAATGATTGGGGAGTCCGTTTCCTCGAAGGCACCGCCGGCGTGGTCGCCGACTCTGAGTTTCATAGCAATGTGACCGGCGGTTTGTCGGTCGAGGCGTCGGGCGCTGGCGCTAGCATCTCGGCAAGCATCGAACGCAGCAGCTTTGCCAACAACAACCGTGGCATCTATGCCAGCTTGGCCTCATCGGCAGCGGCCCGAGTCGACGTGACTGAGGTGGTGATCAGCCAATCGGGTAGCCATGCGGTATCTGCCTTCGCCAGCGCCGCCGTGCTGAAGATGACGCTCTACCGCAGCTCCGTGTCCGGCAATTCGGCTACGGGTCTCTTTGCGGATGCCAGTTCAGCGGGCGGACTGGTGCGGGTGGATGTGAAGGACTCCACCTTCAACGACAATGCGACAACCGGGTTATTTGCCCAGGCCCTTTCCGGCGGAGCAGTGCGGCTTACGGCGCACCGCAGCCAGGCCAATGGCAACGCCGCTTCGGAGGGGTTCTCGGTCTATGCTTCCGGCGCCGCATCCGTCGCGGATATGCACGTGCACCAATCGGTCGCGAACGACAATTTTTGGGCGGGCGCCTTCGCCGGAGACGATGGCAGCGGCGCGACCGTCAGAGCCAGTATCAATGGCAGCCTCATGGCCAACAACATCGACACCGGCATTTGGGCCAGCGCGGCCGGGACTCGCCTATTTGCCAGCGGAAACACAGTCAGTCGGAACAACATCGGCGTGCGCCAACTGTCCAGCAGCTTTTTCTATTCCGACGGAAGCAACACGGTTCGCAACAACACCACCAATAGTTCTGGCAGCATCTCGAACGTGCTGAGTATGTGATGAAACGATGCATCCCAGTGATAAAGCGGGGAACTCTCATGCGCACTGTCCCACAACTGAGCACCTTGCTGTTGGCCGCAATGATGCCTTTCGCCGCGCATGCAGCGGCGCAGCGAACTTTCGTCTCCAGCGTCGGCGACGATAGCAATACTTCGGTCAACTGCGCGCTGGCTGGCCCCTGCCGAAATCCCGCCGCGGCGCTCAGCGTCACCAACGCCGGCGGCGAAATCATTTTCCTCGATTCCGGGGTATATCAGCAGTTAAGTATCGACCGTTCGGTTTCGCTCATTGCGCCGCGCGGCATATTTGCTCTGTTCCACGTTTCCTCGTCGAGCCCGGGCATCGACGTCAATGCCGCTGGCGCCGCCGTGGTACTGCGCAACCTCACACTGACGGGCAAGAACGTTGGTATTACCGGCATCAAGATCACCGCGGGCAATACCGTCTCGATCGAGAACTGTACCGTCTCTGAAATGACCGGCTGGGGCCTGGAGGCGAACGGGGCCTTCAAGGTACGCATACTCGACTCGGTCTTTTATCGCAACGGCGGCGGTGGTGCCTATTTAGCCAACGACGCGCGGGCCACGATATCCGGTTCGCGTTTCCTCCACAACACGGGCAATGGTCTCTACCTGGCGGCCAACACCGGGCAGGTTCAGGCGCAGATCGACCGCAGCGTCGCGAGCGACAATAGCGGCAACGGATTTTATGCAATGTCTTACGGCCCGAGCGTGGGCAATGCCGTCATGGATTTGGCCAGGGTCGCCTCCCATCGCAATAGCAATGGGATCTATGGCTACGCCCAAGACGCGAACAAGAACGCGCGCATCAGTGTAGTGGATGCGACGGTCAGCGAAAACACCAACGGCCATTATGTTTATGCCGGATTGGGTGCAGATGCTCGCCTATTCGCTCGACAGGTGGTTGCACGGGAAAACGTCAGGGCATTCCGCGCCCTGGGTTCCGCCAGCAATGCCGTTCTCGCCGTCAGCGGTGTTGGCATAGCCTACCAATGGAATGATGCCAGTACCAATGGTTTCTTGGCGGAGACGACTACGATCGGCACGGTGCAGCTCGCGGTCCACCGAACCACCATCGCAGGCCCGGGGGTAGGCATTAGGACCCTAGGCGTGTCGGGTGCTCCGGCCAGCGCGCTCCTTGCGACCGTTTCCGACTCGCGTATCTCCGACTCTGTCTATGGTATCGAAGCTCTGACCTCAGGAAACCTCGTCTTGAGCGGCAACTCAATAGACCGGAATTCCAACACTGGCATTTGGGAGAATATCGACGCTTTCAGCGACTCGAGCAACCTCCTTTCCGACAATTTTACGCCCATCGTCGGGTCACTGACCTCCTTTTCACGCATGTAGTTCGGCGCCCGCGTTTCGATCGCCCGATAGCCAATGGCTCCCCTACTTACCTGCTGGCAACTCTCGATGGAGTGGTATATGCGTCGAATGAACGCCCCCCTTCTCGCTTTTCTTGGTTTCCTGGCGGTTTCGCCTGGCGCATGGGCGGCCACACCGACCTACGTCCACCCCTTGGGGGACGATAGCGCTGTAGCATATTCTTGCTCCCTTCAATACCCCTGCAAGACGATCGGCGCAGCGATCAGCATTACCGATTCGAACGGCCATGTCATCGTGCTGGGCACCGACAGCCATCCTCCCTTCTCCATCGATAAGTCCTTGTCGATTGTCGCCCCGCCCGGAGTGAGCGCCGTCGTCAAAGTGCCCAGTGGCACCGGAATCAATGTCGTCGCCCCAGACGGCTCGCGCGTGGTGCTGCGCGGTCTGGCTATCAAAGCAAACGGGGGTATTACTGGAATTGCCGTGGGCGCAGGCGAACTGGTGCTCGAACAGTGCATCATTTCCAGTTTCTACGGTAACGGCATCCAAGTCACGGGCGATTCGGTGGTGTCGATCCACAAGACCAGAATTTTTGCCAACAACCACGGCATTCAGATCTCCGGCGGTTCGAAGCTCGTCGTCAGACAGTCTCAGTTCTTAGACAATACCGGACGGGGTATCAGCTTTACCAGCACGAACGATGCGAGCCTCGACCTCGAAGACGTGGTGATCGCTGGTGGCACTTACGGCGTGTACCTCGATCATAGCGGTGCCACCGCATGGGACAAAGCTGGGTTCACCGTGAACCGCGCCACCATCGCCGGCGCTAGCAGCGACGGTATCTATGCCCACGAGCAAGGGGGTGGACCGATTGTGGGGGTGATCAAGGACTCGATGCTCGTTGGCCATGGCAGCAACGGCATTCAACTGAACTCTGCGGCAGCAGGGGAAGGGCCCCAGGTCGTTATCCACGCGTCCGTCCTGAGCGAAAACAACAACGGCGTCTATGCAAATGCGGCGTCGTCTGAGCGCAGCAGGCTGCAGCTCAGAGATTCCCTGCTATCGGGAAACAGCTACAGCGGCGTTTATGCCTACCGCGGGTCCGTCGCGGCCGAAAACAGCGTATTCAACGCCAATACTTATGGACTCGCCTCCGATGACGTGATCTACGCCCGCAATAACTTAATCAGCGGCAACCTCTCCGGGGCCGCTTTTTGGGGCGGCGGGTTGCTTAGCGGCAATACCATCACCCGTAATACCAACTATGGTGTGTACCTCGGGACCCCCCCGCCGACGGTTAATAGCGACGGCAGCAATACCGTTCGCAACAACCTGATCTTGAATCTGAGTGGCACCCTCACGCCCATTTCCCCGATGTAGGTTCCTGGTTCGCCGGAACGAGCAGCACACGCGAAGACCAATGTCTTCGCTGGCGCAAAGGCTTGTGGCACCAGGGTAACCACATCTTGCGATATGCTTTTGGCATGGATTCTGCTATCGTGCTGAATCTGTTCCAATGCCTTTTTGCTCGTGCGTGCCTTCCTTTCAGCCTTCTGTCTACTGACCCTACTCTGGGGAGCAGGCCCGGTCGCCGCGCAGTTGTTGCGCATTTCCACACCGCCGGCCGCGGCCCTCGATGCGCTTAGGCGAAACGGCGACTTCCCGGCCCAAGCGGTGCATGCGGCCAGCGTCGATCGCCCTGCCGCGATCGCGCTGCGGCCTGGGCAACGCATCACGCTCGACCTGCCCCGCGCCTTGCGATACCAGGTGCTATTCGAGCGCCAGGAGGAACTCCCTAGCGGCGCTTTGGTTTGGGTGGGTTACCTGGAAGGACAGGAAAAGACGCAGCGCGTCATCTTGACCCTTTCGGGCGACGCCGCCTTCGGCCGTGTCCTCACGCCAGAGGGCGAATTTATCATCGAGACCAATGCTACCGGCACATGGCTCTATGATATGAAAGTCGCCCGGCAGAATCTGGTGCTGCCACACGCGGAATCGCCCGACGCGCTCTTTGCGCCACCCGTGCTCCCCGCCCCGAAGGCGGTAAGAGAAAAGCAGGAAAAGGCAGGGCCGCCGTCCACGGTGGATGTACTGATCGTTTATACTCCGAATATGCTCACCCGCCTTGGTTCGGTAGCCAACATCCGGGTGCGCATGGACCACCTCATCGCGCTCACCAACCAATCCTATATCGATAGCGGCATCGCCAGCGCCCTGCGCCTGGTGCGCGTGGAAGCGGTGAGCTACTCCGACACCACGGCTAACAGCACCGCACTCTACGAAATCACCGGCTCCAATGGCTCGGCACCGGTGACTATCCCGCCTTCGCTTAGTGCCGTAGCCGGCTGGCGCAACACCTACGGTGCAGACCTGGTGCTTCTGCTGCGCGGCTATGTCAATGCCAGCCACGGAGGCTGTGGTATTGCCTGGCTATCGACTTCGCGCTGGAATGGCAATATCTACAGCAGTCCCGAGTTCGGCTACGGTGTGATCTCCGATGGCTGGGACGGATTTTATGGTTGCGGCGAGTACACTTTTGCCCACGAAGTCGGGCATATTTTCGGCGTGACTCACGACCGCGTCACCGAAGGGCAGCCTACTGGGTCCGATCCCAACCTGGTGTATTCCTACGCCTACGGTTATGGTGTCGCGAGCAGCTTCTACACCATCATGGCCTATGGCTCGTCCTTCGGCTGGCCCACGCAATACCCAGTGTATTCCAGCCCCCTGCTCACTTGCGCCGGTCAGCCTTGCGGCAAAGCGGTCGGCCAAGCCGACGAAGCCTACAATGCCTTGGCCATCGAAAACACGCGAGAGCTGCTGGCGGCTTACCGGACCGCCGTCCCGCAGGCGGCCCAGGCCTTCGTATCGGCCAAGACTGGCAACGACGCCAACACGGCCAGCAATTGCCCCGTCACCGCGCCTTGCCGCAGCTTTCAAACCGCGGCGGGCGTGGTGCAAAGCGGCGGGGAAGTGCTGGCACTGCACTCCGGCGGCTATGGTTCTATCACCGTGCAGCGCTCGATGACCATCGCCGCCGCGCCGGGAGTCTCGGCTTCATTGACGGTCGCGAGCGGCACCGGAGTGAGCGTCATCGAGCCTTCTCTGCGGGTCACATTGCGCGGGCTCACGATCATCGGTGAAGGCGGCACGCACGGTGTCGAGTTGCTTTCCGACTCACACTTGCAGGTCGAGAACTGCAATATCAGCGGCTTTGCCAGCGGTGCCGGGGTTCGCGCCAACACGGTCAGCAAACTGCGGGTGGTGCGCTCGCGCTTGACTAACAACGCCCAAGGCATACAGCTGCAGAATGGCGCCACCGCCAGCATCATGAGAAGCGTTCTGGCAGGCAACACCAACGGTCTCATCGCCACCAACTCGGTTTCCGGCCGCAGCTCGGAAGCTGCTCTGATGGACAGCTTAGTCACGCAGAATGCTACCGGCGTGAGCGTGCAGGCCTCCGCCAGCGGCGCCACCGCGCTCGTGAGCGTCTCGCGAAGCGTGATCAGCAAGAACAGTAATCGCGGACTGGAACAAACCGCCAGCGGCGGTGGCGCTTCGACCCTCGAATCGGTGGGCCGAAATACGGTGCGCCAGAATGGCACCAATGTTTACGGGACACTCAATACCGTCCCCCCTATTTGATCCCTCAGGCCAGCGATACGCGGAGCCCAAAATGCGCATTTCCCGACCACCTCTACTCTGTCTTGTGCTGTTCCTCGCCGCAATGCCAGCGGTTGCGGCACAGCGCACCTTCGTTTCCGCCACCAGCGGCAATGACGCCAATATCAGCAGCAACTGTAGCCCTGCCGCGCCCTGTCGGGGTTTCGCCGCGGCGCTGACCGTTACCTCCAGCGGCGGAGAAATCATTGTTCTCGATAGCGGCGGCTATGGCGCGGCGAGCATTGCCCAGTCAGTGTCCATCGTTGGGGCGCCCGGCGTGCATGCCGCAGTCTCGGTTTTCTCTGGCGCGGGCTTTGCGATTTCTGGCGGCGGCATTGCAGTCACCTTGCGCAATCTCTATATCAACGGCCTAGGGGGTGCTTACGGCGTGCAAATGACCGGCGGCAGCAAGCTCGCGATGGAAAACTGTGTCGTCGCCAATTTTTCGTCCGGGGGCGCCGGCGTGGCGATCAGCACGGCTGCCAACGTGCAAATCACCGGGACGATGTTCCGCGACAACCTGGTCGGTTTGTCCTTGGGCGCGGGCTCCACCACCGCCATCAACGACTCACAGTTCTACGGCAACACCACCACCGGCATCGCCGCCGCAAACGCGACCGGCGGAACCACTATCGCAGTCGCGGCGAACAATCTCACGGCATCGTACAACGGCACTGCAATACAAGCCGCGGCCACTGCTTCGAGCGCGACCACGCTACTCACCCTCACCAACAGCACCATCACGCGCAACACCATTGGCTTGCAGCAACAAACCAGCGGCGGCGGCACGGCGACGCTGGAGTCGTTGGGCAACAACACTGTCCGGCAGAATACCACCAACACTTCGGGCACTATCACCACCGTCGCTTTGCAGTGAGACGGGACTCCCGTTCTTCGGGGGAGTTGCCGTTTCGTTCGAAAAGCGGCGAGGGGTTACCCCCGTGAGGCAGCGGGCCGACCCGAATCACGGGAAACAATCACCTCAATCCATATCGTGGTGGCCGCATCTTCTCGCAACCCGGAGACTGCGCGCGAGGCGGTAGGCGAGTTCGTTCAGCGGTACAATGCACATTGGCGTCGCGAAGAACTGGGCTTCCTGAGACCCCGGAAGGCCCTTCAGGCCGCTCTTCTCAAGGAGGTCGCCTGAGATGCAAATCCGTATCGAAACAACCGGCTTCGGCACACTTGGTCATTCCGCCATCAAAGGTCGATCGATTTTGTGATCAATTCCATTCCAAGACCAGCCTATTCGGCTCATCACTATGGACAAAGAAATAGCTCCGCTCAAACTATACTCAGTAGTCATACCAGCACGGAACGAAGAAGAGTCTCTTCCCGAGACCTTGAATGAAATCTGCAATCATTTCCAAATGGAAGGTGTTCCCCACGAAATCGTCGTCGTGGATGACGGGTCGACGGACAAGACATGGGATGTCTTGTTAGAGCTAAAGGATACCGAAATACCCACATTACGACCTGTCAAAAATACTGGATTGAATGGTTTCGGTCGAGCAGTCGTGACAGGTCTCGAGCATTCCACGGGGGATGCCGTAGTGATCATGATGGCTGATCGGTCCGATTCACCCGCGCATGCAGTCGCCTACTGGCGAAAGCTCAATGAAGGATATGAATGCGTGTTTGGCAGTCGCTTCATCGACGGCGGTTCGGTTCACGACTATCCGAGGGTCAAGTTGATAATGAACCGGATCGCCAATCTTGTAGTAAAAGCACTCTTTCGCATTAGCCTGAATGACACAACGAACGCTTTCAAAGCGTACCGTCGAAATGTAATTGACGGCTGCAAGCCCTTCCTGAGTGCTCATTTCAACCTTACTGTTGAGATTCCGCTGAAAGCAATAGTAAGAGGATATACCTGGACCACCATCCCCATTTCATGGAAGAACAGGAAATATGGAGTGGCCAAGTTAAAAATTAAAGAAATGGGTAGCCGTTACCTCTTCATCATGTGTTATGTGTTACTCGAAAAACTCCTGAGTCGAGATGACTACAGACGGCGTGATCAGTAAATACATCGCTCGATCACGGCTTACTCGATGTGACCGTTAAACTCTCCGGCGCTATTTCCCGCCGCCGCAGACGGTGGGAGGCGACGGCGGAAAATCAATCGCAAGAATTGGGATAGGACTAGCCTTCCGGAGGTATTCGTCCCCCATTTTTTTGGACTCGATTTGAGGTAAATGGTCGTTGCGCAGGCAAAGGAGCTTATAATTCCCGCGACCGGAACTGAATTTCTGGGGCCTTTCTTTCGGTAGTTTGCCGGAGAATGACGTGAGTGGCCGTCTCGGAATCGATGTCGTCAATGTACGCGGGACTGTCAGGTTTTTTGTGTGTGAGGCGTTCGGAGACTTTTCCACGGCGCCGCCGCCGGCCCCTTTATGGCCGGAGGCGAGCGGCGCGGTGGAAAAGTCGGTGCTCATTCTAACTCCGGGCCTCGGTGAAGCGCTCGGCATAGAGGACGAATTGATTCATCGCTTCCTTCCAATCACGGGTGGCGCGGTTCCAGTCGGCTGTGATGTTGCGCAGCGCCAGCCAGATCAACTTGGTGGCCGCGTCGTCGCGCGGGAAGTGACCCCGGGTCTTGATGATCTTGCGCAGCCGGGCGTTGATGCTCTCGATCGCATTGGTGGTGTAGATCACCTTGCGGATCGGCGGCGGGAAGGCAAAGAAGGGGATCACCCGATCCCAGGCCCGGCGCCAGGCCGCCGTGGCGGTTGGGAATTTCTGCCCCCAGACCCCCTCGGCAAAGGCATCGAGCTCGGCGCGTGCGGCCTCGGCGCTGGGTGCCCTGTAGATCGGCTTGATCGCCGCGGCCAGCGCCTTGCGCTCTTTCCAACTGGCGTAGTCCAGACTGTTGCGGATCAGATGCACGATGCGGGTTTGCAGCGTGCTCGCCGGGAACACCGTCGCCAGCGCCTCGGGCATGCCCTTCAGCCAGTCGGCGACGGCAATCAGGATGTCGGCCACGCCCCGGGTCTTGAGGTCGTTGAAGACCTTCATCCAGAACTTGGCCCCCTCGGCACCTTCGATCCACAGCCCGAGAATGTCGCGCGTGCCGTCGGGCAGGATGCCCAGGGCTAGATAGACGGCCTTGTTGCGCACCACCGCGTCCTCGCGAATCTTGACCCGCAGCGCATCGAAGAAGACCACCGGATACATCGCTTCGAGCGGCCGCCCCTGCCAGGCCGTCGCCTCGGCCATCACGACGGCGGTGACCGAGCTGATGAACTCGGCCGACACCTCGGTGCCGTACTGCTCGAGCAAAAAGCCCTGGATCTCGCGCATCGTCATGCCGCGCGCGTACATGGCGACGATCTTGTCGTCGAAGCCGGTGAAACGTCGTTCGTGCTTCGAATCAGGATCGGGGCGAAGCGCCCGTGCCGGTCGCACGGGACGTCGATGCGCAACGGCCCTTCCTCGGTCAGGACGGTCTTGCTGCTCACACTGTTGCGGTGTTTGTCGGCATCGGCTGGCTTCTCGGCTCCCGGCGGGTAGCCCAGGTGATGGCTCAGCTCCGCGCCCAGGGCGCGTTCGATCAGCGCCTTCTTGAAGGCCATCGAGGCGGCATTGACCGCTTCCGCCGTCATCGGGCCGCTCACCAACTGATCAATGACCTCTTTCGGAATGCGCGGCAGCTCCACCGCCGCCTTCGTCTTGCTCGTCTTGCTCGGCATACATGCTCCTTTCAGGCTCCATGATATGCCTCGCACACAAAATTCCGGACAGGCTCTTGTGCGCCTCCATGCGGGCTACAGAACGCGCAATTGCTCCTGCCCGTATTGTATCGTCGGATCTTATTCGGGTTTTCTGCGTCTGACAAAAGACGCGGAATACTTGCCCAAACATTCCGCAGAAAGAAGCTTGCCCTGTCGATCGTCAATGCAAATTTGATAGCCTTCCTGCGGAAGGTTGCACGCGACGGTCGAATTGCCGACGTCGTCAACCCGCTTCTTCTGCTCGCTGCGTTCGGGTACTTCTATTCCCACCAAATCCGCTTCGCCTGGACCCGGGACGACGGCGCATTGCTGCTGTTGGCTGCGCTGTACAAACCCAGCCAGTATTTCTTTGATGTGGGGTTCGTTCATGGCGTTTCGCCGTCCAATTTTTATACGCCGTGGCTGATACTCAACTATGACCTCAACGCCTGGCTGTTCGGTGACCACGTAAACGGATATTACTGGCATCAACTGGTGTCAATGGCGATCGCGGTCGCTTTGAGCTACCGCGCGATGCGGCTTTTTGTAATGCCTGGCGCAGCGTTGATTGGTTCGGCGATCTTTGCTTGGGGAGTGCCGGTGCTCTTCGCTACTCAAGAGCTTATGGTCATCCACTACGTCGAGGGCCTCTGCTTCGCTCAAATTGCGGTGATCGGCAGTGCCATCTGGTTGCAACGCGGCCTACGCTGGTGGCTCTGGATAGCTCTAACGTTCTATTTTGCCAGCCTTTTTTGCAAGGAAGTGTACTTTCCGCTGCCTGCGTTGCTTTTCGCACTTCCATTCGGCGATTTCAAGCGCAGGCTCCATCTAGCCGGCTATTTGGCGGTGATCGGTTTGCTTTATCTGGCCTGGCGTTATTACGCTTTGGGTGCGATTGCAGACGGCCATTCGGGACAGCTCGAGATATCGACGATGGCTCGCAACTTGTTCATCGCGTCGCGCGTCGTGGAACTGTTCTGGGGCCCGCAACTGGGCCCAGTGTACGGATTCGTTCTCGGCGCGTCGATTGCGTTCGCCGTGTTCCGCCAACAGCGCAACTGGCCCATGTTGGGTTTTGTGCTCGGATGTCTTGTGGCCGGATCCGTGCCGCTGCTTCCGCTGCAACCCAGCAGTTTAGCGGCACCCAACAGACTGGTCTTTTTTGCGTGGTGGCTCACGGCATTGGTACTGGTGACAACGGTCTGCGCCCTATTCAAGCATCGACCGACTCACACAGCTCTGCTGCTTGTTCTATTCGTATTGTTCGAATTCCACAACGTCAAGGCGCGCGCGGAGTTCGCAGCCCAACGCGATGCTGACTTAGTGAACCGACTGTACGCAGAGCTTGCTTCCTCGAAGGCTTCGGATTCATTCGCGCTCGACAGCCTGGAGCGTTCTTATCTGAGTAATGTGCTAAACGGATTCCAGCGCACGTATCGACTGCGTGGCTGGCATGGTGCGAATGGTTTGCTGGTACCCATCGAAGATCTCGCCGCGGAGCAACCATTGCTTCCCCGGGCGGCAATACTCGCCGGGCCTCGGCCAGAGGTGAATGCCGAACTGGCCGCAAAGCGCGCGGCGCTTTGCACTGAGGCGATCGCCGCGACCTTCGAGTTCGATTCTTTGCGGCAACTGGTTTACTGGCGCGGGCAAGCCTCAACAAATGGAGTATTGAAAGTTATGTTCAAGATCTCCGAAGAGAACTGGCAAGTCAAGGGTGCCAGTATGCCGAACGGCTTCGGTCCGTTGGGGCGCGACTATTGGCATTTTCGCGCCAAACCTGGCATGGGTTCAAAAATATTCTGGCCGAATCAGAATATGGATTTCGAGTTTCGAGTGTGGTTCAAATCCGATGGCGGATGCCTAACGGCATCGCCGCCGCTACGCTTTTCTCCCGCTTCGCAGCCTGTTTTCAGTTGGCGTTCAAACTGACCTCATGGGCCCACTTTTTCCGTGACCCAGTCCGCGGAAGATACCAAGGCTAAAGTCGAAAGCCCCGACCAGCGGCGCCCAAAAAGCCCATCCAACCGGCTTGGTCAAGCAGTTGACCGCAGCGCTTCCCAAAAGAGCGCCATGGGCAAGAATTACCGAGAACAGCGCCACACTCAGCGTGGAAACCGGGCCTCCACTCTCTCCGGCGCCAGTTGCAAGGGGTTTTGCTTAGCGGCCAGCACGGCGCGGCGCCATCCTCCTTGGAAGTCCTCCGCGCCTGTGTAGTCATCAAAGTCGGGGCGCAAAACGACGCCACGATACCCTGCGGCTTCGCACAGTTCCACTAGCGCGGCCCTGCTTGGCCACATCACCAAGCCATCTCGCAAAGCATTGCGCGCATCGGAAATAGACTCCTGACGCAAGGCGAATACCGCCTCGTCGGAACGATACAGTGCGGTATCGATAACCACCAGGTCCGTGTTTACGCCAGACACCCGCTGCATGAGCTCAATGGGACGATTGACATGGTACATCACGCCTAGAACCAAGGCGATATCGAAGAGCCCGGCGCTGGCGAAATCAAACTCGAAAAAATCCGCCTCGACGAAGCAGTACCGCCGCGGGTCAATGCGCTTTTCGCCAAATACTAGCCGTGCTTGCTCGATGTGCATGGCCCGCCCATCGAGGCCCAGAACGAAATCGGCGCCAGCCTCGATGGCAGCCAGGGACCAGAATCCTGCGTTGCAGCCCAGATCGAGCACTCGCTTGCCGGCGAGGTTCCCGCCGCAAGCCTCGACGAGCGGCTCGAAGAAGTAGGCCTTGCGTTGCTTGTGGCGATTGATCCGGGACGGATCGGCGATGGGTGTGCGTACGCCATCGAGATCGAATTCGTAGTGCCAGCGCGGAAAGGCCGCAACGGCCTGGCGCAGGGCGTCAGTTTCTGCTGGGGTTCGGCGAATCATTGCTCCCTTCCGTGCTCGACGGGTCCAAACGAATCTCTTGGCCAGGGCCGGCTAGACTTTTTCCGGTACAGCGGTTTGGCCGAGAGTTGCGGGCTGCGGGCGAACCGGGCGCCGCTCCCTGGCACAAAAGCTGCATCAGGGACATAATTATACCTGAAGGAAGTGCAGGAGCAGGTCATGACGCTACGCAAGTTGCCGATCATCGTGGTTCTCGCCGCTGGGTCTTGCGCTTTGCCGGCCGAGGCACTGGAAATCACGGGCACGGTCACGATTAGCGGCACAGCGGCGAGCGGTGTGGGCGTCTACGGCGCGAATGCCGACTGTACATCAACCAATGGCTCTGGAGCATACACCTGCACGGTTCCCAACGGCTGGTCTGGCAGCATCGCGCCGCGGCGCGCGGGAATTCGCTTCCAAGCGAGCGACGATCCCTACTCACCGGCAGCAAAGACCTTTACCACCCTCGGCGCCAATCAGGCGGGAGTCAACTTCTTCGGCACGCCCAACCCGTCCGCGCGCACGGAGCGGGCGATCTATCGTACCGGCACCAACCAGTTCTTTCTCGATTACGACCAGAACTCCACCCCCGAGAGCATCGTTCGCTTCGGGACAACTGGTGATCTACCCTTGGTAGGTGACGTAAGCGGCGACGGACTTTCAGACCTGGTGGTCTACCGGGGCGGCACCTGGTTCGTCTCCACTACCCGCAACGGCACCGCCGATCAGATCTACGGTTTCGGCGGCGTGGCCGGCGACATTCCCTTGCTCGCCGACGTCGACGGCGATGGCCGAGCCGACCTCATCATTTTCCGCGGCGGCACTTGGTACGTGTCGACCGGCCGCAATGGCGTCGCCGATCGCATCTACCATTTTGGGCAAGCCGGCGATATCCCGCTCGCCGGTGACATGGACGGAGACGGGCTCGCCGATCTGGTGATTTTCCGCAACGGACAGTGGTTTGTCGATACCACACGGAGTGGGAGAGTCAGCCAGCAGTTCGGGTTTGGAGGCGTGGCCGGCGAGCGGCCCCAACTGTTCGATCACGACGGCGATGGCCGGCTCGATGTCGCGGTCGTGCGAAATGGACTCTGGTACGTCTGCACCACGCGCGACGGTGCGCTGGCGGCATTGGTCGGCTATGGCACCAGCGGAGACCTCGCGCTCGCCGGAAGCTTCAACACCGCCAATACGCTTTTTGTGCGCGCGGGAGGCAGCTGCACGGACTCATGCAGCGCCGCCAATCCTTATGGTTCGATCGGCGAAGCCTGGCGCGATGCCAGCGCGGGCGCGGTGGTTCGCGTCGGCGCGGGCACTTATGCGGAAAACTTGATCTTCAGCTATCCTGGGAACCAATACGCCCCCGGCGAGTTCGGTAAGAATCATATCGCCATATTGGGTGTCGGGCGCCAGGCCGTGAAAGTCTCGCCGCCCTCCGGCGATGCCCTCTATCTGCAAGGCGCCAGCGGCTATCTGTTCCGGGGCATGAGATTTCAGTCCGCAGGTGCCTCCGGTCGGGGTGTCGTCCTGACCGGCGGGCCGGGAGACGCATCGGCGCTACCGAGTTTTCCCGCCGCGCACGCCGAGTTTGCCAATGTCGCCTTCGGGCCGAATGCCCACCAAAATCTCTTACTCACTGGAGCCTCCTGGGTAGCCACGTTCGATAGCAATGCCGACAGCAGCCAGTTCAAGCATGGCGTTTCGCTGTGGGACAACCCGCTCTTGATCGCCGACAACCTCAGCGCTTCCAACAATGGCTGGGGTGTAGCGGCAATTCCTCTGCCGGATGCTGGCAAGGGCCTGGAGATGCTTCGCAACTCCGAAGCACGAATCAGCCGTTCGCGCTTCATCGATAATCTCACCTTCGGCGCTATCGCCATCAACAACTCTCGCCTAGTCATGAGCAAGAGCACGGTCTCTGGCTCCAAGTACACCGGTATTCAGATCTGTGGCGCAAGCTCGCCGGACACTACGCGCACTACGCTAACCCAAAACTGGATCGCGGGCAACGGCATGGCCAAGCCAACGGGCTTTCCAAACGGGTTTAACGGCCTGGAGTACTACACCACCTGTGTCGGCAATCAGCAGGTCAGCTCCAACGCCATCGTCGGCAATTCGTACAACGGTGTTTTCCTCGGCTCCGGCAGCGCGACGATCTCCGGCAACACCCTGACCCAGAATTTTGTCGGTCTGTCGCTTTATGCCAATGATCAATCAAATGGCGGCGAACCCGCCTCGGCCGCCGACACCACCGTCGTGATCACCGCCAATACCTTCGATGCCAATCGGGCGGATGGCATCTTCGCCGAACGCTTTGCGGGTACACCCACGCCACGCCGCTTGATCGCCCAAGTCGGAGGCGCTCCCGCGCAGGGACTGGCCAACCAGATCAAGAACCACACGGTACAGCCCGGAATCGGCTTTGCCTACGGAATATCGTGCAGCAATTTACTGGCTGCGGATTTCACCTGTGCCAGCGGACAGAACATCTTTGCCGGCAACAGCACCAACATCGAGGGCATCTGTCCGGCCAGTTGCGTCCCCTGAACCTCGCACGCGAACTTCCCGCACCGCAACCCCTGGCCGTCGCCTGCGATCAGAGGCGCCTTTGGTAGAGCCCCAGTTTCTCCACCTTGATCGCTCGACAGGCGCCGGCGTTGTCGAGATCGATCCGAACGCCCTTGACCTTTTGCAGAAGCAACCACGCTGGGAATGCATCCAGCGGAACGATGAGTACTCCATCATCCGCCGTGAATCGCAGGCTTGCGCCCGGATACGCGCGCTCCCGCCCGTCACCCCACCAGAAAACCTCTATCTGGGGTTGGGCCTTTCGATCCAGGCAATTGAATTCAAACTTCAATATCCCAGCTTCCCGACCGGAAATCGCCATGCCCGACAGATCGGCGAGGATCTGCGGATCTTCGCCCAGGATTCGATAAACCCCATCCTCGACTGCGAGCTGATGCTGGCTGAGGGCAGTCGCTTCAACTTCCTTGACGAGCGTCATTCGGTCGGTCAGCGAAGACTCCGATCTGCCCCAGGCTACAGGCACCTTTCCTAGGTCTGGTGCCGAGAATGCCCGCTGAAGAAGCGCCATTCGGTACTCCCTATTCCGCTGCTCTCCCGCCAACAGATGCATACTCATTGGCGGCGACCCCGGCGGGCCGACGAGGGGTGCTCCGTCGAGCCAGACACTCGCCCCCTCGTTGGAAACGCTTGAGACCCGGCGCAACTCGTCAGCCCCGACGCGAATCTTGTCGCCGGGCTTGATGAAGGACAGAGCCACCAAGTCATCGACCACGAAGGCCGCCTCGCTGCGATGCAAGCCCTGATTCCAGTTCTTGTCGGTGATCGCCTTGACTGCGACTTCGATCTCGGACGAGCGACTCTCCCCGACATCCTTGTTTCTATACCCGATGATGAAACCATTCTCGAACTTGGGAATGTAGTTGTCGATCACGAAGCGATACAAGAGATGGGCACGCAACGCCAGGCCGCCGCCATCATGGTTGATGTTTTGCCCTTCCAAGAGCGCAAGTGGCGGCGGATTCGCCGCAAGCGTCGCCAGCTCACGCCGCTGCTGCGCTTCCCCCACCATATTGTAAGGAGCGGTCACGGCGACCGGGGGTCTGCGGTTGAGATAGAAATACTGGGCGTTTCGGTTGGTTAGGTCGAGGTAGGTCTCCTCGGGGCTCAACCTTGAGTCCATTAGCGCCCTGAGTCGGGTGAGCCGATCCCATTGCTCCTTTTGCACATGCGACCGGCCGATATTGCCAAGTCCCGCGCTCTGACTATCCGTGAGTGTTGGCGCCTTGACGCGGTTGGCAATGGATTTCACAAGGCTTGAGGATGAAACCACTCCGTAATTGAGTAGCGCGCTCATGCACACGATCAGAAAGGCGAAGGGTGCCTTGGACTGCGGTTTGAGGGTGGGCCACAAGAGCATCGGAAGCAGAGCGGTCCAGCCGAAAATCGCCAGCAAGCCCGCCCTCGCCAAACCAGCGGACTCCACCCGTCCCATCGAATAGGGGATCAGCAGGAGAGAAAAAATCAGAATGACGAGGGCCGGATAGATGTCGCTGGTCGCCTTCCTCCAATCCCCTCTGTTTGCGTAGATCATCGCCAGGCAAGCAATAGGAATGGCGATCCAGGACATGCGAACGACATCGCCGGAAAGTCCCGGCCATCGGTTTCCTCCCCAATTGGCCTTCCAGACCATGCCATAGGCGACTTGATTGATCGCGCCATTTTCGACGACATAGCGAACCGCGCCATGCAACATCATCCCGAGCGGCGTGAAGAACGCCAAGCAAGCCAGGATCAATAGCGAAAGCCCGACGATGCTCCAGTCCTTCCTACCGCCGCTGCGCAAGACAGCCCAGGCCGCTCGCAGAACCAGAATGCCCGATGCGGCAACCAGAACCGTCCCCTGCGGCGGCACCGCCAGAATGATGAGGGGCGCGGTCGCCACCCATACCGCCAGCCACTTCGCAGGCTCCGCCCGGAGGGAACGCGCCAGCCAAACACAAAGTACGGCCGCCAACACGAACCAGGCGAGACGGCCGCGAAGGAAGAAGATGCAGACGAAAGCCAAGGGGAGCTTGCCCGACAGCCGAAAGATCGACAAGAAAGCAATCAGCGCCAGTACTGCGTGAACCAGGCGTGCAGCCTCCAACATGCTGCCCGCCGAACCATCGTAAAAAAGCGCCGCGGACAGCCCGGCCAAATCGTTGTCGGTGAAGCCCTTGGCGGGAAAATAGTCCACATAGGGAATCGCACCCTTGAGGTAGAGCCACCAACCCAGGAGATTCTCACCAAAATGGTAGTCGTCGGGGTTGATCATCGGCGCCCTGGTGTTCCCGACCTTTAGCGCCAGCAGTAGTGCAAATAGCGCAACAGGCGCCAGAAGCCGCGACCAATCCTCGCTCGCTGCGTGTTTTCGATAGCGCATGATCACGTCAAAGACGCTCCAAGCTATGAGGCCCCCAATCAGCACCTTGAGCCAAATCGATGTGTCGTATCGGGTGATCTCGCCAGAGGGAAGCAACAACTGAGCAGGAAAGAGCGTCAGGAAATAGGCGCAGGCGCCCATCTGCCCTATCAGAAGCGCCGCCGGCAAGATCCGAAACAGCTTCGTTGGCCACCGGGCGGCGAGACAGCAGCCACCGAGCATACCCACCCCAAACAGAGCGTAGGTCGTCGGCATTAAGGCAGCGGCATCGATCTCCCCCACATGCCCAGGCGCCGCGCGGCCGAGTACCAACGCCATTTCCAGCGGGAGTAACGAGAGTAGGATGACAGTCAGGACATATAGCCCATGGCGTCCGTGATCGAATTCCGCCGCCCGCCGGGCATTGGCAATGGCCGCAATTCCCGTGCAGAGGACCGCGGAAGCGGACACAGCCAGCGCCAGCATATCGAAGGCGACACCAGGCATGAAATTGAAAACAACCGCCGCGCTGGGCACCGACCACCAAAGCAACTGACTCGCGACGCCAGCGGAGCAATCCGCACCGATGCGATCCCGCACCTGCACGAGCGCATGGGAAAGAAAGAGAAATGCCAGAAACAGCGCCAGGATAAAGCTCGGCAGGGATACCAAATCCTGGAATTTAGTTCCCGCATCCCAGGTGATCCTGCCAACCACGAAATCTGCATAGCGGGGCGCGAATTTCAGATTCCAAGTCGCATCAAGTACGACGACCGCGATGGAGCACGCGCCGACTACGGCAGCGAACCTCTCGGTATAGGAGAGCTGACTCACTCGCGTTCTCCTATCGCGACTTCGGCTCAGGGTTGTAGCCGCCGACGCAGGCGACAAGAAGAACGCGGAGCAACGATAACTGACCCCTTATTCCGTTAACCTTGGTAGGTACTAGACCCTGCGGATACCTTCTCACTGTCGCAATCTCTTGGCAGCGGTACCCGAGTTTGGGCGCGCGGTAGGAGAGGTAGGCCAGCAGCTCGTAGCTGCAAAACACGTTTCGAAACGGCGCTACCTCAGGATCTAGCAACATCCGTCGGCTGTAGCCTCGATAGCCCTGCGTGGTATCACTCCATTTCTGCCCGGAGGCTAGGCTGAGAATCGGCGCATGAATGAAGCGTATCGCCCACTTGCGGGACCGAGGCGTGTTTTCCTCCCTGCCCCCCTCGACGAACCGAGAGCCTTGCACAAAGTCCGCGCCGTCTTCCAGCGCGGCAATGAACCGCGCAATTGCTTCCGGGTCATCTTTGTCGTTGCCGTCGATGGTGACGATTCCGCGATACCCCTGGTCAAGCGCGAAGGCATAGGCGCATCGGAGCTGAGCGCTGAGCTTACCCGGTCCGGTCTTGACGAGTAGCCCTCGCACACCCCGGCGCTCGAGCGTCTGGAGTTCGACAGATCCATCCGAACTGCCCCCGTCGACGATCACGATGTCGGCCTGCGACGAAACATCGATCGCGTGCATGCGCATGAGCAGGTTCAAGATGCGCTGCCCCTCATTGATCACCGGAATCACGACGCAATACGGATGTTTGCGCCCAAGCCACATCGGCACTTCCATGCTGGGAAGCTCACGCTTGGCCGTTTCGTCTGAGGGATCTTCCACGCCTGCGCCCACTGTGTCAGAGAGATCGAACCGGACCACGCTGAATGCCGCTCACCCCGCGCACCCGTGCTCAGGGCAATGCGACCCCGCACTCGGGCGGTAGGATCGCAGCGCAAAAACCAGCGCGCGCTCGATGGCGGCGAGGCGCGGCTCGGATCTTGCGGCGAGCATTTCGATCGTAACCACATGCCCCGGCAGATAGCGAGCGAACGCTTGCCAAAATCGCTGGTGGTCGTTTCCGCCATCGCCTAATGGAACGAGCTCCGGCTCGCTGGCGTGGATGTGCCCGATCAGGTGAGCGCATTGAGCCAGCACCTCGTTTGGGTCCTCGCCGTTCATGATCACGGCCCCGGTATCGTATTGCATGCGAATCGCAGGATGGTCTATCGCGCTGACGACGCGGGCGGTCTCTGCACCCGTTATCATGAAGTTCGATCCGTAATGCGCCGGATTGGGCTCGAGACACAAGATCACGCCCCATGCCGAAGCGGCATCGCCGACCCGTCGGAAAAAGCGAGTAGCCATATCGATGGCCTGGTCATCGCTCAAACCGGCGCGATTGCGGTTCTTGGGAGAACCGAAGACGAGCCGCTTTGCGCCAAGGCCCGCGGCTATCCGGAAAACCGCTCCCAGATGATCGAGCATCGCTTTCTGTACCGCTGGGGTACCGAAGACATTGAGACCTATGGTCCCGAACAGCAGCGCCTGCATCCCGACAATCTCCACCCCTCGGTCCGCCCACCACTGCCTGACTTGCCGTACTTCCTCGGTTTTGGTGCAAGATGGATCAGGAAAATATTTGCCTGGCGCAACGTCGATCGCACCGACGCCATAGCGCCCCAACATGATCGCAACCTCGGCATCGTCTTCCGCCTCCCAGGCAATATTGGAGATCGCGAGCCTCACGATCGCTCTCAGGAGAAAGCTTGCAATGTCACTGGCTCAGTTTGCGCGTAAGCGCGAATCGCCTGAACGGTGTCGTGCATACTGTACTGATACCGGTTCGTCGACCCAAACACTGCGCTGTGCTGGGTCTGCATGTCGTACTGCGCCGGCTGACTGTCCAGAATCTGGCCAAAAGGTCTGCCAAACCCTAGCTGAGACACATCCGCGATGCTTATCGGAGCGGCGGTGAGGTGCACCAGGCGCAAATCCGCTTGCAGGGCCTTCTGAATGTCATACCAGAGGTTGACCATGGGATAAAACTGGAACATTCCGCGGCTGTCGATTGCGTGAAGATTGTTTGCATTGTGGAAATCGAAAATGACGTTCTTCCGCAGGCCTGGTCCCACCAGACCGGGAAGCCTCATGATTAAGTGGTGCGCAAAGTGGTCGGCAACGAACTCTTCGAGAATCCTGCGATGCAGTCCGTAGGGATGCAATCCGGCACGATCCACCAGCGAGGTTTCATCCACACCCACAGGGTCCCTGAAAACGTCCACTGTGCTGATCAAAATGAACATCCTGCTCTTGAGCGTCCGAAGGTGGCGAATCAAGGTCTCTATACAGTCTCGGTCCTGTTGCGGATTCCTGTTGGCCACCCATTTCTGCGCGGGAGCACCGGCGCAAATCACCAAGTCGAAGCGCCGGTCGGCTATCTCCTGAATGGTCGATGAGCGGTACAACGCATCGAAACGTCTCTGCCTTAGCAGCGTGCTGCCCACAAAACCCGAGTAGCCGATCAGCGCGCTAGTCATAGCTGACCTCGAACTTGTGGGGAAGCCCTACCGCTGCCGGTTCTAGCGGCGCCCCCTCCAGGCGCACATAAAGGTATAGGGCATCTTCGGTAACATCGGTGATGCGCCGCGATTCACCGCTCGCAAAACGCACCTTGCGCCCAAGCGCGTGCTTGGCTTTGTTCTCGGGTAGATTCCGGACGTAATAACCGGCATGCTTTCTGGCAATGCCCCGGTCCCATTCGGCGTCAGCAAACAAGAAGTCGGCCAGTTCGCCAGACGCAAGAACTTCTTCATTGGCAAACGAAATCTTACGGGCATCGCACGATTCGACCACAGCAGTGACCGACGGATTGCCGACAACCTTGAGATCGAACACGTTGCCGGTATCCGGGGTAACACGCACCGACATTGTAGCAACGCCGCGATCCCGAGGTGGAAGGGACATATATCCTCGGAAATGAATGTTGTTTCTAATCATCAGAAGAAATCGACCAGACCCTGAAGTGGCGTAGCTCAGGCGAACCTTGTAGTAGCCGCCACTGTCATCGGCAAGAACGATTTTCGTACTGTCCAGCACCTGGCACGACACGATCGTGTCGCGCCGCGGTGCCTCGATCCTTCGCCACACGATGGTGGTTGGTGAGATGAAGCTCGGCTCCCATCGGGCAAGCAGTTCTTCATAGAACCAGAAGTTCTGACTGAGCATCAAAGGCTGTATCTTCGTTTGGAACCGGTATCGCGTGGAAATGATTGTATTCGCATCGGGCATCCGGGATTGGGCTATTGAGCGAAGTCTTCCCAAGGCATGGATGACCGAATCCACCGGCCATGGCCCAAATTGCCTGCCGATTGCGCTCCACAGCCCCCAGTATTCCTCGATGGCGGGCTGCGCCCTGCCGCGCCGCGCAAGTTCCACATACTCCTTCCATTCCGCGCCCAAGTAGCCGCCCAGTTCGGCAACATAGAACCGCAATGGGTCCCTCTTAGCCTCATCGACAGCCTTCAGCCATTGACTCGAAGCCCAGACGGCCGCCGCCAACAAGCTACTAAGAGCGACAGCGCTCAAGGCGTTCGCCACCGCGTCGCGGCGAGCGGCCGTCGCCGCAGCTCGCTTCAAAAGCACCCACTGAATGCCGCTTAATGAGGCCAGAATGGTCGTGATCAGCCCCCAAGAAAAGAACCCCAGGAAATACTTCCCGAGATGACCACCCAGGGAAGCGACGACGCCCCCGCAAAACAGTGCGAAGCCGATCCATGCCACCAAGATGTGTTCCACGCGGCGGGTCTTGAATGTCATCACCGTGACTATTGCCAGAACCGACAATGGAAATCGGTTCTCGTGCGAGATCAGCTTCGGAAGCTCCGTCCAATCGAATATCCGGGCCTTCTGCAAAAAAGTGCCGAAGTACCACCACTGATCTCCGGCAACATCGAGGAAGTTAAACCGCAACCACTCGAGCGGATGCCCTGCCGTCGTCACTGAAACCATCAAAAACCATGAAACGGCGGCCGAAGCGACGAGGGTTGCCGCCCTCGCTATCCATACAGGCCGCTCGCCCCGGTACCAGAGCCCAAACCAGAAAATCCCAAGAAGAGCCGCAGTGGAAAGGGCAAAATCGTTCGACCAGAGCAAGACCAAACCACAGAGAACGCCCGCAAAGACACTCTGCCGAAACCCTTTTCGCTCGTACTCGATCAGAAGATAGGCAAACAGTGCAGCGACGTACGGCACAGCTGCCCGCAGCGGCCGCAAAGAAGCACCTGGCTCATAGAGGAAAAGATACTCACTCGGCCACAAAAGCGCGCTTCCTAGGACAAAAATCAACATGAAGACGACACCGCCGCCGGCGGCGGAAGAGATTGCCTCCCGAGGACGAAGTATCAAATGCCAAAGCAGAGCAACCGCAAACCATCCCGCGATCAGCGTAATCCATTGCGCGGCGAAGACGCTGGCAGCCAGATCTGCGCCGGCCAGCTTGAAAACCGGAAAGATCACCATCATTGGGCCGATGCCCAGATAAGGGTAAAAGTCCCTTGCGGGTAACTGCCCGGCATCGAGCCGGTACATGGCGCTCGCCGTCTGGAACGCCCCGTCGATGTGGCTAGTCGGCGCATCGACTGCGCCAAGAAGCGCTTTGGATGTAAAAAACGTTAGCGCCGCCAACACTGCGCCAGCAGACAAATAGGCGCTGGCCCCGCCGCCGGACCACAATTGCTGTAGCCACGTTTTCAAGCTACTCATCTCCCAGCATCAGCGCGCTACTCATTGCTGACCTCGAACTTGTAAGGAAGACCTACCGCTGAGGCTTCAAGCGGTGCTCCATTCAAACGCACATAGAGGAACAGGGCGTCTTCGCTGACGTCGATGATGCGCCTCGAGTCGCCGCTCGCAAACTGCACCCTGTTCCCCAGCGCGTGCTTAGCTTTGTTCTGGGGAATGTTCCGGACGTAATAACCGGCGTGCTCTCTGGCAATGCCCCGGTCCCAATCGGCGTCAGCAAACGTGAAGTCGGCCAGTTCGCCAGTCGCAAGAACTTCCTCGTTGGCAAACTCAATCTTGCGGGCCTCGCATTTTTCAACCACGGCGGTGACCGAAGGATTGCCGACAACCTTGAGATCGAACACCCTGCCGGTGTCAGCGGTGACACGCGCCGGAATAGCAACATGGCCGCGATCGTTCGTTGGAAGCGACATATAGCCCCGGAAGGAAATATTGTTTCGCATCATCAGAAGAAATCGACCAGACCCTGAAGTGGCGTAACGCAAGCGAAGCGTGTAATAGCCGTCACTGTCCGCAGCGAGAA
>CAZFEK010000035.1:0-47610 GCA_964517465.1 uncultured Alcaligenaceae bacterium
CTTTGAGAACAAGGCGCCGGTGCAGATCAAAATGGATGTCAGCGAGGACGACAAGGGCTACACCGTTCACGCCGAAATTCCGGGCGTGAACAAGGAAGACATCCATGTCGCCATCGACGGCAATCAAGTGTCGATCAGCGCAGAAGTGAAGAAGGAATCCGAGCAAAAAGAGGGCGACAAAGTGCTGCGCAGCGAGCGCTACTACGGCAGCGTTTATCGCAGCTTTGCCCTGGCGAGCGAAATCGACGAAGGATTGAGCAGCGCCAAGTACGACAATGGCGTGCTGGAGCTGAAGCTTGCCAAGAGGAAGGAATCGCAAGCGCGCAAGCTGGCGATCTCCTGAACATTCTCGCTTGTCGCAAGGGTGGCCGGCGAGCCACCCTTGTCGTTTCGCCGAGCCTTGCTAGACCGCCACTGGCGCCTTGATCGCCGGGTGGCACTGATAGCCCAGAATCTCGAAATCTTCGAACTGGTATTCGAATACGTTCGGAGGCCGCCTTTTGATGGCGAGCTTCGGCAGTGGGTAGGGCTCGCGCGCGAGCTGCGTTTCGACTTGGTCGAGATGATTGCGGTAGAGGTGGCAGTCACCGCCCGTCCAGATGAACTCTCCGGGAGCCAAATCGCACTGCTGGGCGACCAGGTGCGTGAGCAAAGCGTAGCTCGCAATATTGAAGGGCACTCCGAGAAACACATCAGCGCTGCGCTGGTAGAGCTGGCATGAGAGTCTGCCCTGGGCGACATAAAACTGGAAGAAGGCGTGGCAGGGCGGTAGCGCCATGCGCGGAATATCGGCGACATTCCAGGCGGAAACGATCAGGCGGCGGGAGTCCGGGTTGCGGCGGATTTCCTCGATGAGCGCGCGAATTTGGTCGATATGTCCGCCGTTCGGCGCGGGCCAACTGCGCCACTGGTAGCCATAAATGGGCCCCAGCTCGCCTTGCGCGTCGGCCCACTCGTCCCAGATGCTCACCCCCACCGCCTGCAAAGAGCGCACGTTGGTTTCGCCGCGGAGGAACCACAAAAGCTCGTGAATGATCGACTTCAAGTGGAGCTTCTTGGTGGTGACCAGCGGAAAACCTTGCTCCAGGTCGAAGCGCATCTGGTGGCCGAAGCGCGAATAGGTGCCGGTGCCGGTGCGGTCTTCTTTTTGGGTGCCTTCCCGCAACAAAAGGCGCATCAAGTCGAGGTACTGGTGCATGGTCTTCTCTATCTGTCTATGCCGGATGAGCCGGAACCGAAAGAACGGCCTCTTGATTGCAGACGGCCAAAAAAAGCTTCCTAGGTGACTACAAAAGCCCCTCGTGTTTGAGGTATTGCTCCAATACGCGCAGGCGCACTTCGCAATCGTTCACTTCGAGCATGTTTTGTTTGATCGAAGCTCGCAAGGGCAGGATTTCCGCCAGGCGGTAGCTCACCCACGAGGCGTCTTCGAACTTGCGCTCGCTGCCAAAGCGCTCCTCGCCGATACGGCTCATCAGGAGTTCGAGGAGCTTGGCCAGGGGTTCTTGCGCTTCGGTAATGCGCGGCTGCGGTTCAGCGGCAATGAGCTGCACCTGAGCCAAAATTAGGCCGTCCGACTTGGCCTGGTGCGATTTCACTTGAAAGCGCTGTCCGCCCTGGATGCCAAGATGCAAGATGCCCAACTGCGGCATGTCCCAGGAACGCGTGTGCGCCAAAGTGCCTATGGGCGCGAAGGCGACCGGTTCTTGCCCAGTCCCGGAGACTTCTTCACCGGCAGTCAGCAGGCAGATGCCAAAGGGCTGATCCGCTTTGAAGCGCTCGGCCGCCATGTCCAAATAGCGTTGCTCGAAAATCTTGAGCGGCAACACGCCCCCGGGAAAAAGCACGGTTTTCAGAGGAAACAGCGGCAGCTCCATGCTGCTTTGGGCGCGCGGCAGGCGTAGCCAGGAAAGCATGCTCAAAATGGCGGGGTGCACGCGGCCGCGGGCACGATGCGATCGGCGGTGGGCATGCCCTCATTTTAGCTTGAACCTGCCCGAAGAACCCACAATTCTCGGCCGCTTGCGCGCGGGAAAGATGCCGCCGGCCAAAGTCCCATCAACGGCCTGGGCGAAGGCTCCGAAGTTCGCCATGCGGCGGTGCCTCGGCTTCGAGAAGGCGGTGCGCCACGACGCCGTTGATGAAGCCAAAAACCAAGGCCGCAGCGGCCAAGATCGGAAGCAGCGACCACAACGCCGGGCTGGGAATCAGCCAGTAATAGACGACCACGAGCTGCGCCGCCAGATGCGCAAAGGCGGCAGCGATACTGTGCGAAACCGGTCCGAACCAGCGCTGCGGCAAACCTCGGGTGAGGCCCAGCGCGGCGAGGCTCGCGACTGCTCCGGCGAGACTCAAGATGAAACCGGGAGACAGGAAACTCCCCAGCACCAGGCTCGCCACCAAGACGCGCAGCAGGCTCACCCAGGCTGCAGCATGCCAGCCGTGGCGCCAGAGCACCACCAGGGTGACGATGTTGGCGAGCCCCGGTTTGACCCCCGGTAGCGGCGAGGGCAGTGCCGCTTCGGCGATCGCCAGCGCGACCGCGGCCGCTGCCATGCGGGAGATGGCCCAATCCTCGCGGCTCGCGGCGGTATCAGTAAACGACGGAGTCATGCGCCCGACGCCGGCCAAGAAGTTCTATGCTGGTCTGGTTGGGAAGGCATAAGGCGCTCTCCCCCGGGGCGGCGAGCCATCCTTGCTGAACGCAGTATTGTCTCGGGCTGGGATCCTGGGCGATTCGGGCGCGACCCTGACGCAGTTCCACGACGGTGGTGCCCAGCGGTCCGGGCACTTCCAGGCGGCGGTCGATTCGCGGGTCGATTTCCGCAACCACCATTCCGCCGGCGCGCACGATGAGCTTCTCCGGATAGCCGCTGTCCGGATGCCAAGCCAGGGAAAGCAGAACCGCGCCCACTCCGGCTGCCAGCGCGCCCCAATCGCCCAAGCGCATCGATCGGCGCCAGTGACGCAACAAGGACCGGTCGGCGAGCATTTTATTCAACTGAGTTCGCGGTGCCGTCGCAGGGTTTGAAAGCTTGCCGCAAATTCCTCTCCGAGCCTTTCCACCAAATACACCGAGCGGTGCTTGCCTCCGGTGCAGCCGATGGAAACGCTGAGGTAGTTTCGGTTGTCTCGGGCATACGCCGGGAGCCAGCGCGCGAGGTAAGTGCGGATGTCGTCGAACATGCGCTCAACCTCGGGATGGGTTTGCAGAAAGCTCACCACGGCTTCGTCCTTGCCCGTGAGCGGCGCCAATGCCGGTTCGTAATGCGGATTGGGCAAGCAGCGCACGTCGAACACCAGGTCGGAGTCGAGCGGAACGCCGTGCTTGAAGCCGAAGCTCTGAAACAGCAAGGTCATGCGCGCTGCGTCGATGCTGATGAAATCTTTGATCCAACCGCGCAGCGCGTGCGCCGAAAGGTCGCTGGTGTCGACGTGGTAGCCCAGCGAGGCGAGTTCGGCAAGCATTTGCCGCTCACACAGGATGGCCTCGTGCAGGGTCCGATCTTCCCGGGACAGCGGGTGCCTTCGCCTGGTTTCCGAAAAGCGCTTCACCAAGGTTTCGGTCTTGGCGTCCAAATACAAAAATCGAACGCTCCAGCCGAGGGCGCGCAATTGGGCAAGCACCTGGGGCAAGGAGGCCAAAGCATCGGGAGTCTTAACGTCGAGGCTGATCGCAACCCGGTCGTAGCGCGCACCTTGCAGATAGCCGGCAAGCGGCACCACCAGCGGCGCGGGAAGATTTCCCACCGCATAATAGCCGCTGTCTTCCAGCGCGCCGAGCGCCACGCTTTTTCCCGACCCGGAGACGCCGCCAACCAGCAATAAATCCATAGGGGCTCGTGCCAAAGGCGTAAAGGATAAGTAGGCCTGCGCGGCGGCAGGGAAACGCTAACCGCCCTCTTCCAGCAGCTTTTGCTGCCGGTCGATGAATTCTTTGGTGCTGTCGATGCCGCGTAACTGCAGCACGAAATTGCGCACCGCCGCCTCGACCAGCACCGCAAGGTTGCGCCCGGCTGCGACCGGGATGGTGACCTTGCGCACGTTGACCCCGAGAATCTCTTGGTAGGTGGCGTTGACCTGCAGGCGATCGAGGTCGCTGAAGCGCTCGTCGCTATGATCTTCGAGCTGCACGATGAGCTTCAGGGTCTTGCGCGGGCGCACCGCAGTTTCGCCAAAGATGGTGCGGATATTGAGTATGCCGATGCCGCGCACTTCCAGAAAATCCTTGAGCACCGCCGGGCAGCGACCCTCCAAGGTGTCGGGAGAGATGCGGTAAAGCTCGACGATATCGTCGGCGATCAGGCCATGCCCCCGGCTGATGAGTTCCAGGGCGAGTTCGCTTTTGCCTATGGCCGAAGCCCCGGCGATCAAAACACCCAGTTCGAGCACATCGAGAAACACGCCGTGCAGCGTCGTGCCTTCAGCCAGCATGCGCGACAGGTAGAGGCGAAAAACATCCACCAGATGCGGGCTGGGCTGCGGCGAGGTAAACAAAGCCACGTTGTAGCGATCGCACTGCTCGACCAAATAGTCGGGCACCGGCTCGCCGTTGGCCACGGCGATGGTCACCAGGTCTGCGGTGAAGAGGCGGTCGATGTGCTCGCGCACCGCCCGCTCATCCTGGGCTCGCAAATAACCCAGTTCCGCGGCGCCGAGGATCTGCATGCGGAAAGGGTGGATGAAATTCATGTGGCCCACTTGTCCGATGGTGGGCTTCAGGGCAGCATCCCCGGCCAGCGTGCGGTGTCCGCCCTGATGTCCGGCAAGCCAGGTAAGGCCTAGTTTCTGCCGGTTGTCGTGAAAGAGCTTCTCGACGCTGACCTGGCGCATGACCGGCTCATTCCGGCAAATCCGGCCAGCGCGCGAAAAGTTCGCGCACGGCCGGCGCATCGGGGGCAGCGGCAAGTCGCTCGCGAAAGCTCTTCTCGCTGAACATCTGGGCGAGTTCTGAAAGGATTTCGAGGTGGACCTCGGTGGCGTCTTCGGGCACCAGGAGAACGAAGATCTGGGATACCGGCCTGCCGTCCGGCGCCTCGAACGGTATCGGGTCGCGCGTGCGCACAAAAGCGCCGACGGCCTCTTTGAGCCCTTTGATGCGGCCGTGCGGAATGGCAACGCCTTGGCCGAGCCCGGTGGACCCGAGGCGCTCGCGCGCGAACAGGCTGTCGTAGATCAGCGCTCGACCTATGCCCTTGCGATTTTCGAAGAGCAGCCCGGCTTGCTCGAAAACCCGCTTCTTGCTCGCCACATCGAGATCGACCAGCACATGCTCGACGGGGAGAAGCGAGGCGATGCGATTCATAGGGAGTCTCGGAAAAAGAAAACGGCCGCTGCTTCAATCCCGCAGCCGACCTCCGGAAGGCGGCACCCGGGGACGCGCAACGCGCCCCCGAGAACCACTCAGATAGCCCGATATTTTAACCCAATCAGACCTCGTTGACTGACTGTCTCTTGGCCGCGACGCCTTCGTGGCGGTGGCCGTTGAGTTTTTCTTTGTGTTTCAAGACTTGGCGGTCGAGCTTGTCGGCCAAGAGGTCGATTGCGGCGTACATGTCCTCGTCGATCGCCTCGACGTGCAAATCCCGCCCTCGCAGGTGCACATTGGCTTCCACCTTCTGCCTCAGCTTGTCTACCGAAAGGATCACGTTGACGTCGATCACGTGGTCGAAGTGGCGAGAGACTCGGTCGAGCTTCGCCGTCACGTAATCGCGGATAGCCGGGGTGATCTCGAGGTGATGTCCGGAGAGGTTAAGGTTCATTGAAGCCTCCTTGTGGTTGAATGATCTCCGCTACAAGCATTTGCGGAGGTTGACCGGGGCAATCTGCAGGGACTCCCGGTATTTTGCGATCGTTCGCCGCGCGACGACGATGCCCTGGCCGCCGAGGATTTCGGCAATCCGGCTGTCGGTCAACGGCTGCCTCGGGTTTTCGCTCGCTACCAGCTGCTTGATCAAAGCGCGTATCGCGGTGGCCGAACAGGCGCCACCCGTGTCGGTTGCAACGTGGCTGCCGAAAAAATACTTCAACTCGAAGGTGCCTCGCGGCGTCAGCATGTATTTTTGGGTAGTGACTCGCGAGATGGTCGATTCGTGCAAGCCGAGCTCGTCGGCGATTTCCCGCAGAACCAACGGCCGCATGGCCACTTCGCCATGTTCCAGGAAGTGCCTTTGCCGCTCGACGATGGCTTGGGACACGCGCAATATCGTTTCGCAGCGTTGCTGGACATTGCGGATCAGCCATTTAGCCTCTTGCAGTTGGCCGGCCAGCGGCGACCCTGCCGCTTCCCGGTGCTTAGCTAGAATATCGGCGTAAATTCGATTGAGCTTGAGCCTAGGCACCGCGCCCTCGTTGAGCACAGCGGTCCAACGGCCCTTGGTTTTGCGCACCACGACATCCGGCACGACATAACGGGTATCGGCCTGGGCGAATTCTGCCCCCGGGCGCGGGTTGAGCGATTGGATCAATTGCTGGGTTTCGCGCAGGGCGGTCTCGTCGCAGCGCAGAACCCGCTTGAGGCGGGCGAAATCCCGCTGCGCCAGGAGATCCAAATGCTCGCCGACGATCTTGAGCGCGAGAGCTCGGCGCGGCGTGTCTTCCGGAAGGGCGCGCAATTGGATGGCCAGGCACTCGGCCGGGCTGCGCGCACCCACGCCGACCGGTTCCAGATGCTGCAGATGCTGCAGCGCGATCGCCAGTTCCTGGGGCTCCACCTCGAGTTCTTCGGGGCACAGGGCCGCCAGTTCCTCGGGCCCGACGTCGAGATAACCGTCGTCATCGAGGTTGTCGATCATCAGAGTCACCAGACCGCGATCTCGCGGCGACAAGGGCAGGAGGGAGATCTGTTCGGCGAGGTGCTCGCGCAAGGTCGGGCAAGCGGCTTGTTGGGGCGCGAAGGGCTCGTCTTCGTCCTGCCCGTTGCCGCTGCGCGAGCCGCGATAATCGCTCCACGAATCGAGGCTGCCTTCGGCTTCATAGCTCCCGGCCTCGGCGCCCGGAGCTTCCGCCGAGACCTCCGCGGGCGCCGCAGGAGCAGCGGATTCCGGGCCGTTGCCGCGCGGGAAAGCCGGCGAGGCTTCGTCCTCCTGATCGAGGCGTTCCAGCAAAGGATTATCCTGAAGGAAGCGCTCGACCTCTTGATTGAGTTCGACCGTGGAGAGCTGCAAGAGCTTGATCGACTGCTGCAGCTGGGGCGTGAGCGTGAGATGCTGGGTGAGCTTGAGTTGGAGACTGGGCTTCATACTTGGGCTTGCCAATGCTGCTATCTTGGCCGCAGTTCCGGATTTCCGCCGCAGTTCTGAAACTACAGTCGGAAATGCTCTCCTAAGTAAACCTTTCGGACGCTTTCATTATAAACAATTTCTTCGGGCTTACCCGAGGCAAGCACGTGGCCCTCGTTGATGATGTAAGCCCGATCGCAAATCCCCAGCGTTTCCCGCACGTTATGGTCGGTGATCAGCACCCCGATATCGCGTTCTTTCAGAAAGCCGATGATTTCCTGGATATCCAGCACCGCGATCGGGTCCACGCCGGCGAAGGGCTCATCCAGCAAAATGAAACGCGGCCGCGTCGCCAGGGCTCGCGCGATCTCGGTTCGCCGGCGCTCGCCGCCGGACAGGCTCGCCGCGGGATTGTCGCGCAGATGCTCGATGGACAGATCTTCCAGCAGGACGTCGAGGCGGTTCTCCAGCTCACTGCCCGCGAGCCCTTGCAATTCGAGAATGGCGCGCACGTTCTCCGCCACCGTGAGCTTGCGAAAGATCGAAGCTTCCTGCGGCAAATAGGAGAGACCCAAGCGCGCGCGCAGATGGATGGGCATGCGCGACAGTTCGCGATCGTCGAGGCGGATGGTGCCGCCGTCGATCGGTACCAGGCCGACGATCATGTAAAAGCAGGTGGTCTTGCCCGCGCCGTTGGGTCCCAGCAACCCGACCACTTCGCCGCTTTGCACCTGCAGGGAGACGTCTTCCACTACCGTTCGGGAGCGGTAGCGCTTTTTCAGCGACAGCGCCGACAGTTCAGACATCAATCGCTCGGCGGCGTCAGGCTGCTGCTCGGCTGAAGGGGAAGGCCGGGGGCGGTTTTCGGCGCGCCGGCGGGGTTCTTGGCGCCAGGTTGGAAGATCCCGCGCACCCGTCCGCCACTGCCGGCATCTCCGCCTTTGGCTTCGAAATATTCGGTGCTGGCATTGTAGGAAATGAAGTTGCCGCGCAGCTCGTCCTGGCCGCGTTTTACCCGGGCCTTGTTGAAGAACGACACCTGTTCGTCTTTGCCGCGATACTCCACCCGCTCCCCGTATCCTTCGACGAATTCATCCACGCCTTCGCGCTTTTGCCGAAAACTCACCGGTTTGCCCCAAGCGGTGGCATTCTGCGTGCCGTCCGAGTTCTGCTGCACGACTACCCGATCGGCTCGAATCTGCATCGTGCCCTGAGTGACGACGACGTTTCGTTCCCAGGTGGTGACCTGCTTCTGATCATCGGCATTCATGCTGTCCGCTTCCACCAGAATGGGTTTCTCGCGGTCTGCTTTTTCCGCCCAGCTGGGAGCGGCAGCGATCAAGCACGGCAGAGCGAGTCCGAGAGCGGCAATGTGGGAAATTGAGCGTTTCACGAGCGCGGTTTTACGGACCGGGTTTGATTTGTGCGCGAACCTTGGCGAGAATTTTCAGCGTTTCTGCTTTGCCGTCAAATTGCATGCCGACGCCCTGAATTATCGCACGGCGATCGGTGATCGTCACCGCTTGGTCGCTCTCCAGCCACTGCCGATCCGGCACCACGGTGAGCGATTCGGTTTCGAGGGTTACTTGGCCCCGGGAGTCCTTGGCGTCCGCCGGCGGGGAGCGAACCAGCCGAACCGCACCGGTGAGCAAGGCACTCTCCCCGTATTCCTTGACTATGCCTCGCTGGGCACGCGCGTCGATGGTGAAACCTCTTTCGTCTCGGGCGCGCAACTCGGGTTCGATCACCAAAAGCGAACGGTCGTCGGCAAAATGTTCCAGTCGCTTGGCCCGCAGCGTTTGGTGGGGACGGCCGTCTTCGCCGAGCCGCGTGGCCAGAAATCGCTCCAGGAAGTAGTCGGGCTCATGGCGCAAGGGCGCTTTGCGGCCGAACAGCAAGCCGGCCTCCACCTGCTGGTCCAGCCAATAGGTAAGCAGCGCCAGGAGCGCCAGCGCGGCTGCTGGAAACCAGTTGACCAGCCGGTCTTGCCTTTGGCGCCAGATCGCATTCATAGGAACGGGCAGGGGCTCGGCATGGTTACACCACTTTGGCGCGCAAAAGGTCGTGCGTGTTCAGTGCGCCCACCAGCCGCCGCGTGTCGTCGGTCACCAGGAGCTGCGTGATGCGATGCTGCTCCATCAGCGAGACGGCATCGACCGCCAGCCGATCGGGCCCAATGGCGCGAGGATTGGGCGTCATGTAGGCGCTGACTTTGGCGCCCGAAAAATCGTTCACTTTGCCCAGGCAGCGGCGCAAGTCGCCGTCGGTGAAGATGCCGGTCACGCATCCGGCCTCATCGAGCACTGCGGTCATGCCCATGCCTTTGCCGGTGATTTCCATGATCGCTTCGGCCAAGCTGGCATCGAGGCCGACCGCGGGCAAGGCCTCCCCGCGGCGCATCACGTCGCGGACGTGGGTAAGGAGCCGCCGCCCCAAGGCGCCGCCCGGGTGCGAGCGGGCGAAGTCTTCGGCCGAGAAGCCGCGAGCGTCGAGCAAGGCCAGGGCGAGCGCGTCCCCCATGGCCAAAGCTGCAGTGGTGCTGGCCGTGGGGGCAAGCCCCAGGGGGCAGGCTTCTGCATCCACCGCGGTATTGAGATGAACGTCGGCCGCTTGCGCCAGCGAGGATTCGGGTCTACCGGTCAGGGCGATGATGCGCGCTCCCTGCCGCCGCACGTGAGGAACGATATCGAGGATTTCCGCCGCCTCGCCGGAGTTCGACAGGGCGATCAAGACGTCTTGCGCGGTGATCATGCCGAGGTCGCCGTGGCTCGCCTCGGCGGGATGGACGAAGAAGGAGGGCGTTCCGGTGCTGGCGAGCGTCGAGGCAATCTTGCGGGCGATGTGGCCTGATTTGCCCATGCCGCTCACGACCACCCGCCCAGGGCTTTCAAGCACCAGCTGCACGGCGGCCAAGAAGGCGCCGTCCAGGCGCTGAATCAGGGCGGTGATGGCGGCAGCTTCGGTGCGCAGCACTTCGCGCGCCAAAGTCAGCAGGCGGTCGGCGTCGAGGGGGGGGGACATGGGTGCCAAGTATACCGCGGAGTATCCTCTTGCCGAGGCGCATCGCGCCCTGCCCGTCGCGTGGTACAGTCATGATCGGCAAAGGTTCCGGCTCTGCCATGCCCCAAACGCTGCAAATCATTCTCGTCCTGTTGGCCGCCGCGGTATTGGTGGTCGTCATTTGCCGCCAGCTGCATCTTCCCCCGGTGCTGGGGTATCTTCTCGTTGGCATCGCCGTGGGGCCGCACGCCCTCGCTTGGGTGCCGGACACTCAGCCGACTCGCTACCTCGCCGAGTTTGGCGTGGTGTTCCTGATGTTCAGCATCGGGCTTGAATTTTCGCTCGCCCAGCTTCGCGCGATGCGCCGCAGCGTCTTTGGTTTGGGCGCGGCGCAAGTGCTGATCACGCTGCTCGTGGCGCTGCTGTGCAGCGTCCTGGCCGGCTACGACTGGCGCATTGGGGTGGTGCTGGGCGGCGCCCTGGCCATGTCCTCCACTGCGATCGTGAGCAAGATGCTCGCCGAGCGCATGGAAATTAGCACCCCGCATGGCCGCGACGCGATGGGGGTGCTGCTTTTTCAGGATCTGGCCGTAGTGCCCTTCCTCATCGTCGTGCCGGCGCTGGCCGCGCCCATGGAAACGCTGGCGCTCAATCTTCTGACCGCCCTGGTCAAGGCGAGCGTGGCCTTGGCGCTGATCCTCTATTTTGGTCAGCGCATGGTGCGAGAATGGTTTCACCTGGTTGCCCGGCAGCGCTCCGGAGAGCTTTTTATGCTCAATATCCTGCTGATCACCCTGGGTCTGGCGGGATTGACCGAGATCGCCGGATTGTCGCTTGCGCTGGGCGCCTTCCTCGCCGGTATGCTCATTGCCGAGACCGAGTTCCGCTACCAGGTGGAAGAGGACATCAAGCCCTTCCGCGATGTGTTGCTGGGGCTCTTCTTCGTGACTCTGGGGATGCTCCTCGACTTGCGCGTGGTGATTGCCAATTTCGGCTGGGTCTTGCTGTTTCTCGCACTTCCCGTCGCGTTCAAGCTGGGCCTGGTGGTGGCGCTGGCGCGCGCTTTCGGCGCCAACCTCGGGGCGGCGCTGCGAACCGGCTTTTTTCTTGCCCAGGCCGGTGAATTCGCCTTCGTCATACTTGCGCAGGCTGGCGGGTTGAGCCTGATCGATCCGGAGTCGATGCAGATACTTCTGGCGGCCATGCTGCTCTCGATGCTTACGGCGCCTTTGGTGATTCAGTACGCTGACCCGCTGGCTCGCAAACTGACCGCCAACGATTGGCTGGCCCGCGCCGCGGAACTGCATCAGATCGCGGTCAAGACCATGGCGCGCCAGGATCACGTGATCATTTGCGGTTTCGGCCGTTCCGGACAAAACCTTGCGCGCCTTTTGGAGCAGCAGGAGATTCGCTATATCGCGCTGGACACCGACCCGCAGCGCGTACGCGAGGCGGCCGCCGAAGGAGGCAGCGTGGTCTACGGCGACGCCGGTCGGCGTGAGGCTCTGATGGCCGCGGGCTTGACCAAGGCGAGGGCAGTAGCCGTGACTTACGCCGACGTGCCAGGGGCGCTCAAAGTGATTCACCACGCGCACTCGGCGAGGCCCGATTTGCCGGTGATCGTGCGCACCCAAGATGATGCCGATCTCGATCGCTTGCTCAAGGCCGGCGCCGCCGAAGTGGTGCCCGAGGTCTTGGAAGGGTCGCTCATGCTGGCCTCGCATTCGCTGCTGCTCCTCGGCGTTCCGCTCAATCGCGTGTTGAAGCTCATACGCGCGGTGCGCGAAGAGCGTTACGGCCTGTTTCGCGGTTTTTTCCACGGCAGCAGCGATGCCGCCGACGCGGCCGAGAATCTCCAGCCCAGACTGCACTCGGTGCTCCTCCCCGAGGGCGCGCGCGCCGTTGACCGGGCGCTCCGTGAGCTGGGATTGGAGGGGCTCGTGGAAGTGACCGGAGTGCGCCGGCGCAATGCCCGGCTGGGCAGACCCGATGCCGATTTTGTGTTCGAATCCGGCGATCTGGTGGTTCTGCTCGGCCGGCCCGAAGATCTGCTTCTCGCCGAGCGCATGCTGCTGGAGTGAGCGCGCTGATCCGACCGAGGGCGGGGGAAAGTTCCCTAGGCTTTGGAAATGCAGAAGAATCCGGCGGCGCCGCGATTGTCGGGAAGGCGGCAAACCGCTAGAATTCGTGCTTCGCGCCCGCCGTCCCAATAAGACTGAAAGTGATTGAAGCCACCGACGACCTGGTCGTAATGCGGGAACTTGCCTTTGCTTATGGAGAGCGCCAAGTTCTGCACGACATCAACCTGCGCATTCCGCGCGGCAAGGTGGTCGGAATCATGGGCGGCAGCGGCTGCGGGAAAACGACCATCTTGCGCCTGATCGGCGGTCAATTGCGACCCTCTCAGGGTGAACTTCAGTTGGCAGGAGAGAAGGTAGCGGACCTCGATCGCGATGGCCTGTACGCGCTGCGCCGCAAGATCGGCATGTTGTTTCAGTTTGGCGCGCTGTTCACCGACATGACGGTGTACGACAACGTCGCGTTTCCCATGCGCGAGCACACCGATCTACCGGAAGAGATCATCCGCGACCTCGTGCTCCTGAAATTGCACGCGGTAGGCCTGCGGGGCGCGGCGCAATTGCGCCCGTCCGAGCTGTCCGGCGGCATGGCCCGGCGTGTCGCCCTGGCCAGGGCCATCGCTCTGGACCCCATGCTGGTGATGTATGACGAGCCGTTTGCCGGGCTGGACCCGATTTCTCTCGGCGTGGTGGGACAGCTCATCCGACGGCTCAACGACGCCTTGGGCATCACCTCGGTGGTGGTGACGCACGACATCTATGAGTCGCTGAAAATCGTCGACTACATCTACTTCATCTCCGACGGCCGGGTGGTCGCCAGCGGCACGCCCGAGGAAGTGCGGCATTCCCATTTGCCCTTCGTGCACCAGTTCGTCAACGGCGAGCCCGACGGCCCGGTGCCCTTCCATTACCCGGCGGCGCCTATGATCGAGGAGCTACTGCATGTCGCCTAGCGGCAGCTCGACGCCGATCCAATGGCTGCGGCGCATCGGCGCAACCGTGGTCGATGCCGTCATGCGCCTGGGTTTTGCCGCGCGCTTCGCGCTGGCGGTGGTTACCCATTCAGCCAGCGCGTTCCGCCGGTTTCCGCTGACCCTGCGCGAGATCTATTTTGCCGGCGTGCTCTCGCTGGTCATCATCATGGTTTCTGGCACCTTCGTCGGCATGGTGCTGGGACTCCAGGGTTACGATATTCTCGAGCGCTACGGCTCTTCCGAAGCGCTGGGCGTTCTGGTTGCCTTGTCGCTGGTGCGCGAGCTGGGGCCGGTGGTCGCGGCCTTGCTCTTTGCCAGCCGCGCCGGTTCGGCCATCACCGCCGAAATCGGCCTCATGAAAGCCACCGAGCAGCTCTCGGCGATGGAGATGATGGCGGTCGATCCCATCGCCCGCGTGGTTGCGCCACGCTTTTGGGGCGGAGTGATCTCGATGCCCATCCTGGGGCTCTTGTTCAGTACCATGGGGATCTTTGGCGGCTATCTGGTCGGTGTTAAGCTGATTGGCATTGATGCCGGGGCGTTTTGGGGTCAAATGCAGTCTGCCGTGGACTTCCAGCGCGATATCGTCAACGGGGTGATCAAGAGCCTGGTGTTCGGGGCGGCAGTTTCGCTGATCGCCGTATTCGAAGGTTACGACGCTCCGCCAACCGCAGAAGGCGTCTCCGGCGCCACCACGCGCACCGTGGTTGCGTCTTCCCTGGCAATCTTGGGCCTGGATTTCATCTTGACCGTTTTTATGTTTCGGGGGATTGGATTATGAACCGCGCCACCATCGACCTTTGGGTGGGCATTTTTGTCACCATGGGAATCGCGGCGATCTTTTTCATGGCGCTCAAGGTCGGCAATCTCGCTTCTTTCAACGCTGCGCCGGGGTATCTGCTCGAAGCGCGCTTTCACAACATCGGCGGGCTGAAAGCGCGTGCGCCGGTCAAGAGCTCCGGAGTGCGCGTCGGACGGGTGGAATCGATTGCGCTCGACAACGACAACTATGAAGCCGTGGTTACGCTGCGCATCGATGAGAAGTTCACTTTCACGCGCGACACCATCGCCTCGATTCTCACCTCCGGCCTGCTCGGCGAGCAATATATCGGGCTCGATGCGGGCGGGGATCCCGCGATGCTGAAAGCCGGCGAAAAGATCATCAAAACGCAGGACGCATTTGTCATGGAGAAGCTGATCGGGCAGTTCATGTTTAATAAGGCCGCTGAGGGCGGGGGTGGGAAATGAGCAAGCTGCTCGCCATCCTGGCTTTTTCGCTGGGCCTGAGCGGCTGCGCCACGGGGCCACAACGCGCGGACCCATTGGAGGCGATGAATCGGGCGATGTTTGAGTTCAACGAAGCCTCCGATCGGGCGATCATGAAGCCGGTTGCCGAAGCCTATGTCGCGGTAACGCCCTCGGCGGTTCGAAAAGCGATCAACAACTTCTTTGGCAATCTTCAGGACATGGTGAGCTTTGCCAACGATGTGCTTCAGGGCAAGGGCGTCAAAGCGGGCAATGACTTTACCCGGATTGCGCTCAATTCCACCCTGGGCTTCGCCGGCCTGTTAGACATCGCCAGCGAGGCCGGTATCGAGCGGGGTGAAGAGGATTTCGGCCAGACGCTCGCCGCCTGGGGAATTGGTTCTGGCCCCTATCTAGTGCTGCCCTTTTTCGGGCCCAGCACCGTCCGTGATGGGGTCGGACTCGTGGTCGACTCGCAGCTCTACCCGGTGTCCCAAGTCGACAGCGTGCCAGAGCGCAATTCGGCCACGGCGTTGCGCCTGGTGAATGCGCGGGCCAATTTGCTGGGCACCGAAAAACTTCTGGAGCAAGCGTCGCTCGACAAATACACCTTTCTGCGCGGTGCCTATCTGCAGCGCCGCAGAAGTCTGATATTCGATGGTCAGCCGCCGAAGGAGAGCGAGGAATGAGGCCTCAGGGTTTTATGGGCAAGGCGCTTGCCGCGGTTTGCCGGCTGGCCGCAACGGTTGCCGGAATTGCCCTCGGGGGCATAGCCTTGGCGCAAACCGGACCGGATGCCCTGGTCAAGAGCGTCGCCTCGGAAGTGCTCAACGTCATCAAGGCTGACAAAGACATCCAATCCGGCAACCAGAAGCGCCTGAATGAAGCCCTGGACGCCAAGTTGCTGCCCCATTTCGATTTCACGCGAATGACGGCTTTGGCGATGGGGCGAAGCTGGAAGCAGGCGAATCCCGCCCAGCAGCAGCAGCTCGTCTCCGAGTTTCGAACGCTGCTGGTGCGAACCTATGCAGGGGCGCTGGCCAACTACAAAGACCACAGCATCGAATTCAAGCCGCTGCGTATGCAACCGGCCGACACCGATGTCATCGTCCGCACGCAAGTCGTGCAGCCCGGAGGGCAGCCGATCGCCATCGATTACAGCATGGCCAAAGCCGGCGACTCCTGGAAGGCGTATGACGTGATCGTTGGCGGAGTGAGTCTCGTCACCAACTACCGAGACGAGTTTAACAACATGGTGCGCGACGTCGGTGTAGACGGTTTGATCAAAGCGCTGGCCGACAAGAACCGCGGTGGCGCAGCGAAGAAATGATTCACGGGCAGGAGGGCATTTGGCGGGTGGAAGGTGCGGTGAAAGTCGACACTGCGCACACGCTGCTGCATGAAGCCGAAGCCATTTGGGCGGCGGATTCCCTAACCGTCGATCTGTCTGGAATCGGCGAGGCGGATTCGGCGGTGGTCGCCGTCTTGCTGGCTTGGAAGCGGCGAGCGCATCGTTTGGGCAAAAAAATCGAATACTTGAATCCGACCGATAGTGTGCGCTCACTGGTGGTTTTGTACGACGTTGCTGAACTCCTGTTTGCCGCCGATTCTCGCCAGACCATGGCGACGCTCTCGGCAGATCAATGAGATAGACCTTCGCTGCAGAAATCCGGCAGGCTCCGTCCCAATAACCTAGCGTCAAAGTCGGATACAAAACCAAGTGAATTGATGGGATGATTGGACGCGGTAGCGGAGTTTGCGTGGCATTTTGGCAACGTGAAGACCCTTCTTTTGAACCGTGATAGCGTGTGCTCACATGCGAGCGCTGGGCTTGAGCTTGTATCGTTTCTGCAACGTGAGCGGCGACGAGGATAATACAAATATAATTGTCTAATCGATTGTATTATAATGAATTTATTAATGTGGTTGTGAGTTATAAGAACAATTGCCAGGGGTGGGTGGGAGAGCTGCGATGACTGGGCGTCAAAAATTTTTCACTTGCCCGGAGGGGCCTCCAGGCTTAAGATTGAGGGGTCTCCTGTCAGGCAAATGTTGCCGACCCCGCTTAGGCGGGGTTTCTTTTTTTCTGGGTTCAGCGATGCCAACGATCGTGGTTTCGCTGGATGCTATGTTCTTCACTTCGAGTCGCACCATTCGTTTTTTTGACCCGCGGCGTGTCGCAGAAGGGCCGCTTCCGTTGCTCGCGAATTCATGACTGCCGCCGTCGCCATTCGGGGCCTGGAAAAGTCTTTCGGTCCGCTCAAGGCGCTCGATGCAATCGACCTCGATGTTGCTCCTGGGGAATTCTTCGGACTGCTCGGACCCAACGGTGCCGGCAAGACGACGCTGATCAGCGTGCTGGCTGGCCTGGCGCGCGCCGATCGCGGGGCGATCCGCATCCAGGGCCATGATGTGGTGCGCGACTTTCGCATCGCCAGGCGCCTCTTGGGCGTTGTTCCGCAGGAGCTGGTCTTCGACCCGTTTTTCACCGTACGCGAAACTCTGCGCTTTCAATCCGGGTATTTCGGAATCGAGCGGAACGACGCTTGGATCGACGAGCTGCTGGTCAATCTCGACTTGACCGAGAAGGCCGACAGCAACATGCGGGCGCTTTCGGGCGGTATGAAGCGCCGCGTGCTCGTCGCTCAGGCCTTGGTACACAAGCCCCCGGTCATCGTGCTCGACGAACCGACCGCCGGCGTCGATGTCGAGCTGCGGCAGAGCCTGTGGGCTTTCATTCGGCAGCTCAACGCGGCCGGCCATACCATCATCCTGACGACGCATTACCTGGAAGAGGCGCAGGCCCTGTGCGGCCGTATCGCCATGCTGAAACAGGGGCGCATTGTCGCCTTGGACAGCATGCCCAACCTCCTCGACCGCTTCCGTGCCCTCAATGCGCGCCTGCGAGCGGCGCGTTTGCCGCTTCCCTGGCAGGAACTGGCAAGTGCACAACCGCCAAACCGTTGGACCGTGCCCCTGAGAAATTATCAAGACCTCGAGCGCTTGCTGGCGGATTGTCGCGAGCAAGGCATCGAGATTTCCGATCTCGCGCTGGATGCCACCGATCTGGAAGACGTGTTCCTTCGCATCATGGAGACCCACTGATCATGTCGACGGGATGGCGCACCCTGTTGTGCAAGGAGCTATTGCGTTTCTGGAAGGTGAGTTTCCAAACCATTCTGGCGCCGGTAGTTTCTGCCCTGATGTTTCTCCTGATTTTTGCGCACGTTTTGGGCAACGCGGTCAGGGTCTATGACGGGCGGGTCGGTTACACCGACTTCCTGGTGCCCGGCCTGGTGATGATGTCGGTGCTCCAGAACGCCTTTGCCAACAGTTCGTCGAGCTTGATTCAGTCGAAAATCACCGGAAATCTCGTCTTCATCCTCCTGCCGCCGCTCACCCCTTTCGAGTTCTTCGCGGCATACATCGCAGCCTCCGTCGCGCGCGGTCTGGCCGTGGGGCTGGGCGTGTATCTCGTCACTTTGCCTTTTGCCGCGCCGCAATGGGCAGCCCTGCACTGGATCCTCCTTTTCGCCGTGTTGGGCGCAGCGGTGCTGGGTATTCTGGGCCTGATCGCCGGCATCTGGGCAGAAAAATTCGACCAGCTCGCAGCGTTCCAGAATTTCATCATTTTGCCGCTCACCTTCCTGTCGGGCGTGTTCTATTCCATACATTCCCTGCCGCCGTTCTGGTATGGAATTTCGCAAGTGAACCCGGTCTTCTACCTGATCGACGGGTTTCGCCATGGGTTTTTCGGCGTCTCCGACGTGTCGCCCTGGCTCAGCGCCGGAGTCGCGCTGGCCACCTGCCTCCTCCTGAGCGCCTTTACCTTGCAACTGTTGAAGCGCGGCTACAAACTACGCTATTGAGGAGATTGCCCTTGGTTCAACCCGATGATATCCGCGACTGGATTAGCGCGTCGATTCCCTGCGCAAGGGTCGCGGTCGAGGGCGACGGACGCCATTTCGAAGCGCTCGTCGTCAGCGAAAGCTTCAGCGGCCTCAGCCGCGTGCGCAGGCATCAGCTCGTCTATGCTGCGCTAGGCGAGCGCATGCGCGACCAAATCCACGCGCTTTCCCTGCAGACCTACGCCCCGGAGGAATGGGCCACCCGCAATGGATAAGCTCCTGATCACTGCCAACGGACCGCTGCGCGGCGAAGTTGCCGCTTCCGGCGCCAAGAACGCGGCGCTGCCGATTCTGTGTGCCGCGCTGCTGACGTCCGAGCCACTGGTGCTCGAAAACGTACCGCGCCTGCGCGATGTGGGAACCATGCTGAGCTTGCTTCGCCAGATGGGCGCCCGCGCCAACCATGATGCGCCGGCCCTGAGCCTGCAGTGCGCAAACCTGGGGAACCCGGTTGCACCCTACGAAATGGTGAAAACCATGCGCGCGTCGATCTTGGTGCTGGGGCCCTTGCTGGCGCGCTGCGGGGAAGCCAAGGTGTCTCTTCCGGGCGGCTGCGCCATCGGCCTGCGGCCAGTGGATCAGCACATCAAAGGCCTCGAAGCGATGGGCGCTGAAATCCGCATCGAGCACGGCTATATTCACGCCGTGGCGTCGCGCTTGAAAGGCGCGCGCATCGTCTTTGACATGGTGACCGTGACGGGCACCGAAAACTTGATGATGGCGGCCTGCCTCGCGGCGGGAGAAACCGTACTCGAGAACGCCGCGCGGGAGCCGGAAGTGACGGATCTCGCCGATTGCTTGAACGCCATGGGAGCGCGCGTGCGCGGCGCGGGAACGGACACCATCACCATTGAAGGCGTGGCGGCGCTGCACGGGGCGCAGCACCGCATCATGCCGGATCGCATCGAGACCGGCACCTTCCTTGCCGCCGCGGCGGCGACCCGGGGTGAAATCACCGTGACCGCAACCCGCCCGGCAATGCTCGACGCGGTGCTGGAGAAGCTGCGAGAGGCGGGCGCTGAAATCGAAACCGGCGGCGAGCGCATTTCGGTCCGCGCGACGCAGCCGCTGCGCGCCGTGAACGTGCGCACCGCGCCCCACCCCGCCTTTCCCACAGACATGCAGGCGCAATTCATGGCGCTCAATGCCATCGCCTCGGGCACGGCAATCATGACCGAAACCATATTCGAGAATCGCCTGATGCACGTGCAAGAGCTCCGGCGACTGGGCGCCGACATCGAAGTCGAAGGCAACACCGCCGTGGTCAAAGGGGTTGCCCGGCTGACCGGCGCGAATGTCATGGCGACCGACTTGCGCGCTTCGGCATGCCTGGTGATCGCCGGCTTGGTGGCCGAAGGCGAGACGCTGATCGATCGCATCTACCACCTCGATCGCGGCTACGAAGCGATCGAGGAAAAACTCGCCGGCCTCGGCGCCCGCATTCGCCGCATCAGCTAAAAATCATGGACGACACGCTGACTATCGCCCTCTCCAAGGGCCGCATTTTCGAAGAAACCCGTCCGCTGCTTGCTGCGGCCGATATCGTTCCGGCGGAGGATCCGGAGGTTTCGCGCAAGCTCATCTTGCCGAGCAATCAACCCTCAGTGCGGTTCATCATCGTGCGCGCGACCGATGTTCCGACCTATGTCGAGCACGGAGCCGCCGATTTGGGCGTGGCTGGCAAAGACGTGCTCATCGAACATGGCGGCGATGGCGTCTACCAGCCGCTGGACTTGGAGATCGGCCGCTGCCGCATGATGGTGGCAGTGCCGGCAGGATTCGACTATTTCGGCAAGGTGCAGAGCGGCGCCCGCCTTCGAGTGGCGACCAAATACGTGCATACTGCGCGCGAGCACTTTGCCGCCAAGGGCATGCACGTCGATCTCATCAAGCTCTACGGTTCGATGGAGTTGGCGCCGCTGGTGGGTCTGGCGGATGCCATCGTCGATCTGGTCAGCACCGGCAGTACGCTCAAAGCCAATCATCTCATCGCGGTGGAAGAAATCCTGCCTATCAGCGCCCGGCTCATCGTCAATCAAGCGGCGATGAAGCTCAAGCATCAGCGCCTCGCCCCGCTGTTGGATATCCTGGCCAAAGCCGTCGCGGGGAGGCGGGAAAATGTCTGACATGAGGCGCCTTGATTCAAGCGAGCCGGACTTCTCGGCGCGCCTTTCGGCATTAACTGCCTTTGAAAGTGCGCTCGACGCGCGGGTGGAACTAGCGGTCAGCGAGATTCTGGCGGCCGTAAAGGCGCGCGGCGACGAAGCGGTGCTCGACTACACCCGTCGCTTCGACGGACTCGATGCGCGCAGCGTCGGCGAGCTGAGTGTTCCAGCCTCGGAACTCGAAGCGGCTTATCTTCACTTGCCCCAGCTTCAGCGCCAAGCGTTGGAGCAGGCGGCCGAGCGCGTCCGCGCCTACCATCAAAAGCAGCTTGCCACCTCTTGGAGCTATACCGAAGCCGACGGCACACGCCTTGGGCAGCAGGTGACGCCGCTCGATCGGGTGGGCTTGTATGTGCCCGGTGGCAAGGCTGCTTATCCATCTTCGGTGCTGATGAGTGCGCTGCCGGCCAAAGTCGCGGGCGTGCGGGAAGTGGTGATGGTGGTGCCGACGCCGCAAGGTCAGAAGAACCCGCTGGTACTTGCGGCCGCGCATCTTGCGGGAGTCGACAGCGTGTACACCATCGGCGGCGCACAAGCCGTCGGGGCGCTGGCTTACGGCACGGCGAGCCTGCCGCAAGTGGACAAAATCGTCGGCCCCGGCAATGCCTACGTGGCTGCGGCCAAACGCCGGGTCTTTGGCGTCGTGGGCATCGACATGGTGGCCGGGCCTTCGGAAATCCTGGTTATCGCTGACCGTAGCGCCAACCCGGATTGGGTGGCGATGGATCTTTTCTCGCAGGCCGAGCATGATGAAATGGCGCAGGCGATTCTGCTCACCCCCGATGCCGGTCTTCTGGAGCGCGTTGCCGCCAGCATCTCGCGCCAGTTGCCAATCATGCCGCGCCGCGAAACCATTGCCGCATCGCTCGCCGGGCGAGGTGCTCTGATCAGGGTGAAGGACCTCGACGAGGCCTGCGCCATCGCCAACCGCATCGCGCCCGAGCATCTGGAGCTCGCGGTTGCCCAGCCGGATGCGCTGATTTCGAAGATTCGCCATGCGGGGGCCATCTTTGTCGGCCACTACAGTTCCGAAGCCCTGGGCGACTATTGCGCCGGCCCCAATCATGTGCTGCCCACTTCTCGCAGTGCGCGCTTTTCTTCGCCTCTGGGCGTGTACGATTTCCAGAAAAGGAGCAGCCTGATCGAGGTGTCGTCCGCAGGCGCGCAGGTTCTAGGCCCGATCGCTTCGGTACTGGCGCAAGGCGAAGGCTTGGCAGCGCATGCGGCTTCGGCCGAATATCGCCTGCGAAAGATCTGAGTTTCAGAGCTTGCGCCGCATCAGCCAGGGCGGATCGGTGAGCGGGTTGGGGTGGCTGTATTCGAAGTGTTCGCACCGTTCGAAGCCCTGTTCGGAGTAGAAGCGGAGCAGCCGGGGCTGATCTCGGCGCACCCCGATGCGCAACTCCTTTGCGCCGGCGCTGCGCGCCCGCGCCGCCACGGCCTCGCTCAAGGTTTGCGAATAGCCGCGCCCGCGATGCCCCGGCAGCACACCCAGGCGGGCCATCTCCCAAGCTTCGCCCAGCGCGCGCCAGCGCACCGAGGCGATGGGTTCCTGCCCGAGCTGCAGAATGAAGCCCCCGCCCCGAGCGAGTTCATCGCGTATGTCTTGTTCGGTTTCCCGGAACGCGGAGGAGTTGGCCGCAACTTTTCCCGCCCAGCAGGCCAGAGTCAGCGCTCGCAGTAGCGCCGCGTCTTCCGCGCAAGCTTCTCTCAATGTTGTCGGCATGTCCTGTGCTCAGCCTTGCTTGCGGCTGCTGACGGCGGCGAGTATGCCTTGCAGAAGGGCTGTGGGCGTGGGCGGACAGCCGGGCACCGCCACGTCGACCGGAATGACCTTGGCCACTTTGCCGCAGCTTGCATAGCTCTCGCCGAAGATGCCGCCGTTGATGCCGCATTCGCCCACGGCCACCACCAGCTTGGGTTCGGGAGTCGCTTCGTAGGTGCGACGCAGGGCGATTTCCATATGTTTCGCCACCGGCCCGGTGACCAGCAGCAGGTCGGCGTGGCGGGGGCTGGCAACGAACTTGATCCCCAGCCCCTCGATGTTGTAATAAGGGTTGCCCAAAGCGTGGATTTCCAATTCGCACCCGTTGCAGGAACCTGCATCCACTTGCCGAATCGCCAGGGCTCGACCGACAGTGGCGAGGATCTCCTCGTGCAGGCGCAATTGTTGCCGCATCGACAGATCGGCCTCGGGCGGCGGATCGCCGGGTATTCCGGTACGCACGATTTGTCGCAGCACGCGCCACATGGTTTACAAGTCCTGCCCGCTGTAACTCAGGTTGAAGGATTTGTTGATCAGCGGAAAGTCGGGAACGATGTTGCCGATAATGGCATGTTCCAGCACCGGCCAGTTCTCCCAGGAGGGGTCGTGCGGGTGCACCCGCCGCAGGCTGCCGGCCGGGCCTGCTTCTAGCGCAAGAAACACCGGTCCGCGCCAGCCTTCGATCCAGCCATAACCGGCGGCGCCGTTTTCCGGGGGAGGGGCCTCGGTGCGCGATTCACCGGCCGGCAGTTCGCCCAAGAAGCGGCGAAGCAGGCGCAGGGATTCGAAGATCTCGTCGAATCGGACGGCGACGCGGGCTGCCACGTCGCCCTCGCGGCTGCTGCAGAGTCGGGCTTCCACCGCATCGTAAGGCGCCAAGCGATAGCTCACGCGCAGGTCGCGCTCCTGTCCGCTGGCGCGTCCGGCGAGTCCGGCCAGCCCGAGCCGAAAAGCGAGTTCGGGCGCGACGCGGCCGGTGGTGAGAAAGCGGTCCTGCAAGCCGGCGTGCTCATCAAAGGTGATGCGCAGTTCCCGCACTGCGGCCTCCAGGGGTTCAATTTGTGCACGAAGCTGCTCGATCGCGGTTGGCGCGAGATCCGCGGCCACGCCGCCGGGCACGATGCAATCCATCAACAGCCGATGCCCGAAGCTTGCGCGGTTGACGCGAAGCACGTCCTCTTTCAGCCTGGAAAACTGCGCCAAACCAAAAGCAAAACCGCCGTCGTTGCCCAGGTAACCCAAGTCTCCGAGGTGATTGGCGATGCGCTCGCGTTCCAGCAGAATGGCGCGTAACCAGAGTGCGCGCGCAGGAGGGACGACTCCCGCCGCCTGCTCGTAGGCCATGGCGTAGGCCCATGCCCAGGCTACCGTGGTGTCGCCCGAAATGCGTCCGGCAAGTCGATGCGCCTCATGCGCCAGCAGCGCTTCGAAACGCTTCTCGATGCCCTTGTGGACCCAGCCCAAGCGCTGTTCCAAGCGCAGCACTTTTTCACCCACCACTTGAAAGCGGAAATGCCCGGGTTCGATGATGCCGGCATGAACCGGGCCAACCGCAATTTCATGCACGCCCTCGCCGGCGACGCGCACGAAGGGGTAGTCCTCGGGCTCGGCGGGCCATTGGCGCTTGCCGTCGAAATCGCGGCGCAACGGGAATTCGGTATCCGGCCAGGCGGCATGCCTCGTCCAGAACCGCTGGTCGGGCCCTATCGCCCAAAAACCAAAGAGGTCATAGGCGGCCCTTTGCATGCGCGTAGCGCAAGGGAACAATTCGCTCAAGTCCGGATAACTGGGCATGTCCTCCGCTAGCGGCACGGCCGCCAGGAGCATGCCTTGGGCGTCCTCAAAGGCGACATGCAGAACGAAGCGATTCTCCCGGTCGCGCTCGTCGCTGCCCCACAGCGCTATCAGGCGGCCGCCTTCTTCGCGCACCCCCAAGGCCAGGGTAACGAGGTCTTCGACATCGGCGCGGCAAGCCCTTTGTCCAAAGCTTGCGCTGATCTCCTTGGGTTCGAGGCCGAGAGATACGAGATCCATGAAACTCAGCCGATCATCTGTGCCGCCTGGCGGTACCAATCCGCCAGGTAAGGGGGGATCCACAAGCCCAGGATCAGCACCATCAGCAGATGCACGAAAACCGGGAACATTGCGGGCGGGTGCGGCAGGCGCTTGCCGCTGGTGTCGCCGAACACCATGGGCTGGACTTTGGAAAACACCGCCGCAAAGGCAACGCCGAGGGCGCCCAGCAGGAAGGGCGTCGCCCAGGGTTGGTCGCGCATGGCGGTGGTCAGAATCAAGAACTCGCTCGCGAAAACGCCAAATGGCGGGAGGCCGAGTATGGCCAAGGTGCCCAATGCCAATCCCCATCCGATGGTGGGATTGGTTTGGATGAGTCCGCGGATGTTGGCAATGAGCTGAGTGCCGGTCTTCTGGGAGGCGTGTCCCACGGCAAAAAAGATTGCCGATTTGGTCAGCGAATGCACCGTCATGTGCAACAAGCCGGCGAAAGAGGCCACCGCCCCTCCCATGCCAAAGGCGAAGGTGACGATGCCCATGTGCTCGATTGACGAATAGGCAAATAGACGCTTGACGTCTTTCTGCCGCATCAAGAAGAAGGCCGCGACCACAACCGACAGCAGGCCGAAGCCCATCATCAGCTTGCCGGCGAAAGCCGAGTCGAGCGAGCCATCCACCAGCACTTTGCATCGCACCACGGCATATAAGGCCACATTCAGCAGCAGGCCGGAAAGCACCGCCGAAACGGGCGTCGGCCCTTCGGCGTGAGCATCGGGCAGCCAATTGTGCAGGGGCACCAAACCGACCTTGGTGCCATAACCGAGCAACAGAAACACAAAAGACAAGGACAGCACCGTGGGCTCCAACTGGGTCTTCACCTGGTTTAGTTCGGTCCAGAGCAAAGCCCCGCCTTCAGCGCCCAGCACCCGCTCGGCCGCAAAATACAGCAAGATGGTGCCGAACAATGCCTGCGCGATACCCACCCCGCAGAGTATGAAGTATTTCCAGGCCGCTTCCAGACTCGCGGGAGTGCGATAAAGCGACACCAGCAGCACGGTGGCAAGGGTTGCCGCTTCCATCGCCACCCAGAGAATACCCATGTTGTTGGTGAGAAGCGCCACCAGCATGGCGCCCACAAACACCTGGTACATCGAGTGGTAGAGCCTCAATCGCGCCGGATTGAGACGCCCGTGGGCCTCCTCGATGCGCATGTAGGGGCGCGAGAAAACCGAAGTGGTGAAACCCACGAAAGCCGTCAGAGCGACGAGGAACACGTTGAAGGTATCGACAAAAAAGAGCCGGTCCAGCACCAGAAGAGGACCCTCGCCGACGACTCGGGCGGTGAGCGCCGCCGCCGCGCCGAAAGTGGCGAGGCTGGCGGCCGCATTCAGCTCGGCGGCCCAAGTGCGATGCCCCCAGAGCGCCAGCAAAACGCCGGCGACAAAAGGAAACGCGAGCACCAAGGCAATTTCGAGCATGCTCAGTCTTCCCGCAGCTTTTCCAGGTGTTTGAGGTCGAGGCTGTCGAACTGCTCCCGGATCTGGAAGAAGAATACGCCCAGGATCAAGACACCGACCAGCACGTCGAGCGCGATGCCGAATTCGATAATCATGGGCATGCCGTAGGTGGCGCTGATGGCGGCGAAAAACAGCCCGTTCTCCATGGCGAGAAAACCAATCACCTGCGGTATGGCCTTGCGTCGAGTGATCATCATCAGAAAAGAGAGCATGACCGAAGCCAGGGCGATGCCCAGCATGCTGCGGGTGACGGTACTCGAAAGCTGAGAAATCGGCACCGCGAGATTGAAGGAAATCACCACCAAAAGAATGCCCGTCAGCATCGTCAAGGGGATGTTGAGCAGCGGCTCCACGTCCCAAAGCACTTCGAGCTTATGGATCATTCGATAAAGCAGATAGGGCAGCACCACCACCTTGAGCGCCAAAGTCAGGGCAGCAGAATAATAGAGGTGAGTCTGCGCGCTGGTGAAAGCCACCACCAGCGTGGCAAAACAAAGCGTGCCGCCTTGCAGAGCAAACAGGATCACGAGCGACCAAAGCCGGCGCTGCGCCAACATGGCGAAAGACAGCAGCAGCAGAACCGCGGCAAGCAGATTCAGTATTTGGGCGGACAGCGGCAGAGTCATGTCATGCGCCCAAGAGTTGATGCACCAAGAGACCCAGCACGGCCAGCAAAAATGCCGTGCCCAGGAATTCCGGGGCACGGAAGATGCGCATTTTGGCGGACAAGGTTTCGATCAAGGCCAGCAGAAAGCCGCCGATCAAGAGTTTCCCAGCCAATACCGGCATGGCCAGGAGCAGCCCCAGTACGTTGTGCGCGCCCTCGGAAATTCCCCAGGGGAAGAAAAGCGCCAGCCCCAGGCAGGAGTAATTGAATAACTTGAGACTTGCCGCCCATTCGATCAGAGCCAAATGACGTCCGGAGTATTCGAGGATCATCGCCTCGTGGATCATGGTCAGTTCGAGATGGGTGGCCGGATTGTCCACCGGCACCCGGGCATTCTCGGCCAGTGAAACCATGGTGAAGGCGATGCCGGCAAACGCGAGGCTGGGATAAATCACGAACTCTCGATGGGCCAGAGTTTCCACGATGGTCACCAGCGACGTGCTCTGGCTGATTAGCGAGGCGGTGAAAAAGACCATCAGCAGCGCGGGTTCGGCTAAAAAACCGATCAACATCTCGCGCCGCGCGCCCAAGGTGCCGAAGGCAGTGCCAATATCCATGGCCGCCAAGGCGATGAAGATGCGCGCGAGGGCAAAAATGCCCACCAGGGCAATCGCGTCGGCCGCAGTGGCCAAGAGCAGATCGGTGGCGAGCGAAGGAACGATTGCTGCGGCAAGCGCCATGGCGCCGAAGACAATGTAGGGCGTGAGCCGGAAGATCAGCGAGGCGTTCAGCGCAACGACCGGCTCCTTGGCAAAAAGTTTGGCGATCGTGCGATAGGGCAGGAGCAATCCCGGTCCGCGCTTGTTCTGCAGCCAGGCGCGGCATTGATTGACCCAGCCCAGCAGCAAAGGCGCCAAGAACACGGCTGCCGCGAGCTGGATAAATTGGGAAAGGGCGCCGGTCCAGTTCATCGCACGAACAAGAGCAGGGCGATTAAGGTGAAAAAGCTGTACAACAGGTACACCGAGATACGGCCTTGCTGCAAGAAGCCCACCGTCCAGGTGAGAAACTCGGCCGCTTTGGCTACCGGTCGGTAGAACCAATACCAAAGGTGGTCTTCGACCTTGACCGCGTAGCTCGGTGCTTTGTCGAAAGGAGTCGGCAGACTGCGCGTGACGCGAAAGAACGCCTCGAAAATCTGGCGTATCGGCTGGCCAAACCCTTCGGCACTATCTTGCATGCGTGCCGTTTGCAGCGGAAAGCCGCAGTCCCAAGCCGGTCCGCGGCGCAGGCGCCGGTGATAGAGCCGGTGTACCAAAAAGATGGTGCCGAGCACGGTGAAGCTAATGCCCGCCAGCGTAATCAAGGGGCTGAAGGAAGCCCGGTCGGCGTTGATCGGAGCGATAAAGAGCCAGTTGTCCGCCAATGCGCCCAAGTCGCGTCCCAGCAGCATTTCATTGACCGGTTCCAGCATCAACAAAGCGCTGGCCGGGAACAGGCCCAAGATCACGCACCAGGCGGCCAGCCACGCCAGGCCCAGGCGCTCGCGAGGGCCCGCGTCATGCGCCTCTTTCAGCGCCAATTCGCGGGGCTGGCCGAGGAAAATGACGCCATAGAACTTCACCATGGTGTAAGCCGCCAGCGCTGCCGTCAGGGCAAGCGAAGCTGCGGCAATGGGGATCAGCATATTGATGAAGCCCTGCGGCAATTCCGAGGTGAACAGGAAGGCCTGCAAGAGCATCCACTCGGACACGAAACCATTGAGCGGCGGCACGCCGGCAATGGCCAGCGTGCCGATCAGCGCCAGCCACGCCACCCAGGGCATGCGGTGAATCAGGCCGCCGAGTTTGCCCAGGCTGCGCTCGCGAGTGGCGTGCAAGACCGACCCGGTCGCCAAGAAAAGCAGGCTCTTGAACAGGGCATGATTGAGGCAATGGAGCAGCGTCGCCGTAAGCGCCAGCGCGGCGAGCTGCGGCATGTTGAAGGAGCGGAAGACCATCGCCAGCCCGAGTCCGGCAATAATGAGGCCGATGTTTTCGATCGAAGAATAGGCCAAGAGCCGCTTCATGTCGGTTTGCACCGTGGCGAAGATCACGCCGTACAAGGCGGTGAGCAAACCCAGACCCAGCGCCACCGCGCCCCACCACCACAGTTCGGTATGCAGCAAATCGAAGCAGACTCGCAACAAACCATAAATCGCGGTCTTCAACATCACGCCGCTCATCAAGGCGGAAACGGGCGAAGGTGCGGCGGGGTGAGCTTCCGGAAGCCACACATGCAGCGGCAGCATGCCCGCCTTGGCGCCAAAGCCGAACAGGGCCAAGAAGAAGCCGATGCTGGGCCAGATCCCGTTGAGTTGGGCCGCCCGCATGCCGTCGAAAGTGTAATCGCCGCTTCCTCCTTGCAACACGCCGAAACACAACAGAATCGCAATCGCGCCGATGTGCGCGATCAGCAGATACAGGAAACCGGCCCGGCGTATTTCCGCAAGGCGATGTTCGGTGGTCACCAGAAAAAACGAAGACAGCGCCATGGTTTCCCAGGCCACCATGAAGAGATAGGCGTCATCGGCGAGCAAAACCAAGGCCATGCTGGCGAGAAAGCTGTGATATTGCAGGCACATCAACCCGGGTGAGGTGCCCTGGCCGGCTCGGAAATAACCGGCAGCGAAAAGCGATATGCCGAAACTGGTCAGACCGAGGAGAGCCAAGAAAAAAGCGTTGAGCGCGTCCAGGCGCAGATGAAAAGGCAGGTCCGGCAAACCCAGGGGCAGCACCAGCGTGAATGCGGGCCCCGCCATGGCGACGAGGGCAACACCAGCCAAGGCCAAGCTCACCAGCGCACCGATCGGGAAAAGTGCGCGCACCAGTTCCAAGCGATCGTGAAAACCCGCCCCCAGCGCGGCGATGACCAGCCAGGAGCAGATCAGCGCCAGGCTAATGCTCAGAGGCAGATCGGCGATCGGCCCCATTCTAGCTAGCCGCCGAACCCCGGGGTCATTTGACTTTCATTCCTGGCTCGGCACCCGCATCGGGCGACAACAAGTAGATTCCCGGTCCATCGCCCGACGCCGCCAGCACCATGCCTTCGGAAAGACCGAATTTCATTTTTCGCGGTGCGAGGTTGGCAACCATCACGGTAAGCCGCCCGGTGAGCGTCGCCGGGTCGTAGGCCGACTTGATGCCGGCGAAAACTTGGCGCCGCCCCATGGCGCCAAGGTCCAAGGTGAGGCGCAAAAGCTTTTCCGCGCCTTCCACTTGTTCAGCCCCGGCGATGCGCGCAATGCGCAAGTCGATCTTGGCGAAGTCTTCGATGCTGATGCGGTGCTCGTCCGTTGCCGCAGGCGAGGCTGGGTGCACCGGAGCGGCGGCCGTTTCGGCTGGTTTCTTTGGCGCCCCAGAGGCTTCGGGGGCGATACCGAGCAAGGCATCGACCTTTTCCTGCTCCACCCGGCCCATCAAATGCCGATAGGGCTGTATGACATGGCCGGCAGGCAAACTCTGGCCGGCAGCCGCCCATTGCAAAGGAGCCACGTTCAAGAGCGTTTCCGCTTCCCGAGCCAGCTCGGGCAAGACGGGTTTGAGGAATAGAGTCAGCTCTCGGAAGGCATCGAGCGCGTTGCTGCAAACCTGTTGGAGCTTCTTCTGCTGACTTGGATCTTTGGCAAGATCCCAGGGGCGCTCGGCATCGAAATACTGGTTCACGAGGTCGGCCAGCTCCATGATGCGCCGCATGGCTTTGCCAAACTCGCGGCGTTCGTAGCAGCCGCCGATCTCATCCGCAGCCGGCGCAAAGGCGGCGCGCAGGCCCTCCGGCAGATCGGCAGCCGCCAAGCTGCCGGCAAACCGTTTGGTGATGAAGCCGGCGGCGCGGCTGGCGATGTTGACATACTTGCCGATCAAGTCGCTATTGACTCGGGCGACGAAATCTTCCGGATTGAAGTCGATGTCTTCTACTCGGTCGGAAAGCTTGGCGCAGAGGTAATAGCGCAGCCACTCCGGATTGAGGCCCAATTCGAGATACTTCAGCGGCGATATGCCGGTGCCGCGTGATTTGGACATCTTCGCGCCGGAAACGGTAATGAAGCCGTGGACGTACACCGCCTTGGGCACCTTGTAGCGCCAGGGGCGCAAAGGGGCGTCATCAGTGCTCAAATCCTGGCCACGATTGGCAAATTCCAGCATTGCCGGCCAGAACAGCGTATGGAAATAGACGATGTCCTTGCCGATGAAGTGAATTTGTTCGACTCCAGGGTCGGCCAATATCTCGGTGAACGTTTGCGCGGTAAGCGCCTTGGCCTTGCCGGCATCGAAATAGCTCTTGAGGCTGGCGAGATAGCCGATAGGGGCATCGAGCCAAACGTAGAAGTATTTGCCGGGCGCGTCAGGAATTGGGATGCCGAAGTAGGGCGCGTCACGCGAGATGTCCCAGTCGGCGAGTTCGCTTTCCCCGGTGAGCCATTCGAGCGCTTTGTTGGCCACCTCCGGCTGCAAACGACCGTCCTGGGTCCATCCCTTCAGAAACGCGATGCAACGCGGGTCGGAGAGCTTGAAGAAATAGTGACCGGAGGAGCGCAACTCGGGTTTCGCTCCGGAAATCACCGAATAAGGCGACTTCAACTCCGTCGGCGAGTAGACCGCGCCGCAGACCTCGCAGGAATCCCCGTATTGATCTTTCGCGCCGCACTTCGGGCATTCGCCTTTGATGAAGCGATCGGGCAGAAACATGCCCTTTGCCGGGTCGTAGAACTGCTCCACCGGCTTGGTGTAGGTCAGCCCCGCCGCGCGCAGTTTGCGGTAGATGTCTTGGGAGAGTTCGACGTTTTCCGGGGTGTCGGTGGAATGCCAGTGGTCGAAGGAAATATGAAAGCCGCGGAGGTAAACCGGTCGCTCGGCGGCAATGCGCGCCACCAACTGCTGCGGCGTGATTCCCTCGGCCTCGGCCTTGAGCATGATGGGCGCGCCGTGCGCATCGTCGGCGCAGACGAAATGCACCTCGTTGCCGCAAAGGCGCTGAAAACGAACCCAGGTGTCGGCCTGGATGTACTCCATGATGTGCCCGATGTGAAACGAGCCATTGGCATAAGGCAAGGCCGTGGTGACCACCAGGCGACGGGGCATGCGGGAAAACCTCATCAAATGCAGGGAATTCATGGATTCTAGCAAATCATCTTCGCCAGGAGTAGGCATTTCCGAGGAATTTAGTTAAACTTTATCGCTTACTCTGGAGAGCTTCGCATGCCTATCAGCAACGCCGATGTCCTGCATTCCTTGCAAGCGGTGATTGACCCCAATACGGGAAAGGACCTGGTTTTCGAAAAAGCGGTCAAGAATGTACAAATCAGCGGCAGCGAAGTTGCCGTCGATATTCTTCTGCCTTATCCCTCGCGCACCCAGCACGAACTATTCCGCAAGCGCGTCGACGAAGTGGTCTCGGCTTTGCCCGGCGTCGAAAAGGTGTCGGTCAAGGTGGGCCAGAAAATCGTTTCGCACGCAGTGCAGCGCGGCGTCAAGCTGATTCCCGGGGTCAAGAACATCATTGCCGTGGCCAGCGGCAAGGGCGGCGTGGGCAAATCCACTACCGCAGTGAACCTCGCTTTGGCGCTAGCCGCCGAAGGGGCGCAAGTGGGTGTGCTGGACGCCGACATCTACGGCCCTTCGCAGCCGGCGATGTTTGGTTTGTCGGGGCAACCCGAGTCCAAAGACGGCAAGACCATCGAGCCCTTGCAAAACTACGGCGTGCAGGTCATGTCCATCGGTTTTCTGATCGATGTCGAGCAACCCATGGTCTGGCGAGGTCCCATGGTCACCCAGGCCTTGGAGCAACTATTGCGCGACACCAATTGGCATGAGCTCGATTACCTGGTGATCGACCTTCCGCCCGGTACCGGCGACGTGCAGCTCACCCTGGCGCAGAAAGTGCCGGTGACCGGCGCCATCATCGTCACCACGCCGCAGGACATCGCGTTGCTCGACGCCCGCAAGGGGCTCAAGATGTTCGAAAAGGTCGGCGTGCCCATTATCGGCATCGTCGAAAACATGAGCGTGCACGTCTGCTCCAACTGCGGCCATGCCGAATCGATTTTTGGCAGCGGCGGCGGCGAGAAGATGTGCGCCGACTACAAGGTTCCTTTCCTCGGCGCTTTGCCGCTGGACATTCACATTCGCGAAGAAGCGGATTCGGGCCGACCCACGGTGGTGGCGCAGCCCGAAAGCAAGGCAGCGGAAATCTACCGCGAAATCGCGCGCAAAGCCGCAGTCGCCGTGGCGCTAAAGGCCGAGGATCACACCGCGAAGTTTCCCAAAATCGTCATTCAGAACACCTGACCGGGCGGAAGGCTGTCGGCTCTCTGCTATACTCCGGCCCGGTCTAGGCAGGGAGCAATTCCATGAGCATCAAATCGGATCGCTGGATCCGTCGCATGGCGGCCGAGCAAGGCATGATCGAGCCCTTCGAGGCGGGGCAAGTGCGCGAGATCGATGGCCGTCGCATCGTTTCCTATGGCACGTCGAGCTACGGCTACGACATTCGCTGCTCGGACGAATTCAAGCTCTTTACCAACCTCAACAGCACCATCGTCGATCCCAAGAATTTCGACGCCAATTCTTTCGTCGACGTCAAAGGGCCGGTATGCATCATTCCGCCGAACTCTTTTGCCCTGGCCCGGACGGTCGAATATTTCCGCATACCGCGCAATGTGCTCACCATTTGCCTGGGCAAATCGACTTACGCGCGCTGCGGCATCATCGTCAACGTCACGCCTTTCGAGCCGGAGTGGGAAGGCTATGTTACGCTCGAGTTCTCCAATACCACGCCGCTGCCCGCCAAGATCTACGCCAACGAAGGCGTGGCGCAGGTGATTTTTTTCGAATCCGACGAGGTCTGCGAGACCTCGTATCGGGATCGCGGCGGCAAGTACCAGGGGCAGCGCGGCGTCACCCTGCCGCGCATCTGAGACGCGCCCGCGGCCAAGCGGGCGCTGCGGGAGTCACCAATGCAAAAGCGCGGCAAGGCCAAGCCCGATGCCCGCCAATCCGGCGATGCCGGAAGTGATGAATAACCAGCGCTTGCGCGTGAGGATGGTGATCGAGGCCAAAGAGATCGCGATCTGGAAAGTGGTCATCGCCAGTTCCCAGCGGTGATGCGGGTGGATGAGCGTTCCGCTCTTGGCGTTGGCTTCTTCGGACAATTTGTCGTACTTCTCGGTTTCTTTCTCCAGCGCCTCGGCCACCTTCTTGATGTCGGCCTTCTCCTGTTTGTAGCGCTCGATTTCCTTTTGATAGAACTCTTGCTTCTCTTTGGTGGTGGCCAGCGCCAGGGCCAATTCTGCGAGGTTCTGCTTGCTGCTCTTGGCTTGATAATAGTTCCACTGGTTCGAGGCTTCCGTCTTTTTCAGCACCGACTGGTTTTTGAGCAAGATGGAATCGTTCTTGAGCAGCATGGCGTTGTTTAAAGCAACGCTGCCCTGCCAGCTGGAAATCGCGCCCATGAAAGCCAGGAGCGCGGTCAGCAGTGCGACCCGCTGCGGCATGCTGGCATCTTCTGCGCCTGCGCCGTGACTTCCGCCATGATCGCCATGACCGCCGTGTTGTCCGTGCGCGGCGTGTTCGACTTCGTGGTCATGCGGGCCGTGAACGTGAAAATGAGCCATGCTGAATTGATCTCCTTCGAGGAAACTAACGATGGGCGCGGGCCCGCTCATAAACGACAAAATGGAAGCGCAAGCGCTCGGTGGCCTCGCTCGCGTGCGTTTCCCGAGAGATTTCGCGCCACTGTTGCCGGTCGAAGTCCGGGAAAAAGGCGTCGGCCGGAAAAGTCTGCTCGATTTCCGTGAGATAGAGGCGCTGCGCCCAGGGCAGCGCGGCGCGATAAATCTCGGCGCCACCGATGCAAAAAACCTCGCCGCCATTGCCAGGGAGCTCCAATGCCGCAGCGACGTTAGGCACCACTGTCGCTCCAGGCGCTTCGAAACGAGGCTGGCGGGTGATCACGATGTTCTCCCGCCCTGGCAGCGGACGGCCGATGGACTCCCAGGTCTTGCGACCCATCAGGATGCGATGTCCCATGGTCAGCGCCCTGAAATGTCGAAGATCTTCGGGCAGGCGCCAGGGCAGTCGATTCTGGAAGCCGATGCCCCGATCGGAGGCCATCGCAGCGATTAGCGCCAGGTTTGGGCTTGGCGAGGTCAAGCCGCCTGGTGTATTGTCCACGTTCTTCCGAGTCTGCGCCGTGTCAAAAGCGGTATTATCGCCCAAATCTACGTGGTCTCGATGTACTATCCGCGATCGTTTCTAAAACTGATATTGCTGGGCTTTGTGCTGGCCAGCGTGCCGCTGGCCTATGCGCTTTGGGAAATGGCCACGGCCCTGGATCGGTTGGCCGACGGCAGCCGCGCCGCGGTGCTCAATTCGGCTCACGCCAGCCAAGCGAGCCGGCAGCTCCTGGAGCAGATGACGGCGCTGGAGCGCTTGGTCAGGCAATATATGGTGCTGGAAGATCCGGGGCTCTTGGAAGATTACGCGCGGGTGCGCCAGGAATTTCTCAATACGACCAAGCAGCTCGCGCCCCTGGGTTTCGACGCGGCGGCGCGCAAAGAGATCGAGTCCATGGTCTCGAAAGAGGCGGCGCTGTATGGGGAACTGAGCGTTACTTTGGCGCAGGACCCAACCGCTGTGGCGCAATTCATCGAGCGCTATGCTGGGCTGACCGATCTTGCCCGTTCGGTGCTGGTTGCTTCCAACGCCCTGGCGGAAAGGGAAATCAGCAACCTGCAGAAGACCGCCGCGCAAGGCGGGGAGAATTCGCTGCTCCTGACCATGACCGCAGGCGTGGTGGCGCTGCTGGTGGCGTTGGTGTTTTCTTTCTTGATCGCACGGCCGATACGGCAGCTCGACCAAGGCATACGGCAACTCGGGCGTGCCGATTTCGCGCATCCGGTGGTGGTCGAAGGGCCGGAAGACATGCGTTATCTCGGTCAGCGACTCGAATGGCTGCGCGTGCGGCTGGCCGACCTCGAAGAACAGCAGAACCGTTTCTTGCGGCACATTTCTCACGAATTGAAAACGCCCCTTACGGCCATCCGCGAAGGCGCCGAGCTCTTGCATGACCGAGTGGGCGGGGACCTTTCCAAAGAACAAGACGAAGTGGTTCGCATCGTGCGCGAGAATTCATTGCAATTGCAGAAGCTCATCGAAGACCTTTTGCATTACCATCAGACCCGCGCCATGGAACCGCATACTCTGGGCCCGGTGCTGCTGGCCGACATCGTGCGCCGAGTGTTGCGCGAGCACAAACTGGCTGCCTTCGCCCGCGGGATTACTTTGGAGGCGCGATTGCGCGCGCTCGAGATGTCGGGCGACGCAGAAAAGTTGCGCGTGGTGGTCGACAACCTTTTGAGCAACGCCATCAAATACTCTCCTCGGGGCGGAGCCGTGCGGGTCGAACTGGGCGTCAACGGTCGCGAAGCGGTGCTGGACGTGATCGACCAGGGGCCCGGGATTCGGGCCGATGAGGCCGAGAAGATCTTCGAGTCCTTTTATCAAGGCCAGACCCCGGCCGAAGGAAAGGTCAAAGGCTCGGGCCTGGGACTGGCCATTGCGCGAGAATACGTGTTGGCGCATGGCGGCAAGATCGGCGTAGTCGGCAGTCAGAATCCTGAGCGCAAAGGCGCGCATTTCCGCGTAGTGCTTCCCGTCACAGAAGCAACGACCAAAAAGATAGAACATGCAACGGCAACTTGAAATGAATCCTCCCGCCCAGAGTGGAAAGGGCTTTCTCACCACCCGGCCGAGCGGGGCCGACGACTGCCGGGCTGTGCCTAGTGTGGCTCATTCCGAAATGAAGGGCGGGGTTTGCGCTCAACCCATGGTTAAACTGCGCCGCGATGCGAGCCCTCGCGGTTTGGTCGCTGTTGTGCTGGCCACGCTGCTGGGGGCGTGTGCAACTCCGCCCCCGCCCAAACCTGCGGAACCGCCCCCCGAGCCGGTAAAGGTAATCGTGCCCGCGCCGCCGCCGGTGGTGGTGACGCCGCCACCGGAGCCCGCGCCGGTCGTAGTCGTCACGCAAGCCATGAACGAGGACGAGGAGCAGGCATTGTCCTTGCTTGCGTATCTCGGTCAAATCTTGAGCGCCTCTATGGAAGACCAGAAACGGGAACTGCAGAACGCTCTGCAGCAATTTCAGAAGACCAAAAGCGACTTGAGCCGTGTCCGTTTGGCGGCGCTGCTTATGCTACCGGCGGCGCCGTTCCAGGATGACGCCAAGGCCCTGGCGCTTCTGGAGGGGGTCAATGCCAAGAGCGCGACGCCGCTGCGCGACCTCGCGGCCTACCTGCACGGCCAGGTACTGGAACGCCAGCGCCAGGTTCGGGAAGAGCAAAAGCGCGCGGACGCGATTCAGCAAAAACTCGACAACCTCAAAGCGATCGAGCGCAGTCTGCTCGACCGCGATCGCAAGGCACGCCCAGCAGGGGCGCCCGGAGCGCAGTGATATGGCGGCGGAAGTTCTCCTGGTCGATGACGATCCCGATCTTCTGAAACTGATCGGTCTGCGGTTGTCGTCCGCGGGCTACACGGTGCGCACCGCCGAATCGGGCGAAGCCGCGCTGGCAGCGCTTGCCGTCGCGAGGCCGGCGGTGGTGATCAGCGACTTGCGCATGCCCGGCATCGACGGCATGACGCTCTTTCAGGAAATCCATCGAGTCCATCCGGCCCTGCCGGTGATCATCCTTACCGCGCATGGCACCATACCCGACGCTGTTACGGCCACGCAGCGCGGCGTCTTCGGGTTCCTGACCAAACCTTTCGACAGCCAGGAGTTGCTGCAAAAGGTGGCCGAGGCGGCGCGGGTGGGTGCAACCGAAGCCACGGCTTCGGGGCCGGCCAGCAATGAGTGGCGGGGCGGCATCATCACGCGCAGTCAACGCATGGACGACCTCCTGCGCCGCGCCAAGCTGGTCGCCGAATCAGACGCGTCCGTGCTGCTGCACGGCGAATCCGGAACCGGGAAGGAACTGCTGGCCAAGGCGATACATCGAGCCAGCCGGCGCGCCGACAAGCCGTTTGTAGCGGTGAACTGCGGCGCCATGCCGGAACCGCTGCTCGAATCGGAGTTGTTTGGCCATGCCAAGGGAGCATTTACCGGCGCGGTGAGCGCGCACAAGGGCCTCTTCCAAACCGCCGACGGCGGCACCATTTTTCTGGACGAAATCGGCGACATGCCGCTGGCCTTGCAAGTCAAGCTGCTGCGCGTCCTGCAGGAGGGCGAAGTTCGGCCCGTCGGGGCGACGCAGTCGATTCCGGTGGATGTGCGCGTAATCTCCGCCACCCACCGCGATCTTGACGCCCAAAAGGCGAGCGGGCAGTTTCGCGAGGACTTGTACTATCGGCTCAACGTGGTGACGCTCAAATTGCCTACCCTGTCCGAGCGGCGCGAAGACATCCCACTTTTGGCGACACATTTTTTGCGCAAGCTTGCCGAACGCTACAAAAAAACCGTGCCGACCATCGCTCCGGAAGCCATGGCCCTGCTGGTCGCTGCTCCCTGGCCAGGCAACGTGCGCCAGCTTCTCAACACGCTCGAGCAGGCAGTCGCACTGGCTACCACTTCGGTGATTCCCGCAAGTCTCATTCAGGCCGCTTTGCGCGACGACAGTGGCGTATTGATGCCGCTGGAAGACGCGCGCCGGCAGTTCGAACGCGATTATCTCGTCCGCCTGCTCAAGATTACCGGCGGGAACGTCACACAAGCGGCCGGTCTGGCCAAGCGCAACCGGACCGAGTTCTATAAGCTCCTGCAGCGCCATCGGCTCGAGCCGGCGATGTTCAAGAACGGCGCCAGCGAGGCCAGCGCCTGAGCCGATAGCGGCCTGGGCCCGTCACGAACGTCCCCAGGGTCTTTGCACCCTGGGAGAGACGAGGAATCGCCGAGCTGGTTCCGGGGGAAATACCTGGCGCCACCTTGCTGGTTTGCCGGTGAGCTTCTTTCGCCGGGTGCGATCCGGAGGCAAGGTCAATGGTTTCGGTTCGGCCGGTTTGCAGGGGGCACTTTCCTGTCGGGCCAGGGCGACAAAATAAACCGATAAAAATCAAATCGTTGCGGGTGCGTTTCGGAGGGGCGTCGGGAAAGGGAGACAACGATCCCCCCGACGGGCCGCAAAATCCGGACCATCGTCCCTCCTCAAGGACCTTTGCCATTGAGGCATTCATAAAAACTCATTTAAATTCAATAAGAAAAGAAAATCATTGAACGTTTGGCACGCCCATTGCTACATAGCTGGCGTAGCAAGTGTGAATGTCACGAAATCTGGAGCGAATCATGGACGTGTTTATGCCGGATCTCAGCCGGTACTGGTTTGGAAATGAAGCGGACGCTCCGCGCGCCGAGAGCGCGCGCCGAGAAGAGCAGAGCGCCGAATCCAAAACGCGTGCCCAGTCCGATTACGCTCAGTTGTGCGAGCGTGTGAGCGCTGCGCGGTTTGTGGCCTGACCCCGACGCTTGCCGATATCCTTCACCCAGCGGAGTAACCCTTAGCGACTTGCCCGGTTTTTTCCTCAGCGACTGCCTCACCAGCCGCTGTTGTATCTCTCCCTAGAATCCCCCTTCGCCCGCTACCTCCTCCCAGCGGGCTTTTTTTTGCACCCGAGGCTTAGATCAGGCCTTCCAAGACTTTAACCGTGACCGTTTCTCCCGGGGCGACATTGCCCTGCTCGGTGGGCAGCACGATGAAGCAGTTGGCAAGCGACATCGAGGACAAGATTCCCGAACTCTGATCTCCCGTCACTCGCACCGTCCACGAACCGCCGGCCGCTGGCTCGAGAACTCCTCTTTGAAACTCGGTGCGACCGGGCAGCTTCTTGATGGGAGTGGTGCACACGACATCAAAGGTGGGCAATGCGGGGACTGGATCTTGCCCCATCAGAGCCAGGAGCGCGTCGCGGGCAAACTCGTAGAAGCTCACCATTACCGCAACCGGGTTGCCGGGCAAGCCAAAAAAATGCGCCTGCCCGATACGCCCGTAGGCCAAGGGCCGTCCCGGTTTCATTGCGATTTTCCAGAAAAGCACTTGGCCCAGTCGATCGAGCAAGGCTTTGATGTAATCGGCCTCACCCACCGAAACGCCGCCGCTGGTGATGACCACATCGGCGTTTTGCGAAGCGCTGATCAGCGCAGCTTCGAGGAGCGCCGGTTGATCAGGGATTGCTCCCAAGTCCATCACTTCACAGTTGAGCCGCGTCAGCATGCCAAACAGGGTGTAGCGATTGCTGTCGTAGATTTCTCCCAGTGCCAGCGGCGAACCAGCAGCGCGAAGCTCGTCCCCGGTCGAGAAGATCGCGACGCGCAGGCGCCGCCTTACCGCGACTTCGATCACGCCCAGTGAGGCCAGCATGCCAAGTTCGGCCGGGCGAATGATTTGCCCGGCCGCGAAGACCTTGGCGCCGGCTCGAATGTCGTCGCCCGCGCGGCGCCGGTTTTGTCCCAGGCGTGTGCCCGGCGGAATGGATATCCGCGACCCTTCGACCGCGACATGTTCTTGCATCACCACCGTATCTGCACCCTCGGGCATGGCCGCGCCGGTGAATATGCGCACACAGCTTCCCATGCTCAAGACGCCGCCGAAAGGCCGTCCGGCAAAGCTTTCGCCGACGCGTTGCAAGATCGTTTCGCCCGATGGCGACAGATCGCAGTGCCGCAGGGCATAACCATCCATGGCCGAATTGTCATGGCCGGGTACGTCGATGGGAGAGATCACATCTTCGGCCAGTATTCTTCCCAGCGCGGCGCGCAGCGGCAGCCGCTCAATGCCGGAAATCGGCTGCAGGAAACGGCGAATCAGTTCGCGCGCCTTGGGCACGGGCATCGAGTTCGGGTCGTAGTCGCGTTCAGCGGCAAGTTCCTGCAGGGACGGATTTGAAGGCATGGAAGACACTGGGGTTCGTAAATGTTGCGCCGCGATTCGCCTATGCGGCAGCGGAAATTCCATTGCGCTTGCCATTCTACCGGCGCAGCCGGTTTCTATCGAGGTCGCTCATTCGCTGCGGCTGCGCCCGCTTTCAGCCTCAGCCAGCGTGTTGATGTTGAGAAAGGCGGATTCATCCGCGAAAGGGACTGCTTCCGAGCCGGCTTCTTGCAACCATACCTCGACTCTGCGGCCCCCCGCCGCGATGAATTGCTCCAACCCAGGAAGCGCGCGACGGTGTGCCAGCAGGAAGACGGGTTGCAAGCCCCGCGCTGTTGCGGCCACAAATACTGGCGCGCTGCTGTGCTTAGACGCCTCGATCAGTCGGTCCACCAAATCAAGAGGTAAGCTGGGCGCATCGCAGGGCACCGTGGCAAGCCAATCTTGTCCAAGCGCCGACAAGCCGGCATGCAGTCCGGCCAAAGGGCCGACGAAGCCGCCGATACGATCGCCCAGTACCGGGTAGCCGAATCGGGCGTACTCGGAAATGCTGCGGTTGGCGTTGATCCAAAGCGCACCGACCTGAGGGGTGAAGCGCTCCAGTACCTGCGCGATGAGCGGCTTGCCCGCGTAAATTTGTAATCCCTTATCGACGCCACCCATGCGTCGCCCTAGACCCCCGGCCAGCACCAAACCGGCGACGCTGAGCGGCGGCACAGCCGTTCCGAGCATCGCTTCTTTCGGGCGGGGCGGGTGCTCAACCACCGATGTAAGACATCTCGATCTTGTGCAGCCCGGTGGTCGCCTCGCTGCGGACCTCGGAATAGCGGTCGTCGCGGCGCGACCAGAGCCGGCGCAAGACTTCGAGAATGGCCTGGTCGCTGGCACCGCTGCGCAGCATTTGGCGCAAATCCGTGCCCTGCGCGGCAAACAGGCAAGTGTAGACTTGGCCTTCGGTGGAAAGGCGCAAACGCGTGCAGGTGCCGCAGAAGGCGTGGCTCACCGACGAGATCACGCCTATTTCGCCGCCACCATCCGCGTAGCGCCAACGTTCCGCCACTTCGCCGACGTAGTTGGCATCGATCGGCTCCAGCGCATACACCTTTCGAATGCGCTCGATCACTTCCGCCGAAGGCACCACCTCGTCCATGCGCCATCCGTTACTGCTGCCGACATCCATGTATTCGATGAAGCGCAGAATATGCCCGCTGCCGCGGAAATGTTTCGCCATCTCCAGGATGCTGGCGTCGTTCACGCCGCGCTTGACTACCATGTTGACTTTGACCGGACTCAATCCGGCCGCAGCCGCGGCTTCGATGCCTTCCAACACGACAGCCACCGGAACGCCGGCATCGTTGATCTTGCGAAACGTCTGGTCGTCCAGCGCATCGAGGCTCACCGTCACGCGATCGAGCCCCGCCGCCCGCAAAGTCTTGGCCATCTTTGCCAAGAGCGTGCCGTTGGTGGTGAGGGTGATTTCCAGGCCGCCGAGCCTCGCCAGCATTTCCACCAGGCGCTCGAGATTCTTGCGCAGCAGCGGTTCGCCGCCGGTGAGGCGAATCTTGCACACACCCAGGGACTTGAAAAGTGCTGCCAGCCGGGCGATTTCTTCAAACGAAAGCAGCGCGGGCCGGGGCAAAAAGGCGTGATCCGGGCCAAAAACCTCCCGCGGCATGCAATAGACGCAGCGAAAATTGCATCGGTCGGTGACCGAAATGCGCAAATCGCGCAGGGCTCTGCCGCGATGGTCGGCCAAAGCGGCTTCAGGGGGAAATGCAGCGGCGCTCACGATCAAGCGGGGCAAAGCCCCAAGGATAAGCGAACAGGCACTGATCATAACAGACCGACCCAAACCACGGCGCACCAAGGGTCTTGCCGGTTTTGTTCCAAATTCGCCACACCGGGCGCCAAAACCGGGCCCAAAAATCACCCATCAGCGTCTCGCCGATTGCCCGAGCCGACAAGGCGGCGCAGAATGGCGCCAAGCGGAGACGATGCGAGCCAGGCTCGAAAGGGCCGGTACGCAGGTAGCGGCGAAGGGGAAGAACAAGCCGAAAGTTGCGCCGGCCGGATCGGCCGGGCGCGCTCAAGCGGTGGCTTGGCTGATTACGGGAAAGCCTGTCAGCAACTCGCGGGGGCGCTGCCCCCGCTTTTCATTTCCGAGGCCCTTCCGGCGCGGCACCGCGTAAGGGGCCAAGCAGTCAGCTTTTTTGCGCCGCACGATGCAGGTATAATGCGCCGCTCCGGAGAGGTGGCAGAGTGGTCGAATGTACCTGACTCGAAATCAGGCGTAGGCATACGTCTACCGTGGGTTCGAATCCCACCCTCTCCGCCAGTCCTTTGCCAAAGCCGATGAACCATCGGTTTTCTGGCGACATTCCCGGCACCATCCGAGGAAGCCGAGACGCCGGTTCGACCGAGCCCCCCCTGTAGGAGCGCCGGCAGGCGCGAGCCTTTTCGTAGAGCCGTCGGGGCGCAGCAAATATCAAACCCTCGCGGCTTCCGCCATTCCTACAAGAACCGACGCAGCACGGCCGCCTTTGCAATCGCCCCCCGCGTTCATCGCGGGCAAAGGTTTTCATGGCTTCCTACTCCGCGCCGTGTTATTTTCAGCAAAACAACACTGTTTTCCTGAAAGCAATCTCCGGCATTCGGCATGCAAGCAATTGAGCAACAAATACTTTCTCGCATATACGGGCGCGGTAGGGGGTGGGCGTTCACCAAGACCGATTTCGTGGCCGGATTCGGCGCGGCGAACATTCACCAAGCGCTCTCTGGGCTGGCGCGGGCGGGTACGATCCGCCGGGTCTGCCACGGGGTTTATGACTACCCGCGCCATAGCGAACTGCTGGGGCCACTGAGCCCGGACATCGACCAGGTGGCCCAGGCGCTGGCGCGCAAGTTCAACTGGCGCATTCTGCCCTCGGGCGACACGGCACTGAACCTGCTCGGCCTTTCCACCCAGGTGCCGGGCAAGTGGCTCTATCTGTCCGACGGCCCCGGCCGGCAATATGCGGTCGGCCCGCAGCTTCTCGCTTTCCGCAAGTCGGCGTTGAAGGACACGGGGTTCAAGCTGCGCGAGAGTGGCTTGCTGGTTCAGGCGATCAAGGCGCTGGGCAAGGGGCATGTCGATGCGATGGCGGTCGGGAAGCTGCGGCAATGGCTGCCGCCGAAGTTTCGCGCGCGCGTGCTGCGCGACACCCGCATGGTGACGGGCTGGATATACGAGATTGTGAAGCAGGTTTGCCGGGAGGATGACCAAGGCGGGGGGCGCGGCTGATGGAGCGCGTTGCCCGCCTGCCCGCGGTCGAGCGCGCGGCGCTGTTCGCCGAGACTGCCGCGCGCATGCGGACGACGCCGGCGGTGGTGGAAAAGGACTTCTGGGTGACTTGGGTGCTGGATCGCCTGTTCGCCGACGCCGAGCTCGCGCGCCTGCTGATGTTCAAGGGCGGCACCAGCCTGTCCAAGGTCTACCGGCTGATCGAGCGGTTTTCCGAGGACATCGACCTGATCCTGGACTGGCGCGTGCTGAGCGCGGTGTCGGGAAATGAAGACCCCTTGGCGGCGCGTTCCAGGGCACGGCAGGAAAAGCTCAACGCGGCGATCAACGAGCAGGCGCAGGCCTACATCGCCGGTTCGCTGCTGGAGCGCGTGGCCGCCGCGCTGGGGGAGGCGTGCCAGTGCGCCATCGACACGGACGATCCCCATGTCATCGACATCCGCTACCCGGCGGCCTTTCCCCGACCGCTACCTGCGGCCCGAGCTGCGTCTGGAAATCGGGCCGCTGGCCTCCTGGTTGCCCCACGAAGACCGGATGATCGGCTGCTATGCCGCCGAAGCGTTTCCCCAGGTGTTCGAGCGGCGCGAATGCCGGGTGCGGGTGATCCGGGCGGAGCGGACCTTCTGGGAGAAGGCGACCATCCTGCATCACGAGGCGCACCGGCCCGTAGGCAATCCGCAGCCGCCGCGCTATTCGCGCCACTACTACGACCTGGCGCGGATGGCCGATGCGCCGGTCAAGGATGCCGCGCTCGCGGACTTGGCCCTGCTGGCCGACGTGGTGGCATTCAAACGGCGGTTCTACCCGCGCGGCTGGGCGCGCTACGACCTGGCGGTTCCCGGCAGCCTGCGCCTGGTGCCGCAGGGGCATGTGCTGGCGGCGGTTGAGACCGATTACAGGGCCATGACGAACATGATCTTCGGCGCGGTGCCGGCGTTTGGCTACATCCACGCGCGCTTGCGGGCGCTGGAGCAGGAGATCAACGTGCTCGGCGTCGGCGCAGCCTCAGGCTGAGCGCCCGGCGGCCTTCCGCTTGCCCCGGATCGGCGTCACCCTGGCCGCCGTCGCCGCCTGGGCGCAGTAGTCGGCCCACGCCCGCATGAGCAGGACGCGCTGGTCGAGCAGGTCGCCGCGCCGGCAGGCGGCTTCCCCTCTCCGCCAGTCCTTTGCCAAAGTCGATGAACCATCGGTTTTCTGGCGACATTCTCGGCACCATCCCATGAAGCCAAGACGCCGGTTCGACCGAGCACCCCTCTGTAGGAGCGCCGGCAGGCGCGAGCTTTTTTTTTCACTTGCCGCGGTGCCGCAACCGCCGGCGCATCCGTTTGGATCCTTGATTTCTCGCCAAGGGGCGCCCTCGGGTATGATCCGCTTGCCACTGAACGCCCTCGGACGCCGCCCCGCGGCATGATACGCGCTTCGAAACCAACGGCCTCCGCCCGCTTCCCAACAACATCAACCCTGTCCGCCCACGCCATGACCGCTCGCCTCCCTCTCGCCCTGGGCACTTTGGTTCTGCTCGTTCTGGCCTGGTCCGCCTTTGCGCCTTTCGACCGCCTCACCTGGTTCATGGAAGTGCTTCCCGTCTTCATCGCCTTGCCCGTGTTGGGCGCGAGCTATCGGCGATTTCCGCTGACCGCGGTGCTTTATTGGCTGATCGCTTTCCATGCCGTGGTGTTGATCATCGGCGGCGCCTACACCTACGCCAACGTGCCGGCGGGTTTCTGGGTCAAGGAGTGGCTGGGTCTTGCTCGCAACCCCTATGACAAACTCGGCCACTTCATGCAAGGCCTGGTGCCCGCACTGGTGGCGCGTGAAATTTTGCTGCGTCAGGGTTACCTCAAGAGCCTTGCCATGGCCGCCTTTCTGTCGATCTGTGTGGCGCTGGCAGTCAGCGCCGTCTATGAACTGATAGAGTGGGCCGCAGCGCTTGCGCTGGGGCAGGGCGCGGACGAATTCCTGGGTACCCAGGGCGACGTCTGGGATACCCAGTCCGACATGTTTCTTGCCTTATTGGGTTCCATTGGAGGCCTTCTACTGTTTGGGCGCCTACAGCTAGCCCAGATCAAGCATCTCGGGGCGAGCGGTGGGCTGATCGACGCGCCGCCAACGGGCACCATGGCGACGCCAACAAATACCCGGTGATTTTTTTTGGGCCTACCGGCCCTTGTTGACTCACCCCGGCAAAATCTACTCCCGTCAGGTGCTGCGCATCCCGCCCTCATGATGCGATGCATCATCACAAAAACTTGACCTGAGTTGCTATACGCCGACCGCCCTTCCTTGCCACAATAGCAACTGGCTGCCCGGCACGGCGGCGAGCAAAAAGAAACAAAAGGGGGCAATGTGGCCGACATCGAGTCAAAAGCTTTGGGTCTGGTGGGCGATCTGTACGACGCCGCGCTGGATGCCCAGCGCTGGCCGCAAGTGATGAAGCGGATCGCCGCCGCCGTCGACGCCAATGGCGCGATGCTGCGGCGTCTGGATCGCACTCGCTCCAGCGCAAGCTTCTTTCATGCCGCGGGTTACGACAGCAGCTACGTCAAGGCCTATCGCGAACACTACATTCATCTTGACCCCTATCAGGGCTTTCTTGCGGCAGCGCCACCAGGCGTGCTCGGCCGCGCCGAGCAGTATCTCGACATCACGCAGCACCGGCGTGGCGAGTACTACAACGACTACGAGCGGCCACAAGACAAAATTCACGTGGTGGGCTCCACGCTGGCTCGCCACAGCGACGTCGCCATTCAAGCCGGCTTTCACCGTGGTGCTCGCGTGGGACCCTTTGACGGCGATAGCCTTCGGCTCCTCGAACGCGTCCTCCCGCACGTTGCGCGTGCCGTGCAAATGCAGCTGCGTCTGGCCGAGGCCAAGCACTACGAAACCTTGGTCTGCGCCGCACTCGACCGCCTGCGCGTGGGCGTCATACTCGCAGACAGCGCCGCACGGCCGTTCTTCGTCAATCGTGCCGCCGAAGCCCTGCAAGGACGCTGCGGCTTGAAGCTCGGTCCGGGCGCCCTGGAACTCGCCAAACCAGAAGACACCGGGCGCTTGCAAGGCATGATCGCCGCCGCCGCACTCACCGCCATCGGCGACGGACTCGATGGCGAGGGCGAGGCGCGTTTTGGCGCCGAGCCCGATGCGCTCCACGTCTGGGTGGCGCCCTTGGCGCGCGAGCGCCTCACGCCCGAACTGGTCGCGCCGGCCGCCTGTGCCGCGGTATTCATCTCCGAACGTTGCGGCGGCAATGCGCCCTGGCTGCGTGTCGCCGCGAGCTATCACCTCACGCCCGCCGAAACCCGCTTGGCCCGAGGGCTCGTCGAAGGCTTGAGCATCAAAGACCTTGCCGAACGACATGGCATCTCCGTACATACCGTGCGCAGCCAATTGCGCGCCATCTTCGAAAAAACCGGCGTGCGGCGCCAAGCCGAACTCGTCGCGCTTCTCAACAACGGCTTACTCGCCGCCGTGCACGTCGACTGATCCGCCGCCGCGTACCCCCTGCCATTTGCCCTTGCCCCGCCCTTGTAGGAGCGCCGGAAGGCGCGAGCTTTTGGTTTGGGTTTTTGGGTGATTGATCAGCCGGCGGATTTTCCACCACCCCTCGCGGCTTCCGCCGCTCCCACAGTTCGCACCACGCACCGTGGTACAACCAGGCGCCGTGGCGCAACGACACGGGGTGGCGCAACGACACGGGGTGGCGCAACGACACGGGGTGGTACAACGACACGGGGTGGCGCAACGACACGCGGTGGCGCAACGACACGGGGTGGCGCAACGACACGGGGTGGCGCAACGACGCGCGGTGGTGCAACGACACGGGGTGGTGCAACGACACGGGGTGGTGCAACGACGCGCCGCTGCCCTGTAGGAGCGCCGGAAGGCGCGAGCTTTTTCGTGGAGCCGTCGCGGTGGTGCCAAACGCCACCCCTCGCGGCTTC
>CAZFEK010000036.1:0-21369 GCA_964517465.1 uncultured Alcaligenaceae bacterium
GCTTGAGCCCGTTTACAAGGCCATGGTGGACGAGGCCATCGCCATCGGTGGCGAGTCGGGGGGGCGCAATGCGTTGTGGCTTTATGACAATCTTCGATACGGCACAGAGCTCGAAGTGGCGCGAGTTCGCGAGCACGCCAAATTGGAACAACAGAGGAAGGGGAGGCAATGAAACAAGCACTCAACCGCATATTGACCGCTTCCACTGCCAGCCTGCTGGTGGCGACCATGCCCGCGCAAGCCTACGAGTTGGCAACCCATGCGCGCATGACATATTCGGCTTACCTGCAATCCCGCCTTGACAAGCACCACCCCACCCGAGCGGCGCTGGCACTTCCGCAAGGCTCGTACACTCAGCTTGGCCAGTATTACTGCGACCTGAGCAATGAGGGGCATCCTTCCCGCCAATGATCGGGTCGAGATTGGCAGCTTGGCCGGTATTACTGCGACCTGAGCAATGAGGGTACATGCCGTCCCAGGAGCGCATTCAACTTTGATTGGAACAATGACAAATTCCCTAAGTTCACAGATCCCGGCATGGATCGAGATCTTCTTGTCGAATTTCCCGTCGGCTGGATAATTCACCGATGACCTCGTCTTCGCCTCTCTGGCTGGCACTCCATCTTCCTGCTCTTCCCCTGGAGGTGTACACGCGCGGGTCGCAGGCGGGGGCTTTGGTGGTGTCGAGCGGCGGTACGCGCCCGCGTGTCGTTTCGGCCAGTATTGAAGCGCAAGCGGCGGGGGTTTGCGAAGGTTTGGCGCTGGCGGCGGCGCAGGCGCTCATTCCCTCGCTTCTTGCCAAGCCGCGCCAATTGCGCGCTGAAGCTGCCGCGCTGGAGCAGCTTGGCGCCTGGGCGATGCAATTCACGCCCACGGTGGTGCTTTTGCCTCCGGATGGTTTGGCGCTGGAAATCGGTGGGTGTGCGCGGCTTTTCGGTGGCATGCCGCGGCTCTTGGAGCGGGTGAACAAGGGGCTTGAAGCACTGGGGTTCAGCGCCGTGACCGCCGTGGCCCCCACCGCGCGCGGTGCGGAGCTGCTGGCGCGCTGCGGGCTGGAGGTGAGCTGCCTCGCGCCGGTCGACCTGCCGTCTTGCTTATCCACCGTGCCCACGGCGCTTTTGGCACTCACGGCCAAGGCGCGCGAATCCTTGGCCGATGCCGGCATCGAAACCTTCGGCGATTGTCTGCGCCTGCCGCGCGATGGTCTGGCCAGGCGTTTCGGGCAGGCGCTCTTGGATGACCTCGATCGTGCCCTCGGGCGTTTGCCCGAAGCTGTGAGCCTCTTCGCGCCGCCGACTTCCTATGCTGCCCGCCTGGATTTGGCGGCGCCGGCGGAGAATGCCGAGGCGCTCATTTTCGCCGCGCGCCGCCTCTTGAGCGAACTGCAGGGCTGGCTTGCCGGGCGGGGTCAGGGTGTGCTGCGTTTCGAGTTCCGCCTGGGGCATTATCGACGCGAACCGACGCTGTGTGTCTTCAAGCTCTCGGTACCCACGCGCGAAGCCGAGGCCCTGGCGCGCATCGTGCGCGAGCGCTGGACGCGCGAAACGCTCGCCGATCGCGTGGAATGGCTGAGTCTGGCGAGCTTGGAGACCGGGCCATGGCAACCGCAGCACGGCTCACTTTTTGGCGCCGAGCCGATTGCGCCGCAAGTCGCGGGGGCTTTGCTCGATCGCTTGCGTGCGCGTCTGGGAGAAACGGCGGTGCACACACTCGAACCGGTGGCCGATTTTCGCCCCGAGCGCGCTTCGGTGGCGGGCTTGGCAGGCCCATCTCCGGTTTTGCCTGAGGCGCCGCGACCGCTCTGGCTCGAAGCGCAACCGCAGCCGCTGCGCGAGAGCGCCTGGGAGGTGCTCGACGGCCCCGAGCGTTTGGAGTCAGGCTGGTGGGATGGACAAGACACGCGGCGCGACTATTACGTGGTGCGCACGGCTCGGGGCGAAGTGTGGTGGGTGTATCGCGACTTGGGGCGAGACGGCGCCTGGTTCCGTCACGGAATATTTAGCTGACGGGGCCGGAACCGTAACGCTCACGCGCCAAGCCCACTGCGACCAGCACCAGCGTCTGCCACTCGATGAGCAGGATCAGGACCCAGATGCTTTCGCCGAAGTCGTAGAGAAAACGGTCCGCGGCCTGAAAAATCAATCCGCCCAGCAGTCCCGAAGCGGCGATGAGGCCGAGCGCCGCGAAGGACTTCGATTGCCATAAGCCCAAGCAGCCCGCGCCGACGACCAGGCCGCCCACCAAACCCGAAAGCGCGAAAGGCAGTGGCGCTCGGTAGGGGTAGATCTCCACCGCCAAGCGCCAGCTTGCCACACTGCTGAGCAAGCAAATGAAAAGCGCGAGCAAGGCCGCTGCGAAGGTCTGCTCCTTGTCTCGCCCATGCAGAACAAACAGGAAAGCGCCAAAGACCAGACCAGGATAGATGTCCTGTAGCCAGCGCCACTCGGGCAGCAGCTCGCTTCCGCCCCAGGCCGCGAACCCGGAAAGCACGCCGCCAAGCGCGGTCACCGCATGTTTTTGCATGGCCCTTTGCCTATGTCCTGATCATGGTCGGCATTGTAGGCGTGTCTTGCCAGCGAGGCGAATTTGTTATGATCGACGCTGGCCTCATGGAAACTCTCCGCCGCGAATGAACCGGAGCAAAGAACAAGCGCTAGCCGTGCTGTTTGCCGACGTGTGCGACAGCACCGGTCTCTACGAGCGTCTGGGCGACGCGGTCGCATTTGCCACGCTGGAGGGTTGCCTCGCGGCGTTGCGCGAACAAACGCTGCGACAGGGCGGGCGGGTGGTCAAAACCATCGGCGATGAAATCATGGCGGTGTTCAATGAGGCCGGGGCCGCGTTCGAAGCGGCATGCCAAATGCAGCAGGCGGTCGAGCTCTTGGCTCCGCCCGAAGATGCGAAGCTTGCCATACGTGTGGGCTTCCAGTTCGGCCCCACCCTCGTCGAGGGTGATGACGTGTTTGGTGACACCGTGAACACGGCGGCTCGTCTGGCGCAGATGGCCAAAGGTGGCCAGATCATCACCAGCGGCGATGTGCTGGTCGTGTTGCCGCTGATGCACAGGGAAATGACGCGCGACCTCGATGCCTACACCGTGCGCGGCAAGACCGGTGAGCTGCGGCTTTATGAAGTGATTTGGCACAAGCCGGAAGAACTGACCATGCGGCTGGCGACGGTCACCCCCATTGCACCGCCGGCTTCGCGACTTTGGCTCAAACTTCGAGGGCGGGAATTGACCATGGAGAGAAATCGCCAACGCCTCACGCTAGGGCGTGATGCGGCTTGCGACCTGGTGCTCGAAGATCAGCTTGCTTCGCGCACCCATGCGCGCATCGAGCGGCGTCGAGACAAGTTCGCGTTGATCGACCACAGCACCAACGGCACCTACCTCACCTTCACCGGAGAGCCGGAAATCGCCCTCAAGCGCGAGGAGATTTTGTTGCGCGGCTCCGGGCGGGTCTGTTTCGGCCATCCCGGAGCGCGGAACGCCGAGGCGCTCGAGTTTCGGCTCGACTGAAGCTTGGCCGCAGGCGGCCCGCAGCATCGGTCAGCGCAATTCCAGGGTCTTGCGAACCGTTCCGGCGCGATCGTGCTTCGCCGCCAATTTCACCGCACCGCCCGCTGCGGCGCGCACCACCCATTCAATCTTCAAGCGATCGCCGGTGGGGGTGTAATCGGGCCAGAAAGAAATGCTGGTGTGCAGGTTGCAGCGCCCTTCGAGCTGGCCGAATTCTTCGCGCGCTTTGCCGGAAAGGAGTTCCGCTCCGGGGGGAAGTTCGATTTCGCCGATCAGGCCGCGCACCATTTTTCGCTCCAGCGCGCGCTTGGAGCCGTAGCTCGGCAGCCAGCCGGTGTTTTGCACTACCAGGCGCACGCGCCAGGTGTCCTTGCCCAGGGCTTGGGCTTCGGCGGAATGTAATTCAAGCTTGGGCGTAAGCAAGGCCTGCCACAACACCCACTGCGGAAAGCGCGCCACTTCTTTTTCGATGAAGGCGGGCGGCGGATTGCCAAAGGCCTGGAATTTGTTCCAGCCGCCGATTTCCACTTTGCCGAGTTCCGGGTGATCGAAAGGTTTCCAATCGAAAAAGCCGAGGCCGCCGAGTTTCTCGTCGCTCCAGCGGATGAGCTTCAAGTCGTCTTCCACCGGATGATCGCGGAACCAGTCGATATAGCTGTATTTTTCGATGCCGGCTTCGCGCTGCGGGCTCCAGATTTCCACCACCCAGCAGTACATCCCGAGGTGTTCGTAAATCCAGTCGAAACCGCCGGTGATCACTTGCTTGGGGTGGTAGCGAAAGTCGTGATAAGTGCTGATTGCGGGATAGCCGGTGAGCTCGGTGCCTTTTTTGCCCATTGCCTGGTATACCCATAAATCTTCGGCGTGCATGTCGGTATCGGGCGAGTGGTCAAAGGGGCGCAATAGCACGCCGCTCCAGGAGTGGAAAGTGACGCCGCCGACGATGTTGTTGTGTTTGCTGAAAAAACGCAGGAGGGCCAGCACTTCCGGCTCCGAACCGGGAAAGTCCCCAGCGCCCAACTGTTCGAATTCCTGGCGCCAGGCGGCGGGAAAGTTACGGTTGAGATCGAGGCCTTCGCGGGGCTTAGCCAGCGTAAGGGTGAGGCCGTCATAGTCCTTCACCCGGCCTTCGGGCACCACGCGATAATATTCGCCGCCCACTTCGGTGGGGTCGCGCCGGACCATGAGGCGCGGGTCTTCCGGGCATTTTTTCCAGGGGCCGTTGTCGTCGCGAAGGCGCATCGACAAGATGCGGCCGTCGCCGTCGATGTCTTCCGGCGTGAGGCCTTCCACCGGCTCTTCATCGAAGGGGTAGGGACGCATGCTGGAGCGCACGTACTTGGGCGTGTCGGCCAGCGCTGCTTCAGCGCCGTCGGGGTTGATGCGCGGGCAAACGTAAAGCGCTCGGGTGTCGAGACAGCGGGTGATGTCGGTGTCTTTGCCGTAGCCTTCGAGCAAGGTTTTGATGAGATAGACGTTGGCCACCGAGGCGGTGACTTCGGTGGCGTGGATGTTGCCATCCACCCAATAGGCGGGTTTGTCGGCCGCGGGACCGGTGCCACGGTGGGTTAGGGTGAGCACCCAGATGTCTCGCCCCTGGTGGCTTTTGCCGATCGACTCGATGCTTGCGAGTGCCGGAAATTCGGCCGCGAAAGCATGCAAAAGGGCGCTGAGTTCTTCGTAGCGGTAAAAGCGGTCGAATTGAATGGCGGGCATGGTGGCGGGCCTTGGTTGAGGCTCTTGGTGGCGAAGGCGCTAGTGTCCTTGCGGTACTGGACGGCGTCAAGCAAGCTTGTTGCTTTGGGTGCAGTCGCCCGGTTCCGATCGATGCTTTTTCGGCCGACGGCCGGTGCTTTCGGTTCTTGAACGAATACCGTATATTTATTCGGTATATGCCTCTGATTCAGACCGACCGTGCTTCCCGCCTACGCCGAACTGCATTGCCTGTCCAGCTTCACTTTTCTGCGCGGCGCCTCGTTGCCCGAGGAATTGGCCGAGCGGGCGCAGGCGCTGGGTTACACGGCGCTGGCGATCACCGACGAGTGTTCCCTGGCCGGGGTGGTGCGAGCGCACGAGGCGGCCAAGGAAGCGGGCTTGCCGCTCATCCTCGGAACCGAGATCGCGCTTGCCGATGGCCCGCGGATGGTGTTGCTCGCCACCGACCGTGAGAGCTACGGCGATTTGTGCGAATTCATCACCCGCGGCCGGCGGCAGGCGGAGAAGGGTAGCTATCTCTTGCATCGGGCGGATGTCGAAGCCCTGGCGCCGCGTTGTCTCGCCCTTTGGCTGCCGGTTCGCGGGCCGGGCGCGACCGTGGCCGATGCCGCGCATGCAAGCTGGCTCAAAGCGCACTTTCCGGAACGCGCCTGGATTGCCGTTGAACTTCTGGCGCGCGCCGGAGACCGGCGCTGGCTCGCCGCGCTGCAAGCCTTGAGTGCGCGTTTTGCGCTGCCTTGCGTCGCCGCCGGCGACGTGCACATGCACGTGCGGGCGCGGCGCGCGTTGCAAGATACGGTGAGTGCCATACGCCACAAGCTGCCGGTGGCGGCGGCAGGTTATCGCTTGTTTCCCAATGGCGAGCGGCATTTGCGCTCGCGTGCGGTGTTGGCCGGCATTTATCCGCCCGAGCTTTTGGCGCAGACGGTGGCGATTGCCGAGCGTTGCACTTTTTCGCTCGACAGTTTGCGCTACGAATATCCCCAAGAGCTGGTGCCGGCGGGTGAAACCGCCAGCAGCCATTTGCGCAAGCTCACCGAAGCGGGCTTGGCAATACGTTTTCCGGGGGGGGTGCCGGCGCGGGTGCGTGAGCTCGTCGAACACGAACTCGCGCTCATCGCCGAGCTGCAATACGAAGCGTATTTTCTGACCGTGCACGATATCGTCGCCTTTGCCAAAGGCCGCGGCATTCTATGCCAGGGCCGCGGGTCGGCGGCCAATTCGGCGGTGTGTTATGCGCTTTTTATCACCGAGGTGGACCCTTCGCGCATGAGCATGCTCTTCGAGCGTTTCATCTCCCGCGAGCGCAACGAGCCGCCGGATATCGACGTCGATTTCGAGCACCAGCGCCGCGAAGAAGTGATGCAATACATCTACGCCAAATACGGCCGCGACCGCGCGGCGCTGGCCGCCACCGTCATCACCTATCGCCCGAAAAGCGCCATTCGCGACGTGGGCAAAGCGCTGGGGCTGGACCTCGAACAAGTCGATCGCCTGGCGAAAAATTTCTCCTGGCACGACGGGCGCAAAGTTTTGCCCGAGCGTATCGCTGAATGCGGCCTCGATCCGGAAAGCCCGGTGGTGCAAAATCTTCTGCATCTGGCCAATGCCTTGCAGCGTTTTCCACGCCACCTCTCGCAGCACGTGGGCGGTTTCGTCATTTCGCGCGGGCCTTTGTGCCGCATGGTGCCGATCGAAAACGCCAGCATGCCGGAGCGCACTGTCATTCAGTGGGACAAGGACGATCTCGATGCCCTGGGGCTCTTGAAAGTCGATTGCCTGGCCCTGGGCATGCTTTCGGCCATACGCCGCACGCTGACCCTCGTTTCTTTATGGCGCGGGCAGCCGTTGGTGCTGCAGGACATTCCCGCCGAAGACCCGGTGGTGTACGACATGATCGGCCACAGTGACACCGTAGGCGTGTTCCAGATCGAATCGCGGGCGCAAATGGCCATGCTGCCGCGGCTCAAGCCCGAGAACTTCTACGACTTGGTGGTGGAAGTGGCCATCGTGCGCCCGGGGCCGATACAAGGCGGCATGGTGCATCCCTATTTGCGGCGCCGGCAGGGGTTGGAGCCCGTGACTTACCCGTCGGAGGCGGTGCGCGGCGTTTTGGAGCGCACCCTGGGCGTGCCGATTTTTCAGGAACAGGTGATGCAGCTCGCGGTGGCGGCGGCCGGCTTCACGCCGGGCGAAGCGGATCAGCTGCGCCGCTCCATGGCGGCGTGGAAACGCAAAGGGGGCTTGGGGCATTTCGAGGAGCGGCTCATTTGCGGCATGCGCGAGCGCGGCTACAGCGAAGATTTTGCGCGCCAGATCTTCGCCCAGATCCAGGGCTTTGGCGAATACGGCTTTCCGGAATCACATGCGGCGAGTTTTGCGCTACTGGTGTATGTCTCGGCCTGGCTCAAGAAGTATCATCCCGCGGCGTTTTGCGCCGCGCTTTTGAATTCCCTGCCCATGGGTTTTTACAGCGCCAGCCAATTGGTGCAGGATGCCCAACGCCATGGCGTGAAGGTGCTGCCGGCCGATGTTATGGTGAGCGGCTGGGCATGTGCGCTCGAAGCAGCCGATGGCAAGCCGGTGCTGCGCTTAGGTCTGAACCGCGTGAAGGGCTTCAATGAGGCGGCGGCGGAGCGTATCGTCGCCGCGCGTACCGAGAGCGTTTTTGCCGATGCGCCGGATTTGGCGCAGCGCGCCGCCCTCGATCGCGGTGAATTGGGTGCGCTGGCCGCGGCCGGGGCCTTGGCGAATCTCGCCGGGCATCGCCGCCGCGCCGCCTGGGAAGTGGCGGGCATCGAGCGTCTGCCGCCGCTTCTTGCCGGGGCGAGCTTTAACGAAGTGCCGCCGCGTTTGCGCGTTCCCAGCGAAGGCGAAAACATCATCGCCGACTACGCCACCCTGGGCCTCACCCTGGGGCGACACCCGCTGGCCTTGTTGCGCGAAGGTTTGCGCCGCCGCCGCCTCTTGTCCGCCGGCGAAATCGCCGCTTTGCCGCATGGGCGCATTGCCCGCGTCGCGGGGCTCGTCACTTGCCGGCAGCGGCCGGATACCCAAAGCGGCGTCACCTTCGTCACCCTCGAAGACGAAACCGGCATGGTCAATGTGGTGATCTGGCGCGATCTCGCCCAACGCCAGCGGCGCGAACTCCTCGCCGCGCAGCTTCTGGGCGTGTATGGCAAGCTCGAACGCCAAGGCGAAGTCATTCACTTGATCGCTGGCCGTTTGGTGGACTTGAGCGAGCTGCTCGGGCGCTTGCAAACGAGAAGCCGGGATTTTCATTAGTCGAGACTGCAGTGCTTAACACGATGTCCCAACCCGGCGATAATGGGCTCGTTCATTTCCCCCGACACGGAGGACCCATGCGCAGACTCACACTTATGGTCCTGGCCCTGGTGCTAGCCGGCTGCACCAGCACTGCTTCGCTCAAGCTCGTCGCCCGCGAAGGCGGCGAGCAAGCCAACGGCATTCTCAAGAGCACCGATGGCAGCACCGGGCAGATGACGATTTACGCCGGCGGAAAAACCTTTACCGGCACCTGGGTCGGCACTCGACCACATGACACCACCAGTTTCAGCATCGGCTTCGGGGCCGGGCGGTGGCGCGCGGCGGGCGGGGGCGGCACCATCGTCACCCATGGTCCCGCAGGCAGCGGCCTGGCGCTGCTCAATGCTCCGGATGGCGCCACCATGCGCTGCGAGGTCAAAGGCGACACCGGCGGCGGCTTTGGCGTTTGTTATGCGGGCGAACGGGTGTACGACATGCAGATGGTGCCCTCGCAATAAGGATGGTTCATCCTAACTACAGGCAAACAAACCGCAAGCAAATTTTGACACTCTGGAGTGGCTCGACTATAATTTACTTTCTCTGACGCGGGGTGGAGCAGTCTGGCAGCTCGTCGGGCTCATAACCCGAAGGTCGCAAGTTCAAATCTTGCCCCCGCAACCAAATAAAAGAAGGGCTTGCAGATGTTTGGCGCAAGCCCTTTTTCATTTCTGCGGCAGTGCGTAGGCACTGCGTAGGCAAATTCGGGGAATTTTTGGCGCTATCCGGGGGCGGGTCCTTCCCACGATCGCGCATGGTGGGTAATTCGCGCCCCCGGCCAAAACCTTGGGGCTGGCGTTACCGGCAAGGTAAACGGTAACGCCAGCTTGAGCAGCGCGAGAGGTAACGCTAATCGTTGGCGTCGCGCATCTTCCAGGCAAGGTGAGCGAGAAGAATTGCTTCGGCCCGGCCGTGGTCTTTGGCGCGGGTAAGGTAGGGCGCGGCTTTGGGGTAGAGGCGAAGCGCTGCTTCCACGCTGGCTTCCTTTGGCGCTCCAGCGGGTATGCCTGCCTTGCGCTTCCAAGCAGCCGGTTGAATCAACCCATGCGACAAGCACATGGCGCTGAGTACGCCACAGATACCCCCGAAGCCATAGCCGAAAGAGAATGCGCCTACGGCACCTTCACCAGGGCGAGGCCCGACACGCTCCACCAGCACAAAGGCGGGGAAGTAAAACAACTCTTTCGCCAGGGCGTTGAAGTTGATGGAGCGCCGGCCGATGGTGTTGGTCAAGGTGGGCATATCGGCAACCCGCTCGAATTTCCCCGCACCATCGACAAACGCGATAGCGCCGGTAAGACCCGGATCAATCCCGACGAAGATGTCAGGGTTCGGGATTTCCAGGTTCTTCAACTCCGCGTCGAGATCGAAGTCACTCATTGCAGCCCCCCCAATGTAGCCGGTCCCCAACCGCTTGCACGGCCGCCACGTCGCGGCAGTTATAAGCGGCAAGCTCTTGGTGGCGTCCTTGGCGCCAGAGGTCGAACACCTCGCCCCCATCAACGCCATCGGCTTTTGGATCAGGCAGACCCAAGGCTTTGCAAATCGCGCGCAGTGCGATTCTTTCGCGAGGGCCAGCCCAAAGGGTCATGGTGCAGCCAAAATCGCGCCCCGGTCTGCTGTTGGGCTCAGGGAGGGTAAAAGGTGGTTTCACTCCATGCACCCAGCAGCGCCGTAACAGAAAGCCCAGGTCAAACGCGGCATTGTGGGCGATGAAGTAGGGTTCAGCGGGCCAATCCGCCGAAGGACTGGCGTCTTGTCGCCGTTGCTCGATTGCGGCGAGGGCGCGGCGGATGAATACCCCTTCTGGTTCGGCCAACTCACGCACCAGCGAAACGGGCGCAATATCGTCAGTGGCAAAGCCCACTGCGCAAAGCTCACCTTGGGCTGCATCCAGCGCTTGGGCGCGATAGGCGCGTTCTACGGCGGCTTCGCCCTCGTTCGCCCACCATTGGTCGATGGCCTCCGGCTTCTTGTAGTTGGCGGGCGGGCGGATGGTCTTGCGTACCTCTTCGCGAGCATCAGGGGCAAGGCTTGGGAGGGTTTCCGGTTATCGCCTGCGGGGATCAGCCGCAGACAAGGCGCAGCAAAGGCTTGTCGTTCACGCTCAGGCGGTCTTGCCCTCGATGCGCAATACCAGATGCCCGCCAACGGCTTGGGCGAAGCGTTGCATGGTGCGCATGGAAGGGGGGCGTTTGCCGCTCTCCAAGCGAGCCACGGCGCTTTGCGTGGTGCCCATGCGTTTGGCGACTTCTTCTTGGGAGAGGCCCGCGCGAGTGCGCGCAGCGATCAGTTCGCGGGCCAGCGCGTACTCGTTTGCCAAGGCGTCGTACTCTGCCTTCACTTTGGGGTCTTTCTTCCAGCGCTCGATTGCGCGCTGGGCGGGAATCGGTTTCATAGCTCAAGTTCCTCTTTGCGACGATGGGCCAATGCAAGTGCAGCATGCGGGATCTTGGGCGTCTTCTTCGTGAAGACGTGCACGACGATGACGCGCTTGCCGGTCGCGGCGATGTAGATTGCTCGCGCGATACCATCGCGCCCTTGCAAACGCATCTCCCACAATTTCCCTTCCAGCGGTCGGACGTGGGGCATGCCCAACTCCATGGGGCCGTACTCTTCCACCAGTTCAACCAGGCGCCAGAAGCGGGCGCGCAAGTCAGGCGCCAAGGCGTCAAGCTCACCTTCCACCAGCGGATGCAGGAAGACTTGCCAAGCATTCATAGTATAGCGTTTTTGCTATGGGTTGCTACCATGCGCAAGCGCTTGGTGTTTTCCTCGGGTTGCGCGATGCCTGCCTGTTCCAAGAGCCAGGCTTCATATTTCGTGTGCCACAGGCGCAAGAGGTCGAGCGGGCGCGACTTGTAGTGCTTCTCTGCGGTGGCGCTGGGCTTGTGTCCGGTGATTTCGGCCACAATTCCGACCAGCATTTCTACCCATTCGGCCAAACTGATGAAGGTGCGTCGCAATCCGTGCAGGGTGACGCTTGGTAGCCCGGCAACAGCGAGGGCGCGCTTGTGTGCATTGCTGGGGTCCGATAGGCGCCCCAGCGAAAGTCAACATCTTGCCAGCGTAGCCCTGCCATTTCTTCGCGTCGCGCTCCGGTGAGCAGCAGTGCTTGCAGGTAGGCACTGACAACCGGGTTTCCAAGTTCGCGCACTGCGGCAAACCAAGGCCCCAGGTGCGGGCCTTCGAGCACGTCGAAGCGCTTGCTTTTGCGGCTGGGCACTTCGGCGCGCAGTTCTTTGTCTTCAACTGCCCTGTCGTCGATGACCGCAGCGTACTCCGGGCGGGTTGCGCACCAGCGCCAGAAGGCCCGGAAGGCTTCAAACGCCTGGCGGGCATTGTTGGCGCGGGTCGCTGCCTCGATGCGCTGCCAGTCCTTCAAGGTGTCGGCGCGGATGTCGGCAAGACGCATCTGCAAGAGCGGATAGAGTGGGCCGGGTTTGGTGAGGCCACTTCCGCGCTTGCGCTTTTCTCCGCCCGCTTGGGCCAGGTGCTCGTGGTCGAGCAGGTGACGGGCGCCCCACTTCTTGCCGCGCTCGATATGCGGGCGCGCCATCTTGTCTTTTTGGAAGTCGAGATACTGCACCCATGCTTCGCCCACCAGCGCAGCCTGCAATTGCGCCTGCGCTCGCTTTTCCTTCACGCGCCAGGCGCTTCTCTTCGTCTTGTTCGCGAGGGTCGATGCCTTGGTCGGTCAGCACTTTGAGGCGCCGTGCCTCTTTTTGCGCAGCATCAAGCGTCAAGGTATCGACATAACCAATCGCGTACCGCAGCGTCTTCCCCTGCAGGCGGCCTTCAAAGATGTAGGTCATCGTGCCCCCGGCCGATGCGCGTAGACCCAAGCCGGGCGCTTTGGCATCCCAGAAAAAGCTTTGGCGCTTGCCAGGCGGGCATGAAAAACGGTCAACCTTGCCCGTGGTGAAGTCTTCCCGCGTGGTCTTCGGCATAGCTTTGTCCCTTCCCGTTTCGCCAGTGCGTAGGCACTGCGTAGGCAAATACTAGCAATATTGGGGAATACCGATCAACGGGGAAGTGTAGGCAAAAAGCCTTTAACGCTAGTATTGGTGCTGTATGCAGCGATTCTCGTCAATCTTCGTCAACGGCCTGAAATAGGCACTTGCTCGGGATCATAACCCGAAGGTCGCAAGTTCAAATCTTGCCCCCGCAACCACCTTTCTGCACGCGCTTGGCGACTACTCCAGCGCCTGCCTCAAGCCAAAGCCCGCGCTAATCGCGGGCTTTGCGGTTTTGGGCTCGCCCGCCCGGCTTCGTGCTCAGGGCTTCAGGGCCCGATACAAAAACGGCAAGCTCACGTCCATGCGGTAGTCGACGTCGCTGTGGTTGTCGTCGAATTCCTCGTAGCAGTGCTTGATGCTCGCCGCGGCAAGGCGTCGGGCGAGGATGCGGGTGCCATATTGGATGTGGTATTGGTCGCGCCAGCCGCAGTCGATGTAAATGCCGCGCAAGCTCTTCAGCGCCGCCGCGTACTCCGACACCAGATGAATCGGATCGTGTTTGAGCCATCGCTGCCAGCGCGCATCGAGGCGCTCCCCGGTCTCGAGGTTGAAAGGCAGCCGAAAGCCCAAGGGCGCTTTGGGATCGGGGTCGTAGGTGGCCGCCATGCAGATGTTCATGATGGCATGGCCCTCGGCGTGCGAAAGTTTTTCTTTTGCCCAAACCGCATCCAGAAACCGCTTCACCCGCCCATCGTCGAGTCCCTTGTCCAAACTCGCGAGTCGTTTGCTCGGCAGCGGTTGGTATTCGCCGGCAGCCGGTTTGGGTTGGCGGTATTTCGCCAGTTCGTTGAGGGTATTGGGCCAGTCGTGGTGGTAGACGAAATCGAAACAGGCATCACCTGAATGGTCGGCGATCGCACCCCAGTGCTCAGCGTATTTCATGCCGTGGACGATGGCGCCGTAGCCGCCTGAGGACTTGCCGAAGCAGCCGCGGTGATCGCGGCTTGCCAAGGTGCGGAATTCGCGATCAACCAAAGGGATGAGCTCGCGCGTGAGGTAGTCGGCATAGCGGCCGATCGCCGAAGAGTTAATGTACTGATTGCCGCCCAAGGCGGTGAAGCAGTCGGGGAAGACCAGGATCACCGGTCCCATGGCGCCTTCGTGCACGAGGCGCGCGGCGCGTTCGGCGAGGTTTTCGCTGAAAGGCTTCCAGTTCAGATGTGCCGGTCCCGAGCCGGTAAATCCCACCAGATCGAAGAAGACTGGAAACCGTTTCCCTGGGCTGCGGCTACTGCCTTGATCGTACTGTGCCGGCAGCCAGACATGGAGTTTGCGCACATGCGGATCGCCCAAAGGGTTGTCGCGCAGGATGCGGGAATCGTGCTCCAGCGTGACGATGCGTCCGGCGGGCGCGGTGGGGCGCTTCAATGCCATGTTTGATTCCTCAGGGTTTGGTGGCAGGCGCAAACTCGGGCATGCCCATGCGCCAAAACAAGAAGCTCATGCGATCGGCCGTTTCCTCGATGACTTGCTCGCGGGTGGAGGTCAGCCCGTGCCCGCCGGCGTAATCGACCCGCAGCAGCACCGGCTCGCCGCCACCGGCGGGCGCGGTGTTGATGGCTTGCAACCGGGCTGCCATCTTGCCGGGCTGCCAAGAATCGACTCGCGGATCGTTGATCCCTGTGGTCAGCAGCATGGCCGGGTATTTCCTCCCCGGTTGGACACGGTGGTAGGAACTCATCGCCAGCAGCGCGCGAAATCCAGCTTCATCGGTGACGCTGCCGAATTCCGGAACGTTGGGCGGTCCGTTGGCCGAGATTTCGGCAGCAACCGAGTCATGGACGCCAACCAAGCTGACGATGGCGGTGAAGAGCTCGGGACGCTCGACCAGCAATCCGCCCACGACGATGCCCCCGGCGCTGCCGCCCATGGCGGCGAGGCGCGACGGCGCGGTGTAACCTTCGGCAATCAAGTACTCTGCGGCGGCGATGGCGTCTTTCCAGGAATTGGGCTTGGTCGCGACGTAGCCTCCCATATGCCAATCGGTGCCGAATTCACCTCCGCCGCGCACATGCGCAACACTGACGACTCCGCCGCGTTCTAGCCAAGCCAAGAGCAGCGGGTTGTAGCGCGGCTGCATGATGATTCCGTAGGCGCCATAAGCAAGGAGGAGGGTGGGCGCCTTTCCTACCCGCGGCAAATCCCGGGTGTGCAGAATTGACAAAGGCACTCGCGTGCCGTCGTAGCTTTGCACCATCACTTGTTTTACTTGGACGCCTTGCATGGCGGAAACGGCTGCCGGGATGAGATCGGTGGGCGCGGCTTTTCCGGTTTTGCCGTCGATCTCCAATACTCGCGGCGCTTCCGTCCAGCCCGTGAGCTTGACCCAGGCACCGCGCTGCAGCGGGTCGGTGACGAGTTCTTGCACCGCCCCAGCGAAGGGCAGCGCCACGTCCTGGCGCAGCGCCACTCCGGCCACCTTGGGCAGCGGCTGCGGCTTGACGCGGACTACCTTCTTGCCCTTGGCGGTCTTGATGGTGCGAGTGAGGACCGCTCGGCGCGAACCCTTAGGCGGTTTGACATTAAATTGCAGGCGCAAGAGCCGCCCATAACCTGCCTCGATCTGACGCACGTAAAGCGAGTCTTTGGCCACCGCCATGGCGGTGATCACGCGTTCGCTGTGCGCCACGACTTCTTCGGCTTCGGTGAGGCCGCGCGTCGCCTTGGACAAGGGAAGTCGCAGAATGCGAAAGCGCGGCGCCTGATCGTGGGTGAGCAAATACAAATAATCACCGCGCAGATCGAAGGCGGTAACGCCGTCCTCGACGCCGATCACTTTGCGCCAAGGGGCGCTGGGCCCGCGCAGCGCCGGCACCGGCGCAACATACAGTTCGAGTTCGTTGCGCACGCCTTGGCGTATGCTGCCGACTGCCCAAGGCGAAACTGGGGAGACCACGATGCTCGGCACATCGTCCGCATCCAGCGCTACGTTGCGGTTGAGTCCGCGACCCAGAACCGGCGAATCGCGCGTGCCGCCCGAAAGTTCTGCGCGGAACTCGCGCATCCATGCCTTGGCGTTGCGGTATTTTGCCGCAGGTGGGTCACCCGGCTGCAGTGCCGCCCGCTGGGTGAAATAGAGCGCGCCGCTGTCCATGCGCCAAATGGGCTGAGCGTCCTCAGCGCGAGGGACGGGCTTGCCCAGCGGGGCGCCGGTCGTCAGGTCCAGCACGTGGAGCGTGCTATCTTCCGAACCGCCCAAGGAAACTCCGAAAGCCAGCCGTTGCCCGTTGGGCGAGGCATAGTAGTAGTCGATCGCAGCCGGTTGCTGGCCCTGGTCGTATTTTTTGGGGTCGACTAGAAGGCGTTCTTCGCCCTGGCGATGGCGCATGAAAAGCCGAAATTGGGCTTGACCCGAATCGCGCCGCAAAAAGAAGACCCAGTCGCCGACCGCCTGAAGGCTGTGAACTTGCGGCGCGTTGTCGTAAAGCTCGGTGAGCCGGCTGCGCAGTGACTCGCGCCCCGGAAGCCGCGATAGCACGGCGCGGGCGTAATCGTCTTGGGCCCTGAACCAACTCTGCACTTCCGGAGCGTCGCTGCGCTCCAGCCACTGGTAGGGGTCGGCGAGTTCGGTGCCCCAGTGATTAACGGTGGTGGGGTCGGCGCGAGTGGCAGGCGGGGGTGCGATCTCGTTTGCCGCCGCCAGGGCGATGAACCACAGGGAGAGCGTGGCGAAGGAAGCAAAGCGAAGCATCGGTCCTGCGGGCGCGAGCAAAAGAAGGGGCAAGGCTACGCGCTTCACCGGCGTTTGTGAAGTTGACCGACTCAAACGCTGCCGTTGCCGGGGGTCAGGGAAAAGAAGAAGGTTGCGCCTCGTTCCAGTGCGCTTTCCGCTCGCACGCGCCCTCCGTGGCGAGTGACGATACGATGCACGATGGCCAGGCCTACGCCGGTGCCGGGGAAATCGTCCGGTCGGTGGAGGCGTTGGAAAGGCCGAAAAAGCCGCTTGGCCTGTTCCATCTCGAAACCGGCGCCATCATCGCGCACATAGAACTCCGGCTCGCCGTCGCGGCCCTGAGAGACGCCGAATTCGATTCTCGCTTGGCGGTGCTTGGAGGTGTATTTCCAGGCATTGCCCAGCAAGTTCTGCAGCACCAATTGCACCAGCCTGGGGTCGGCCTCGGCGTAGAGGTCTGGGGCGATCACCCATTCCACTTGGCGAGCCGGTTCAGTGGCCGATAATTCGCGCGCCAAATCGCCAGCCAAAGTGGAAAGGCTCACCGTTTGCAAGCTGATTTCGGTTCGTCCGACGTGCGATAGCTCCAGCAGCTCGTCGATCAGCCGGCCCATACGCTGCGCCGCCGCGCGGGTGCGTTGAAGATAGCCCTTTGCTTGCGCATCGAGCAAACCGGCGCAGCTTTTCTCCAGGGCGGCGCTGAAGCCATCGATGGCCCGCAAGGGGGCGCGCAGATCGTGTGAAACCGAGTAGCTGAATGCTTCGAGCTCGGCCAAGGCGGCCTCGAGGTCGCGGGTGCGGGCCTGGACGCGCTCTTCCAGGGTGGCATTGAGGCGCCGCAACTGTTCTTCGGTCCGCTTGCGTTCGGTGATGTCGTGGCCGACTCCGCGATAACCGACGAATCGCCCCTGCCGATCGAAGACCGGCCGACCCGAGACCGTTTGCCACAAGAGCTCGCCATTGCTCATGCGACGGCAGTACTCGAAATTGTCGAAGGCTTGATGGGCTTCGAGAGTTCGGCGATGTGCGGCCCAATCCACAAACGGCGTGTGCTCCAGCCCTGGCGGGTCCCAGCGCGTTTTGCCCAGGTGGTCTTCGGGATTGAGACCAACGCGGCGCAGCCCATCGGAAAGCATGGTGAAGCGGAACTCGGTGTCTTGCTCCCAATACCAGTCGCTCGACATGTCGGCGAGATCGCGAAAGCGTTGTTCGCTGGCGCGTAGCGCCTCTTGCGCGGCTTGCCGTTGGATTTCGTCGCTATCTTGGGGTTCTTTGTCTGGGTCCGTGGAGCTCATAATCACTCGGAAAAGTTGTCTGGTGAGTCACTCGGTCCCCGATGGGCAGTGCCACCTCACTGCGCGTTCGGGCGAGGTCTGCGGACTTTGGCCCGCCCTTCGTTTCGCCCATCCAGCCATCATTCGCAAGGGTTTCCCTCGGCGCGTGCCGGGCGCCGTTGACTTCTGCTGGTGGCGTTTGGGAAAGCCATCTGGCACCAAATAATTGTATGCTTGTTGCGACGGTAAGACAAATCTGAAAACCGATCAATGCGGCCGCCGCGCCAAGAACAGGTAACGATTCAGGCTGAAGAAATATTCGTCTTCCGCTGCGCGCAAGCGCAAATCCGCGGCCCAGGCTTCCACCTGCGGTTCATCGATCTGCGCCTGTCCGCGGACGAAGGAGGCGATGAAATCGATGATGCCGTCGCTGTAGGTGTCGGCGTGCAGCTTGGAATTGAGGATGCAAAAGGCCTCCGGGGGTGCCACCTCGAAGCCCAACCGGCGCAGGCGCGGCGCCAAGGTCGCGGGCAGGTGGGGGTGGGCGCAATGGGCCTCGAAAGCGCCGAGAACGCGCTGGTTGAGCGCGCGATCACGGCAGTGCCAGACCAGCGAATCCCAATCGGTGTCGAGTACAACGGCGCGTCCGCCGGGGCGAAGCACTCGCCAAAGCTCCGACAATGCTTCGTCGATCTGGGGAACATACTCGTAGACCTGGGTCGAGGCGGCTACGTCGAATGCGGCGTCCTTGCAGGGCAAACGGCACGCGTCGGCGGTTTCGAAGCCGGTGTTGCCCAGGCCCGAGCAGCGCTCGCGCGCCAGCGCCACCATAGGCTCGCTGACGTCCAGTCCGAGGACGCTGCCCTGATTTCCCAGGCAATCCGCCATTGCCTCGGCCAGATAACCCGGGCCGCAGCCGATGTCGAGCGCTCGCTCTCCCGGTCGCAAGGCCAGTGCCCGCAAAACTGCGGCGCGTTGGGCAGCAACGTCGGAGGTGGCATAGATCGCCTCGACCCGTTTGCTCCAGGCACGATCGTATTGGATGCCCTGGTTCATGTGCCCTCCGCGCAGTCGCTTGGGTGGCTTCCAGCATATTCCAGACGGAGCGTCGAGGAAAGGGCGGGCCGACCCAGGACACGCCGGTCTGGCGCCTTATCGGCCGAAAGGCGCCTAGGGTTTCGAAGTCTTGCGACTTTGTTCGGTTTCGCGGCATCGCGCGCAAGCGTCAGGGCGGCCGAAGTAGAGCCATCCCAGCGCTACTGCGCCCGGCAGGGCGAGGTACCACGCTTGCTCGCCGCTCCAACGGTGGCCGAAAACGCCCACCGCGAGCCCCAGCAGAAAACAGATCGCCAGCCAAGCCAGGCGCTTGATGAAGTCGGTTTGTAGAGCGTTCGTGCTCATCACCAGGGCAGGCACATCACCAAGCCCTCGGTACTCCAGCCCTGGGCCGACATCTCGGCCGACAGACGCGGATCGACGAGGTAGCGGTGGTTGCTGTCGTTTTCGCGGTAGCGGTTGTTGTAGCTGCGAAAGAGCGGCCGCAAGGCAGAGGGGCAGGCGCCGTCCACCGGAGCCACGGCGTGAAAGACCACACCCTCGTAGAGCCAGCCGGGATCGAGTTTTACTTGTTCACACTCGGCGGCATTGACGGTGTAGAAATGCGAATTGGGGCCGATCCTCTGACCGCTGCTGTTCATCGCCGGGTTGCCATAAAAGCGGCACACCGGCGAGCTCTGCCCAGTCGCCTGCGGCCAGACGCGAAATAAGTAGCCGCTGCGCGCCCAGCCCGCACCGGCCGTTCCGGCATCGATGCCCGCGGCTTCGCCGGCGCTGGCGGTCATGAAATAGTGCGCCAGCCCGGCGTGTTCAAATTCAAAGGCGGGGCTGGTCGCGCCGAAGGACGCATCCCGGCCCAGTGCCAAACTGCCGATGCCGCCTTCACCGACGACTGGGCGAAAGCTCGTGACCATCGGGGAGCCAGGAGCGCCTGCTTGACCTTCGGCATTGTCGCCCGCAGCCAGAACCCGTCCCTCATCATCGACGAGCAGGCTGTGGCCGTCACCGGCGGCCAGGCGCTGTACTTTTGCCACACCCGCGGCGTCGACCGGCGCAGCCGCCCAGCCGGTGCTGCCCGTGCCCAGCTGGCCAAAACCGTTGTTGAAGATTCCCGCGACCGTGCCGTCTTGTCTAGCCGCCAGCAAGTGCGTGCCCATTGCGGCCAGCCGCATTGCGGTCAAGCCCGAGAGCCAGGGCGCGAACATGTCGTTTACCGCGAGGCGTATGCTCGCTTGCACACCCCAAGCGATCAGTTGCCCATCGGGGCGAACGCCGGCGTCGTCGTAAAGACCCACGGTGATAGGCCACACCTGTTCCAGCTTGGCGTTCGGCGTGGGCGTTTTGAGTGCGTAGATGGCGTTGCGAAAGTCGTCGAAAAGGCAACCCCAGACCCACACCGATCCGTCGCGTTTTCTGGCATAGGAGCGGTCGTACCCGGTGGCGAGCGCTACGACGCCATCGAGCCCGGGCACCCGGGCTGGCGCAAGCACACTGCCGTCACCCACCGTGCCATCGCCGTATTGGCAGTTGGCGTTTTGGCCCCAGGCCCACACCTCCCCCTGGACAGTGAGAACCAGCGCATGAAAAGCCCCTTGGGCAATGGCCACCGCAGCGGGCAAACCGGCGAGCATCTGCACACCGCCGGTTCCGGATTGCGCGCCCCAAGCCCACACGTTGCCGTTTTCCGCCAGCGCCAGCGACTGGTCGCGGTAGGCGGAAATGGCGCGCATCGCCGGCAGACCGGCTACGCGCCGCGGCGTATCGCTCTTGGGGATGGCCGGGTCCAGGCCCAGTTGCCGGCTGGCATTCGAGCCCCAGGCCCAGACCTGGCCTTGGGCATCGAGGGCCAAGGAGTGCAGGCGCCCTGCGGCTACGGCGGGCTCTGCGCCGGCGGCGCCCCGGGAAGCCAAAATCAGCGCTAGCAACCAAAGGCATGGCCTCGCCAAGCTGGGCCAGCGTTGGCGGCGGCGAACTTGACCGGGTTGGTCGGCGCGCGGCGTCGTGCCGGCCATCGCCCGCAGCTTACTCCAGCAGACTACGCAGCATCCAGGCATTCTTCTCGTGGATTTGCATCCGCTGGGTGAGCAGATCCAGGGTCGGCTCGTCGTGCGCGTTCTCGACGATGGAGACTGCCGCTCGCGCGGTGCGCACCACGGTTTCCTGCCCCACCACCAAGTCGCGGATCATCGCCTGCGCGTCGATCTTGCCCTCGGTTTCGATGATCGAGGTCAGGCGCCCGAATTCCCGGTAGCTGCCGGGTGCCGGAAAGCCCAAGGCGCGAATGCGCTCGGCGATCAAATCCACGGCCAGCGCCAGTTCGGTGTATTGGGTTTCGAACATCAGGTGGAGGGTCTGGAACATCGGTCCGGTGACGTTCCAGTGGTAGTTGTGGGTCTTCAAATAAAGCGTGTAGCTGTCCGCCAGAAGACGCGCCAGCGCTTGGGCAATTTCACCCCGCGCGGCTTCGCTGATGCCGATGTCGATTGCCTGTTTCATGATGCCGGTCTCCATTGCCCAGCGTCCGGTGACGCGATGAGGCAATGCTACCCCTTGAGGAGCGCGGCTGCCAATGAGTTGTTGTGATCGAAGGTATAGGGCAGACCTATTGCCCGCGCTGATCGACGCCCGCTGGGTGTGCCTTCCCCCCGGGCCCCCTTCCGGGGGAAGGGGGTGATTACGATTCGCGGGGGCTGGTGGACCTTCCCCCCGACCCCCTTCCGGGGGAAGGGGGTGATTACGGTTCGCGGGGGCTGGTGGACCTTCCCCCCGGCCCCCTTCCCGGGGAAG
>CAZFEK010000036.1:21469-45175 GCA_964517465.1 uncultured Alcaligenaceae bacterium
GGGGTGATTACGGTTCGCGGGCTTCGCCCGCTCCGGTGTTTGGCTTGCGCGCCCTCGGGGCGGCCCGGCGGGCGGGGTGGACCTTCCCCCCGACCCCCTTCCGGGGGAAGGGGGTGAGTGCGATTCGCGGGGGCTGGTGGACCTTCCCCCCGTCCCCCTTCCCGGGGAAGGGGGTGATTACGGTTCGCGGGCTTCGCCCGCTCCGGTGTTTGGCTTGCGCGCCCTTGGGGCGGCCCGGCGGGCGCGCTTCCGGCCTGTCGAACTCACCTTGGCCGCAAGCGCTTGACCCCTTCGACGAAACGCGCCAGGGTGGGCGAGATTTTCGCCGGCGGGATCATCACCTCAACCAGTTGGAAGCGCCCGCGCTCTTCTACCGCCGCGCGCAGCGCTTGGGCAAGTTCGCGCCGGGTCCGCACACGTCGCCCGGTTCCGCCGAGGCCCTTGGCGAGATCGGCGAACGGCCACTCTCCCAGATCGTTGAATTGCGATTCCGGCTGAAAGGCGCGCAGCATCTCCCAGCTGCAGTTGTTGAACACCACGACGATCGGATCCCATTGATAGCGTCGACAGTTACCGAGCTCCCACCCGGTCATTTGGAAGGCGCCATCGCCGACCAAAATGAGCGGCCGGCGCCCGGTGCTTGCCTGCATGCCGAGTCCGGCCGGCACACCAAATCCCATGGTGGCGTAATACCCCGGCGCAATGAGGTCGGTGTTGCGGATGTCGAGCGCGGTGAAGAGGCAATCGCCGACGTCGCTGGCGATAGGCATGCGGCCATACCCTGCCTTGAGATCGTTGATCGCCGTGGCAATGTCGACCGGTGCTATGGGCGCATCGTCTTCCACCAGTCCAAGCGGATAAGGCGGTTCGGCATGGCGCTTCTGGTTGGCGCGCGCCGTTTGCGGCAATCGCGCGAGCAAGGCATCGACCAGGGCTGAAAGCGGTATCGGCGCATAGACGTGGAAGCCCATGCTGACGCGGCCGTCGAGCGCGTGAATGCTATGCCCGAGATCGATGGATTTTTCGGATACGCCGAAGTTGGTGTCGGAGAGGATTACGCCGAGCATCAACAGGCCATCGGAGTGCTCCACGCGGTGAGCGATTTCCGCGTCGCCCGCGATCCCGAGATAGGTGCCCAGGAGGTCGGCCTTGGCATCAACCAACATGCCTCGGCCCAAGAACGAGGTTACGACCGGAATATCGAGCCGGCGTGCCAGCTCCGCCACCTTGTCTTCGAGTCCGTAGCGGCGCACCTCGACGCCGATCATCAAGATCGGGGAACGCGCTTTCCCGACGCGCTCCAAAAGTTCGTCCGCACAAGCCGCGAGCGCCTCCGGCCTCGCCGGTGATTCTGCCCAGCGAACCACGGGCGCACATTCGGCAGCGACCATGTCGCGCGGCAACTCGATATAAACGGGCTGGGAATATCTTTGGGCCGCCGCCAGCACCCGCGCAATTTCGGCGGGCGCCCGCTCGGCGTCGTCGAGGCGGGTCTGCGCGCAGGTGATCTCTTCAAAGATCGCCATTTGCGAATCCAGGGTCTTGGCCTGATGGTGCAATAACAAGCCGGTTTTGGCTTCGCCCTTGCCGGGGCCGCCGGAAATGACGACCAAGGGAGACTTCTCGGCGTAGGCCGCGGCGACCGGGTTGACCAGGTTGAGCGCCCCCGCGCCATAGGTGACCGCGGCGACGCCCAGGCGGCAGTTCATGCGTGCCGCGGCATCGGCGGCGAATCCGACTGAGGGTTCATGCGACAAGGTGTAGAAAGGCAGGATGGCCGATTCTTCGAGCACCTTGAAGAAGGGCAGGGCGAAGTCGCCGGGTATGCCGAAGATCTCGCCTGCGCCGTGGTCTTTGAGCGCCCGGAGCAGCGCTTCGCCGAGTTTCATGAATGATTCCAAAGAATTTGGGGAGGCGGGAAGTGTACGAAAACAGGCTGAAATGAGAAAGGCATTGCATGCGCAATATCGCGCATTAACTTAAGAATAGTGGCTAGATGTATATGATTTGTGAAACAAACTGCTTACATGCGTAATCTAGTCCGCATAATATTTCTCAGTTGTCTTCACTTCTTTTGGGCGCTTCCTGGCGCAGAGTCCACCGCAGTATGGCCCAAGCCAGCGTAGCAACACCCGCCCCGCAGAAGAACGCGATCAACGCGGCTTCGCCCGGAGGGGACGTACTGGTGAGACTGGCGACGCCATAAAGCCCCCCCATACCCAGCAGCCCCCCTGGCGTTGCGGTCAACAACAATTGGCGTGCCAAGGCCCGGTGCGGCCGCCATACCAAGCCGACCAAGCCAAGCAAGTAGGCCAAAGCACCGAGGCCTCCGATCACGCTGACTGCGAAGGTAAGAAGGAAGGTGTTATTCATGTCAGTGCGCGCTGCAAGCGGCGTAAAGTTGGATCTTCGGGGTCGGGCTCGGCACTAAAGCCGAGCCGGTTCATCAAGCGCAGCATGCCCGTGTTTTGCGCCAGCACGAAGCCCTTCATCGCGCTCAAGCCATTGCTGCGCGCGACATCCAGCAGCACGGACATGAGGCGCGTGCCCAATCCCTTGCCTTGCCAGGCATCGGCGATGACCAAGGCGAACTCGCAGCTCTGGCCATCGGGGTTGAGCACGTAGCGCGCGACCCCCAGGATGGTTTCGCCCTGGTGATTGGGGCTAGGGTCTTCGAAGCAGGCCAGGAGCGCAAATTCGCGGTGGTAATCGGTCAGGGTGTAGCGCGCCAGCGCGCTCTGAGAAAGCTCCCGCTGAGTGGAAACAAAGCGAAAATAGCGCGACTGTTCCGACAGGCCGCGCACGAATTCCTGCAGGCGGGCGGAATCATCCGGTCGGATCGCTCGAATGCGATAAGCGGTTCCGTCGGGCAGGGGAATGTCCTGCGTGAAATGCGAGGGATAGGGCAGGATGGCGAGGTGAGAGTATCGACCGCCCGAAGCCGGCGCAGGTGTGTCGATGACGATGCGGGCATCGACGGCGATCGCGCCACGGTCATCGACGATGACCGGATTGAGGTCCATTTCGCGCAGCCAAGGAAGCTCGCAAACCATCTCGGAAATGCGCAGCAGCACGTTCTCCAAAGCGTCCAGGGCCACCGGCGGCATGCCGTGATATGGGCCCAGCATTTTGGCAACTCGCGCTCGCTTGATCATGCGCGCAGCGAGGTATTGATTGAGCGGCGGCAACTCGACACTGCGGTCGGCGATCAGTTCGATCATCCGGCCGCCGGCGCCGAAAGTGATCACCGGGCCGAACAGCGGGTCGGTTGCCATGCCGACGTAGATTTCCCGCCCCTCGGGTTTGGTGCTCATGTTCTGGATGGCAATGCCATCGAGGGTCGCTTCGGGTCGGCGACCGCGCACCTCGGCCAGCATGTCGTTGAAGGTGTCGCGAACTTCTTGGGCATTGCGGACATTCAGCGCCACGCCGCCGACATCGGACTTGTGCGATATGTCCGGCGAATTGATCTTCATCGCCACCGGGAAGCCAAGTAACTCGGCGATCATGATCGCTTCGGTGGAGTTGCGCGCGACGATGGTCTTGGTGACTGGGACGTGAAAGGCCGAAAGCAGGGCTTTCGACTCCATTTCAGTGAGCACCTTGCGTCGCTCCGCCAAGACGCTTTCGACCAGGATGCGCGCGCCTTCCAAATCGGGTTGTCGCTGGGCCGAAAGCGGCGGCGGAGTTTGCAGCAGAAGCTGTTGGTTCTGGTAAAAGGAGGCGATGTTGCTGAATGCATCGACCGCGGGCTCCGGCATGCGAAAGACCGGGATGCTTGCGGCGCTGATGTCCTCGCGGGTGGATGCCACCGTCGGTCCGCCCATCCAGCAGGCAAACACCGGTTTGGCCAGTTCGGGCGCGTGCCGTATTGCCGCCGCCGCCACCGCGTTGGGGTCGGATGCGGGTTTGGGGGAAAGTATGACCAGCACGCCATCCACACCAGGATCGGCGGCAATGAGTTTGGTCGCTGCGACGTATCCGCCCGCGTCGGCGTCTTCGCCCAAATCCAGCGGATTTTCGGGTCGAACCGAGGGCAGGATCGCGCGAAGTTTTTCGCGGGTCTCCGGGTTGAACTCGGCAAGGGCGAGGCCGCGAACATGGGCGTAGTCTGCCGCCAGCACGGCCGGACCGCCCCCGTTGGTGAGGATGGCCAACCGGTCCCCGCAGGGCCGATAACGCGACGCGAGGCATTTGGCGGCGGAAAAGAGCTGCACCAGCGTGTCGACCCTCACCGCGCCTGCTCGTCGGAGAGCGGCATCGAAGACGTCGTCGCTGCCGACCATCGCGCCGGTATGGGTGAGGGCGGCGCGTAGGCCCGGCGGGTGCCGGCCCGACTTCAAGATGATCACCGGCTTGACTCGGGCTGCGGTGCGCAAGGCCGACATGAAGCTGCGTGCATGGCTCACGGCTTCGAGATAAATCAAGATGCTGTGGGTCTGGGAATCAGTCGCGAGAAAGTCGAGCACTTCGGCCAAATCGATATTGGCTGGCGAGCCCACCGAGACTACTGCGGAGAAGCCGACGCCGCTCGCCGCAGCCCAATCGACGATCGAGCTAGTGAGCGCCCCGGACTGTGAGATCAAGGCGAGTCGGCCCGATCTGAGCATCGGTCCGGCAGCGCTGGCGTTGAGCCCGCGCGCCGGCCTTTGCAGGCCCAGCGTGTTGGGTCCCAGCAGTTGCATGCGAAAACGTCTGGCCACCGCGGCCAGTTCCGCAGCGGTGTTGGCATCGGCACCGCTGGCAAGCACGATCGCTGCTTCGGTGCGATGTTGCCCGGCATGCTCCAAGGCAGCGATGGCGGCCGGCCCCGTGGCGGCAATTAGCGCCAACTGCGAGGCGCTGGGCGGAGTCTCGGCCGGAGCAACCACGGTCGGCGGGTCGCCGACCAAGGTATAGCGAACCAGCGCGCCGGAATATGGGGACTGGGCGAGCTCGTGAGCGAGCGTGCGCGCCACGGCACTGGAAGTGGAGGGAAGATAGACGGCGACCGAGAGGGGGTCGAACAGAGCGGTGAGGTAGTGGCGGTCCATGGGTGAGGATCCGATTTCGCCTTGACCAAGCCGCCGGCCGACCCAGTCGGCTCGGGAATCGCTTTGCAGCAGGTCGTTTCGCCTGCGGGATCGCCGCAGACCGGCTCCTACCTTACCGCAATTGGCGGTCGCCGTCTTGGCGGAAAGCACCGCAGTTGATTTCCCGCAAGACCGGTTTGCGTCGCTCGCGGGTGGGAAGGGAATCGGATACCCGAGGAAGCGCCCGCATGATTGCGGGGGCTTCCTCGCCGCAGGCAAGATCGGAGGCTGGGGCCTCCGAACTGGCGACTGGTCTCGCTCACCCCGCCATGAATGACGGGGTGAGCGCTCGAGCCGTGGTCCATAGAGGCGGCTTTCATTTGGGCAAGATCAAGTCTTGTGGAAAAGCATGGCGGGCTTGTTCGAGATTCGCGGTAAAATTCGCCCTTTTCCGGGAAAGGGCGCATTGATTTGGCGCCCAGGGGAGAAGGACGGTCGATGAAACGCATGACCTTGATGCACTTTTTGGTCGAACAACAGCGCTCTGACGGTCCGGTGGACGCCGATTTGCGCCTCCTGCTCGAAGTGGTGTCTCGAGCCTGCAAAGCGATCAGCGTGGCTATCGGCAAAGGCGCGCTCGCCGGGGTGCTGGGGGGCGCCGGTTCAGAAAACGTGCAAGGCGAAGCGCAGAAGAAACTCGACGTCATCTCCAACGAAATCCTCTTGGAGGCCAACGAATGGGGCGGCCATCTTGCGGCCTTGGCATCGGAGGAGATGGAGCACCCGCACCAAATTCCGCATCGCTACCCGCGCGGTGAATATCTGCTGGTGTTTGATCCGCTGGATGGATCATCGAACATCGACGTGAACGTTTCCGTGGGCACCATCTTCTCGGTGCTGCGCTGCCCGGAAGGAATCGCCGACCCTGATGAGAAGGCCTTTCTCCAGCCCGGCACGCGCCAGGTTTGCGCGGGCTACGCGGTTTATGGACCGACCACGCTGCTCATCCTGACTTTGGGCAATGGAGTCCACTGTTTCACCCTCGACCGCGAAATGGGTTCTTTTATCCTCACGCAATCCAACCTCACCATTCCTGCCGACACCAAAGAGTTCGCCATCAACGCCTCTAACGCGCGCTTTTGGGAGGCGCCGGTGAAGCGCTACATCGATGAACTGGTCGCTGGAAAGGATGGGCCTCGAGGGCGGGACTTCAACATGCGCTGGGTGGCCTCCATGGTCGCGGATGTGCACCGCATTCTCACCCGGGGGGGGATTTTCATGTACCCTCGGGACCGGCGCGATCCGGATAAACCGGGCAAATTGCGCCTGATGTACGAGGCCAGTCCCATGGCCTTTATCGTCGAACAGGCCGGGGGTGCGGCGACGGATGGGCGCGGGCGCATTCTGGAGATCGAACCGCAGCGTTTGCATCAGCGAGTGGCGGTTTTTCTTGGCTCGCGCAACGAAGTGGAGCGGGTGACGCGCTATCACCGCGAGAGCGAATCCTGATGCGGGTGCGAGTCGGTTAAACGGCATTGCCATCGAGTTGAGGAAATTGTCATGAGCGACATAGCTGATCTGCGGCGCGAATATGCCCGCGAAAGCCTCGACGAATCGGACGTGCGCGCCGATCCGATCGAGCAATTTGACTTTTGGTTCAAACAGGCGCTGACGGCCGAGTTACCTGAAAGCAACGCCATGACCTTGTCCACGGTTTCGGCGCAAGGGCGGCCCACCGGGCGCATCGTGTTGATCAAGGGTTACGACGCCAGAGGATTCGTGTTCTATACCAATTACAGCAGTCGCAAAGGACATGAAATCGACGCCAATCCTTTTGCGAGCCTGCTTTTCTTCTGGGTGGCTTTGGAGAGGCAAGTGCGCATCGACGGTCGCATCGAAAAAATTTCGCCGGCGGACTCCGACGCCTATTTTTCGTCGCGCCCTTTGGGCAGCCGCATCGGCGCCTGGGCTTCGCCGCAGAGCCAAGTGATCGCGGGGCGACCGTGGATCGAGCGCGCAGTCGAGGAAGTCACCCAGCGTTTTGCGCCCCAGGGCGAGGCGATTCCCCGCCCCGCCTACTGGGGGGGATATCGCGTGGTGCCAGAGGAGATGGAGTTTTGGCAGGGGCGACCCTCGCGCTTGCATGATCGCATCCGTTATGCGCGCAACCCCGGAGCAGCCGCTACCGGCCAACCCGAATGGCGCATCGAGCGCCTTGCGCCTTAGTCGCAAAGGAAGAACATGATCGGCAAATTTATGCCTCGCGAGGGGCGGTTTTTTGAGAACTTCGTCGCTCACGCGGACTTGATCGTGGCCGGGGCGCGAGAGATGAACGCGCTCATCGCCGACGTGGGGAATCTGGAGCTTCGCACCAAAAACATCGAACGCCTCGAGCGGCAAGCCGATGAAATCACCCATCAAACGGTGGCGATGCTGCACCATACCTTCATTACGCCGCTGGATCGGGACGAAATTCATCAGCTCATCACCGGCATGGATGACATTCTCGATCTGATGGAAGACGTCGCCCAATGCCTCTTTCTCTACGACATTACCGAGCTCACCGAAGAGGCCAGAAAGCTCGGCGACATTTGCGTCGCCTGCACGGAGCGCGTGCATGAAGCCGTGGGCATGCTTTCGAACATGAAAAAAGGCGAGCAAATCCTGGTCATCTGCAACGACATCGATCGCTTGGAATCCGAGGCCGATTATGTGATGCGCGCGGCCATGGCAAAGTTGTTCCGCGAGGAGCCCAACGTCAAGCAGTTGATCAAGCTCAAGGAGATTTACCAGTTGCTCGAAGCGGTCACCGATCGCTGCGAGGACGTGGCCAATTTGGTCGAGGGTATCGTTCTCGAAAACGTCTGATTCTCGCCGTACCCTGGCGCAGTGCGGCAATCGCACTCCGCCCGTCGACGAAAGCACTCCTTATGCCCGAGCTGACCCCGATCCTGCAGTTCGCGATCTTTCTGATCGTTCTTGCCCTCGTGTTCGATTTCATGAATGGTTTTCATGATGCGGCGAACTCGATTGCCACTATTGTTTCCACCCGGGTGCTGAAACCGCATCACGCCGTGGCCTGGGCCGCTTTTTTCAATTTCATCGCTTTTCTGTTTTTCGGTCTCAACGTCGCCAACACGATCGGCAAGGGAGTGATCGAACAGCACATCGTAGACATGCATGTCATTTTTGGCGCGCTGTCCGGGGCGATCATCTGGAACGTGATTACCTGGTATTACGGCATTCCTTCCAGTTCGTCGCATGCGCTGATTGGCGGGCTTGCCGGCGCTGCCGTGGCCAAAGGAGGGACGGAAGCGCTGGTCGGCTCGGGTTTCCTCAAGATCAGCTTTGCTATCGTGCTGTCTCCGATGATCGGCATGATTCTCGGGATGCTGCTCATGGCAGCAGTGGGGTGGATCTTTTTTCGCACCTCGCAGCGGCGCGTCGATCGCTGGTTTCGGCGCTTGCAGTTCGTGTCGGCATCGCTCTACAGCCTTGGACACGGAGGCAATGACGCGCAAAAGACCATGGGTATCATCGCCATGCTGCTGTTCGCTTCCGGCATGAGCGGCCCTACCTTCAACGTGCCGTTTTGGGTCGTGATTTCTTGCCAGGCGGCGATGGGTTTGGGCACGCTTTTCGGAGGCTGGCGCATCGTCAAGACGATGGGCATGAAGATCACCCGCCTCAAACCCGTCGGCGGGTTTTGCGCCGAAACCGGCGGCGCGCTGACTTTGTTCGCCGCGACCGCCCTTGGAATACCGGTTTCGACGACGCACACGATCACCGGCGCCATCATCGGTGTAGGCAGCGTGCACAAGCTCTCGGCGGTGCGTTGGGGGGTAGCGGAGCGCATCGTTTGGGCCTGGATCCTGACCATTCCCTGTTCGGCTTTCATCTCGGCTTGTGCTTGGTGGTTGGCGCAGCGTTATCTTTATACCTGAGCCGGCCGAGCCGGAGGCAAGGACGCTCGCCTTCTACTCGCAGACGGCGAACGATCGCTCCGGCCAAGGAGGGGCTTAGCCCCTTGGAAGTTGGTCAGAAACCGACGCTGCGGGCAGTTTATGCACCGGACGCGCCGCCGGCGGAATCGGTGCGCTCAACTTGGTCTTGCTCAAAGTCCGGCGCACAAGCTACATTTCAACCTTTTGGGATTTCGGGAGGATACCCGCCGTGTGGGCAATCATTCAGGCAGCGGGCTGGCCGATCTGGCCTTTGATTTTTGCGTCGGTGGTGGCCTTGGCCGTGATCATCGAGCGCGCCTGGGTGCTGCGCCAGACCGAGGTTGCGCCGCGCGGGCTGGTCGACAAGGTGCTTGCGGAATATCGCGCCCATGGACTGTCTCAGGAGCTCCTGGCCTACACTGCCCAGCGCGGTCCTCTGGGCAAAGTGCTGGCAGCCGGCCTGCTTAATGTCAAGAGCTCTCGCGCGATCATGAAAGAGGCCGTTTCTGATGTCGGCCGCATCGTTGCGCATGACCTCGAGCGTTTTCTGACCACGCTGGGGACGATCGCCGCCATGTCGCCGCTCCTGGGCCTTTTCGGCACAGTCGTGGGCATGATCGAGATCTTCGGCGCTCACCAGGTGACTGGAACCAATCCGCAGCAGCTTGCCCATGGCATCTCGGTCGCGCTCTACAACACGGCCTTCGGCCTCATCGTCGCCATACCGAGCATGATCTTCTATCGTCATTTCCGGGCCAAGGTGGACGCGCTGATTCTGGAGATGGAGCAGCAGGCGATCAAGCTCGTCGAGTTGGCGCACGGCGAACGCAAGTAAAAGAAGGGGAGCGGCATGGACTTTCGCGGCGGGCGACGTGGCGAGGACCCCGAGATCAACCTCATTCCCATGATCGACGTGCTTCTGGTGATCCTGATCTTCCTCATGGTGACCACCACCTACCAACGTTTTGCCGAGTTGCAGATCACCCTGCCGGAGGCTGAAGCGCAGCCGGCCAAGCAGCAACCCAAGGAGGTGCAGATTGCGGTGGATGCGAGCGGCAAATATTTGATCAATCGTCAGGTGCTGAGTTTCAACGGCGTGGGGCCGCTTGCCGAGGCGCTGCGCGCGGCCGCCAAGGGCGAATCCGACCCGATTGTGGTGATCAATGCCGATTCGCAGGCCACTCACCAATCGGTGATCAACGTCATGGAAGCGGCGCGCATTGCTGGTTTCGTCCACATTACCTTTGCTACTCAGACCCCGGGCAAGTAAGCCGCCGGTCTGGCCTTGCTCCGTAGGCGCCACCGCCGGAGGCACCTGACTTTGAGTCTTGGCGAGCGTTTGCTTGGCGCTTGGTATGAAGCGCGGCTCTCGCCCTGGCTTTGGCCCATGGTGCCGGTTGCGCTCGTTTTTCGCGCCCTGGTGGCGTTGCGACGCTTTGCCTACCGTCGCGGAATCTTGCGGACGAAGGCGATGCCGGTGCCGGTTTGTGTCGTCGGCAATCTCAGTGTGGGCGGCACCGGGAAAACACCGCTCATCATTGCCTTGGCGGAAGCGTTCGCCAGGCGCGGCTGGAGTCCTGGGTTGGTGACCAGAGCCTACGGCGCCGCGCGCCAGGATGCGCGGCCGATTGCAGCGGCCGGGCCTTGCCACGAGTCGGGTGACGAAGCCTTGCTGCTGGCGGCCACGGGGCTTCCCGTGTGGGCCGGACGCGACCGCGCCGCCGCCGCCGAGGGTCTGCTGAGAGCGCATCCCGAGGTCGACGTGCTTTTTTGCGACGACGGCCTGCAGCATTATGCGCTGGCGCGAGATGTCGAGTTGGTGGTGGTCGATGCTGCGCGCGCCTGGGGCAATGGTTGGCTCTTGCCCGCCGGGCCCCTGCGGGAACCCCGTTCACGCGAGAGGGAAGCAACGGCGACAATTTGGCATACCAGCGCCGGTGCGCCTGCGCCAAGCGGACCTTGCTGGAAGATGGAGCTCGAAGGAGAAGAGTTCCAGCAGCTGGTCGATTTGCGGCGGCGCGCGCACGCGGGCGATTTCGCGGACAAACGGGTCGTGGCGGTCGCGGGCATCGGCAATCCGGAACGCTTCTTTCGTCACTTGGCGCATCTGGGGCTGGTATTCGAGCAACATCCTTTCCCCGATCACCATCGCTTCTCCCTCGCTGACCTTGCTTTTCCGCGCGCGGATGTGATTCTGATGACCGCCAAGGATGCGGTAAAATGTGGCGGTCATTCCGACCCGCGCTTGTGGGTGCTGCCCGTTCGGGCGAAACTTCCCGCAGGCTTGGTGGAATGCATCGAGGAGAAGCTTCATGGATCCAAAACTGCTTGAAGTGCTGGTTTGCCCCGTGACCAAGGGACCGCTTTTCTACGACAAAGACAAAGAGGAACTGGTTTCCAAATCAGCGCGCCTGGCTTACCCCGTGCGCGACGGCATCCCGGTGATGCTGGAAGAAGAGGCGCGACGGCTCGAAGAGCACGAATATCAGTGAAGCCGTGAAGATCAAAGCGACGAGCGACGCCGACAGTCGCAGTCCGGCGCGGCGCTTCAGCAACTTCACGGTCATCATTCCGGCGCGCTACGCTTCGACGCGCTTGCCGGGCAAGCCGCTGGCGGACATTGCGGGCAAGCCCATGGTCCTGCGGGTGGCCGAGCAGGCGCAGCGGACGGGCGCTGCGGTTTGTGTCGCCACCGATGACCAGCGTATCTTCGACGCGGCTGCCGAGCACGGCTTGCGGGTATGTTTGACCCGCCCGGACCACGCAACGGGCACCGACCGCCTGGCCGAGGCCGTCGAACATCTCGAACTTGCTGACCAAGCCATCGTCGTCAATGTGCAGGGCGATGAGCCCTTGATCGATCCGGAACTGATACGCGGCGTGGCTGAGCTGCTGGGACGCAGCGCTTATGCCTCCATCGCCACGGCGGCGCATCGAATCGAAAACGCCGCGGACTGGCTCAATCCAAACGTGGTCAAGGTGATCACCGACCACGAGGGGCAAGCGATGTATTTTTCGCGGGCGCCCATTCCCTATGCGCGCGACCTTCTGTCCAGGCTGAGCCCGGGCGAAATTCCGACGCTGCCCGAGGCGGTGCCGGTGTTGCGGCACATCGGAATTTATGCTTACCGGGCAGGTTTCCTGCGCCGCTTTCCGCAACTCGCCGCTCCTCCGATCGAAGAGGCTGAGGCCCTGGAACAGCTGCGCGCGATGTGGCACGGTTTTCGCGTTGTGGTGCACGAGGCTCCGGGCGCGCCCCCGGGCGGCGTGGACACTCCGGCGGACCTCGAAAGGGTGAGACTTTTTTACGCCGAATTGGGGATTTGACCGGTTCGATTTTTGCCCGGACAATGAGCCAAAAATTCAACCGAGTGGGGAAGCGATGAGACTGATACTTTTGGGGCCGCCGGGAGCCGGCAAGGGGACGCAAGCGGCTTTCATCAAAGAAGCCTACGGAATACCGCAAATATCGACCGGCGACATGCTGCGTGCTGCGGTGAAGGCTGGTACGCCTTTGGGCCTGGCTGCAAAAAAGGTGATGGACGCAGGGGGGCTCGTCTCCGACGACATCATCATTGGCTTGGTGCAGGATAGGCTCAAGGAACCCGATTGCGCCAAGGGCTACCTCTTCGATGGTTTTCCGCGCACCATTCCTCAGGCCGAAGCGATGAAGAGCGCGGGGGTGCCCATCGACTATGTGCTGGAGATCGACGTGCCCGACGAGGAGATCATTCTGCGCATGAGCGGCCGGCGTGTGCATCTGTCCTCGGGGCGCACCTATCACGTCAAGTTCAATCCCCCCAAGGTGGCGGGCAAGGACGACGCCACGGGCGAGGATCTCATCCAGCGTGACGATGACCGTGAGGAAACCGTGAAAAAGCGCCTGGAGGTCTACCATGGCCAGACCAAGCCGCTGGTGGCCTATTACTCGGCCTGGGCCGCCTCGGGCGATGCGCGCGCGCCGCGCTATCGCAAGGTGGCGGGGCTCGGTTCGGTGGAGCAGATCCGGGATAGCGCGCTCGCCGCCTTGAAATCCTGAAAAACCTGAAACTCTGCGGAGGCGCCATGACCAAGCGCAACGCGTTCTACGCCCAGTCGGGTGGTGTCACGGCGGTGATCAACGTTACCGCGGCGGCGGTGATCGAGACGGCCCGCGCGCACAAAGACCGCATCGGCAAGGTGTACGCGGGGCGAGATGGCATCATCGGCGCCCTCACCGAGGATCTGATCGACACCGGCCGCGAGAACGCGCGCGCCATCGAAGGACTCAAGGTCACGCCGGGCGGCGCCTTCGGCTCTTGCCGCTACAAGCTCAAGGGCCTCGAAGAAAACCGCGCGCAATACGAGCGCCTGATCGAGGTCTTCCACGCGCACGACATCGGCTATTTCTTCTACAACGGCGGCGGCGATTCGGCCGATACCTGCCTCAAGGTGTCGCAGCTCTCGGCGGCGATGGGTTATCCGCTGCTCGCCATCCACCTGCCCAAAACCGTCGATAACGATCTGGCGGTGACTGATTGCTGCCCCGGCTTCGGCTCAGTGGCGAAATACGTCGCCATCTCGATGCGCGAGGCGGCCTACGATGTCGCCTCGATGGCACGCACCTCGACGCGCGTTTTCGTGCTCGAGGTCATGGGCCGGCACGCCGGTTGGATCACCGCGGCGATCGGTCTGGCGGCTGACGAAGACAACGACCTGCCCCTGGTATTGCTCTTTCCCGAGGTGAAGTTCGACGAGGCGAAGTTTCTCGCCAAGGTCGAGGGCTACATCAAGACCCATGGTTATTGCTGCGTCGGCGTGTCTGAAGGCCTGCGCAATGCCGAAGGCAAGTTCCTGTCCGAGTCGGGCCTGCGCGACGCATTCGGGCACGCCCAATTGGGCGGTGCCGGCGAGCAGATCGCCAAGCTCGTACGCGAGAAGCTGGGGCAGAAGTACCATTGGGCGCTGGCCGACTATTTGCAGCGCTCGGCCCGGCACATCGCCTCGAAGACTGATTACGACCACGCCTACGCCGTGGGCAAGGCCGGCGTGGCCTTGGCCCTGGCCGGCAAGGGCGGGGTAATGCCGGCGATCCTGCGCACCTCCGACCAGCCCTATCGCTGGAAGATCGGCAGCGCGCCGCTCACCGAGGTCGCCAATCGGGAGAAGATGTTGCCTGCGGATTACATCAGCGCCGACGGCATGGGCATCACCGAAGCCGCGCGCCGCTATCTCCTCCCCCTGGTCCGAGGCGAAGCTTATCCGCCCTACCGCGACGGGCTGCCGCGGTATCAGCGCCTGAAGAACACGCCGGTGACCAAGAAGCTGGCGACGAGTTTCAAGCCCTGAGGCGGCGCTGACGGATTCGCGGCGCGGGGACGCCTCCCACGCGACCTCGCCCTCGCGTCACCCAGGTCTTATATTGTTTGCAAGACAAGACATTCTCGACGCAGCGCACAATGACTGGCAAAATAGGCAGGTTTTGAAGGGGCCCCAACGGGGAGGAGCATCCCGGGGGGAGGTTGGTTTCCGGCCGCTTTGGCCGAATCGGATTTGTTCCAACGGGAGTTCTAGAAATGTCAACGGGTCTCATACTGGCACTGGTTTGTGCCGTGGTTGCCCTGATCTACGGCTGGTTGTCGGCCAATTGGATCATGGGCAAGTCCGCCGGCAACGAGCGGATGCAACAGATCGCCAAGGCGGTCCAAGAAGGGGCGGAGGCTTATCTCGCTCGCCAATACAAAACCATCGCCATCGTCGGCGCGGCCTTGTTCCTGGTCATCGGTTTCGTGCCCAAGCTGGGCTGGGCCACCGCCATCGGTTTCCTGATCGGCGCGGTGTTCTCGGGTGCTGCCGGCTTCATCGGCATGAACGTGTCGGTGCGGGCCAACGTGCGCACGGCCGAAGCGGCGCGCGGCGGCATTGCCCCGGCGCTGGAAGTCGCCTTCCGGGGCGGCGCCATCACCGGCATGTTGGTGGTGGGCCTGGGGCTTTTGGCGGTAGCCGGTTATTACGCCATCCTGCGCATGGGCGCAGGCGCCACGCCCGATCTTCATCACCTCATCGAGCCGCTGGTGGGTCTGGCTTTCGGTTCCTCGCTGATTTCGATCTTCGCGCGTCTGGGCGGTGGCATTTTCACCAAAGGCGCTGACGTCGGCGCGGATTTGGTGGGCAAGGTGGAAGCCGGTATTCCCGAGGACGACCCCCGCAACCCCGCGGTGATCGCCGACAACGTCGGTGACAACGTGGGCGATTGCGCCGGTATGGCGGCCGACTTGTTCGAAACCTATGCCGTGACCATCGTGGCCACCATGGTGCTGGCCGCGCTGACGCTCAAAGCCGCGCCCGGCCTGGGCGAAAACCTGGTGCTCTACCCCCTGGCGCTGGGCGGCGTGTCGATCATCGCTTCCATCATCGGCTGCTACTTCGTGAAGACCAGCGAAGGCGGCAAGATCATGAACGCCCTCTATCGCGGCCTCATCGTCGCCGGTGTCTTGGCGCTGGTTGCCTACTATCCGATTACGCAATGGCTAATCGGTGCCGGCGATGCCGCGGCCAAAATCACCACCATGAGCATGTTCGGTTGCGCCATCATCGGTTTGGTGCTTACCGCGGCCCTGGTGTGGATCACCGAGTACTACACCGGCACCGATTTCGCGCCGGTGAAACACGTCGCGTCCTCCTGCCAAACCGGTCACGCCACCAACATCATCGCCGGCATCGGCGTATCGATGAAGGCCTGCGCGTTGCCGGTGCTGTCGGTGTGTTTGTCGATCTGGGGCGCCTATGCGCTGGGCGGTCTTTTCGGTATCGCCATCGCCGCGACTTCCATGTTGTCCATGGCGGGTATCGTGGTGGCGCTCGACGCCTACGGCCCGATCACCGACAACGCCGGCGGTATTGCCGAAATGTCGGAACTGCCCAAGGAAGTGCGTAACGTCACCGATCCGCTGGATGCCGTGGGCAACACCACCAAAGCCGTGACCAAAGGCTACGCCATCGGCTCTGCCGGCCTTGCTGCGCTGGTGCTTTTTGCCGACTACACCCACGGCCTCGAGGCGGCGGGCCTGAAAGGCATCACCTTCGATTTGTCGAACCACATGGTGATCATCGGTCTCTTTATCGGCGGCCTGATTCCCTACCTCTTCGGCGCCATGGCGATGGAAGCGGTGGGACGATCCGCCGGTGCGGTGGTGGTGGAAGTGCGCCGCCAGTTCAAAGAGATCCCCGGCATCATGGAAGGCACCGCCAAGCCCGATTATTCGCGTGCGGTGGACATGCTGACCGTGGCGGCCATCAAAGAAATGATGATCCCCTCGATCCTGCCGGTCGCGGTGCCCATCATCGTCGGTTTGGCGCTCGGTCCCCAGGCGCTGGGCGGCCTGCTGGTCGGCACCATCGTCACCGGCCTCTTCGTGGCCATTTCCATGACCACCGGTGGCGGTGCCTGGGATAACGCCAAGAAATACATCGAAGACGGCCACTTCGGCGGCAAAGGCTCCGATGCGCACAAAGCGGCGGTGACCGGCGACACCGTGGGTGACCCCTACAAGGACACCGCCGGCCCGGCCGTGAACCCGCTGATCAAGATCATCAACCTGGTGGCGCTGTTGATCGTGCCCTTGGTTGCCTGATTCACGTTAGTCGCAGGTGTCGAAAAGGCCACCGCGAGGTGGCCTTTTTTTGGTGCGCCCGGCAGGGCGGAGCTGGTCGAAGGTGGAGCGAGCTCATGAACGAGGGCTAGGAACGATGAACCCTATCCATTGCGCTCGGGATTGGCACTCCTCGATCTGGCCGGCGAGTAGGTGCGCGAAGATATCTATTGCCCGCCCTTGGCAGGACTTTTTCACACTGATTTTCGCCGGCACCAAACAGGGTGCGATATCTCTTGTTTCCGAGTCTGGCGGCTCACGGTTTGAGCAGTTGCCGCAGCGCGCCCAGCACCGCGACCACGCTATCCTCGCGCGCTGAGTAGCCCATCAAGCCAATGCGCCAGATCCTGCCTGCCAAAGGCCCCAATCCGGCGCCGATCTCGATCCCGAACTCGCTGAGCAGGCGGCGCCGCAAAGCCGCTTCGTCGATGCCTTGAGGGACTTTGAGCGCATTAAGTTGGGGCAGGCGATGGGCGGGCTCTACCAGAAACGCCAAATCTAGTTCGGTCGCACCCCGAGCGAGCAATTCATGCATGCGGCGATGCCTCGCCCAGGCGGCCGTGAGGCCCTCTTCTGCAAGAAGGCGCAGGCTCTCATGGAGGGCAAAGAGGCTGTTGTTCGGCGCGGTGTGGTGATAGGTTCGCGTGGTCTCGCCCCAATAGCCCAGAATGAGGTTCAAATCCATGAACCAGCTCTGCACCTTGTTGCGGCGCGCCTTGACGCGCTCGACGGCGCGGGCGCCAAAGGTGATGGGGGCAAGCCCCGGCACGCAGGAGAGGCACTTCTGGCTGCCCGAGTAAACCGCGTCGGCACCCCAGGCGTCCACTGCCACCGGAATGCCACCGAGCGAGGTGACGCAATCGACGATGGTCAAAGCGCCGGCACGCGCGGCCAGGGCGCAGAGCGCGGCAGCGTCAGAGGCGACCCCGGTGGAGGTTTCGGCATGGACGAAGGCCAGCACTTTGGTGTCCGGGTGTTGGGCCAGGGTCGCTGCGACCTTGTCCGCGCTCACCGGCTTGCCCCACTCGTCATCGACTACCACGGCGATGCCGCCTGCGCGCTCGACGTTTTCGATCATCCGGCCGCCAAATACTCCGTTGCGGCATACGACCACTTTGTCGCCGGGCTCCACCAGATTGACGAAGCACATCTCCATGCCCACCGAGCCGGGGCCCGAGGCGGCGAAGGTTACCGGATTAGCGGTCTGAAAGGCGTAACGAAGGAGCGACTTCAACTCCTCCATCATCTGCACGAAGGCCGGATCGAGGTAGCCGATGGTGGCATGACCTGCCGCAGCCAAGACGCGCGGATCGATCTCCGAGGGGCCGGGCCCAAGCAGGCGTCTGGCCGGCGGCACAAAGGAGGTCACGCGGGCCGGAGCGGCAAATATTTCGGTTGGTGCGTTCATAGCGAGGGCGCAGATGGGCGGATACCTTGACCGGCGTATTTTAGCAGCACGCGATGAGTTTCCCGGCGGCTTTCGAAACAGACGCTCCGAATAAGTCCCTCAGGGTTGCGGAGGACTTGGTCAAAGGTGCCTGAACCCGTGTCTCGCGGGGCCGCTTCTGCTAGCATTCGCGTCGGCAACAACGCGTAAGGATTTTCCAGCGGTGCGCTCGAATCGATCAAGAACAACCTCATTGCTTGGCGCAGGGGCATTGCTGATCCTGGTCGTTTTTCGCGTTGCGGCGCAAGATCATGCGCCGGAGCGCCCAAGCGGCTGGATTGCCAAAGCCCCGGTCCATGCTCGACACTTCATGGTGGCGACAGCGCATCCGCTGGCCAGTGAGACCGGAGAGGCGATTTTGCGGGCCGGCGGCAACGCGGTGGATGCCGCGGTCGCGGTACAAATGACGCTCAATCTGGTCGAGCCCCAGTCTTCGGGCATCGGCGGCGGCGCCTTTCTGCTCTTTCACGATGCTGCCCAGCGTCGTCTGCATGCCTACGATGGGCGCGAAACCGCGCCGGAGGGCGCGCAATCCGACCGTTTCTTGGATCGCGACGGAAAGCCCCTGCGCTTCCACGACGCCGTTGTCGGCGGGCGTTCGGTCGGAGTGCCGGGCACCTTGCGCATGCTTGAGATGGTTCACCGCAGGCATGGGCGCCTGCCCTGGGCGAGACTATTCGAGGCCGCTGCGAAATTCGCCGATGACGGATTCTTGGTTTCCCCTCGCTTGGCGGCCGCCCTTGCCAAAGACGATTTCTTGGCTTTGAACAGCAATGCCCGCGCCTATTTTTTCGATGCGCAAGGCAAGCCGCTTGCTGCCGGAACACGGCTCAGAAACCCCGAATTTGCGGCGGTGCTGAGGCGCGTGGCCGAAGAAGGCGCAGACGCCTTCTACTCGGGTGACATCGCGCGGGACATCGTTGCGGCGGTGCGTGGACATGCCAAGAATCCCGGCGATCTCACCGAAGGTGACCTGAGACAATACCGCGCCAAAGAGCGGGCACCGGTTTGCGGCCGATACCGCGGCTATCGAGTGTGCGGCATGCCGCCGCCCAGTTCCGGGGGGGTCGCCGTACTGCAGATGCTGGGCATGCTGGAAAACTTCGAATTACGAAACATGGCCCCCCATTCGATGTTTGCCGCACACTTTCTGAGCGAGGCGGGAAGGCTGGCATACGCCGACCGCAACCTCTATTTGGCCGACCCGGATTTTGTGACGGTTCCCATGGGATTGATCGATCCGGCTTACATCGCCGCGCGCGCCCGTTTGATTCGGCACGACGCCAGTCTTGGCCGCGGGACCGCCGGACGACCTCCAACGCTGCAGGGGGAGAAGGCGGTCTTCGTCGAAGGCGAGGTCCTGGAATTTCCATCCACCAGCCACATCTCGATCGTCGACCGCTGGGGCAATGCGCTCGCGATGACCACAACCATCGAAGATGGCTTTGGCTCCCGATTGATGGTGCGCGGCTTTCTGCTCAACAACGAGCTCACTGATTTTTCCATGCTTCCGGCAGAGGGCGGAAGGCTCGTTGCCAACCGCGTCGAGGGCGGCAAGCGCCCGCGTTCATCGATGGCGCCGACCATCGTGTACGATGATCGCGGAAGGATCAAAATGATCACCGGCTCGCCGGGTGGCAGTGCCATCATCAACTACGTCGTCAAAAGCCTCATCGGCGTGCTCGATTGGGGGCTCGATCCGCAGGCCGCCATCGACCTGCCCAATATCGGCAGCCGCAACGGGCCGACCGAGATCGAAAAGGGAAGCATCGCCGAGAATTTGGCGCCGAAGTTGCGCGCCTTGGGTCACGATGTGAAGCTGAGTGAATTCAACAGCGGTTTGCATGCCATCGTGCGCGTTGGCGATGCCTGGGTGGGCGGGGCGGATCCTCGGCGCGAGGGCGTCGTCATGGGAGAGTGAGGGATGGGAAGACCAACCAAGCTTGCCGCAGGCTTCTTCGCTGGCCTGTTCGCGGCCTTGCTCACGATATCGAGCGTTGCGGTCGGGCAGTCCGAATCAAGCGGCGGGAAGACGCTGCGCATGGTCTTTCAATCTCCCGAAGCGTCGTTTGATCCCGCTGCGGTCAGTGATGAGGTCTCGATCAGCATCATCGAAAGCATCATCGAGCCGCTTTTGCGCTACGACTATCTGGCGCGACCAGCCAAACTCATTCCGAATACCGCCGAAGCGCTGCCCGAGGTGGGCGATGGCGGGCTCAGCTACACCTTTCGCCTGCGAAAAGGCGTTTACTTCACGCCCGATCCGGCCTTTCAAGGCAAACCCAGAGAGCTGACCGCTGCCGACTATGCCTTCAGTTTGCGGCGGCACTTCGACCCAAAAAATCGCTCGCCCTCACTGTGGCTATTTGCCGGCAAAATCGTCGGCGCCGATGCGCTGCGCGAAGCGGCGCAAAAGACGGGTCGTTACGATTACGACGCTCCCCTCGAAGGCTTAACCACGCCAGATCGATACACGCTGCGCATCCGGCTGACCCGGCCGGACCGCAACTTTGCCCATGTATTCGCCATGGCAATCAGCGGCGCGGTTTCGCGCGAGGTCGTCGAGCTTTACGGGGTGGACCTAGGCGGTCACCCGGTAGGTACCGGGCCTTTCGTGTTGAGGGAATATCGGCGTCAGAACAAAGTCGTGCTGGAAGCGAATCCGCAGTTCCGAGAAATGCGCTTTCACGCCGAACCGGGTCCCGATGCCGAGCGTCAGGCTCTGGCCAAAAGGATGCAAGGCAAGCGCTTGCCTTTGGTGCAGCGCGTGGAAGTCTCGATCATCGAAGAGGCGCAATCGCGTTGGCTGGCATTCCTCGCCGGCGAAATCGATGTGCTGCCATTGCCGCGGGACCTGGCCGAGCTTGCGCACCGCGGGGGAAAGCTCATGCCCGATTTGGCGGCGCGTGGCGTGCGCTTGCAAGCGCATCCCGTGCCCAATGTCTATTTCTTCTTTTTCAACATGGAAGACTCCTTGGTCGGGGGCTACACCCCGGAAAAGATCGCGCTGCGGCGTGCCATCGGTCTTGCCTACGACACTGAAGAGGCGATACGGCAACTCTTTAAGGGCGAGGCCACTGCGGCACAGCAGATCGTTCCGCTCGATGTGTACGGCCATGATCCCAAGGCGCAGATCAGCGCCGGGCGCTTCAACCTAACGGAGGCGCGGGCGCTCCTGGATCGCTTTGGCTATCGCGACCGAGATGGCGACGGCTACCGGGAATTGCCCGACGGAAAGCCCTTGGTGATCGAACGTGCTTCGGTCACCAGTAGCGAAGCGCGTTATGCCGATGAATTCTGGAAACGCAGCATGGACGCCATCGGCATACGGCTTTCCTTTCGCAAGGACAAGCTACCCGAACTGCGCAAGCTTCATCGGGCCGGCAAGATCCAGCTCATGAGCGAGGGCTGGAATGCCGACTATCCGGACGGCGAGAACTTCATGCAGCTGCTCTATGGGCCGAATGCCGGGCAGGAGAACGCCGCGCGATTCAAACTGCCCGAATTCGATCGGCTTTACGAAGAAACCCGCAACCTTTCCGATTCGCCGGAGCGCCTGGCCAAGTTTCGTCGCATGACCGAGTTGGTCATTGCCTATGCGCCCTGGCGCCTTACCCACCACTTGCAGGAAAAGGACCTGGTGCAGCCTTGGGTCGAGAACTACCATAAACATTCCTTTCAGGCGTCAAGCTGGATCTATGCCGATATCAACCCGGCAAAGCGACGGGGTCGGCCATGAGTCGTGACACCGCTTCGCAGCGCGAAGAGTTCGTCAATCGCCTGCGCAAGAACGCCAAGCACTGGGGCAAGTGGGCGCGGCGACAAAATATCACTTGCTACCGCATCTACGACCGCGACTTGCCTGCTTTCCCGCTCACGCTGGATTGGTACGAAGGCCAAGTGCATTTGCAGGAGTGGGCCACCGGATGGAAGCAAACCGAAACCGAACATGAGGATTGGCTCGATTGGGCTTGTCTCGCCGCGGCCGATGCGCTGGCGATCCCTTCCGAGGCGGTTCATGCCAAGTTGCGCCGGCGGCAGCGCCATCGCGAGGCGGGCGGCCAGTATGAGAGTGAAGGCGGCGGCAATGATTTTGTCGTTCAGGAGGGCGGCTTGCGCTTTTGGGTCAACCTCGACGCGCACCTCGACAGCGGCTTGTTCTTGGATCACCGCTTGACTCGGGCTATGGTCCGTGAAGCCGCGCGCGGGCGCCGAGTGCTGAACCTGTTTGCTTATACCGGCAGCTTTTCGGTTTACGCCGCCGCCGGGGGTGCGGCCAGCACCCTGAGCGTCGATTTATCCAACACCTATCTCGAATGGGCCGAGCGTAACTTGGGCCTTAACGGCTTTGATCGGCCGGCAAACGCGCTGGTCCGGGCGGACGTGTTCTCGTGGCTGCGCGATGCCCTGGCGCAAGGCCAGCGTTTCGATCTGGCAGTGCTCGATCCGCCAAGTTTTTCACATTCCAAGAAGATGGCCGGCGTCCTTGACGTGCAGCGGGACCATGTCTGGCTGATTCGGCAAACCTTGCATCTGCTGAGCCCTGGCGGTGCGCTCTTTTTTTCCGCCAACTTGCGGGATTTCGAACTGGACTCCGGCATTCTTGGGCACAAGGGCTGCCGGGAGATTACCCAAGCCACGCTACCGGAAGACTTTTCCCGCCGGAGCCCGCACCGGGCCTGGCTGATCGAAACCCGCGCTTGAAGGCCCTGCCATGATGTCCGATTCATATCTGCGACGATCCTCATCGTTCTGGTCACCGATCCCTTCGGCAACGTGCCGCTTGCCGTGGGTGTCTTGCAGCACGTCGACCGCGAAAGGCGGCTCAAGGTAATTCTGCGCGAGTGTTTCATCGCCTATCTCATTTTGTTAATGTTCATGATGGGCGGCAAAGCTTTTCTCGACATCATGCGCCTTTCCGAAGTCTCGCTCTCGATTGCTGGGGGCGTGATTTTGTTCTTGATCGCCTTGCGCATGGTGTTCCCGAGCCCCGAGGGTGTGTTCGGCGGCGCTGAGGCCGGGGAGCCGCTGATCGTTCCCCTGGCGATTCCCGCCATCGCCGGACCGTCGGCCTTGGCTACCGTGATGCTGATGGTCTCGCGCGAGCCGCATCGCCTTTGGCTGTGGATCGCGGCGGTGAGTTTGGCGATGCTTCTGGCCACTGTCGTATTGGCGAGCGCGGAGCGCATTCAGCGCGTCGTCGGGGAGCGCGGCTTGAGAGCCTTTGAACGCCTGATGGGTCTCGTACTGACGGCGATGGCGGTGGAGATGTTGCTCGGGGGTATCCGCGAGTTCGTCAAGCACTTGGCGATTCCCTGAGTCGGTTTTTGCCCCGCCGTCCAAGTCGGCTGGTGCCTGGCGTTTCGCCGGGGATACGCTGGCGAATTTGTTGCGCGAATTGCCTTTGGAGTGTGCCTAGTAGCCAAGGCCCGAAGTCTTCACATTTCCGGCGAAGCGTCTGGGCCAAGGCAAAGTCCCCGCTGACGCCGGGCGAAACGCGGCGCCTTCGCTACGCCGTTTCCTTGGCGTGGCCGCTCCGGCGCCGCCCGGCGAAGCGTCTGGGCCAAGGCAAAGTCCCCGCTGACGCCGGGCGAAACGCGGCGCCTTCGCTACGCCGTTTCCTTGGCGTGGCCGCTCCGGCGCCGCCCGGCGAAGCGTCTGGGCCAAGGCAA
>CAZFEK010000037.1:0-15065 GCA_964517465.1 uncultured Alcaligenaceae bacterium
AGCAGGGGAGCGCCTTCGACCTCTCGGCCATCTCTCCCAAAAAAGAGAGCGGATTCTACCGGCTTAGCCCGCCTCCGTCAAACCAATTCTCTCGTGTTTCCCTCGGCTCGCCGCGATCATGCCGCCTGCGGTTGATCGAGTTCGAACGCTTTGTGCAGCACGCGCACCGCCAGTTCGAGGTACTTCTCGTCGATCACCACGGAGATTTTGATTTCCGAGGTCGAGATCATCTGGATGTTGATTCCCTCATTGGCGAGGGCTTCGAACATCGTGGCCGCGACACCTACGTGTGAGCGCATGCCGATGCCGACCACAGAAACTTTGGCGGCATGATTGTCGCCGATGATGTCGCGGGCATCGAAACCCTTGCCGACTTCGCCCCGCAGCACGTTCAGCGCTTTTTGGTATTCGCTGCGGTTCACGGTGAAAGAGAAGTCGGTATGCCCGGACTCGCCGACGTTTTGCACGATCATGTCGACATCGATATTGGCGGCGGCGATAGGCCCAAGGATGTGATAAGCGATGCCCGGTCGATCGGGAACGCCCATGACGGTGATTTTCGCCTCGTCGCGGTTGAAAGCGATGCCGGAGATGATGGCCTGTTCCATGGTCTCGTCTTCCTCGTAGGTAATCAGCGTGCCGTTGCCGGAGTCTTCGAAGCTGGACAGCACGCGCAGTTTGACGCGGTACTTGCCGGCAAATTCCACCGAGCGGATTTGCAGCACCTTGGAGCCCAGGCTCGCCATTTCGAGCATTTCCTCGAAGGTGATGGTATCCAGGCGCCGGGCCTCGGGCACGATCCGCGGATCGGTGGTGTAAACGCCGTCGACGTCGGTGAAAATCTGGCATTCATCGGCGCGCAAAGCAGCGGCCAGGGCAACACCGGTGGTGTCCGAACCGCCACGGCCCAGGGTGGTGATGTTCCCGGTGGCATCCACCCCCTGGAAACCCGCCACCACCACCACGTTTCCCGCTTCGAGATCGGCCCGCATATTGGCCTCGTCGATGGAAAGGATGCGCGCTTTGGTAAAGGCGCTGTCAGTCAGTATGCGAACCTGCCCGCCGGTGTAACTCTTTGCTTTCACGCCCAGTTCATGCAAAGCGATCGACAAAAGGCCGATGGTCACTTGTTCGCCGGTCGAGGCGATGACATCGAGTTCCCGCGGGTCTGGGCTGCCGGAGATTTCTTTGGCCAAGCCGAGCAGGCGGTTGGTTTCGCCGCTCATGGCCGAAACCACGATCACCATCTGATGGCCTTCGGCGTGCTGCCGGGCAACCCGCCGCGCTACGTTCTTGATGCGGTCCGTGGTGCCGACCGAGGTGCCGCCGAATTTTTGCACGAGCAGTGCCATGATAAATTTCTGGCAAGAAGAGAAAAGGAACTCCGCGCTTGCGCTCCGCGCTCAAACGCGGCGGAAGGCGAGCGTGGCATTGGTGCCGCCAAACCCGAAAGAATTCGACAGTGCCACGCGGATGTTCATGGATCGGGCGGCGTTGGCGGCAAAGTCGAGGTCGCAAGCCGGATCCGGATTGAACAAGTTGATCGTCGGCGGCGCCGTCTGAGTAAACACGGCCATGGCGGAGAAGACCGCTTCAACCCCGCCCGCACCGCCCAGCAGGTGTCCCACGGCGGACTTGGTGGAGCTCATCACCAGCTTGTAGGCCTGGTCGCCCAAGGCGCGCTTCACCGCGATCGTTTCCGCCAAATCGCCCAGGGGAGTCGAAGTGCCATGGGCGTTGATGTAATCGATTTCGCCCGAGTCGATGCCCCCGTTGCGCAAAGTGTTTCGGATGCAGCGCGCGGCGCCGTCGCCGTCTTCGCAAGGCGCGGTGATGTGATTGGCGTCGGCGCTCATGCCATAGCCCACCAATTCGCAATAAATGCGCGCACCGCGCGCCTTGGCGCGCTCGTATTCTTCCAGCACCAGAACTCCCGCTCCCTCTCCCAGAACGAAGCCGTCGCGGTCTTTGTCCCAGGGGCGGCTGGCGGTGGCCGGGTCGTCGTTGCGCGTCGAAAGCGCGCGGGCGGCGGAAAAGCCCGCCACGGCGAGCTCACACACCGTGGCTTCGGTGCCTCCCGCGACCATGACGTCCGCGTCACCGTACTCGATCAGCCTCGCCGCATCGCCTATGCTGTGCGTGGCCGTGGCGCAGGCGGTGACGATCGACAGGTTCGGCCCTTTGAATCCGTACAAGATCGACAAACAGCCCGACACCATGTTCACGATGGAGCCGGGAATAAAAAATGGAGAAACCTTGCGCGGCCCGCCCGCCTTCAGCGCGGTGTGCGTCTCTTCGATCAGGGGCAAGCCGCCGATGCCTGAGCCGATGCAAACGCCGAATTGTTCGAGGTTTTCTTTCTGCAGGTCGATGCCTGAGTCCGCAATGGCTTCGCTCGCGGCCGCAACGCCGAAATGCACGAAAGTGTCGTAGCGGCGGGCTTCCTTGGGAGGCAGATACTTGCTCGGATCGAAGCCTTTGACTTCGCCGGCGATCTGCGAGGCGCAGTTCGACGCATCGAAACGGGTAATTCGGGTGATGCCCGACTTGCCGGCGACGATGGCTTCCCAGGATTCCTTGAGATTCAGGCCGACCGGGCAAACGATGCCCAGACCGGTAACTACAACTCTGCGCTTTGCCAAATTGACCTGCCAGAAATGGGTAGTGCGGAATCCGTGCCGTCGGGCAAGGCGCCGACGGCACGGATGGACTGCCGGATCAAGACTTGAGATGGGCCTTGATGTAATCGATGGCTTGCTGGACGGTGGTGATCTTCTCCGCCTCTTCATCGGGAATTTCGCACTCGAATTCCTCTTCCAAAGCCATTACCAATTCGACCGTGTCAAGCGAATCGGCACCCAGGTCGTCCACGAACGAGGACTCGTTCTTGATCTCGGCCTCGTTCACGCCTAGTTGCTCGGCGACGATTTTCTTGACTCGCTGTTCGATGTCTTCCATAACTCCTCCCAAGATTGGGCTGAACAAAAAACCTGTCTATTCTACCAGAGCGGACAGGGGATGCGAAAATCCGCGTTTTCTACCCCTGCCCCATGTTGGCACGGTTCATGCCAAGTACATTCCGCCATTGACGTGCAGCGTTACGCCAGTGATATAGGCGGCGCGGGGAGACGCCAGAAAGGCGACCGCATGCGCAATGTCTTCGGCCGCGCCCAGCCGACCCAAGGGGATGTTTTGCAGCAGCTTGGCCTTCTGCTCCTCGGGCAAGCTGCGGGTCATGTCGGTGTCGATGAAGCCGGGTGAAACGCAATTTACGGTGATATTGCGGCTGCCCACCTCCTGCGCCAGCGATTTGGTGAAGCCGATCATGCCCGCTTTGGCGGCAGCGTAATTGGCCTGCCCCGGATTGCCGCTCGACCCGACCACCGACCCGATGTTGATGATGCGCCCGGCTCGGGCCTTCATCATGCCGCGCAGCACCGCGCGAGACAGCCGGAAAACCGCCTTGAGATTGGTATCGAGGATGAGATCCCAATCTTCGTCCTTCATGCGCAGGAGCAAATTGTCGCGCGTGATCCCGGCATTGTTCACCAGAACGCGAATCTCGCCCCGTTCTTGCACCGCTTTGATCGTCGCGTCGACCTGCTCCGCTTGTGTGACGTCGAGCGCAAGGCCCTCTCCGCTGGCGTGTCCCGCCTCGCGCAGATAAGCCGTGATCGCAGCGGCGCCCGCCGGCGTGGTCGCCGTGCCGAACACGCTCGCGCCTTCTGCTGCGAGTTCAAGCGCAATGGCTCGGCCAATGCCGCGGCTCGCTCCCGTCACCAGCGCAACTTGATCTTTCAGCAGCATGGTCCTTCTCCTTGAATGCCGGCACGCGCGCTAGCCAAGGCATCCTTGTCGGTCAACGCAAAGGGCGCCACGCCCGCGGCGATGCGCTTGTTCAGACCGACCAGAACCCTGCCCGGTCCACACTCCAGGACATGGGTCGCTCCTTGGGATACAAAAGCCTGGACCGTCTCCACCCAGCGCACGGGATGATAGAGTTGTTTCACCAGCGCATCGCGAATCGCCTGGGCGCTCGCCGCCACTTGCACGTCCACGTTGTGCAACACGGGTATCTTGGGCAGGCTGACCGGCACCTTTGCCAAATAAGCGGCAAGCTTTTCGGCCGCGGGCTTCATCAGCGCACAATGCGACGGAACGCTCACTGGCAACAGCAAGGCGCGCTTGGCGCCCCGCTGCTTCGCCGCCTCGACGGCACGCTCGACCGCGCTCTTCGCTCCAGCGATGACCACTTGCCCCGGAGCGTTGAAATTGACCGCCTCGACCACCTCGCCCTGTGCTGCTTCAGCACACGCGGCAATAATGCCGGCATCGTCGAGGCCCAGTACTGCGGCCATTCCACCCGCACCCTCGGCGACCGCCTCCTGCATCACTTCGGCACGGTAACGAACCAGCGGCACCGCGTCTTGCAGGGTGATCGCTCCCGCCGCAACCAAGGCGCTGTATTCGCCCAAACTGTGGCCTGCCATCATCTCGGGCGTATGACCTCCGCCCAGGCGCCAGGCTCGCCAAGCCGCAACCCCCGCCGCAAGCATCAAAGGCTGCGTATTCACCGTCGCGTTGATCAAGTCTTCCGGGCCATTCTGAGCCATGGCCCAAAGATCCTGCCCTAGCGCCGCTGAGGCCTCGCTGAAAGTTTCGCGCACGACTGGCAGGTCGCCCCAGCCGTTCATCATCCCGACCGATTGCGAACCCTGTCCCGGAAAAACGATTGCGAGCTTCATTTTTTCCTCACCATTTCACCAAAACCGAACCCCAGGTAAAACCGCCCCCCACGCCCGCCAGCATGAGATGCTGGCCGCTTTGGACGCGCCCGTCGCGCACCGCCTGATCGAGGGCCAGGGGTATCGATGCGGCCGAGGTATTGCCGTGCTGGGCCACGGTAAGCACCACGCGCTCCATCGGAAGATGCAGTTTCTTGGCCGTGGCTTCGATGATGCGGATATTGGCCTGATGGGGAATCAGCCAATCGATGTTCGATCTGTCCAGCCGATTGGCCGCCAGAGCCTCTTCAGCCACTTCGGCCAAGACCCGCACCGCGAACTTGAACACCGCGTTGCCCTCCATGCGCACGAAGGGACTGCCCTTGATGGCCCCGGAATCGATTTGCCCAGGCACGCAAAGTATGTCGCGATGCGAGCCGTCGGCATGTAAATGCGCCGAAAGTATGCCGCGTTTCGCGTCGCGCCCGAGCACCACCGCGCCGGCACCATCGCCGAACAGCACGCATGTGCCCCTATCCTTCCAATCAAGGATGCGCGAGAAAACTTCGGCGCCCACCACGAGGGCGTTTTTTGCGCTGCCGGCGCGCATCATGGCGTCGGCAATGCCCAGGGCGTAAACGAAACCGCTGCACACGGCTTGCACGTCAAAGGCCGCACCGCCCTTGGCCCCGAGCTTGTCTTGCAGAATGCAAGCGGTGCTGGGAAACACCATGTCGGGGGTAGAAGTGGCGACGATGATCAGATCTAGCTCGCCCGCGCCAACGCCGGCCATTTCCAGCGCCTGGCGCGATGCGCGCAGCGCCAGATCACTGGTCGTTTCATCCGCAGCAGCGATGTGCCGCTGGCGTATTCCGGTGCGCGTGGTGATCCACTCGTCACTCGTTTCCACGCGAGCCGCGAGCTCGTCGTTGCTCACGATGCGCTCGGGCAAGGCGCTGCCGGTTCCGATGATTCGACTAAGCATCGCTGCTTTCTTCTAAAATGGGGTAGGCGCCGGTGCGCGTGACGTGGCGAGCAATGCGGTCCAGCACGCCGCTCTGGGCTTCTTCATAGGCGCGGCGCAAAGCGCATTGGAAACCCAGAACGTCAGCGCCGCCGTGGCTTTTCATCACGATGCCGCGCAAGCCCAGCAAGCTTGCGCCGTTGTATCGCCGCGGATCGACGCGATGCCGGAAACCCTTCAGCGCAGGCATGGCAATCAAGGCCACGAGTTTGGTGAGCAGATTGCGCTTGAAGGCCTCTTTCAGGAAAGTCACCAGCATTTGCGCCAGGCCTTCCGAGGTCTTGAGCGCAACGTTGCCGACAAAGCCGTCGCAGACCACGACGTCGGCGCTACCCTTGTAAATGTCGTCACCTTCGACATTGCCGATGAAATTGAGGTCGCTGGCGCGCAGGAGCTCGCCTGCTTCCTTGACCACGTCGTTGCCCTTGATTTCCTCTTCGCCGATATTGAGCAAACCCACCGAAGGGCGCTCGCGATGCGTAGTGGCGGCAACCAGCGCCGAACCCATGATGCCGAACTGATAAAGCTGTTCGGCGCTGCAATTGACGTTCGCGCCCAAATCGAGCACCGTGGTTTCGCCTCGCAGCGTGGGCAGCGCAGTCGCGATCGCGGGGCGCTCAATGCCCGGCAAAGTCTTCAGCACAAAGCGCGCAATGGCCATCAAGGCGCCGGTATTGCCGGCGCTGACGCAGGCCGCGGCACGGCCTTGCTTGACCATATTGATCGCCACGCGCATCGACGAGTCTTTTTTGGTCCGCAAGGCGACCGAGGGAAGCTCGTCGGAGGCCACCACTTCGGTGGCGGCCTGAATGCTGAGGCGGGGATGCGCGAGGCCCCCGCGGGCCTTCAATTCAGCCTGCAGCGCCGCTTCTTGGCCGACCAGAATGACTTGCGCGGTTTGGTTTTCGGACAAAAAAGCGAGCGCAGCCGGCACGGTGACCGGAGGACCAAAATCGCCGCCCATGGCGTCGACCGCCACCGTGACGCTCATCGCTGCCTAGCCTGGGTTCTGGCGTTTAGATTGAACCGGGCGGCGCGCCAAGCTTGGCCCGGCGCGCCGCGAACGATCAAGCCCGGATTTATTCGCCTTTTTCGGCAAGAACCTTCTTGCCGCGATAGTAGCCCTTGGGGCTGACGTGGTGGCGCAAATGCACTTCGCCGCTCACCGGCTCAACGGCCAGAGGCGGGTTGGTGAGGAAGTCGTGCGCGCGATGCATGCCGCGCTTCGAGGGGGACTTCTTGTTTTGTTGAACAGCCATGATTTACTCCTGCTTCAGTTTTCGTTTCCGGATGGCTTGCGCTTGAACGCTGCCAACGATGCAAACGGGCTTGGCTTTTCGCCCTTCCCCGTTCCGCCCCCCGGAGCACATACCCCTTCCGGATGACGCGGCGCATAAGGCAAGGCCAGCAGCAACTCGTCTTCCAAAAGCCCTTGCAGATCCATAGGAGCTGCCGCGAGCACGGTCTCGGCCTCGTCTTCGTCCCAGGCCGCCAGCTCCTGCTCGGTCGCAGCGAGCTGAATTTCCGTTTCGCTGTCGATCTCGTGCAGAAAGGGCAACAGGCAACGTTGACACATCAAGGTCACCGTCCCTTCGAGATGCACGCTCAGCACCGGGCGTCCGCGCTCATCGACCACGCCGCGCACCGCAAAAGCGAGCGACCCCTCGTCGGTGGCAAGCTGATCTGCCGCTCGCTCGAAGTCTGCCAAGCGAACCACGCCGACCACCGTTTCGCCAGCGCGGGCAAGCCCCTGCACATCGAGCTTGCCGGTCGCTGAAACGAAGTTGGCGCGATTCGACATAAACGTTGCATAATAAAGGCTTGGCTCGTCTTTGTCAAAGAAATCCCCACTTTTTCCTATTTGCACCGATATGCCTCGCTTGATCCTGGGCTCGACCTCTCCCTACCGGCGAATGCTGCTGGAGCGCCTGCGCCTTCCCTTCGAAGTCGAGGCGCCGCGGATCGATGAAACGCCGGTGCCCGGTGAATCGCCCGAGCAAACTGCGCGGCGCTTGGCCACGGCCAAGGCCTTGGCCGTGGCGCGAGGTCACCCGGGCGCGGTGGTGATCGGATCCGACCAAGTCGCCGACCTCGCCGGACAAGTGATCAACAAGCCCGAAAACCACGAAAACGCCCTGGCCCAGCTCAAAGCCATGCAGGGCCAATGCGTCATCTTTCACAGCGCTTTGGCCGTGGTGGCCGCCAACGGCGATTTTGAGATCGATTCCGTTCCCACCCGGGTGCTTTTTCGCAAAGTGCCCGAGCCCGCGCTGGAGCGCTACCTGCGTTTGGAGCAGCCCTATGACTGCGCGGGCAGCGCCAAGGCCGAGGGCCTGGGCATCGCTTTGCTGTCCGAGGTGGAATCCCCGGATCCCACCGCCCTCATCGGCCTGCCGCTGATACGCCTCTGCACCATGCTGCAAAGCGCCGGCTTCGAGGTTCTGGCGCACGCACGATGAAACGCGGCCCGATTTATCTCATTCCTTGCGATCTGGGTGGAGAAGATCTCGCGGCGGTTCTCCCCGAATCCACCCTTGCCCAAACCCGCGCGTTGCGCCATTTCGTGGTGGAGAATGCCAAGGCCGCGAGAGGCTTTTTAAAGCGCGTCGGCATGCCGGTGGCGCTCGCCGAACTCGAACTCAAAGAGCTGAGCGAACACACTCCCCCGGCAGAAATTCCGGCATTGCTGGAACCGGCCCTCGCCGGTAGGGCGATCGGGCTCATTTCCGAAGCGGGCTGCCCCGCAGTCGCCGATCCCGGAGCGCTGTTGATTGCGGCGGCCCACGCGGCGGAATTGCAGGTCGTTCCGCTGGTGGGCCCTTCGTCGATTCTGCTCGGTTTGATGGCCTCGGGGCTCAATGGCCAATCCTTCGTCTTCCACGGCTACTTGCCGGCAAAACCCGCAGAACGCAACCTGGCCTTGCGCGCAATCGACGAAACGGCCTGGAAAAGCGGCGCCACGCAGGGCTTCATCGAGACGCCTTACCGCAACCTCGCCATGATCGAAGCCTTGTGCGCCAACTGCCGCCCCCAAACACAGCTTTGCGTCGCGGTCGACCTCACGCTGGCAACCGAGTCGATACGGAGTCAGCCGATCACCGCTTGGAAGAAAGCCAACTGTTCCGAGTATGCCAAGCGGCCGGCAGTTTTTTTCCTTGGCCGCCCGGTGTGAACGGCGGGGTCAGTTGTTTTCGTCTTCCGGCCAATTCTTGATGTAGCTCTTGAGCATCTTGTTTTCGAAGCTCGCCTCTTCATAAACCGCCTTGGCGACGTCATGGAATGAAACCACGCCCAGCAAGGTACCCTCATCCAAAACCGGCACGTAACGAGCGTGCTTTTCCAGCATCACGCGCCGCAATTCCATGACCTCCAAATGGGGAGAGGCCTGCACTGGATCGCGAACCATGATATCTGCGATCTGGAGATCGCCCAGCTGACCGCCGCGGCGATCGAGCGCTTGGAGCACTTCGCGGAAGGTGAGCATACCGGCCATTCGACCGGCATCCATGATCACCAGCGACCCGATATCGTTCTCGGCCATCACGCGAACTGCGGCTATGACTGGAGTCCCAGGCGCGGCGGTATATAGGGCATTGCCCTTGATGCGCAAGATTTCGCTGACGATCATCGCTTCCTCCGTTGCTGCCCAGGGCAGCGGGTTCAATTGCTGCCAGATTACTACCGCAGGGCGCTGGGCGGCAAGTTGTCCGAGTGGCCGCCGTCAATCAGCCCCCAGCTGCCCCTCAGGTGCCGCAACAGCGGGGTTTCAGCCAATGCGTGAGGGCCAGCTCGGCCGGGGCCTGGTTGTCCAGGCTCCACTTGCCCACCCGCTTGAGCCACTTCATCTGCGATTCGATGACTTTGGCAAAAAACGGGTTCTCCCGCGATTTAACCGCAATCACGCGATCCCAGGCTTTGAGCTGCGCCTCCAGCACCTCGCGCGGTGTGCGGTAGAACTGCACCTGGTCTTCGCTTTGCATGGCGAAGTAATCGCGGGAGTAGCGATCGATGGCTTTCCAGCTCATTTCCGCCGAGGAGGCTTGGGCCGCGTAGCGGATGATGGCGCGCAGGTCGGGCGCCAGGGCTTCGATGCGGCGCTTGTTGATCAGCACTTCGAAGAACTCCGCGCTTTGATGATAGCTCTGCATCATGCACACTTTGCTGACGTTCGGAAAACCGAGCCGTCGATCGCTGCTCGCATTGTTGAACTCTGCCGCGTCGATGGCTCCTCGATCGAGCCCGCCGACGATTTCCGCCGCCGAAAGCGCCACCGGCTTGGCTCCGAGCTCACGGAAGAGTTCCGTGGCCAGTCCGACGGTGCGAAATCGCAGGCCTTTCAAGTCCGCGGCTGTGCGTATCGGTTTCTTGAACCAACCCAAAGGCTGCGTGGGCATGGGGCCGTAGAGCAAGCCTTCCACCTCGTAGCCCATCACTTCCTGCTGCAGCTCGCGATAAAGCTCCTTGCCCCCGCCGTATTCGATCCATGCCAACATCTGGTTGGCGTCGAGACCGGAAAGCGGACTGGTGCCAAAAAGCGAAAAGGCCGAATTCCGGGCATACCAATAGGCGGCAACGCCATGCCCGCCGTCGAGCACGCCCTTATGCACCGCCTCGATCAGATCAAAAGCCTTGACCATCGCTCCTGCGGGCAGCATCTCGATTCTCAGCCGCCCGCCGGACATCTCGTTCACTTTGCTGGCGAAGTCGAGCGCGTACTCATGAAATATGTCTTTGGTCGGCCAGGTGCTCTGAAATCGCAATTCGACTGTCGTTTGGGATTCGTTCGCCGCAGCCCCGGCCGAGATCAAGCCAGCGCCCGCGGCCACCGCGCGCTGAACGAATCTCCTGCGCCCCGCGGCAGGCGGCGCTTCCCCTTTTTTGTGACTCATCCCACCTCCTCCATCCACCGCCCTCGCCGCTTTCGGGGCGAGTTAATCCGCCACCGGACGACGTTCTCGCAAGGCTTGCGCCAAGGTTCCGCTATCGACGTACTCGAGTTCTCCGCCCACTGGAACGCCGCGCGCCAGCCGCGTCACCGCGAGCCCCCGGGCGCGCAAAAGCTGTCCGACGTAATGCGCGGTCGCTTCGCCTTCATTGGTAAAATTGGTCGCCACGATGACCTCGCGCACCACGCCGTCGGTGGCGCGCTTGAGCAAGCGGTCGAGGTGGATTTCTTTCGGGCCTATGCCGTCCAGGGGAGACAGGCGTCCCATGAGCACGAAGTACAAGCCATGGTAAGCATGGCTCTGCTCCACCATCAGAGAATCGGCAGGCGATTCGACCACGCAGAGCAAGCTGGGATCGCGCCGGTGCGACTGGCACAAGGCGCAGAGGGTATCTTCGGTGAAGGTATTGCAGCGCTCGCAGTGCCGCACGCGTTCCACCGCTTGCTGCAGGGCCAGGCCCAAGCGCTGCGCCCCTTGGCGATCATATTGCAACAGATGAAACGCCATGCGTTGCGCGGCTTTCGGCCCTACCCCCGGCAGGCAGCGAAAAGCCTTGACCAACTCGTCCAGCGGCGTGAGCGCCTCCATTCCCGGCTGGCGTGTTGCTCAGAACGGAAGTTTCATGCCCGGCGGCAATTGCAATCCCGCAGTGAAACCGGACATGCGCTCCTGCACCGTGCTTTCGACCCGCCGCACGGCGTCGTTGATCGCCGCTGCGACGAGGTCTTCGAGCATGTCTTTGTCTTCCGCCAGCAAGCTCGGAGCGATCACCACCCGCTTGCAATCATGGCGGCAGGTCATGGTGACCTTGACCATACCGGCCCCGGCTTGCCCCTCGACTTCGATCGTCGCCAGCTGTTCCTGGGCGCGCTTCATGTTTTCCTGCATCTGCTGGGCCTGTTTCATCAAGCCCGCAATTCCACCTTTCATTTGCCACTCCTGCTGCGAATTTGCCGTTTCAGTTCAAGGGCCGGATCGTGTCTTCTCGGACCTGGCCGCCCATCTTTTCGACCACCTCGCGCACAAAGGGGTCGCTTACGAATCCTTGTTTGGCGAGCATCAGTTGCTCGGCCTTCTCGCGGCGCTCGCGCAATGCCGCCGAATCGGCGACGCCTTCGGAAATTTCGATCGCGAGCCGCACCCGCCGGCCCAGGGCTTGCTCCACGGCAGCGCGAAGTTTCTCCTGGTAGGGCTTGTCCGCGAGATGCCGCTGATCTCCCGCCACCCGCAGCGTGATGCTGCCTTCGTCCCAAGCCTTGATTTCGCTGTTGAGCGCCAGTTGCTGGGCCATGCCGGCGATCGACAAGCCCCGCGCCAGTCGCGCCCAATCACCGTCGAAAGTTGTGGCTTGGCCCGCAGCTTCGGCATTGGCGGCGGCAACCCGGGTGCCCGGGACGGGCATAGACGGCACCTCCCGCGTGCTTGCGACAGTCGCCTTGCCCTCCCCGCCCTCGTCCGCAGGCCGAAAGGCAAGCATGCGCAAAAGCGCCATGGTAAACCCCGCGTATTCGTCCGGGGCCAGGGGCAGCTCTTGCCTTGCATGGGTGACGATCTGGTAGTGGAGCTGGACTTCCTCAGGATTCATTCGCCTCGCCAAGCTCAGGACCTTGTCTCGCTGCGGGTGCATTTCATCCAAAGCATCTGGCACGACTTGCGCCAAGGCAATTTCCTGCAAGCGTGCAGCCAATTCCTGCAAGGCAGAGTCAAAGGACAGGTTGCGCTCTGCCATCTGGCCCGCCTCCTGCAACATCGCCGTCCCGTCTCCATCCAGCAGCAGCTCCAGCAGCCGCAGCACGTAGGCCCCGTCGACGGCGCCGAGCATCGCGCGGGTGACGGCATCGTCCACCTTGCCCCCGCCATAGGCGATCGCTTGGTCCAATAGCGAGAGCGCGTCACGCATCGAGCCTTGAGCGGCACGAGCGATGAGCCCGAGCGCTTCGGGGTCGAACTCGATGCTCTCGGCTTCGAGCACCTGCGCCACCCGCTCCCGGATCAATGGCACCGGCAACTGCTTGAGGCTGAACTGCAGGCAGCGCGAGAGCACGGTAATCGGGATGCGCTGCGGATCGGTCGTGGCCAGAACAAATTTCACGTGTTCCGGCGGCTCCTCCAAGGTTTTCAGCATGGAATTGAAAGCCGCTTTGGAAAGCATGTGCACTTCGTCGATGAGATAGACCTTGTATCTTCCCGCCGTCGGGGCATAGCGAGCGTTGTCGAGGATCTCCCGCATGTTGTCGATGCCGGTGTGGGAAGCGGCGTCGAGCTCGAGAAGATCGACGAAACGCCCGCCATCGATTTCAACGCAGGCCGCGCATACGCCGCAGGGCTTGGCCGTCACCCCCTGTTCGCAGTTGAGCGACTTGGCGAGAATGCGGGCGATGGTGGTCTTGCCCACGCCCCGGGTGCCGGTCAGCAGGTAGGCATGGTGCAGGCGCTGGCGCTCCAGCGCGTTGGTCAGCGCCTGGACGACGTGCTCCTGCCCCACCAGCTCTTCGAAACAGCGCGGGCGCCACTTTCGCGCCAAGGCCTGGTAGCTCACTGGAGTTCCGGTATCCGGTGGGGCATGAGAAGGGGTGGCGAGCCGTTCCCCCGGCACTTGCAGAGAATAGTTATGGCTGCTTCCTTCCGGACCTGACCAGGTTCACTACCATGCAATGCGGGGCGACCCGCCATAAATCTTCGGCTTTGCAGCGGAAGGCGCATTATCGGCGAATTACCCTTGCCAGGCAAGGCAAAACGCAGGAAAAAGCCGCGGCCGCGCCAGGGCGCAAGAGGTCTGCGCCGCGCACCTTGGGCGATGGCTGGGCAAGCGTTTCGGACCCGTTATAATGCCCCACCTTCCCAAGGGTGATTCGCAGGTGCTCCGTCCCGCCGTCAGAATCATCGGGGTGGCGTTTTTGCTGGCCGCTTGCGCTCCCGCCAACGACGCCGACCCGAAGCGCGCCAAGGATCTCCTGGTGCTCACGCGCCAGGGGTCGACTACTTTCTATCAGGGTCCGGAGGGCGCGCCGATCGGACTCGAATTCGATTTGGCGACCATGTTTGGGCAATATCTTGGACGGCGCGTTAGATTCCAGCTCGCCGACAGCGCAGCGGACATCGTCGAGCAAGTCGCCGGCGGCCAGTTCGATTTTGCCGCCGCGGGCCTGGCGCGCAACCACAAGGATAAGCCCAAGGTGGTTTGGGGGCCGACCTACCAAACCATTCAGGCGGTTTTGGTTCATCACAGCGATGAAGCCCCACCGCGGGACTGGGAGGACGTGGGCAAACGCGAGGTCGGGCTGGTGGACGGCTTTGGCCACCGCGAGCGCTTTGCGGAAACCACGCCAGCAGCCATGGGCATCGCCTTGAAAGCGTTTGATTTCCACGACCAAGAACCGCTGCTGGAGCGGGTGGTGCAAAAAGAGATCCCGTACGCGATTGCCGACTCGCATGCGCTCGCGGTGGTGCGCAACTTCTTTCTCGATCTCGATGCGGCTTTTCCAATCGGCCCGCCGCAAGAACTGGCTTGGATCTTTCCGTCCGAGCGGGAAGAACTGGCGAAGCAAGCCGAAGCCTTCTTCCGCATGATTCGCGAGAACGGCAGCCTGCAGCGGCTGCTAGACCGCTATTACGGGCACACCGAGCGCGTCGATCCGATAGCCGCGGGTCGCATGCAGGAGAAGCTTCGCAGCATCCTGCCGCAATACCGGCGGGAATTCCAAAATGCGCAGGAACTCACCGGCATCGAATGGCGGCTACTTGCCGCACTGGCTTACCAGGAATCGCATTGGGACCCGCTGGCAACCAGCCCCACCAATGTGCGCGGCATAATGATGCTGACCGAAGAGACGGCGCTGCGGATGAACGTTCTCGATCGGCTCGACGCCAAAGAGAGCATTCTCGCGGGCGCGAGGTACTTGGTGCAGCTGAAAGCCATGCTGCCGGAGCGTATACTCGAACCCGATCGCACCTGGCTGGCGCTGGCCGCGTATAACATCGGTTATGGTCACCTCGAAGATGCGCGCGTATTGGCCCAGCGTAAGAAGCTCAACCCCGATGCCTGGGCGGACCTCAAGAAGACCCTGCCGCTCTTGGCGCGCCCGGAAGTCGCTAACACCGTGAAACATGGCTTTGCGCGCGGCGGTGCGCCCGTGATCTTCGTGGAAAACGTGCGCGCCTACTACGACATCATGATCCGCTTGGAGCCCCCGCATCTTCCGCGCCTGCACGCCGTGCGAGATTGTCGCGCGGGAAACCTGCGCGCCTGCTGAAGCTCCTTGCAATTTGCCGGTGAGACTCTCGCGCGGGAAGCTTGGCCTGTTGGGAAGGAGCGGCCTTGGCCTGTTGGGTAGGCGCGACCTTGGCCGCGAATGGCGCATGGCTGAGCCG
>CAZFEK010000037.1:15165-44769 GCA_964517465.1 uncultured Alcaligenaceae bacterium
GATCCGCTGATCGCGGGCAAGCCCGCTCCTACAAAACCTTGGCCTGTTGGGTAGGCGCGGCCTTGGCCGCGAATGGCTTCTGGCTGAGCCGGATCCGCTGATCGCGGGCAAGCCCGCTCCTACAAAACCTTGGCCTGTTGGGTAGGAGCGGCCTTGGCCGCGACCAGATCTTCGCGCAATCGCATGCGCGGCAACCGCGAGCGAGCCCTAGCCTATCCGGGAAGCAGCTCGCGTACCCCGCCCATATAGGGCCACAGGACCTCGGGAATATCCACCCCGCCATCGGCGCGCTGACAGTTCTCCAGCACCGCCACCAGGGTCCTGCCCACCGCCAGCCCCGAGCCGTTGAGCGTGTGAACCAGTTCCGGCTTGCCTTGAGCGTTGCGAAAGCGCGCCTGCATGCGCCGGGCCTGGAAAGCCTCGCAGTTCGAGCAGGAGGAAATTTCACGATAGGTGTTCTGCGCCGGAAGCCAAACTTCCAAATCGAAGGTCTTGGCCGCACCAAAACCAATGTCGCCGGTGCACAGGGCCAGCACGCGATAAGGAAGCTCCAATCTCTGCAGAATCGTTTCCGCGTGGCCGGTCAGTTCTTCCAGCGCATCGTAGGAGGTTTCGGGGTGAACGATATGCACCAACTCCACCTTGTCGAATTGGTGCTGGCGGATCATGCCGCGAGTGTCCTTGCCATAAGAACCGGCTTCCGAGCGAAAACAGGGCGTGTGCGCGGTGAGCCGCATCGGCAGCGCATCGGCCGGCAGGATTTCGCCGCGCACCAGATTGGTGAGCGAAACTTCGGCCGTCGGGATGAGGTAATACTTGTGGCCCGGCTCTTCGTCTTCGCCGTATTCCCCCTTGGTGACATGAAAAAGGTCGCCGGCGAATTTGGGTAGCTGGCCGGTGCCGGTGAGCGTCGCCGCGTTCACCAGGTAAGGCGTATAACATTCGGTATAGCCGTGCTCCCGCGTATGCACGTCCAGCATGAATTGCGCCAAGGCGCGATGCAGGCGCGCGATGCCGCCGCGCATGAAAGTGAAGCGCGCGCCCGAGAGTTTGCTTGCATTGGCGAAGTCGAGGCCGCCCAATTTCTCGCCGATTTCGACATGATCCTTGGGTGCAAATCCTAAGGTTCGCGGCGTGCCCCAGCGACGCACTTCGACGTTGTCGCGTTCACTCTTGCCCACCGGAACGCTCGCGTGCGGCAGGTTCGGCAAGCCGAGCAGGAAGTCGGAGATCTTCGCCTGAACGTTCGCAAGCTCATTCTCCAAACGCTTGGTTTCCTCGCCCAGGCCCGCAACCTCGGCCATCAGCGCACTGCTGTCTTCTCCTTTGGCTTTGGCTTGGCCAATTTGTTTGGAGAGCGTGTTGCGCCTGGCCTGGCAGTCTTGCGTGCGCACCTGAATGTCTTTGCGCTCCCGCTCCAGGGCTTCGAAAGTTGCGGTGTCCAGCAAAAAACCGCGGGTGGCGAGCCGCGCCGCGACGGCGTCGAGGTCGGCGCGCAGCAGTTGAACATCTAACATATTTACCTCAAGTCTCTTTCTTGCGCGCGGCGGCATCGCGTCCGCGCAGGTAGGCGAGTTTTTCTGCGATGCGCGCTTCCAGCCCGCGCTCCGTGGGACGGTACCACGACACCTCCGGCATGCCCTCGGGCATATAGCGCACGCCCGCAGCATAGGCGTCCGGTTCATCGTGCGCGTAGCGATACTCGCGCCCGTAGCCTTGCTCTTTCATCAGCTTGGTCGGGGCATTGCGCAAGTGCAGGGGAACCGGCCGGGAACCGTCTCGGGTAATGAACTCGCGGGCCTCATTATACGCGACATAGGCGGCATTGCTCTTGGCCGCGCAGGCGAGGTACAGCACCGCCTCCGCCAGCGCCAGTTCCCCTTCGGGCGAGCCCAATCGCTCATACACTTCAGCCGCATCGAGGGCGAGCTGCAAGGCGCGCGGATCAGCGAGCCCGATGTCCTCGGTGGCCATGCGGATCATGCGCCGCGACAAATAGCGCGGATCGGCGCCGCCATCGAGCATGCGCACCAGCCAATAGAGCGCGGCGTCCGGACTAGAGCCGCGCACGGCCTTGTGCAACGCCGAAATCTGGTCATAGAACTGGTCGCCCCCGCGATCGAAGCGCCGCGCGCCGCGCGCCAGGCTTGCTTCGACGTAGTCGGCATCGAGATTTTCGCGCCCCGCTTTTTGCGCGGCATTGGCCAGTTGCTCGACCAGGTTGATGAGCCGCCGTCCATCGCCGTCGGCGAATTCAATCAGCGTTCGGCGCCCGCTCTCCTCGACCGTCAGTTCGGGCATCGCCGCCTTGCAGGCGCGTTCGAGCAGTTCGCCCAGCTCCTCGTCGGAAAAGGGCTTGAGCACATACACCGAGGCGCGCGAAAGCAGCGCCGAATTCACTTCGAAGGAAGGGTTCTCCGTGGTGGCGCCGATGAAGGTGAACAGCCCGCTTTCGACGTGCGGCAGGAAGGCATCCTGCTGGGCTTTGTTGAAGCGATGCACCTCATCGACGAAAAGCAGGGTGCGCCGCCCGCTCGCGGCCAGGGTCAGCTCGGCGCGCGTCACGGCATCGCGAATGTCCTTCACGCCCGAGAGCACTGCCGACAGCGCGATGAAGTCCGCATGGAAGGCATCGGCCATGAGCCTCGCCAAGGTGGTTTTGCCCACCCCGGGCGGACCCCAAAGAATCATCGAATGCAGGCGCCCAGTGGTGAAAGCGACCGCCAAGGGTTTGCCTGGGGCGAGGAGCTCGCGCTGTCCAATCACCTCGTCGAGCGTGCGCGGGCGCAGGCGCTCGGCAAGCGGCGCATTGGCGGATGGGGTTTGATGCGAAAAGAGATCGTTCTTCACGGTATTGCTCCCGCGAAACACCTCGCCAAGCCTTGCATCACTATGGGTAATTTAGCGACGGCGAATCGCTTAGGCGCTTCATCGCGGCTTCCGCCGCTCCTACCTGGGGCAATCGGGACTTTGGCGAAGAGGCGAGCGGCCCCATCTGAGTTGAAGCAAATTGTGGACTCACGCCGGGAGTAATCTCGCAACGATGGGTTCCCAACGCACCGTGACGCCGGGCAACACACCGACCGGAGTCTCGCCGACGAGTTCGCGGATCTCCGGCCTGCCGTAGGCGGTACCGTCATGTCGGTAGATGGTAAGCACGCGATCGGTGGGATGGGCCAGCCAATATTCGCGCACGCCGGCCTTTTCGTAAGCGGCGAGTTTCAGAATCTGATCGTGACTCGCGGAACTGGGCGAAATCACTTCCAGCACCCAATCCGGCGCACCACGAATACCGCGCGGAGTCACCTTGGCTGGGTCGCAGACCACCAGCACGTCGGGCTGGACGACGGTATCGACCTCGTCTTCGCTTTGTTCGGGGGCGCCAAGTAATACGTCGACCGGTGCGAGAAGCACCCGGCAAGGATGGCCTTCGAGCGCATTGCCGAGCTGGCGCCCGACCTCGAAAGCGAAGGTCTGGTGATTGACCGACGGTGCCGGCGCCATCAGGAACGCGGCCCCGTCGATCAGCTCGTAGCGCACATCCTCAGGCCAGGCGCGATAGTCGGCGTAAATGTAGCGACGCTGGTCACGCAAGGCATAGCCCATTGCCATCTCCCCAAGAGCGTTTGCCTCAAGTTTACGCAAAACCGCGCGGGATGTGTGCAAGCCGGCGCGTCGCAGCTCCGGATTGCGCACCCAAGCAGGAGCCAATTCGCTGGATCAGCACCAGGAAGAATCAGTCGCCTATGACATCGGCCCCGCGCGGCGGAGAGAACTTGAAGGTCTCGGCGGCGAGCTTGGGGTTCTTTTCCAAGGCGCTGATGACGATGACCGTGCGCTGGCCGAAAGCGTCTTCCAACTCCAGTCGCGCCAAACTCTTGTCGGCAAAACCCAGCCTGATGGCAGCCACGCCGGTGTCTTTGGCCCGGGGCTTGGCGGACACCCAGGAGAGGCCATCGCCATCGGGCAAGTCGGCAAGCTCAAACGCGCTTTCGATTTCCTGGGTTCCGGCCAAAAGCGCCGCCGGGGTCGAACCCAGCACTTTGTCGAAAGCCCTCACCGTCACTTGATTGAGGTCTTCGTCGAAGGTCCAGACGCGACGCCCGTCGCCTACCAGGAGCTGGGCATTGGGCTTTTCGTAGACCCAGCGAAAGCGCCCCGGCCGTTGCAACTGAAAACTGCCCGACGATTCCTGCACTTTGCGTCCGGTTTTGTCGTAAACCGTCTGCGCGAAACTGGCGCGGGCGGTTTGCGTTTCTTTGGTGAAAGCGCGCAGGCGCTCCACCGCATTGGCCTCTGCGCCGCCGGCCGCCAGGCCCAGGGCCATCGCCATGAGGACTATCATCCATCGCATTGCTTCAAACCCTTTCTTCGCGCGCCGGCACCAGCACATCGCGGTTGCCATTGGTCTGCATGGCCGACACCAAGCCGGCGCGCTCCATCTGTTCGATCAGGCGCGCGGCGCGGTTGTAGCCGATGCGCAAATGGCGCTGCACCAGCGAAATCGAAGCGCGCCGCGACTTGAGCACCAAGGCGACGGCCTGGTCGTACATCGGATCCGCTTCCGCGTTCGGCGCATCGCCCTCGGCGCCGCTTTCACCTTCGCCGCCTTCGGCCGCCTCCAACACCCCTTCGACGTATTGCGGACCGCCTTGTTCCTTGAGATAGGCCACCACCTTGTGCACTTCGCCGTCACTCACGAAAGCGCCATGCACCCGCTGGGGGTACCCTGTGCCTGGCGGCAAATAGAGCATATCGCCCTGCCCCAGCAACGCTTCGGCACCCATTTGATCGAGGATGGTGCGCGAATCGATTTTGCTCGAAACCTGGAAAGCGATGCGCGAAGGAATGTTGGCTTTGATGAGCCCGGTAATCACATCCACCGAGGGGCGCTGCGTCGCCAAGATCAGATGAATCCCCGCGGCCCGCGCCTTTTGGGCGAGGCGCGCAATCAACTCTTCGATCTTTTTGCCCTGCACCATCATCAAGTCGGCCAACTCATCGATCACGACCACAATGAAGGGCAAATCCTCCAGCGGCTCGGGGTTCTCAGGGGTGAGCGTAAACGGGTTGGTCAGCGGCTGCTTGGCCTTTCTCGCATCGGCAAGTTTTTGGTTGTAGCCGGAAAGGTTGCGCACGCCCAAGGCCGACATCAGACGGTAGCGCCGCTCCATTTCGCCCACCGACCAGTTGAGGGCGCTAGCGGCAAGTTTCATGTCCGTGACCACCGGCGCGAGGAGATGGGGAATGCCTTCATACACCGACAGTTCCAGCATCTTCGGATCGACCAGGATCATGCGCACTTGCCGCGGTTCGGCCTTGTACAAGAGCGACAAAATCATCGCGTTGATCGCCACCGACTTGCCGGAGCCGGTCGTTCCGGCAACCAACAAATGCGGCATTTTGCCCAGGTCGGTCACCGAAGGGTTGCCCGCGATGTCTTTCCCCAAAGCCAGGGTCAGCGGACTCGAAGTATCGGCGTAAACCTTGGAACTCAAGATTTCGACGAGTTTCACCACTTGGCGCTTGGGATTGGGAATTTCCAGACCCATGCAGGTTTTGCCCGGGATGGTTTCCACTACGCGTATGCTCACCACCCCCAAGGCACGGGCCAGATCCTTGACCAAGTTGATGATCTGCGCGCCTTTCACCCCCACCGCCGGCTCGATTTCGTAGCGCGTAATCACCGGGCCCGGGTAAGCCGCGACCACTTTCACCGCGACGCCGAAATCCGCGAGCTTGCGCTCGATCAGGCGCGAGGTGAAATCCAGGGTTTCATGGCTCAGGACCTCCACCGAACCGCCGGCTGGCTCCAGCAAATGCAAAGGCGGCAGCGGCGAATCGGGCAAATCTTGAAAGAGCGGAACCTGCTTCTCGCGAAAGACCCGCGACGATTCGGGAATTTCGGTGACCGGAGGCACCACCACGATCGGTGGCCGATCGTCGAGCTGCAGCTTGGCCTCGGCCACCACGAACTCGCGCTCCTGCGCTTGCGCTTCCCCGGCGCGCCGATCGGCGCGCTCGGCGATACGCTGCCGCAAACCGGCCAGGGCCGCCTCGAGGCCCCCGCCGAGCGTTTCGGCCAAGCCCAGCCAGGACATGCCGGTAAACAAGGACCAGCCGGCGGCGGCCAAAACGATCATCAGCAAGGTGCCGCCATTGAAGCCGAGGACCTGCGCCAAACCTTCGCCCAGCGCATTGCCCACCAACCCGCCTGGCGAAAGCGGCAACGCCAGACCATGGCGATACAGACGCAAAGCCTCGAGTCCGCTGCACATCAGAAGCAAAAGCACGAAACCCAGCGCCGCCACCCAGGCGCCGCGCCGCTGCACAAGCACCGACTCATCGGGATCGAGACCCGACATCAGGCGCCGGAAGCCGGCAATGACCCCCGCCGCCGCAGCCGCCACGAACAACCAGGCCGAAACCCCGAACAAGTAAAAACCGAGATCCGCAAGCCATGCGCCCAAGGTTCCGCCCTTATTAACGACGACCGCATTGGCCCCGCTAAAAGACCACCCGGGATCGCCTTTGTTATAGGTAGAAAAAATCAGCACCAAATAAACCAGCAATACTCCATCGAGCAGCCAGAAGGCTTCGCGAACCAAATCGACGCGCCGCGGCGAGAGCCTGGGGCCGCGCTCGGAACGATTCGATTTTCGAAGAAGTTTATCTATCAAAAACATTGGCTTGCTGAGCTTACTTCATGCTGCGTATTATAACAGAAAGGTGAGGCCAAAGCAGAAATTGGGTGCGGACCTCGGGAGCGATGAACCTGCGCCGGGCGCTTGCCGCTCAATCAAGGGGCTGCGCCAAAGCACGCTGGCAACGCCACCTTTGCCCGCGAGAGCGACTGCACTACGCGCCGCTGGGCGCATGTACCCCCTTCGAGAAACTCGCGGAAAAAATCGCCGGGCGTTATCCGATAAAATGAGCGCATCTTTAACCACGGGTCGAGCAAAAAATCCTGCCGTTTACGGCGGGGCGAGCGACACGATGCGCACACCGGGGGCCCTAGGCTCCGCTCAAACTCGTGGCGAGGAAGTCCCGCCCTTCCCTGGCGGGTTAACGCACAAGGAAAACCATGTCTGCACAACACAGCCGTCTGCTCATTCTCGGCTCGGGCCCAGCCGGATACACCGCCGCAGTATACGCCGCCCGCGCCAACCTGAAACCCGTGCTCATCACCGGCCTCGCGCAGGGTGGCCAGTTGATGACCACTACTGACGTCGACAATTGGCCGGCCGATGCCAATGGCGTTATGGGTCCCGAGTTGATGGAGCGCTTCCAGAAGCATGCCGAGCGGTTTGAAACGAAAATCATCTTCGACCACATCCACACCGCCAAACTGGACGAAAAACCTTTCACCCTGGTCGGCGACAGCGGCAGCTATACCTGCGACGCGCTGATCATCGCCACGGGCGCCTCGGCGCGTTACCTGGGCCTGCCCTCCGAGACCGCATTCCAGGGCAAGGGCGTGTCGGCCTGCGCCACCTGCGACGGCTTCTTCTACCGCAACCAGGACGTGCTGGTGGTGGGCGGCGGCAATACCGCCGTCGAAGAAGCGCTTTACCTCGCCAACATCGCCCGAACGGTGACCGTGGTGCACCGCCGCGACCGTTTCCGCGCTGAGGCGATCATGGTCGACAAACTCATGGCCCAGGCGGCCACCGGCAAGGTCAAAGTCATTTGGAATGCCGTATTGGATGAAGTGCTGGGTGACGCCAGCGGCGTCACCGGCGCCCGCGTCAAGGATGTGAAAAGCGGCGCCACGCAAGACCTGGCGCTCACCGGCGTCTTCATCGCCATCGGCCACAGCCCCAACACCGAGCTGTTCACCAATCAATTGCGCATGGAAAACGGCTACCTGTGGACCAAAGGCGGCGGCGAGGGCTGGCAGAGGGGCGGCGCCACGGCAACCAGCATCGACGGCGTATTCGCAGCCGGCGACGTGGCCGACCACATCTACCGCCAGGCGGTGACCAGCGCCGCCACCGGCTGCATGGCCGCACTCGACGCCGAGGCCTATCTCGGCGGTTTAGGCTGACGCAACTCCGAGGCTTCCATGCGCGCGGGAAAAAAGCGCGGGCCGAAACCTGCCGCATCCTCGGAGCGCGACGAATTCCTCGCGGCGGTAGGTGAAGTCCATCGTCTGCCGCCGCCGAACCAGGTACTTCCGCGCCCCGCCCCTCCCTTGGCTGAGCCGCGCCAGAGCCGGGCCGATGAGCGCGCAGCTCTTGCCGAAAGCCTTGGCGATGCGGCCCTCGATGCGAGCGCCGAATTCGAGCCCGAGCAATCGTATCTGCGGCCCGGCTTGCGCAGCGACGTTTTGCGCAAATTGCGCCGCCGCTTCTGGACCATCCAGGCCGAACTCGATCTGCACGGCCACAATCGCTCCGAGGCGCATGAGGCGCTGCGCGCCTTCGTCGCCACCAGTCACCAGGCGGGGTTGCGCTGCGTGCGCGTGATCCACGGCAAAGGCCACTCCTCCCCTGGCCGTGAGCCCGTGCTCAAAGGCCAGGTGCGGCGCTGGCTGCAGCGCACCGACCTGGTGCTAGCCTACTGCGAACCCGCCGCCGTCGATGGGGGCAGTGGGGCGGTGCTGGTGTTGCTCAAAGCGAGCTGATCAGAGCACCCGATGATCGAGTGCCGGCAGCTTGCCGCGCACTTCCCTGATTTTTTTTGGATCGACTTCGCCGACCACGATGCCTTCGCCTTCGGGCAGCATGCGGACGATTTCGCCCCAGGGGTCGATCAACAGGCTGTGTCCCCAGGTGCGCCGGCCGTTTTCGTGCTGCCCGCCCTGCGCCGCGGCGAGCACGTAACATTGATTCTCCACCGCGCGAGCGCGCAGCAGCAGTTCCCAATGCGCGCTGCCGGTGGTGTAGGTGAAGGCGGCCGGCACGATTAGGAGATCGATTACGCCCAAAGCGCGAAAGAGTTCGGGAAAACGCAAGTCGTAACAAATCGCCACGCCGACCTCGCCCCAGGGGGTGCCAAAGCGCACCGGCGTGTCACCGGCTTCGATGGTCTGCGCTTCGTCGTAGGCCTCGCTGCCTTGCCGAAAACCGAAGAGGTGAATCTTGTCGTAACGCGCCACCCGCTTCCCTGCAGGGTCGAACACCAAAGTGCTGTTGCGCACCTTGTCGGGAGCATCGGCAACCAAGGGCAGGGTGCCGCCCACGATCCACACGCCATGCCGGCGTGCGGCCTCGGCGAGAGCGGTTTGAATGGGGCCATGCCCCGGCGTCTCGCGCAGGGCGACCTTGTCGGTGTCGCGCCGGCCCATGAGGCAGAAATATTCCGGCAAGGCGACGAGCCTCGCGCCGGCTGCCGCCGCCTGGGCGATGCCTTCTTCCGCGGCGCGCAGATTGGCTTTCAGCTCGGTGCCGGAAACCATTTGCACGGCGGCCACCCGCCAGGGTCGGTCGGCGGCTTTCGGGGTTTCGGTTTCATCCGGCACTGACATGCGGAGCCTCGCCTTCTGCTCAAGGGGCCTTGGGGGCTTCAGCCGCGCCTGCGGCGGCGTTCGCGGCGACATTGCTGACTTGCGGATCGCTCCATGCGCCGGTGACATGGTATTCATAAGAAAACAAACGGTCCAAGGGGTTTTTGAGCATGGTCGAAAGCAGCCAGGTCACGCCGCCCGCCACCGGATTCACCGCGAGGCCCGCAGTGATGGCGGCACTCGTCGCCAAGCTGGGAAACACCTTGACCCGCAGATCCTGCGTTTCCGCGCCGATGTTGGCGCTGCCCCGAATCTCTACCTTGGCCGATGGCCCGTCGAGCAGCAGTTTATCGGTGCTCATCACGCCGCGCTCGATCTGAATATCGCCGTTCAACCCATCGAAGGCGAAGCCCGAAGAAAAGATGTCCCCGAAGTCGAGGGTGAGGCGTCGCGGCAAAGCTTGCAGGCTCAAGACGCCCAGCAGTTTGCCTATGCCCGGTTCAATCTTGGTGAATTGCCCTTTTCCGACCTCCAGCTTGAGCTTGCCCGATAGGCTTGCATAATCGAGATCGTTGGGCGGTCCGTTCCAAGCCAGCGTGCCCGAAAGTTTGGTCGGCGCCGCTTTCACGGCGTCGGGCATGCCCATGCGAGCGAGATAGGCGCCGGCCTCGCGAACTTCGAGGCGCAGTTCCACCTGCGTCGCCTCGCCGCTACTCGCCGGATTCCATTTGCCGCTGGCTTCGAGCTTTCCATCGTCGTTGACCAGCTTGAGGCGCTCGAGCTTCCACTCCTTGCTCTGGGCGCTCGCCTTGAGTTCGAGCTTGCCGAGGTTCTTTCCCTTGGAGCTGAAGTTCTCGGCAATCACGTCAAACGCGGGCCAGTCGTCGGCCTCAACTGATCCTTGCGGCTCTTTGCTCGGAGCGGCTTCGTCTTGGGGCAGATGAAGTCTTTGCAGCCGGGCAACCAAGAGGCCGTTGGGCTGCGCCGGCGTTGCCGGATTCCAGGTCAGCGTGCCGGCGATTTGTTTTCCCGCCAGATTGATGTTCATCCTGCCGCTGCGCGGACTGGCCGCCAGGGCAAGATTTTCGAAGCGCCGGCTCATCACCGTTACCGCGCCGAGCTTGAGGTCCAGACCGGCGAGATCGCTTGCCACAGGCCAGGCGCCGTCGCTCTCACCGGGCGGCGCGTCGGCTTGCGGTCGGTATTCCAGCCAGCGGTCCAGCGCCAGTTCCTCGATCTCCCCGCGCACCCACAAGCCCGGTTGCGACAGATCGAGGGGTGCGCCATTCAATCCGAGAAAGGCTCGTTCGAATTTGACCTTTCCCGTGCGCGGGTCGGGTTCGCGCAACATCTGATACTGCAGCCGCTTGCCCAGAACCACTTCAAACAGACTGCGCCCGTTTTCTACCTCGCGGTGTTCGAGATGAAGAGGCAGCGGTTCTTCGGCCGCTTTGGCTAGCGGCGAAGGCAGCTCCAGCGTAACTCCGCGCAGCGAGGAATCGACCGACCATTGCGCCCTCCCGCCACGCACCCTCACCTCCGCCTGCCAATCGCTGCGTCCCGATACCTTGCGCAACAGCGGCGAGGGGTAGGTTCGTACCAGTTCCTCGGCGTTGGCGCTACCCCGCGCGCTGATGCGCACCGAGCCCTCGGCACTGCTCACCAAGGCCTGCGCCGGGCCGCCGAGCATTTCGGCGGTAACGCCTTCGGCGCGCACGTTTTGTTCCGTGAACCGGATTTTGCCGGTCGCCTTTTCCAGCGGCGGCACATCGGGGGTGATTTCGATTCGATTACCCGCGATGGAGAATTCCCCCGCGACCTTGGTTTCTTCGGGCTTGGTCAAGGGTATGGCCAGACGCAGATCGAGGCGGCCCGGTCCGGTGGCTTTGATGCCTTCGGTAAAGCGGTCGATCATGCCCAATACCGGGCTGGTCTCCACGAAGCGCAGGAAGTCCGCAGTTGCGCCCTGCGCCTCGCCGCGCACTTGCAGCACCGGCTCAGGCGAGCCCAGATCAGGTATGGTCACCAGCACGTTGCCGATCTTGACGCCCAAGGTTTCGCCTTGATTGCTGGTGATTTCCATGCGCGAACCGCGAAACAAAAGGTCGGCGCGAACCTTCTGCAATTCAGGCCAACCGGGTGCGTAGGCCATGCTGGCATCTTCGGCGCGGACGCGAATTTCGAAAATGCCCTTTTTCTCATCGTCAAACGGAAAGTGCGCGAGATCGCCTCGCAAGGTGAGGCGCGCATCGCGGGCCACGCCGCCGGTCAAAGACCGCTTGAGATAGCTGCGTGCCGAATCCCCCACGACCAGCGGCAGATAGGCGTGTACGAAGCGCGGATCGGCCCGGCTGAGTTTGGCCTTGAGGTCGATGTTTCCCGGCCCCAGTCCGGTATGGCGGTATTCCCCCGAGGCGCTGCCCGCCGCATGGGCACTGGCAAAGTCCGCTTCGGCAATGTGCACCGTGGTTTCCTTCCCTGACCGACGCCAATTGAGCTTGAGGTTCAGGCTGTCCAAGGCGATCGGCGCGATGAATACGCTCGGCAATTCGATCGCGCTGGCACGGCTCGCCAAATGCAGGCTGCCACGCTGGCCGTCGCCCTGAACTCGGCCGCTGAGGTTGGCAAAACCGGGCTGGCCATCCGCGCTGGCAAGGCCCAAGCCGACGAATTCGCCTTCCATGGCGGTCGGTTCCAGCGATTCCGTGGCCCCCTTCCAGGCCAGGCGGGCATTGCGTATCAGGCCCCGTGGAGAGCGATCGAGCAACTGCCGGCGCAGATCCTGGGGCAGCGGCAAGTGACTGGCCAGCAGAGTCATGGCTGCCAGATCGATCGTGTTGATCTTCGCCCCTCCGCCAAGCCACTCCTCGCCTCGGCGATCGAGCCTCAAGGAAAAATCGAGCGGCTCGGGCGTACTCGCACCCTTGGCCTCGATCACCAGGCGCTTGGCTTCCATTTCCTGGCCCTGGGCATCGCCTTGCCAGGCCAAGCGGCCGCTGAGCCGCTTGAGTTGCAACTGCGGCAGATCCTGGGCGAGCGTGGCGCTCACGTCCTTGAGTTCCAGATCGGCGGTGAGCTTGCGCGGTGCGCCCTGGGCAAACTCGAACCACAGCCGCAATGCGCCTTCGCCGCGCGCAAACTGCTGCGGCAGAGGCAGCCACTCACGCCAGGTGGCAACATCCGCGTAGTCGAGGCGCGCGTAGGCTTTGCCATCGAGTCGGTTCCATTCGGCGAGGCTGTCGCCTTTGAAGTCGCCGCGCACGTCGAGGGGCGCGGCGATTTCGGCCGGCGGCACACCGACCAGTCCAAAGCGATGGTGCCCGAACCAATTTTCCAGGCGAAAGTTGACCCGATCGAGCACCAGTTGCGGAGCTTGGCGGAAATCGTCCTGCCAAATCAGCAGCGCATCGTGAATCTCGACGCGCCGCTGGCGCAGCAGCCAGTCGGCGAAATTCGAATCCGGAGTAGCCGTTTCTGGATCGACTTCCAGACCTCCCACGGAAAACTTGCCTTGCGCGCTGCGGGCAATGCGCAAGCTCGGTTGCTCGATCACCAAGGCCTTGAGCCTCAGGTCGAGCAAAAAGAGCGACTGCCAGGACACCGTGGTTCGCACTTGCGGCAAGGTGAGCAGCGCTTCGCCAGTTTTTCCCCGGACGGTGAGTTCGGCAATCTCCAAGGTGGGATTCCACCCGTCCCAGCCCGCGCGCAAACGACCGAGCGTTACCGGACGGCCTACCGCCTCGGTCAGATGCGCCACGATCTCCGGACGATAGTCCTCGATCTTGGGCAAAACGACAAAACGCAGCGCGAGCAGGAGCAAAGAAAACAAGGCGATGCCCAGCAGCGCGAGATCGAAGGCGAGGCGCAAGAGCGAGGCGAGCAGCCTGGGGGAGAAGGCGCCGAGGGCTCGGCGTGGGGAGGGTATGGGCATAGAATACCGGGATATTTTACCCAAAAAGCACCATGCCCGAATCGACCGAGTATCGCAGCGCTCTGAAGCAGGCCGCTTACAGCCACTACTTTCAGCGTACGCTCGCCAGCCGACCGGATCTAGCTGACGCGCTGGCCAAAGATTTCACCAGGCCGTTTGCCCGCGCCGAAATGGACAACGCGCTGCCGTCAAACTACGCCGACGAGACGGCGCTCAAGGCGGCGCTGCGGGATTTGCGCCAAAGCGTGATGCTTCGTCTCATCGTGCGCGACTTGGCCGGCCTCGCCGGCCTCGACGAAATTTGCACGGCGGTCACCGCGCTGGCGGAGGTAAGCTGCGCGCGTGCTCAGGCGGCTCATGAAGCCTGGCTTCAGGGTCGTTTCGGAGAGCCCGTCGGCCAGGAAAGCGGAGAACCCCAGCGCTTGATGATCGTCGGCATGGGAAAACTCGGCGGCGGCGAGCTCAATGTCTCGTCCGACATCGACCTGATTTTCGTTTATCCCGAGGAAGGCGAAACCCGCGGACCGAAGGTGATCAGCAACCACGAGTTCTTCACCCAGCTCGGACGGCGCATCATTGCGAGCTTGCACGAAGTCACCGAACACGGCTTCGTCTTCCGGGTCGACATGCGCTTGCGACCCTACGGCCAGGACGGGCCGCTGGCCACCAGTCTGGGCGCGCTGGAGGAGTATTTCATCACCCAAGGGCGCGCCTGGGAACGTTACGCTTGGCTCAAGGGCCGCGTCCTCACCGGCGACCGCCCCGAAGAGCTTTACGCTCTGGTGCGGCCCTTTGTCTTTCGCAAATACCTCGACTTCAACGCTTACGCCGCCTTGCGCGACTTGCATCGCCAAATCCGCGAGGAAGTCGCCCGGCGCGACCGGCGCAACGACATCAAACTGGGGCCGGGCGGAATACGCGAAATCGAATTCATCGTACAAGTGTTTCAATTGATACGCGGGGGCCGGGAGCCCCAGCTTCAGGAACGATCCACCCGAGCCATGATCGACCGGCTGGCAGCGCGCGGCCTGCTTAACTTCGAAGCCGCCGCCGAGCTTTCTGACGCTTATCAGTTCTTGCGTCGGCTCGAGCACCGCCTGCAATACCGCGACGATCAGCAGACGCAAATGTTGCCCGCCAACCCCGAGGAGGCAGCAGCGCTTGCGCACGCCATGGGCTTTGGCCGCGAAAGCGAGTTCGCGGCGGCCCTGGAGCAGCATCGCCGACGGGTTTCCCAGCATTTCGAGGCGGCCCTGGGCGGAGCCCCCGAGGATCAGCCCGTCGATCCGCTGCAAAGCGTCTGGGAAGGTTCGGCCGACGAAGATTCTGCTGCGACCCGCCTGGAAGGCATGGGCTATGCCGACCCGGGTGCAGTGCTGGAGCGGCTGCGCCGCGTGCGCGAAAGCAGCCGCTATCAACAGCTTCCCTTGGCCAGTCGCGAGCGCTTCGACCAAATTGCGCCGCGCCTGCTTTCTGCCGCCGCGGAAACCAGCGATCCGCAGGCCACCTGCGAGCGCCTGCTCAACTTGCTCGAAGCGGTGGCGCGGCGCAGCGCCTACCTGGCTTTGATGATCGAGCATCCGGCGCTGCTGCCCCGGGTGGCGCAAATGGCTGCCAGCAGCAGCTGGGCTGCGGAGTATCTGGCGCGTCACCCGATTTTGCTCGACGAAATGCTCGATCAGCGCCTCCTGTTCGCGGCGCCCGATTATCGCCAGTGGCAGAGCCAACTCGCCGGTGAACTTGCCGGCGCCGTCGGCGATGCCGAGCGGCAGATGGACATTCTGCGGCATTTTCAGCATGCCCAGTCCTTTCGCCTGCTGGCGCAGGACCTTACCGGCCAGTTGCCCCTGGAAAAGCTTGCCGATCATCTTTCGGCCCTGGCCGACCTCATTTTGCAAGCGACCCTGGATCTGTGCTGGAGCCAGATGACGGTGCGCCATGTGGAGCACCCGCGCTTCGCGGTCATTGCATACGGCAAGCTCGGGGGCAAGGAACTGGGTTACGCTTCGGACCTCGATCTCATCTTTCTCTACGATGACCCGCAGGAGGCGGCACCGGAACGTTATGCGCGGCTTGCGCAGCGCCTGAACACCTGGCTATCCAGCACGACCTCGGCCGGGCAGCTTTATGAAACCGACTTGCGCCTGCGGCCGAACGGCGAGAGCGGCCTCCTGGTGAGCAGCCTGGATGCCTTTCGCAGCTACCAGTTGCGAGAGGCCTGGGTATGGGAGCACCAAGCCCTCACGCGCGCGCGCTTTGCCGCCGGCGATCGCAAACTGGGCGAGGCTTTCGAGGCCTTGCGCGAAGAGATCCTGCGAACCCCGCGCGAAACCAGCGCGCTGGCCCGTGAAGTGGCCGGAATGAGGCACAAGATGGCCGAAGGCCACCCCAACCCGACTCCTCTGTTCGATCTGAAACATGACCCGGGGGGCATGGTGGACATCGAATTCATCGTGCAATACCTGGTGCTGGCTCACAGTCGCGCTCACCCGGAGCTGACCAGAAATCTCGGCAACATCGCACTGTTGCTCGCCGCCGGCCAATTGGGCTTGGCCCCGCGGGATCTTGCGCACAAGGTTGCCGACTATTACCGCTATTTGCGGCGCATGCAGCATGGTTTGCGCCTCAATGGCGCGCGCCACGCGCGGCTCGGCCCGGCAGGTCAGGAGCAGTTGCGCGAGAACGTGTTGGCTTTGTGGCAATCCGTGCTCGGCACGGATCGCAGGCGGCTCGCCGAATTGGGCAAGGGGCATGGCGACGCGCGCCAATCGCTTTGATCGCCGCCTTGCCCTACCCCTGCCCTCCCGCTGCGGGGGAGGGAGAATTTCTGCGTCGCGCTCGCGACGTTCACGCTAAAATAGCGGTTTTTCGCGGCAAAAGGAGATAGGCCATGTCCATGGCGGATCGCGACGGTTTCATTTGGTACGACGGCAAGCTGGTGCCCTGGCGCGATGCCACCACCCACGTGCTCACCCACACTCTGCACTACGGCATGGGCGTATTTGAAGGCGTGCGCGCCTACAAGGCCGCCCAAGGCACGGCGATTTTCCGCTTGCAGGAGCACACCGACCGGCTCTTTCGTTCGGCGCATATCTTCGGCATGAAGATGCCCTTCACCAAAGACGAGATCAACGCGGCACAACTCGAAGTGGTCAGGGCCAACCAGCTCGAGTCGGCCTACCTTAGGCCGCTCGCTTTTTACGGTTCGAACAAGATGGGGGTTGCCGCCAAAGACAATCCGGTGCGCGTGGCCATCGCCGCCTGGGCTTGGGGCGCATACCTCGGCGAGGAGGGTCTAGAGCGCGGTATCCGCGTCAAAACCTCTTCTTTCACCCGTCACCACGTCAACATTAGCATGTGCCGCGCCAAGGCCTGCGGCTATTACGTCAACTCCATACTGGCCAATCAGGAAGCCACCGCCGACGGCTACGACGAAGCGATGCTGCTCGACGTCGACGGCTTCGTCGCCGAAGGCGCCGGGGAAAACCTCTTCATCGTGCGCAGCGGCCGCATCTATACCCCCGACGTGACCTCCGCGCTGGACGGCATCACCCGCCAGACAGTGATGAGCATCGCCGCGGAGTTGGGATTGCCGGTCACTGAAAAGCGCATCACCCGCGACGAAGTGTATTGCGCCGACGAAGCCTTTTTTACCGGCACCGCCGCCGAGGTGACACCCATCCGCGAGCTCGACAACCGGCAGATCGGCGAAGGTCGCCGCGGCCCGGTGACCGCGCGCATCCAGCAGATGTTTTTCGATATCGTGCATGGCCGAGTGCCCGCGCACGAATCCTGGCTCACCGCAGTGTGAGGACGACGACCATGAGCGAAGTTCAAGCGCCCGCTACCGTGGCAGTGACCGCCGCGGATTTGCCGCTGTTTTGCCCCAACCCGAACATGCCGCTGTGGTCCAGTCACCCGCGCGTGTTTCTCGATGTGGTGGAGCACGGCGAAGTCGATTGCCCCTATTGCGGCACCCGCTACGTTTTGCACGGCCCGGTCAAAGCCGGTCACTGACGCCGCGGCGCCCCCGACATGGCGCGCCTCTTGATCGTCGCCCCCTCCTGGGTGGGCGACGCGGTGATGATGCAGCCTATGCTGCAACTCTTGCGCCGGGATGAGGCCCAAGCAACCATCGACGTGCTGGCTCCGGCCTGGTGCGCGCCGGTGATCCGCCGCATGGGCGAAGTGGCGAGGGTCATCGACAATCCCTTCGCCCACGGCGAACTGGCGCTGGGCAAACGCTGGCGCCTCGCGCGCCATTTGCGCCCGCAGGGCTATCAGCAAGCGATCGTCCTGCCCAACTCGGCGAAGTCGGCGCTGCTGCCATTCTTTGCCGGCATCCAGCAGCGCACGGGCTTTTTGGGGGAGCAGCGTTTTGGGCTCATCAACGATCGCCCGCCTTTTTCGCCGCAAAACCTGCCGCGACTGGTGGACCGCTATGCCAGCCTGGCCTTGGGGCGTCCGCCTCGCCTAGAGGAAACGCCTGAGCCGAGATTGGCGATCGACCTCGCCGCGCAGAGGGCAAGCCTTGAACGATTGGGTCTAAACACCTCGCGCCCGGTGCTTGCCTTTTGTCCAGGCGCCGAATACGGCCCCGCCAAACGCTGGCCGGCGGAACATTTCGCGGCTCTCGCCCGCCGCGCCCTCGCCGAGGGATATGCGGTCTGGATTTTCGGCTCGGAGAAAGATCGTCCGGTGAGCCGCAGCATCGCCCTCGATGCCCCCGGTGCCATCGACCTCGCCGGAAAAACGCGCCTCGATGAAGTCGTCGATTTGTTGGCTTTGGCGCGGGTCGTGGTGAGCAACGATTCCGGGCTCATGCATCTCGCCGCCGCAGTGGGCGTGCCCCTCGTCGCGATTTACGGGTCCAGCAGCCCGGCTTATACCCCGCCCCTGTCCGAGCGCGCGAAAATCCTGCGGCTCGAACTCGACTGCAGCCCATGCTTCAAGCGCGAATGCCCACTGGGCCACATGCGCTGCCTCCGTGATCTTGCACCTGATCGCGTCTGGGACGCGCTGGGTGCGGCAACACCTTCCTAGCCCGTCCCGCCTACGGTCAACTCATCCACCCGCAGCGTGGGCTGCCCCACGCCCACCGGGACGCTCTGTCCGTCTTTGCCGCAAGTGCCGACCCCGGTGTCGAGGGCAAGGTCATTGCCGATCATCGATACGCGCGTGAGCACGTCCGGGCCGTTGCCAATCAGCGTGGCGCCTTTGACCGGGTAGGTGATGCGGCCGTTTTCAATGCGATAGGCCTCGGCCGCGGAGAACACGAACTTGCCGCTGGTGATGTCGACCTGCCCGCCGCCGAAATTGGCGGCATAGAGCCCGTCTTTGACCGAGGCGATGATTTCCTCCGGATCGTGGCTGCCGCGCTCCATCAGGGTGTTGGTCATGCGCGGCATGGGCAGGTGCGCGTAGGACTCGCGCCGGCCGTTGCCGGTGACGGGCACGCCCATCAGGCGGGCGTTTAAGGTGTCTTGCAAATACCCCCGCAGAATGCCGTCTTCGATGAGCACCGTGCGCTGCGTCGGCGTGCCTTCGTCGTCGATGTTGAGCGAGCCGCGGCGATCGGGAAGCGTGCCATCGTCCACCACGGTGACGCCCGATGCCGCGACGCGTTCACCGACGCGCCCGCTAAACGCGGAGCTGCCTTTGCGATTGAAGTCGCCCTCCAAGCCATGGCCCACGGCTTCGTGCAGCAGAATGCCGGGCCAGCCGTTGCCCAACACCACGGTCATGGGCCCTGCGGGCGCCTCACGCGCGTCGAGGTTGACGAGTGCCTGGTGCACGGCCTTCGCGGCGTAATCGGCCAGCAGCGCGTCGGTGAAGTAGCGGTAGTCGCCCCGTCCGCCGCCGCCTGCGTGACCCTGTTCGCGGCGACCGTTCTCTTCCGCGATGACCTGCACCGAGACGCGCACCAGCGGCCGCACATCGGCCGCCAGCCGGCCGTCGCTGGCCGCGATCAGGATCACTTCGTGTTCTGCGGCCAGCGAGGCGATGACCTGCGTGATGCGCGGGTCGCAGGCACGGGCAAACTTTTCCAGGCGCTCCAACAGCGCCACCTTGGCCGAGTCTTCCAGCACGGGCAGAGGATCTCTGCGGGGGTATAGGCGCTGCGTCGCAGGCCTTGCCGAAACCGCGACGCATCGGCTTTCCCCCTGAGCGGCGATGGCTCGGGTGGCCATCGCAGCCGAAGCCAGCGCGGCAGCGCTGATGTCGTCAGAGTAGGCAAACGCCGTGCGTTCGCCTGCCACCGCGCGCACACCCACCCCCTGGTCGATGTGAAAACTGCCGGCTTTGACTTGGCCCTCTTCGAGCGTCCAGCTTTCGGCGCGCGAGTACTGGAAATACAAGTCGGCGTAGTCCACACGATGACCGTGGATTGCGGCCAGGGTTCGATCGAGATTCGGATGGCTCAACCCGTAAGGCGCCAGAAGCAGCGTCTCGGCCAGAAGCAGCGCGTCGTCATTCGCTTGAGGGAGCACCGCAGTATTCATGAAATCACCTCAGCCGGCAGAGCCGGTATCAAAAACCGTCATGCGCGCCTAAGCGCTCCGTGGAAGCCGCCAGGGGTCGACAAGGACTAATGTTTCGCAGCGCCCAGGTAACTTGCGGCAACCCGCTCGTCTTGCGCGAGCGATGCGCTCGGGCCATGCAAAGCCAGCTCACCCGTTTCCAGAACATAACCATAATCGGAAACCTGCAAAGCAGCGCGGGCATTTTGCTCCACCAGCAAGATGCTCACGCCATCCTGCCTCAGACCGGTGAGGATGTGAAAGATTTCGCGCACGATGATCGGCGCCAGACCGAGGCTCGGTTCATCCAGCATCAACAGCGTTGGCTTGCTCATCAGCGCGCGACCCACGGCCAACATTTGCCTCTCGCCGCCGGAGAGCGTTCCGGCAAGTTGGGCGCGTCTTTCCCGGAGCCGCGGAAACCGGGTGTACACCTCCTCCAAACTGCGGTCGATGTGCCGATCGCGGCGCAAGTAGCGCTGAAAAGCTCCGAGTCTGAGGTTGTCTTCCACCGGCATATCCGCAAAAAGCTCGCGGCGCTCGGGCACCAGCACCAGGCCGGAAGCCACACGTTGTTCAACGGGCCATTCGCGGATGTCCTGGCCCTGAAAACGGACGTCGCCCTGGGCCTGAAGCAAACCCATGGCGGCGGAAAGCAAGGTGGTCTTGCCGGCGCCATTCGGGCCGATCACGGAAACGATCTGCCCCGGCACGACTTCGAGCGACACCTGATGCACGGCCGCAACTCGTCCGTAACTCACCGAAAGATCCTTCAGGCGCAGCAGCGTTTCGGCCATCACACGCCTCCCAGATAAGCTTCGACCACGGCCGGATTCGCTTGCACTTCCACCGGCAGACCTTCGGCGAGCTTCTGCCCGAATTCCATGACCACCAGCCTATCGGTGAGGCCCATGACGAAGTCCATGTCATGCTCCACCAGCAGTATGCTCAAACCCTCGCCGCGCAAGGCGCGCAGCAGGCTCGCCAGGGCCTGCTTCTCCAAATAGCGCAAGCCTGCAGCCGGTTCATCGAGCAACAAGAGCTGCGGGTCCGCCGCCAAGGCGCGAGCAATTTCGGCGATGCGCTGCTTGCCCAAGGGAAGGCTGCCCGCAGCTTCGAAGAGATGCGCCTCCAGGCCGACGCGGCGAATCTGCCGCGCCGCCTCATACCGCAGGCGCCGCTCTTCTTCGGCATCGAGCGCGAGCGCGGCGCGAACCACGCCCGCATCCCCGCGCAAATAGGCGCCCAAGGCGACATTGTCCAACACGCTCATGGTTTGAATCAGGCGCACGTGCTGAAAGGTGCGGCCTATGCCCAGGGCGGCAATTTGCCATGGCTCGAGTTCATGCACGGCCGTGCCGCGGTAGCGTATCGCGCCGCTGGTAAGCGGCAGCGCACCGGTAATGAGATTAAACATGGTGGTTTTGCCGGCCCCGTTCGGACCGATCAAACCAAGGATTTCGCCGCTACGCATCTCGAAGCTGAGATCGTTCACGGCCACCAAGCCGCCAAAGGTCTTGCGCGCCTTGTCCACCGTCAGCAAGGGCTCTCCGGCGGCCAAGGCGCCGCGACGTGGCAGTTCCGCCGCTTCCCGCACTTGGCCGCTTGGCGGCCGGCGCCTCTGCCAGAGCGCCAGGAAATACGGAATCAGCCCTTCGCGCGCCCTTTGCAGCATGAGCACCATGAGCATGCCAAAAACGATGACCTCGAACTGCCCGGTACGCCCCAGGAGCTGCGGCAACCAGTCTTGCAGTACTTGTTTGATCACCGTGATCAGCGTCGCGCCCAACACGGCACCCCAGACGCTACCCGCTCCGCCCAGCACGGCCATGAAAAGGTACTCGATGCCCATGTTGATCGAAAAGGGCGTCGGATTGACGAAGCGCTGCAAATGCGCGTAAAGCCAGCCGGACACACAAGCGAGCACCGCAGCATAAACGAACACCACCATTTTGAGCCGCCCGGTATTGACACCGAAGGACTCGGCCACCGCTTGTCCGGTTCGCAAGGCCCGAATGGCGCGCCCCGGACGGGAATCGAGGAGGTTGTGGGTGGCCCAGAGGCTCGCCAGCGTCACCGCCCAGATGAGGTAGTAGAAGATGCGCTCGTCCTTGAGGGGCCATCCGAAAAGGCTCAAGGCGGGAATGCCGCTCAAACCGGTAAACCCGCCCAGTTCCGGCACCGTGCCAAACAAAAAGAAGAGGCTGATGCCCCAGGCGATCGTGGCGAGCGGGAAATAATGCCCGCCCATGCGCAGGGTAATGAAACCGATGCCGAAAGCGATCAGCGCCGTGGCGAGCAAACCCACGATCAGCGCAAGCCAAGGGGACAATCCGTAGGCGGTGGTCAAAAAAGCGGTCGTGTACGCCCCAAGGCCCACGAACGCGGCCTGCCCGAAGGAGGTCTGCCCCGCCACGCCCGTCAGCAACACCAGCCCCAGGGCAATCATGCTGTAGAGCCCGATGTAATTGGCGAGCGTGACATAAAACGCCGGCAGCAGCAGCGGCGCCATCGCCAGCAGGAGCAGCCCGATCGCAGCCCACGCCAGGCGCTTCATTCCTCTTCCTCGTGATGGGTGCTGGTGAGCGAACGCCAAAGCAGCACTGGGATGATCAAGGTGAAGACGATGATTTCCTTGTAGGCGCTCGCCCAAAACGAAGCGTAGGATTCGAGCAGGCCTACCAGCAGCGCCCCCGCGGCCGCGATCGGGTAGCTCACCAGGCCGCCGATGATGGCACCGACGAATCCCTTGAGGCCGATGAGAAAACCCGAGTCGTAATAGATCGTGGTAATCGGCCCGATCAGCACTCCCGAAGCGGCGCCTAGCGCCGCCGCCAGCAAAAAGGTAAGGCGCCCGGCAAAATTCGGGCTGGCGCCGATCAAGCGCGCGCCGACGCGATTCATCGCGGTCGCGCGCAGCGCCTTGCCGAAGATGGTTCGCCCGAAAAAGAAATAAAGCGCCACGATCAGCCCGGCGCTCACCGCGTAAACCCAAAGCGCCTGGCTGCCGATCTGGATGCCCAAGGCCTCGATGCCCCCGCTGCCAAAAGCGGGCGTGCGCGACCCCTCCGCCCCGAACATGAAGAGCCCCAGACCGACGAATACGAAGTGAATGGCGACGGAGAGAATCAGGAGCACCAACACCGAGGCTTCCGCCACCGGCTGAAAAGCCAGCCGATAGAGCAAGGGGCCCATAGGCGTAATGATGCACAGGGTCAGCAAGACCTGCGCCCACAATGGCAAGGACTGAGGGGCCAAGTAGTAGGCGGCGAGCGCGACCAGGCCGGGGAAGGCCACGACCAAAGCCGCTTCCTTGGGCCAGACTCGCCAGTTATTGCCCCGGTTGCAGCGGTAGGTCTCCAGCAGCAAAGCGCATCCTGCCATGCCCAGGAGCAGCATGACGGTAGGCGGCAGCTTTCCCTGCTGCAGGGAAGCCAGCGTCAGTGCGCCAAAAGCGATGAACTCCCCTTGGGGAACGAAGATGACCCGAGTGACGCCGAAAACCAAGACCAATGCCAAAGCCAGCAGGGCATAAATGGCGCCGTTAGTGAGACCGTCCTGGGCCAGCAGAGCGGCGATTTGAAAGTTCATTGGGCGACAATCGAATTGTCGCGGCAGTTTTGCTTGACCTCGTTGTCAATGCAGGGCATTGCCCCTCCTCCATGCTTCGACGTTGCGAAAGGGGTTCCCCGCCCCCCCGCCTGGCTACTTCTTGAGCGCGTCGCGAATCTCGCGCAGCAGCAGCACCTCCTCGCTTGGCCCGGAAGGAGGCGGTGGCGCCTCTTCGCGCTTGAAGCGATTGAGATTCTTGATGACCAAAAATATGGCGAACGCCACAATCAAAAAGGTGACTACGGTATTGATGAAGGTGCCGTACTTCAGCAGCACCGCGCCGGATTTGGCGGCTTCGGCGAGCGAAGCGTAGGGCCCCGGCGCAGCGCCCTCTTTGAGCACCACGAACAAATTGCTGAAATCGACCCCGCCGGTCAGCCGCCCCACCACGGGCATGATGACATCGTCGACCAGGGACTTGACGATCGCTCCGAAAGCGCCGCCGATCACCACCCCGACCGCCATGTCCACGACATTACCCTTGACGGCAAAAGCTTTGAACTCGGCCAGCATGCCCATGGTTGCCTCCTGTTGTTTGTTGTGCTTGCTTCTTTGCTAGACCGCGGCTTCGCCGGTTTCACCGGTGCGTATGCGCACCACTTGCTCCACCGCAGTCACAAAAATCTTGCCATCGCCGATCTTACCTGTGCGAGCCGCTTTGACGATGGTGTCGATCACTTGCTCCACCAAACTGTCGGCAATGATCACTTCGATCTTGACCTTGGGAAGGAAATCCACCACATATTCGGCGCCGCGGTACAACTCGGTATGACCCTTCTGCCGGCCAAAGCCCTTCACCTCGGTCACCGTCAGACCGGTCACCCCCATTTCCGACAGCGCCTCGCGCACTTCATCGAGCTTGAATGGCTTGATCACCGCCTCGATCTTTTTCATGCCAGCCTCGTTTCCAAAAACCAAGATTTAGCCGTGACTTTACACCAGCGCCATGGGGTTGCGCTAGGGACGCGCTTTCCCGTCACTTGAGCACGCCCAGCAGATTCGAGTAGGAGTCTGTCCAGGGGCGAAAACCCGGTTTCGCCTCGATGCGTTCCGCCGGAAGCATGCCCTCCGGCAAATTCACCGCCCGTTCCGTACTCATGACCATCACCCAGTCGGAGGTAAAGCAGATCTTCTCCTCCGCCGGCTGACGATAGGCGTAGAGCACGGCCGTTTTGCCGAAGTGTTCGGCGGCGCGCGCCACGACGGGATGCAAGTCGAGATAGGCGTTGGTGGTGTGCACCGCGAGCATGCCGCCCGGCCGCAAGTGCTTGAGATAGGTCGCCATCGCCTCCAGGGTAACGAGATGCACCGGTATGGAATCGCCGGAGAACGCGTCCAGCACCAGCACATCAAACCCTTGGGGCGGCTCGCGCTCCAGCATCAGGCGGCCGTCGCCCAGCACCGGCACGACACGCGCGGGCGTGTCGGCGAGGAAACTGAATTCCGAGCGAGCCAAGGCCAGGACTTGTTCGTTGATTTCGTAAACGCGCAACTCGTCTCCGGCCCGGCCATAGGCGGCAAGCGTTCCGGTTCCCAATCCGACCATGCCGATCTTGCGCGGCACACCTTCGGGCAAGCTTTGCAGGGCACGCCCTATGCCCGAGGCCTCGCAGTAGTAGCTGGTGGCGGTGCGCCGATGTTGTGCACCGAGATACTGCCAGCCGTGGTTGATGCGGCCATGCGCCAGCACGCGCTTGATTGCCGGTTCGCCTTCATCGCGATCGGAAACCCGCAGTTGGCCGTAAAAGTTGCGCAAGGTGACTTGGTAATGCTGCACCAGTTCGCGGCTTTGGTATGCCAGGCGCAAACCGTAACCCAGAAGGCAAGCAAGCAGAAGAATGCGCCACGGCCAACTGCCGCTCGGCCACAACAAGACCACCACCAACAGCGCGCACAGAAAAAGGCCCAGGGGAAACTCGAAGTAGGCCGAAAACACCGCGGGCGCGATTAGGCCAACGAACAAGCCGCCCAACGCGCCGCCGATCGAAAGCATCAAATAGAAAAGCGTCAGGTGGCGCGGATGCGGCTTGCGGCGGGCCAGCTCGCCATGGCAAACCATGCAGATCACGAACAAGGTGCTCACGATCAACGCGGCCATCCAGGGCACGGGCAAACCCCGGCTCATGATCCAGTCCAGTCCGAAAAACGCCAGGGGAAGAGCGGTGAGAAAACCAGGGCGCCAGTAGTAGCGAGGCGCCTCGAAACAAAGTATGAAGCTCAAAAGATAGATCGCCAGCGGCAGCACCCACAGGAAGGGCACGGGGGCGATGTCTTGGGTCAGATGCCTGGTCATTGCCAGGAGCAAAGTCGAGGCCGTGGCCGCCAAGGCGATCCACAGCACACACTCACCCCGAGTTGGCCGATCGATCGCCTCCTCCTTGGGCGCGGCATCGGCGCGCAAATCGCTGGCTGCCCGCCAGGCCGAAGCCGCGGTGGCGCAGCAGGCCGCGACAAAAAGCGCATAAGCGGCCGACCAGGCCCAGGTTTGCCCCGAGAGCGCCAGGAAAGGCTCCACCAGCAGCGGGTAACTGAGCAAGGCCAGCAAAGAGGCAAAGTTCGACAAAGCATATAGGCGGTAGGGCATCACATCCGCAAAGCGCCTCGCATACCATGCCTGCATCAGCGGCCCGGTGGTCGATAGCAGAAGATAGGGAAGACCCACCGCCGCGGCCAGCACGCCCAGCACCTTGAGCGCGGGTTGATCGAGTGTCGCGCCTTTCCAGCTGGGATCGGCGCCGATCGGAAGCAAGGCTAGGCTCGCGAGCAGCAAGATGACGTGCACCGCGGCCTGGCGGCGCGGCGCCAAAACCTCATGCAAAACATGGGCGTAAAAATACCCCAGCAGCAGGACCGATTGAAAAAACAACAGGCATACGCTCCAGACCGAAGAGGCTCCGCCGAACCATGGCAGAATCATCTTGGCCACCATGGGCTGAATCTGGAATAACAAGAAGGCCGACAGAAAGATGGTTAGCGCAAAAAGCAGCACGCCCAGATACTCCCTCTGCGGGTCTGCCGCTTAGGCCCGCCACCAGCCCGCGAGCACGAGCGCGCCAAGTGCCAGGGTTAGGACCAACAAAATCAGCAAACGCCGGCGCTGCACTTCCGCTCTTTGTATCAGTTGGCCGTTTTGATCCGCCAGGGCTTTGATCAACTCCGAAGACGCCAGCATTTGGGCTTGCAGCTCGTTCACGGAGGCTTCCAAGGACTCCAGCCTTTGCCTCAGCATATCCACCTCGGAACCGCCGCTCGGCAGAGGCAGCGCGGGCGGTGGCGCCGGCTTGCGTGTCACCGTGCTCCAAAGTTTCTTGGCCCCCTCCGCGACCTGGGGAGCGGCTTTGATCACCTCTGCCCAAGGAACCGCTTGCAAGACGGTAATCCAGCCGATAGGCATCTGGTGGTCTCCTAAGCCGGACAAGCCGGAACCGAAGCGTTTTGCCAGCCGGCGCAGGCGGCGCCAAACGGCGAACCAAGCCTTTTACGATCAAGCGAAAAAGCCCCTTCGATATCCCGTACCAGGCACCAGGGGGCGAGCCCCCTTGGAAATCCCCAAAATTCATCTCTTCGACTCATTTTTTCTCCAGGAATGTGAAGACTTTGGGCTTTGGTGATTAGAGTGAGATGGCGCCGGCTTCAGCCGGCAGGCAGGTCGTCCCAGTCGCGATAACGCGAAGTGATGGGATAGCGCCAGTCGCGCCCAAAGCTGCGCGAAGTGATGCGGATGCCGACGGCAGCCTGGCGACGCTTGTATTCGTTCAATTTGATCAGGCGCACGACTTTGCGCACGTCGGCCGGCGCGTATCCCGCAGCGACTATTTCCTGCGGACTGCGATCTTCTTCGACATAGGCCTGCAGAATGCCGTCCAGTACTTCGTAGGGAGGCAAGCTATCTTGGTCGGTTTGGTCCGGCCGCAATTCGGCGGAAGGAGCCCGAGTGATGATGCGTTCGGGAATCACGCTTCCCAGGCTGTTGCGATAATGCGCCAAGCGGTACACCAGCGTCTTGGCGATGTCTTTCAGCACGGCGAAACCGCCCGCCATGTCGCCATAAAGCGTGGCATACCCCACCGCCATTTCCGATTTGTTGCCGGTGGTGAGCACGATGGCGCCAAACTTGTTTGAAAGCGCCATCATCAAAGTCCCGCGGATGCGCGCCTGAATGTTCTCTTCAGCGGCATCCTCGGGCAGGCCGGAAAATTCGTCGCGCAGCGTCGCCAGAAAACTCTGGAACACCGGATCAATGGGAAACTCGCGGTAGCGCACGCCGAGAATTTTCACCATTTCGCGCGAATCGTCGATGCTGATCTGACGCGTGTAGGGCGAGGGCAGCATCACCGCGCGCACTTTGTCGGCACCCAGGGCATCGACGGCGATGGCGAGCGTGAGCGCCGAGTCGATGCCCCCGGAAAGCCCCAGCAGCACGCCGGGAAAACCGTTCTTGCCGACATAATCGCGCACGCCTAGGCACAGCGCCTCATAAACCATCGCCTCACGCGGCAAGGCCAATTCGCCGCGCACCATCTTGGGCTCGCCCTCTTCGATTTCCACCAGGGCCAGCGTTTCGCGGAACGCGGGCAACTGCTGCGCCAGACTGCAATCGGAACGCAGCGCCACAGACGCGCCGTCGAAAACCAGCTCGTCTTGTCCACCAACCAAATTGAGGTAGACCAGCGCCTTGCCCGTTTCGCTCACCCGCGCATCCAGGACTTTGCGGCGCGCTGCATGCTGAGCCGTGTGATAGGGCGAAGCGTTGATCGCCAGAAGCAACTCGGCTCCTGCGGCAACCGCGGCGGCTGCTGGTTCGGGGTACCAGACGTCTTCGCAAATCAGAAGCCCGATCGCCACGCCGCCAGCATGAAACACGCAAGGCGCATTCCCCGGCTGGAAATGCCGCATTTCGTCGAAGACGGTGTAGTTGGGCAAGCGCTGTTTGCGATAGCGTGCCATGACGCGCCCCTGCGCCAGCACTGCGGCCGCGTTGTAGCGCCTGCCCAATTCTGCCTCAGGATAACCGACTACCACCGGCAAGGGCGGAAGCTTTTGCGCCAGCTCATGCAAGGCATTTTCGCAGGCCGCGAGAAAACCGGGTCGCAAGACCAAGTCCTCGGGCGGATAGCCGCAAAGTGAAAGTTCGGGGCTCACCACCAGCGCCGCACCCGCCTGGTGAGCCCGGGAGGCGAAATCGGCGATCTTGGCGGCATTGCCGGCGAGGTCGCCGACCGTGCTGTTCATTTGGGCGAGGGCCAGCAGCATAGAGACGGGCAGAAGCGAAGAAACGGAGCGCTGGCGATGATAACACGCGGCGTTGGCTACCCCCCGCGGCGCAAGGCATCTAGGCTGTAAACCGCAAGCCCTGCCCAGATCAACGCGAAGGCGAGACCTTGCAGGGCGCTGAAGACCTCGGCAAATACGAAAACCGCCAGAAAAAACGTGAGCGTCGGGCCGATGTACTGCAGGAAACCCAGAGCGCTCAAACGCAGCCGACGCGCGCCCAGCGCAAAAAGCAAAAGCGGAATCGCGGTGATCGGCCCGGCGGCGGCGAGCAGCCACGAAGTGCCCGGGCTCCCATGCCCGAAATGCCCCGTGCCGCTCGCTTCCAGCCATAACAGGAAAACCAGTGCGAAAGGCAAAGCCAAGGCGGTTTCCACCAGCAGGCCCTGAAAGGAATCGACCGCCTCGCGCTTGCGCAATAGGCCGTAGAGTCCAAAAGACAAGGCGATCAAGAGCGATACCCAAGGCAGTTCGCCGCGATCAAAGACTCGCAAGCCCACTCCGCTTGCCGCAAAACCGACGGCGAGCCATTGCGCCGCGCTCAAGCGTTCGTGCAAAAACAGGTGCCCCAGCAAGACGTACATCAGCGGCATCATGAAATAACCCAGGCTGGTGTCCAGCACCCGCCCGGCATTCACCGCCCAGACGAAAAGAAACCAGTTGAAGATCACCAAGGCCGAAGTGAGCGCCAGGAGTTTGAGCTTGGCCTTGTCACGCAGAAGTCCCCAGGTGTCGGCGAGCTGGCGCTTCCACCCCAGCAGCAGCAGCAAAAACACCACTGACCACACCACCCGATGCCCGATGATCTCCAGCGCCGGCAC
>CAZFEK010000038.1:0-44081 GCA_964517465.1 uncultured Alcaligenaceae bacterium
CGACGGATGACGATGGGGCGAGCATAACCGAAAATCCGTTAAGTGAACAGCATTGCGACCGGACCATTCTTCAAGCGATCAGCTACTCGATCGCCGGCGGCCGGCGGCAAAGTGCGCTTGGTCGCCGCGGCACGCTGGACAATTGCACCCCGCCGGCGCCGATTTGCCAACACCTATCGGATGACGGCTTTGAACCCCAAGGGCTACGAAGTCATGGGCGGCGTTGCGGGGCTCGCTTTCACCTTGACGATTCTTGCGGTCGACATCGGTCGGCTGATCTGCAGCAGTCGGGTGACGGGGAAACTGATCTTGCACTGAACCGAAGGACCGTCACTGCATTTGACGATAGACCAGGTAAGCCAGCACCAGGGCTGCGAGCACCGCGAGCAACGCCCAAGGCCCACCGCGCGGGCGCGCTACCTCGCCGGGCGACAGCCCAGGGGTCGCGTTTGGAGTCGAACTCGAAGCACTCCGCCGGCCCCGCGCTACGGCGGCGTCGATGCGGTCTTTGGCATCTTTCAGTCCGAGGCCGGTGGCTTCGCGCAAGAGACGAATGGCCTCGATCTTGTTGCCTTGTGCAAGGGCGGCCTGAACATTGCCCGGCAGCGAGGCCTCGGTTTCGCCAGGGCCGGCGAGGCTTACTCTCGGAACGGCCTCGAGCAGGCTCTTGGCTTCCGCAAGCCCCAGCCCGGTCGCCTCGCGCAATAATTTGATCGCCTCGATCTTGTTGCCGGCGTCCCATGCAGCTTGGGCTTCGCGGGGAATTTGTGGGCTCATGTGATACCACTCCTTTAATAGTCTATAGCCACGGAAGAGAACGACTGCCGACCCGTGTGCGGACATCGCCTGCCACGGCCGCTCCCAGCGCTGCACGGTTGTCGCCAAGGGGAGTAGCATAGTGTCGCATAGCGTCACGCTCGCCTCCAGTCAGAGGGCGCTGCGCCTATCTCGGTAGAGGAGATCATCATGGAGTCTCGTGTGATGTTTGCCTTGCTTTGGGTCGCACTAGCTAGTCCCTCGCTCACCCTCGCTGCCCAACGCACCTTCGTTGCAACCGGTGGCAGCGATGCCAATACCGCAAGCAACTGCAGCAACTCTTCCCCCTGCCGCAGCTTTGGCGCGGCGCTGACGGTAACCGACTCGGGCGGCGAAATCGTCGTTCTGAGTTCCGGAGGCTATGGTCCGGTGACGATCGCGAAGAGTGTATCGATTCTGGCACCCGACGGCGTCTACGCCGGAATTTCGGTTTTCTCCGGACACGGGATCGTCATCGGCACGGCCGGCGTGAGTGTGGTTCTGCGAGGGCTGACCATCAACAGCCTGGGCAGCGGAGGCATCGGCGTCTACATGAGCAGCGGCGATGCTCTGCTCATGGAACGATGCAAGGTTGCCAATTTTTCGCTCGGCTCGGGCCTGTCGGTCAATGCCGCCGCCTCGGTGCGAGTGCTCGAAACAGAGCTCAGGGGCAACTATAACGGCGCAAGCATCAGCAGCGGCGCGACCGCGCTGATCGCGCAGTCGCGAATCTTGGGCAACTCCAACGTGGGCTTGATGATCGATGCCTCGGCAAGCACGGTCACGGCGGTTCAGGTGGATAGTTCCCAGGTTTCTGGAAACGGTTACCATGGCGCTGGCGTTTCCGCAGCGGGCGGAGGCACGGCGCGACTGGATGTGCGCAACTCCGCGTTGGGCGACAATGGCGGCAGCGGTCTGCAAGTCGCGAGCAGCGGAGCCAGCGCGGTGCTTGCGAGCGTTGCGGGCAGCACGGTCTCCGGTAATGTCACCGGCCTTTCCGCGCTTTACGGCGGCGCCAGCCTCGTTGCCAGCGGCAACACCATTACGCGCAACTCAACCGGTATGAGCGCTGCGTCCGGCGGCGTGCTGGAATCGGCCGGCGACAACACGGTACGCAACAACACGACTAATACCAGCGGCATTACCGTGGTGGCAAAATCCTAAGTGATGTAGTCATCGCCGCGGCAGTGCGAGCGACCTCGCTGTCGCCCCCGCAGCACACGCTCCAATAGCCGCTCTTAGAGGAATTCGACAAGAATTTTTGTGGTTCTCTGCGACTTGACGGCAAAGCTCATCCTGTCGGGCGCGGCTCTGTTTGCTCAGCGCATCTTCATGTCCACCGTCGGTTGCGAGGCCAACACTACTTCGAACTGCAACAGTCCCACGCCCTGCCGCAGCTTTAGCGCGGCAATTACCGTAACCGACACCGGCGGAGAGATCATCCGAAAAACCTCCGTTGGGCACACCCGATGGTGCGTTTAGCCGCGTGCAAGGCGCGAAGCGACGACGCGCAATAGCCATTCTTTTACCTGCCGGTATCGTGGTAAATGGCCGCTGGCACCACGGTCGTGACCATCAACCCCCGCGGGCGCGATCGTCACCTTGCGCGGGCTGACCGTCTACAACCTCAACTCCGACGGACACGGGATCTCCACGACCAACGGTAGCCGTTTGACTGTTGGGAACTGCGCGGTCCCGAGATTCGGCGCAAATCCGGACCGACGGTGAAAACCGGCGCGCAAGTCAGCATCCGCAATTCGCGCTTCCGCGCCAACTACAACGGTGTCGTCATCTCCGGCGTGGCCAAGGCGAGCATCTCCGAATCCGAACACGCCTCCAACACGCTCTATGGCCTGCTGGTCACCGACTGCTACACCAGCGCAAGCGCGGACATCCCCGTTGAAGGGAGCACTGCGCATGGCAATACTGACGGTTTGTCGCTGGTTGCGTCTTCAGTCGCCGGCCCATAGCTTCGGGGCACGACGCTGCCTCGAACGGCTTCAAGGTAAATTCCCTGCCCAGTGGTTTAGGTGGTGTGCTGCCGGCAGCGGTATCGCTGCCTAGAGCGTCGCCCGACAAAGTGGGGCCGGCAGCACAGTCGGAAGAGACTTGTGCATGCCGGCTTCCTTCTCAGAGGCCGCCCAGGGCAGTCAAACTGCCGATGAGATTGGTGCCGTTGTCGCTCACCGTGTTGTTTCCCCTGGTCTTGATCGCTGCACCCGCGCCGGACACGTAAAGCCCGACCAAGTTGCCGCTGATTCGAATCCGATCGGTACTTACCGTCGCCAGTCCTGCGCCATACGCTGCCACGCCAACTCCCGCGCTGGAAATAGCGCTTTGCGTGAGCTGCACGCGTGCCACCGCGCCGGCCAAGAATGCCTGGCTGGACACCGCAAAATCCCCTCCCGCTCCCTGCACCACACTGCGAGAGACGCTAACGTTGGTGGTAGTGCCGGTGAGCGTGGCCAGCGCCACAATGCCATTGCCAGTGCTGCCGAGGAGCTTGGACTTGTTGATGATGCCGATAGCACCGTCCTGAAACCCGGCGCCGATCGCGTTATCGCGCAACAGAGTATCGGTAACGGATACCCGCCTTGGCCCGGCCACGAAGATGCCATTGCCGCTGGAAAAACCGTAAATGACGCACTGTTCGATGGCCACTGAAGTGCCATTGTTGATGTAGATTCCGTGGGTCGCGCCATTGCCATGCAGCGATAGCCCCCGAAGCACGACATCGACGTTGGGCGCGCCGATGGTGATGGCATTGCCCGAACTTGCGGAAATGCTGGCCCGCGCGCCTGGCGCCGAAATGAGGGAGAGCGAACGGGTGATGTTGACCGGGCCATATCCAGCAGAGTCGAGGGCAATGACCTCGCCGCCCGCGTCGACTACTTCGACCGCAACCTTAAAGGTCCGGCAAGGCGCCGTCACCGGGCAGTTGCTCGAGGCATTGGCATCATTGCCCGTCGAGGCAACGAAAACGCGCCTGGCGCCGCCCGCCGCCTTGCACTCGGGAAACTTAAAAGCGCCGACCCGGGTCTTCCAGCCCCCCGAACTCGATGTCGCATAGTACTCGGTCGTGTACCAGAAGGTGCAATCATCCACAGGATCGACGTTCATCGAGGAGTAATCGCCCCAGCGCTGCGACCCGGTTTGCGAACCGCCGCCGCTCACGATCGTGCCTTCGCCCTGGGGCAGTTGCCCCAGCGTGTCGGTAACCAACCGACCGGTATACCGGATGCCGGGGTAGGTGCTCGTACCATCCGAAACCGAATAACCCAGGGCCGCGTTACCGTACTTGTCCTGCGCGAAACTCCCGAACCAGCGATGGATGCCGTCCGTCGCACCTGGAGCGTAGGTGCCTTCTTGATAAACGAAGGGCGACGCATTTGGGCTGCGCAGTTCCCACCAGCGGATGCCGGAGATCGCCGAGGCTTCGATGGATTGGTTGGTGACGATGCTCTCGTACGTACCAAAATTGCGGTAAGCGGCGCGATGCAGCACCCGCTGGCGGTAGCCCTGATGGTCGACCTTGTTGGCGGTGCCGGGTTGGGGCACGCAACTGCGGCCGGAGCAGGCAGCCAGCATCGAATCGAATGCGGTCACCGCAATGGTATCGGTAAGAAGCAGGGACGAAGAAGGCGGATCTTGAAAGTTGTAGGCGAACTTCCACACGTTCAGCGCGTCGCTAGGAGCGGCGTAGGGTCCGCCGTTGTCTTGCGAGCCGATGTAATAGGCGGGTGACCCGGTGGGCGGCAAGGTGAAGCCGTCGATATCCACGGGTTGAAGTCCATCGCCCATGGCATAGGCCGGCGAAGTGCCCGTGTTCATGGCGACGATCAGGGGCGAAGGGTTGCCAGCGAGCATTTGCGTCCGGTTCAAGGCGTAAACCCCAACCCCCACGAAACCCGGATCAAAGTCGCGAGTCGATGCGAGGTAAGCATCGTTCCATACCCCGAGCTTCGGATAGTCGGGAAAGTGGGTACCGGTGCTGACCGCCCAGCGGTAGAAGGTGCCAGTCGGATCACCCGAGGTGGACAAAGCCAGGCACAGATAGTAGGTCGGCCCGGCCGAGGTGAACTGCATCAGCAACCAGCGGTCGGCGAACTGATCATAAAGCACCACCGGATCACCGGAGTTTTCAGTCTGGCAGGCGCCACCGAATCCTGACCACAGCGTGTTGATGGCGTAGGGTCCGGCCACCAGGGCACCCGACTTGTTGTACACCGCATAGCTGGTGTTCACCATCTGCACGTAATGCGAGGGGCCGACATCGCCCACGGTGTCTGGCGGCGTGTACCCGGTGGCCGAAATCGCGTCGAAGCTGACCGACGGTGAGGGAATGTCCAGCCCTTCGCCGCGACGGCTCTGAACGATGGGGTCCGCGTCCTGCGGTCCGAGCGCCCCTTCGTTGCCGGTCGGCAAATCACTGCGCCTTTCGATCGGCGGCTTTTGACCTAGTTCAAACGGAGGTGCCACGGGCAAGTCGCGCAGCGGGGGCGAAACGCTGAAACGCTCAACCTGAAGCAGACCGCGATAGGTTCCGGCGACCGCAGCCTTCTCCTGCGCATGCGCCACCGCCCCCAGCCCCCCCAATGCGAAGCCCAGCATCGCGGCACCCAGCCAGCGGAGGGTTTTGGCGCCCGGCTGACGTTTGTACACACCCAACATGTTAAGGTCCTTTCCGTTTCCGATCACCGCGCGTGCATGGCGCGCCGTGCCCGCCGCCATCAAGTTCCCGCCAGCGGGGTTACGACACCCGAAGTATTGGTGCCGTTGTCAGTGATAGTATTGTTTTGCCGCGACTGAAGTACCGAGGTCCCGACGCCCACGTTGTAGAGTCCGTAAGCGTTGCCGGTAACCATGCTCTCGCCGATGGTCAATCGCGCCATTCCAGCCGGCCCGTTGACGAGCACGCCGTTGGCGGCATTGCTGATGTGGCTGCGCACTACATCGACCCGCGCAACCGCGCTGGCCGTTCCGCCATAAGACACAATCCCGGCAGTCCCTCCCCCGATGACGGTATCGGTCACCGAAACCGAGATGTCCGCAGAGCCCAGAGACTGGGCGTAAATGCCATAGTTGTTGCTAAACAAACGCGTGCCGGAAATTTCCGCGCGCACCCCATATTGCATCAAAATGCCGATGTCATTGTTACGCAGCAGGGATTCGACCACCCGCAAGCGAACCGTTCCAGTTGCTTCGACACCATAGGTAGAAAATCCGCTCACATGACAGTTCTCGACCAGCAAGTCGCCATCCGTCTGCATCTGTATGCCATGCGTTCCGCCGGCGCCACTGATTACCAATCCCCGCAGAATGACCTTGTCCGCCGGCCAAACAATTTCGACCCCTACGCCCGAGGTCACCGTCATCCCCGCAAAAACGCCCGGAGAACTGATGATCGAAACCGATTTGTTGACCGTTACCGGGCCGTAGCCGCCTGAATTAAGAACTACGATATCGCCGTTGACGTCCGTTACGCTCAGCGCTGAGGTGAAGCTGCGGCAAGGCGTGCTGGGACCGCAGCTGGTGGCGGTGTTGGCGTCGCTGCCCGTGGTCGCGACAAAGGTGCGTTGCGCCGCTTGGACGGTAGGCGCCAGCAAGGCGGCACCCAGCAGCGTCAAGGCAATCAATTTTTGGGTCATGATGCAGATTCTCCTATGTCGGCAGATCCGAAACCAAAGAAAACGAAAATCGCCTCCCGCCGGCGAACGCCGAACGCGACCTCATGCCAACAAGGGGAAACTTGCCCGGTATATCCCCCGCAGAGCGCCCGAAAGAATTCCCTGCGGATTCCCGCGATCCGTTCTTCATTTCAGCTCCAAGAAATACTCCGGTCGAGACTCGATCGCTCGACAAGGGCTCCAATCTCCACCTGAACCGAGCGGAGGAACAGCCAAGCGGCCAGCGTATCGAAGTACCTGGAGAATCCAGGCCAAGCTGACTCATGAACGATTTCCTCCCAAGGAGCGAAGTGCTGCCCCTACAATCCGGGGCAAACTCTAGCGCATTGTGAGGCGAGGCGCTAGTGGAAGAATGCCCCGTCCCACAAGCTTGTCACATGGAGGGTAAGTTGACGATCGTTCCGGAGCTGTTGGCCCCGTTGCCAGTAAGCGTATTGTTTTCCAAGCTGCGCAGCACGGCCCCCGGCCCGCTTTGATAAAGGCCCGTTCCCGATCCGGAAATGCGCGAGCGGGCCAGGGTGAGCGTCGCCGCCCCCCCGGCAGAAGAACTTGCTGCCGCGGCACGAAACGTTCTACCGATCGTGGAATGAGTCACATCCACGTGGGCCGCCCCAGTGGCGCTCAGCGACTGCGCAGTCACCCCCCAGTCGGTGCCCGTGCCGTGCAACACGACCTTACGCAGCGTGAGTCTGGTGGTGGTGCCTGCCGCATTGCCAACTGCGACCGCGCCATTGCCGGTATTTCCTAGCAGCCGCGAATGGCTGACGCTTGCCTTTGCTCCATTGGCCAAATACAGACCGACCGCATTGTCCCGTAGCAGGCTGCGCTCCACGTGGACTTCGGCGACTCCGCTGGCGGTAATGCCGCTGCCGCTGGCAAAGCCGCCGATGATGCAGTCCTGCACCAACAGCTTTGCGCCGGAGGTCACGTTGATCCCGTTGACCCCACCGAGGCCGTTGATCGCGAGATTTCTCAAAACCACTCGGATTCCGGGCGTCGCGATCGTCACTGCATCGCCGCTCGGTACATCGATTGACACGCGATGGCCGGGCGCACCGATCAGCGAGATCGAGTCGATTGCCGTCATGCTGCCGAAATCACCACTGTCCAGCGCCACCAGTTCGCCGCCGCTCAGGACTACGCCGGCTGCGGCGGCAAATGTCCGGCAAGGCGAACTCAGTGGACACTGCACGCTGGTATTGGCGTCGCTACCGCCGGAGGCGACGAATGCTCGCTGCACTTTGGGCAAAGCAGCGATTACGAAGAGCGTGATGCTTTGCGGCGGCACGGTGGCGCTCAGGTTGTCGCCCGAAAGCGTAAGGTCCGCGAGCCGATTGATGGTGTTGGCCGAAGTCAGCTGCCAAACCTGCGCGGTGCCTGCCGCAAGAAAGCTCGCCAGACTGATCTGGATGGGGGTATTGCCTGAGAGCACCTTGTTGATCACCATCAGGGTCAGCGCGCCATCGCCAGCGCGCAGTGCCGCGAAGGCGGAAAGTTCATCGGGATTGGGCACCTGCGCCCGGACGCTGGTCTCGCCGAAGGTCGACTTGCTGCCGTCGTAGTTTCGGTACATCTTCAGCGCCTTGTAAGTTGGCGTGTTGCTGGCGGGAGTGGTCCAGCGCGCGGCATAGTCCAATCCCTCGCGGCCGAAGATGCCCAGCACGTCGGCCTGGGCCGTGGCACCGTTGATGTGCCCCTCGGCACCCCAGTTGTATTCCGTGATTCCGGTTTGCAAACCGGGGTAATGAGTGCTAATCCATTGCTTGATGCGCGGAATCAGCATCACGTTGGTGTTGACCCAGGTCTCATCGACATAGACGGGATCCCACAGCGATCGGGTGGAACGGTTCCGCCTAAGTTGCATGCTGGTCGTGGTGTTGTTCCCGTACTCTCCGCCTTGAGGGTAGTAGTGTACCGTGAAGATGTCGAGCAGCTTGAGCCCAGTATTCTGTTCGTGTTGTCGCAACTGCCCAAGCAGCCAGGGCAAGTAATCCATGTTGCCATGCGCCGCCCGATCGGGAAAACTGGACCAGCCATGCGCGGCGGCATACTGCTGGTCGAAACCGCTATAGATCATCCCCAGCCAGCCCCACTCTTCCGGGCCGACGATCTTAGCGCCCGGATCGGCCTGGCGAATCACGGTGCCGTAGTCGATCATCTTCTGCCGCACTTGCTCCATGGTGGCGCCGATTGGGGCCACGTCGCGATGGGTTTCGAACCAGATGCTGTGCTCGTTATCCATCACGTAGTAGCGCAGTCCGCCACTGGCCGCATTGCCCCACTGGGTAAGCAAATGCTGAACGAATGCGCTCTGCAGCGCAGTGCTGTTCGGCGTGTTGGCGTCGTTGGGATCATTGCCGGTAATGCGCTGCCCGGTAGAAACCAAAATGCCGTTGCCGGCATCGGGAAACCACGCCCAGTCCGCGTCGGTTTGCTCCCCGTATTTTGCTTGGGAGAAACTGGCCAGTTTGCTGCGACTCGGGCCCAGCTTGGCCACCCAATCAAGCAAAGGCAGGGTGATCATGGGCTCCGCATTGGCGGCTTTGGTCGCGCTGATGAACTGGTCGACGACTCCGGCAGGAGCGCCCGCGCCCTCCGGCACGCTCTGGAAATACCAATCAGCGGCACGATTGTCCGCGTCCTGCTGCCAGTTGTATCGCGAGGTGTAGTTGCCGCCCCACCGTTGCAAGGGATAATTGAGATCCAGCAAAACGCTGGTGCTGGTGAAGGCGAGGCCGTAAATGTAGGGGCTGATGGCTTTCCGGTCGGCTGCAGCATCGACCTGAATGTTGACCTGCGAATTCTGCGCCAGGACCGACGTGCCAGTCAGCAGACCCAAGGCGAAGCAAGTAAAGGTGCGAGCGAAGGCAGGCATGGCGTGAAGCCCGGCCGTTTAGCCGGCCGGGGCGCGGGAGCGATTGAGGTCGAAAGCATAGATGACAGTGTCATTGCATGCAAGTCCTTGGCGCCCCCGATCGCGTGGGCTGTAGCCGTATGATTTGCGGTAAGGCGACGCTCGAAGGGGCAACAACGGCTCTTCGGGAAACGGAGTGGCGTGCGGCCCGCGGTTGTTTTCGTCGGCGGCGCTCGCCGAGTGCCATCCTCGTTTCGGTTGTCGGGCCGGCGAACTTCTGTTAGCCTGAAAAAGTCACAGCGACGTGGTCTGCCGCGCCGAAGGGCGCGTGTGGACAAGCAACGGCTAGGTGAAAAACTCGAGCTTCTCGTCAAGTGCGAGTTGGGGCCAGGCCAGCGGGGACACATGCAGCATGCAGGCGACACCCTTCAGACCGATGGTCTGACGCGCGGTCTTTTGGCCACGGGATACCTGCTGCGCGTCCACGGCGAGGCGCTGGATCCTATCTATGTTGGCGCCGGTCTCCACGAGCTGATCGGTATCCCCGCCGATGCTCTGCCCCAAGGGGTTTGGCTGCGCGAATGCGTGCATCCCAAAGACGCGAATCTGCTCGTCCCGGACTACGCCACCCTTCTCGCTGAATCCGAGCTGGCGCACCTGCTGCGCATGCGGGGGCGGGATGGCGTCTACCGATGGATACATCAGCGCTGTCGCCTGTTTCAGCCCGGTACTCCGGATGAGTACCTGATCGCGGGTTTGCTCGCTGACGGCCGCGAACAGCATGCCTTTCAAGAAACGGCGCGTCGATACCAAGAATTCGTGCGCATGTCCTCGGACTGGTATTGGGAACAGGACGAAGAGTTTCGCTTCACCTATTTCTCGCGCGAATTCCAGGAGATCACCGGAATAAGGGTCGCCGAAGTGCTCGGCAAGAAACGCCGGGATAGCCTGGGTCGAGGCCACCGGCCCGAGGACGGCGTCGACTGGGAAGCGCACGAGCAAACACTGGCAGCGCACCGGCCTTTTCGCGATTTCGAATACCTGAGTCGCAGCAGCCCCGAACGGGAGATCTGGTTTCGCACCAGCGGCCAGCCCGCGTTCGATGAGGACGGGAAGTTCACCGGATATTTCGGGGTCGCTTCCGATGTGACCGAATCCCGCAAATTCCAGGACCGGCTGCGCACGACGGTGCGCGAACAACAGGCGATTCTGGAGAACGCGTCCCTGGGCATTCTGTTCACACGCAATCGCGTCATTCAAAGCTGCAACCGGCGCGCCGAAGAACTTTTTGGCTACGATCCCCAGGAACTGATCGGTCAGCCGGGCGTCATCGTCTATCCTTCTCCGGAAAGCTATCAGCGCCTCGGTGCCCAAGCGGCCCCTTTGCTTTCTTCCGGCGGTTCGTTCGAGACCGAGATCGAACTCAAGCGCAAGGACGGCAGTTTCTTCTGGTGTCACGCCCGGGCCAAAGCCGTCGACCCACTGCGGACTGACCAAGGCACGATTTGGCTCGTCGAGGACATCACCGAACGGCGCCGCAAGGAAGACATCCTGAGGCAAACGCTGATGGAAATGCAGGCCGTGATGGACAATGCCTCGGTGGGCATCTTGTTCACCAGGGATCGGCGCATCACGCGCTACAATCGCCGCTTTGCGGAAATGTTCGGCTTTCGAGGCGACGAGGGTCTGGGCATGCCCGGGCGCACGCTTTATCCCTCCGATGAAGCGTATGCCCAGCTGGGCGCGCAAGCTTCACCCCTGCTCTCGGTCGGCAAGCCGCTGCAAGTCGAGCTGGAGATGCGCAGGCAGGATGACACGACCTTCTGGGCGCAACTGATCGGTTATGTGATGAATCCCACGGATACGCGGCAGGGTACCGTGTGGATCATCGAAGATCGCAGCGAGTTCAAGAAAACGACGGAGGCGCTCAGGCGCAGCCGCGAGGAACTGGAGCGCCGCGTCGTCGAACGCACCGCCGAGCTGTCGCGGCAATTGCATTTCCTGCGGCAGTTGATCGAAGCGATCCCCGCACCCGTGTTCTATAAAGATGTGACGGGGCGCTATCTAGGCTGCAACAGCGCTTTTCAAGCGTTCATCGGCCGGCCCGCGACCGAAATCGTCGGCAAGACGGCGCTGGACATTGCACCCCCTGAGTTGGCTGCGCGCTACTTCGCCGCCGATCGCGAACTGATGGCGCGCTCGGGAATACAAATTTACGAAAGCCCGGTGCGCTTTGCCAGCGGAGAGCTGCGCGACATCATGTTTCACAAGGCTACTTTCACACGACCGGACGGGCAGGTGGATGGCTTGATTGGCGTGATGCTCGACATCACCGAGCGCAAGCGAGCGGAGGCTTCGCTGCGCCAGAACGAAGAGGAGGTGCGGCGACTCAACGACGATCTCGAACGCCGCGTGCAGGAGCGCACCGCCCGCCTGCAGACCGCGCTCGACGATCTGGAGATCTTCAGCTACTCGATCTCCCACGATCTGCGCGCCCCCTTGCGCGCAATCGACGGCTACGGCTACGTCATCCGCGAGAAATACGCTGCCGCGCTCGGCGAGGAGGGCGGGCGAATGCTCGAAGCCTTGCGAGGCGGGGCCCAGCGCATGGGTCAGTTGATCGATGACATACTTGCCTTCGCTCGCGCCGGCCGTGATGAATTGCACGTCCAGCGACTCGACGTTCAGGCGCTGGGAAGCAGCATTTGGGGAGAACTCGAGCACTTGCGAGCTGGGCAGCGCTTCGAATTCAGTTTGCGCGAATTGCCGGCCTGTGTGGCAGATGCATCCGCGGTGCATCAAGTGCTGCAGAACCTGCTCACCAATGCGATCAAATTCAGTCGCGGCCGCGATCCGTCGATCATCACGCTTGGTGGCGAGGCGCGCGGTTCCGAAGTCGTCTACTTCGTCAGCGACAACGGCGCCGGGTTCGATCCGGCTTACTCGGAGAAGTTATTCCGAATATTCCAGCGCCTGCACGGACCGCAAGAGTTCGAGGGTACGGGCATCGGGCTGGCGATGGTCAAGCGGCTGGTCGACAAACTCGGCGGCCGGGTCTGGGCCGAGAGCCGGCCGGGCGAAGGCGCGAAGTTCTTTTTCAGCCTGCCGGCAGAATGAGAGGGCGGCGGAAGACCGGAGCGGCGATCCGCCGAAAACGCGACCAAGGAATCGTTTCGCCCCATGACAACGCGGTCGCGGGCCCGTTTCTGCGAAACGGGAAACAACCTGCTATTCCTCAGCCAGGGATTTTGCTTCCGGCTCCGACCCACTGCTCCAGTTCCCGCATGGCCGCTTCGCGTTCTTCTCGATCTTCGGTCACGAAACGCAACAAAAAGGGCCGATGCTCCCAGGCGAAAGCGCTATCGGTTTTCCCGTGGACGAACAGCAGCATCGCGGCAAAATGGCAGGCGACCTCGCCTTCGCGCTCGCGCACGCCGCGCCACAAGGCGTCGATCACTTCGGGGGGATGAAATTCTTCGACCTGGTCGAGCGCCTGGGTGAGGCCATGGTAGAAGGTGGCCGATTCGAGCGCGGCGATCAATACCGCGCTGCGCTGCGCATCGGCAGCCAGCTCGCAAGCATGACGCAGGACCGCCGTTTGAAGCCGGGGGTCGCCCTCGGCAAGCACTCGCCGCAAGGCCTCGCATGCGCGGGGTGTTCCCAGCGCGGCAAGGGCCGCGATTTCGGGCCAATCGACGATGGGCTTGGCCAATAGCCAGCTTTCGATGTCGGCGCGCTCTTGCTCGCTGGCTTGCGCCAGCAAGCTGAGATCGTAGCCGAGGCCATCGTGCCAGGCGTCGAAGCCTTGCGGTCGACTGGCGATGAAGCGTTGCAGGAGCGAAGGCTCGGGCGGCATGTTGGCGTCGTTCTCGGTTCGATCGCGGCAAAAGGCAAGGGGTTTCAGCGCGCAGGCGGGTCGCTCGGTTCGGGTGGCGTGCCGTTCCATTGCTGCAGCCAGTAGCTCGCCACGCGCCGCACGTCGGAGCGCAACACGATGCTGTCGTCGCGCTGGCGCGACAGTTTGAGGATGGTCTCCAACTCCGGGGCAAAGTCGCCGCCCGCGCTGCGCAGATGATTGGCCGCCGCCCGCCAGGCGCTGAAGCGCACAGAGAATTCCGCAGCCTGGTGATAACCCGGATCGTCCTCTACCGGCAGGGCGACGATATCGCGCAGGCGTTGCCCCAGTTCAGCGCCGTAGGCGCGCACGGGCTCCACCAAAGCCGGCTGCGCGGGGGTGATTTGGGTCAGCAGACGCAACGCTTCCGAGCTTCGATAGGGGTCGGCATCACGCATCACGACGGCCAGTTCGGCGGCGAAATTGGCTCGCGCGGCGAGTAGGGGCAGGGTCGCTCGTGTCCGCGCCTCGGGTGCGTTGGGTCCAAGATAAGGCAACCAGTCGCGCAGCGGCGTATCGGGTCCGAAGGCGGCAACGATGCGCTCTTCCTCGGCCAGGGCGGCGGCTTGCCTTTCACTTTCACTGGGCGGGGGCGGGGGCGGCAATATCGCCTGCACCCGAAAGCGGTAGGAGGGTTCAGTGTCCGGCCAGGGTGGACTGCCGGCTTGCGGGCGCGGACCCCACTCGCTCCATTGCTGGTGCTCGCGGCCCGGTTTTGCCGGCAGAACAAGCTGAAAGCGCGGCGCCTCGATACCCCCGAGGCGCCAGTGAATCACCCGCCCCGCGCGCTTGTTATGCAGATACGCCGAAGCCGGGACGACCCAGCGCGGCCCCTCCTGGCGGGCCGCTTGGAGCGAGAAGTTGCCGCTTTGCTGGCTGTGCAGCTCGCCGCCGGACAATACCTCGACGACGAAGAAATCGCCCGCTTGCAGTTCGGCAACGGGGGTTTGTCCGGCGGGTAGGCGCAATTCGACTTCCAGCATCAACTCGTGACCATCCAGGGTGGGCGGATGTTCGGCCAGCAGCCAGCCGCCTGCGGCTGCGACACCCGCGATGAGCGCCACGCTGCCCAGGGCGATCGACGCGGCACGCAGAAAACTCCCCCCCTCGCCCGCCGCCCCGTAGCGTGCCACGATGAGGCCGAACGCCAAGCCTGCCACCCCGGCCAAAAGGCCGACACCCAGGATCATGTAGCCCGCGGCGCCTTCGAAATTCGACACCCGGTACCAGGTGGCATAACCGGCGGCCACGAAGCCCGCCGCGATCGCGCTCACGATACCGGTCAGCAGCGCCACAAAAATCGAAAGTGCCCAACTCATGGTGTTCTCCCTAGGGTTTGCTCCTGCAGTTTTGCCCCTGGCCGCGCGCTGCGACAGACCCACCGCAATTGGACCGGCTGCCAAGCTCGCGCGAGGGCGCACCCGCCGCGCCGCTCGGCCAGGCCCATCATGCCGCAGGCGGCATCGCCGGGCAAGGCAGAGCGGATGACTCGGCGGCGGATTATCCTAGAAACGGCGCTTGGCGCTTTAGGCAATTGGAAGGTGCGGGAGCAGAACAGCGTATTGGTCGTTTTCCGCGCTCGCCCCTTTGGGTGGATCGCTGCAGTCCGTTGGTGGGCGGCGTCAATCGCGCTAACATGCACGCATCTGCGTCATGCGCCGCATCCCCCAGCGCGGCAGCCACTCGGGAGGAAGAATCATGCGGATTGCGACTTTGAATTCCCCTCGCCCCATTACCCAAGGTCGGACATGAACCGCCCGCATTTACTCTTGTTGCATGGCGCGCTGGGCTCCAGCGAGCAGTTTGCCGCCTGGCTGCCCCAGCTTGAAGAACGCTACGCGGTGAGTTGTCTGGATTTCGAAGGCCACGGCAAGGCGGCGCGACCCGGCCGGCCTTTTCGTCTGGAGCACTTCGTCGAGAACGTGTTTGCTTTCCTCGACGCGCGCGATATCGCGCAGACGCGGGTTTTTGGCCACAGTATGGGCGGCTTTGTGGCGTGCCTCGCGGCTCTGGAGCAAGCGCAGCGCTTTGCGCATATCAGCACCCTAGGCACCAAATTTCGTTGGGATACGGCCACGGCGGCGCGCGAGGCGCCCAAACTCGACCCGGACACCCTCGCGCACAAAGTGCCCAAGCTCGCCGCCGCCTTGGCGCAGCGGCATGGCGCCGATTGGCAGACGGTGGTGAGCCGCACCGCGGAACTGCTGCAGCATCTGGGTGAAGTCGGCGAATTTCGCGACGCTACTCTGGCGCGCATCCGCACGCCAGTGCATATGATGGTCGGCGAGCGCGACAACCTGGTGAGTGTTGCCGAGACCCGCGCGGCGGCGAGCTGTGTATTCCGAGCGGAATGCCGCGTGCTGCCCGAGACACCGCATCCGATCGAGCAAGTGCCCTTGGACAGCTTGGCGCTCTGAACCTGCGCGCCCTCGATGCACCCCCAGGCGCTCGCCGCACTGAATCCTTCCATGCCCTTCACGCCTTTTCATTTCGAACCCGGCCTCGCCTTCAAAGCGCTGGGCGCCTTTCTCGGCAGCTGCTCGCCTGTGGCGCTGGACAGCGTCCTGCATGCGGACATGAAATTTCGGGCGCCGTGGTCGCAGGGCAATGGTCTCCTGGGGATCCTGCCCTTGGAGACGCTTCACGCGGTTCGTGGCACCCTCGCGGTTTTCGGGGTTGCGCTTTGGCTCGCCCGAAAATGGCGCCTTGGTCACTCGGGGGGAGCAAACCATGAGTAGCAAGGTCACCGTCACCAGCACCGGACGCAGCGGCACCGTGGAGTATCGCGAAGGCCGCGAAAGTTGTCGGCTCTATTGGGAGTTTGGCGGCGGCGACGTGCTGGCGATGCTGAGTATTCCCTCGACCCAAGATTGGGATCGGCTCTACCCCTGGGCGCAAGGCCGACGCCAAGATATCTTGCAAACCGTGGCCCGGGAAACGCAGCGCCAGCGCGCGCCGCACGCCCGCATCGAGTGGGACGAGGCTCGGCTTTGCATTTACTTTCGCCAATGAACGAAAAACGCAGACTCGCAGCCCTCTTTTCCGCTGCGGGCTTGATCGCGCGGCCATTGGAGGCGCACGAAGTGCCCGCTTTGCAGGCGCTGTTCGATGCCAACCCGGAGTATTTTCTGGCGATCAATGGGCGCAGCGCGCTGCCGGGAGAAGCCCAAACCGAATTCGAAGAGCGCCCGCCGGTCTACCTGAGCTATACGGAGCAACACACTTTGGGCTTCTATGACGAGGAGGGCAGGCTGCAAGGCATGGCGACCGTGGTTTCGGATTTGGGCGCGCCGGGCGTGTGGCATGTGGCACTGTTTCTTCTCGCCACTCGCTGGCACGGCCGAGGTGTTGCGCCGGCGATCTACCAAGCCATGGAAAGCTGGATCCAGGCGAGCGGCGCTTCATGGTTGCGTTTGGGCGTGGTGATCGGCAACACTCGCGCCGAACGTTTTTGGGCGCGCTGCGGTTTTGTCGAAGTGCGGCAGCGCCTGGGCGTCGATACGGGAGGCCGCATCAACGACCTATCGGTGAGGGTGAAACCGCTCGCGGGGGGAAGCTTGCCCACCTACTGGGCCTTGGTGCCGCGCGACCACCCGGAATCGGATTTGCCATGAGTCAGATTCGGCACCGGATCGCGGCGGGCGTGCTGCTCGAACACGAGCATAAGATTCTGCTGGTGCATCATCTGCGCCCAGGCATTCATGACTTTTGGGTTGCCCCCGGCGGCGGCGTGGAAGACGGCGAAGACCTCATTGCGGCGGCCCGGCGCGAAGTGCGGGAAGAGTGCGGCCTGGAGGTCGAAGTGTTGCGTATCGCCTACCTCGAAGAGTTTGCCAACGCCAATTTGCGCGAATGCAAAGTCTGGTTCACCGGCCGCGTGGTGGGCGGCTCGCTTCACTGCCATGCGCCCGAAGCCCGAACGGAGAGCATCGTGCAAGCAGCCTGGCTCGCTCGGGCAGACTTCGCGGGCAAAACCATTTTTCCGCCCATGCTGCTGGAAGACTATTGGCGCGACCGCGAGAACGGTTTTGCCTTTCCGCGTTATGTGGGCCTCAGGGCGATGGTCACCTGAGCCGGGCCAGCCGGAACGCAAAAGGACCGCCGAGCGCCGGCGCTTCGCTGGGACCTTGCCTTGGCACGGACGCTTCGCCGGGCGGCGCCGGAGCGGCCATGCCAAGGAAACGGCATAGCGGAGGCGCCGCGTTTCGCCCGGCGTCAGCGGGGCCGTTGCCTTGGCCCGGACGCTTCGCCGGGCGGCGCCGGAGCGGCCACGCCAAGCAAGCGGCATAGCGCAAGCTTCGCCGGTCTGGCGCCTGGCATGATGGACGTTTGATCTTCAGTTTTGCGCTGAGCATGGGTCGAGCATAAGCCCCGCCGTCTGGGGCGGGGCGAGGGAGACGAAGCGTATACTAGGGGCCGCAGGCTCTGCTTGGTCATGTGGCGAGAAGGCGCCGCCCCAGGAGGGCGGAGTAACTCACCAGCATGCCGGGTCGACCGAAACTTGGCGCGGTCGAGCGCTCGCTTCTCGATGGGCAGGAAGGATTCATGAAGATCATCTGCAGCATACTCACACCCGCTCAGGTGGCGCATTATGCGGTTCTGCGCGGCTATGCCGGGAGCGCGGCAAAGCCCGCAGCGCACCCGCCCGCCGGTTCGCATCACGGGCACCGGCACTAACGGCCGCCATGGATATTTCCGGCGGCTGTCACTGCGGGAATCTGCGCTTCGAACTCGATTGGACGCCCGCACCCGAGGAAATCGTGCTGCGCCTCTGCGACTGCTCCTTTTGCCGCAAACATGGCGCAGCCTGGACCTCGTATCCCGCCGGCACGCTGCGCATCTGGGTGCGGGATCCGGCGCGAGTGACACCCTACACTTTTGCCACGCAGACGGCGCGCTTTCACCTTTGCGCCGACTGCGGCGCGCTGCCTTTCATCACCTGTCGCATCGACGAGCAATGGTTCGCCGTGGTCAACGCCAATTGCTTCGAGAACGTGGACCCCGCGATCTATCGGCGCGCCGCCACGCACTTCGAAGGCGAAGCCACTGCCGACCGGCTGGCTCGTCGAAAGAAGAACTGGATCGGGCGCGTGGAGTTTGTTTCCAACTGAAACAGCTAGGGATGCGACCACGGCGATGCTGATCGAAACACCATTGAGCCCTCGCACCGAAGCGCTGGTGCGACACCTTTTCCCCGAGGCGAACCGCCGCGAAAAGGTGCGCCGCAAGTTGATCGAACGCTGCGGAACCGGCATGCCGATGTGCGAACACTCCAGCCCGGAAGGTCTGGAGCGTTTGCGCTTCGCAGCGCTTAAGCTGTCTCGCGGCGCTTTCGAAGAACTCGATTTTGCGGTTGAGCTTGCCAACACGGATTGGCGCGACGTGCTCGTCGCCGCAGGGTTCGGAAGCGGCTTGGGCGCGCACGAGAAGTGGTATGCCGAAGTGCTGGCGCGGCCAGATCCTTGGGCTGAGGCCTGATGCCGGCGGCCCTGGCTGGGCAGCCTCGGTCAGCCCTCTTTTTTCCGATCCGCACCCTCACCGCCCGGAGTCGTCATGTCTTGTTGCCATCACTATGCCCTCGTTGAGGGCGGCGATGCGATTTTTTCGGTCGATATTTCCGCCATCACCTTCGGGCCGGGTTGCCTCGCCGAAGCCGGCGATCATGCGCGCAATCTGGGCTTGAAGCGCGTGGCGCTTTTTACCGACCCGCGCCTGGCGGCCTTGGAACATGTCGATGTGGCGCGCCGCGCGCTTGCTGCGGCAGGAGTCGACGTGGTGCTCTACAGCGAGGTCGTGGTTGAACCCACCGATCAGGCCTTTCGCGAGGCGGCGCGTTTCGCCGCGGCAGGGCGCTTCGACGGTTACCTGTCGGTGGGCGGCGGTTCGGTGATCGACACCGCCAAGGCGGCCAACCTCTACGCGAGTTACCCCGCCGAATTCGCCGCCTACGTCAATGCGCCCTTGGGTGAAGGCCGCGCCGTGCCGGGGCCATTGAAGCCCCACATCGCCTGCCCCACCACTTGCGGCACCGGCGCCGAATGCACTGGCATCGCCATTTTCGATTGGGTCGAGAAAGGCGTGAAAACCGGCATCGTCTCCCGCCGACTGCGACCCACGCTCGCGCTGATCGACCCCGCCACGACCCGGACTTTGCCTGCGGCGGTGGTGGCCGCCTCCGGTTTCGATGTGCTCTCCCACGCCTTGGAGAGCTACACCGCTTTGCCCCACACTCGACGTGCCAAGCCTCAAAGGCCTAGCCTGAGGCCAATGAGTCAGGGCGCGAACCCGTGGAGCGATTTCGGCTGCGAGAAAGCGCTGCAACTGACCGGCAGCTACCTCGAACGCGCGGTGCACGATGCCGCCGACCAGGAAGCGCGCGACGGCATGATGTGGGCGGCCACACTCGCCGGGATCGCCTTTGGCAACGCCGGCGTGCATTTGCCCCACGGCATGGCCTACGCCGTGGCCGGCGGCGTGCGCGACTTTCGCGCCCCAGCTTATCCGCAAGATGAGCCCATGGTGCCGCATGGCCTGTCGGTGATCGTCAACGCGCCGGCGGTGTTTCGCTTCACCGCCGACGCCTGTCCCGCTCGCCACCTCGACGCCGCGCGCTGGCTTAAAGCCGATATCCTGGGCGCAACACCGCAGGACGCTGGTGAGATCGTCGCGCGGCGGCTGATCGAGTTGATGCGCGTGTGCGACCTCCCCAATGGCGTGGGCGGCGTCGGCTACGACGCGAGCGATTTGCCGACCCTCACCGCGGGTGCTTGGGCGCAGCAACGTCTGGTCAAGAATGCGCCCAAGGCGGTTACCGAAGCGCATCTCACGGAACTCTTCGAAAAGGCGATGCGCTACTGGTAGGGCCAGCGCCAAACCGAAGTCAGCCGCGGCGACGAGAGCTCAAGGCGCCCGACACGATTGCAGCAAAATCGGTAGACTCAGACCAATACCGAGCTTGCCGCCCTCGCGGTTCGCTTCGATTGGGACGGGATCGATGGCCGCAGCGCCATGCCGCCCGGAGTACTGCGGCGGACCGCTTGCCCATGCAGCCAGTCTCCGGGGGTGTAGCCAAAGGCTTTGCGAAACCATCGCGTGAAGTGCGCCTGGTCGGCGAAGCCGCATTCCGCAGCAATGTGGGCCAGAGAGGGGTTGATTTCGAGCAGCTCCCTGGCGCGATGCAGGCGCAAGGTGCGCAAGTAATCGGAAGGCGCGAGACCGAGGCGGCGGGTAGTCACTTGGTGCAGGCGTTCCCGGCTAACGCCGCAGCGGCGAGCGACGCCCGCAACCTGCCAGTCGCCGCCCAAAACGGCGAGGCGCATCGCTTGCAATAAGGCAAGTTCCGCCGGCGAGGCGAAGACCTCGCGCGACGTTTCGATGCGGGGCGCAATCTTTCGGCAAAGCACCGGCAGAGACTGCTGCAACCACTGTCGCAGTGGCGCGGCCTCGGTCAAGTGCGCGGCCTGGCGAGCGAGCGCGGGTGCATAGGCCTTGCCGTAGCCGGCGGGCAGCGCGAAAGCTTCTTGCTTGAGCCAGGATGGCGGAAGGTAGAGCATTACGACCAAAATTTCGCCACCCTCAGGGGGCGTGTCCAGCAGGCCCAAATGTACGGTTCGCGGCGGGATCGCCAGGATATCGCCCGAGCGCAGACGCAGCAGTTCGCCACCGACGCTGCAACGGCATTCGCCCCGAACGATCGCCCCAAAGGACCATTCTTCATGCCAGTGCGCCACCCATTCCTGACCTCTGCGGGTATGCCGCGCCAGTTCCACCCCGCACAGTTCGAGGCGCCGAATCTCCGAGCGCGTCAGCGCCATGGTGCCAAGCCTGCGAACATGCGCACGAAGACCGCTCTACGCATCGAGCGCGCCCGCCACCGTAATGCCGGCCCAGCCGACACTGGCCGCTTGGACTTGCAGGGCGCCGAGTAGCGCCAGCTCCTCGTGCGGATGCGCGTAAATGCGCAGGCTGGCTTGCGCCTCGTGCCAGTCGCTGCTCGTCCGATCACGAATGTCGGGGCGCAGCAACTGCGGTTGGGGATAGTGGCCAGGTCTGCGCAGATCGGGCCAGCCCACCGCGCCGATCACCGGTTGCTGCAAGAAGCCGAGCGCCCTTCCGGGAGCGCCGGTCAAGGTGAGCGATGCCTCCAGGAGGCGTCTATCCTTCACCGCGAGCGAAGCACCCATGCGGCTTCCGGCGCGCAAGGGCGCGGCGGCGGGGTGATGCAGCGGCAGGCTGCGGGTGAGCCAGGTGCTGCCCAGCTTCTTGGGCCAGCCCTGCAGCAGCCCGCGCAGCAGCGAAATGTCCTGGTCCACCCAGATCGCCGGGCAATAATTCAAATGGGTGCCGTCTTCGGCCTCAAACTCCAGGAGCACGATGGTCTCACGGTACTGGGCAAGCACGGGGTCGCAGAGTTCATGCCCGTCAGTACATGCCTGCCATTCGGCAAAATGCACACAACCGCGCCCAACCGGGCGCCCCAGACCGGGCGGCAGCAAACCGGCCACGTCGCCAAGCTCGTGTTCGAAGGCGATATTGATCAGCCAACCCGCATAGTGCCAAGGCGGCGGCGGAACCAGCGCGGCCTTGCCGCTGGCGGTGAAGGGGGCGGTAAAGCTGTGGTGGTTCCAGGTCGGCGTCGTCATGGCGTGAGTTTGCCTCGTCTTGCCATGCCGCGCTAGAACATCGGTGAAGCGCCGGCTTGCCGCTGGTCGCTTTTTCTGCGCGCTGAGCTCGGCGGGGCGGGCGCGACGGCATGCGCTCATTCCCGAGCGCCGATGGCCTGTGGTTCATGCCCGTTATCGCGACACCAGGCAAGGTACTGCGCCTTGAGCTTCGCAGTGTCGATGTAATCCACCACCTCGCCCTCGTCGGCGAGGTAACTCAGGCGCCCCGTCATGCTGATTTGCACCACGCAAGCTTCGTCGCCCACACAGGTCCAGGAATCGATGTTGCCCGCCGGCTCGAAAACATAGGCGCCCGGGCCGGCAATGCTGCCATTGCCCAGGCGGCGGCTGCCGGCGAGGTTATAGGCGTGCACGTCACCCTCGTGGCGGTGGCGCCCGATGGTGACGCCCGGCGCCACCTTGAGCTGCAGCGAGCGTTCCTCCCCGGCAAAGCGCAGGGCCCGTATCCAGACGCCTCGGCCAAGCGGCAACAAACCCGATCAGTCTGCCGCGCTGAACCGCGTCCGCGGCACCTCTCCCGCCACGCTGTTCTCTTCCCGGCACGGAGCACCGAGGGTCGTTTGCAAAGGGAGTACACCGGCCCACACCGGCCAGCTCAAATCCGCAGGAGCGTCTTTTGCGCCCCAGTTGCGCACCTTGGCCGAGGCTTCGGCCAGCGGCAGCCGCAGCACGCTGGTGGCCTTGAGTTCATTGGCGTCGATCGGTCGCAAAGTGTCCCAGCGACCCGGGTAAAGTCCTTCGATGAAAGCTTGCAAGCTGCGTTGTTTGGCCGCCGCGTCGGTGACCGCTTCGAAGCGGCCGTAAATCACCACCGAGCGGTAATTCATCGAATGGTGCATGGCCGAGCGCCCCAGCACCAGGCCGTCGGCAAGCGCGATGGTGACGCAGACTTCGCTTTCGGTAATCGCCTGCTGCATGCGCCCTGACTTGGCGCCGTGGATGTAGAGAAACTCGCCGACGCGCCAATGGTTGACCGGAATGGCATGCACCTCACCGTCGATCTGAAAGGCCACGTTGCAGATCAAACCGGCATCGACGATGGCATGGATGGTCGCGGCTTCGTAATGGGCGCGATCGGGCAGGCGGCGCACGCGGACTCGTGGGGAAGGGGCAGTGGAAGCAGGCATGGCGGGGGCTCGCGCAAGGAAACCAGCCCCGAGCTTAGGTCAAGCATGGTACCTTGTGTAGCACCACGATACAGCGTTCTCATGGAGCCACGATGGAACTCGAATGGTTGCTCGCGCCGCCCCTGCCCGAAGCGCTCCCACGTCAGCGTCTGATCTACCTTCGTCTGCGCGAAGCCATTCTCACCGGGAGGCTCGCGGCCGGCACGCGCTTGCCCGCGAGTCGCCGCCTGGCGGCTTCCTTGAGGATTGCGCGCAACACCGTGCTTTACGCCTACCAGCAACTCGTGGCCGAAGGTTGTTTGCTGGGGAATCGGCAGGGCACGCGCGTCGCCCCTCTGGCTACGCGGCCAGCGGCGCGTTCGCGCCACCGTGAGCCACCCGCCGCGGTGGCGCAACTGTCGGCCCGCGCGGCCGTCGCGCTGCGGCCCGAGCCCACCACCGAGGGCGCCAGCCTGCCCTTTGCGCCCGGCGTGCCGGATTACTCCGCCTTTCCCTTTCGACGCTGGGGCGCCTGCCTCGCGCGCGCATGGCGCGAGGCGAGCTCGCGACAGCTCGGATATGCCGCCCTGGGCGGCGACCCGGCCTTGCGCGAAGCGCTGGCCAGCCACCTCGGCACGGTGCGCGGCCTCGCAGTCACGGCCCATCAAATCATCATCACCAGCGGCACCCAAGCGGCCTTCGATCTTTGTGCGCGGCTGCTCGCTGACGCAGGCGACACGGTGTGGGTGGAAAACCCCGGCTATCGCTCGGCGCGCATCGCCTTTGAGCTCGCCGGGCTCAAAGTGCATGACCTGCCCGTCGATGCGCAAGGCCTGGCGCCCGGCCCCGACGACTGGCGCAGGCATCCGCCACGGCTCATCATGGTCACACCTTCGCACCAATATCCCACCGGGCGGGTAATGTCCCTGCCCCGACGCCTGGCCCTCATCGAGCGCGCAAGGCAAAAAGGCAGCTGGATCATCGAAGACGATTACGACAGCGAATTTCGCCGCGCCGGCCCCGCACCGCCGGCGATCTTCGGCCTGCAATCCGACGCACCCGTGGCCTATGTCGGCACCTTCAGCAAAACGCTTTATCCGGGGCTGCGCCTGGGTTACCTGGTGCTGCCGCAAGCCATCGCTGCCGATTTTGCGCACGCCGCCGCCGAGGTCACTCGCCCGGGTCAAGGCATAGAGCAGCGCGCCTTGGCCGATTTCATCGCACGCGGCGATTACACCGCCCACCTGCGCCGCATGCGCAGCCGCTATGCCGCGCGCCAGACGGCACTGCGTGACGCGCTCGCCGCCACCTTCGGCCAGCGCTTCTCCATCACCGGGGGCGAAGCGGGCCTGCATCTCGCCCTCTGGCTGCCGCTGCGCTGGCGCGACACCCAGGTTGCCGCTCGCGCTGCGGCTCTGGGCTTGGGCGTGCGCCCGCTCAGCAAACACACCAAGCCACCCGTGCGCTGCAACGGATTGGTTTTGGGTTATGGCAATTTGGAGGAACAACAAATGGCGGAATGCGTGAGAAGGTTGGCGCGGGCGATCGGGCCGGTGCACGCGGAATGATGGGGCTTGAGCATCAGGAATCACTTTGCTCGTGTCGCCCGCCGCGGACGCGCACGAACGCTAAGCAACAAATTTGGGTTCTTCGCGGAGACCGGGGCGTTCAACAACTAACGTCACCGCTGCCCCAGGACGCTAGGTTGCAGCCTCAGCTCGGCGTGGGTTCGAGTGCACCGAGGCCCAAACAGCACACGAGCTGGCACTATGTGCAGAGATAGCGTTGCCTGTCCAAACCAAGGGGATCCAAATTGTTGTCGAGTAATTGCCTATTGAACTACTGGTCTTGACACTAGTTGTTCAGAACCGGGTGAAACGCAGCCACTGCGCCCCCATGCAGGGATGCCACGCAACTTCCAGGCCTTGTCGCTGTACCCCAGGCAGGGCGTACATCACATTCACCGCCAGGTCTCCTACGTTATAAGACCACGTCGCAAAAGCCACTTTGCCATCCACCTGCACCGTGAGCATGTCACTTCCACCGACCATATAGACCGGCATCGCCTGGTGACCGAAGGCGAGGTATAGGTAGGGATATGGTTGTCCGATCTTGATAGCCTCCGCGAGCGACGCAGTGTCGATGGGAATTCCGCCTTCGATCACCAGACAACCGAACAGCTTCGTGAAATACAAATGAAGACCGCGCATTGCACGACCCGTGTCGTAAGGGAACAACCAGTTGGCGCGAAATGCGCCCTTCGTCAGCAACCTTGGCAACGCCGCAAGCAGCGCCACCGAGCAGTGCTCCCAAGCGTAGTCATAAGGCTGCGTGCGCGCGCTGTTACAGGTTTGGCAGATGCGGTGAGCGAATTTCAGCGTGTCCGACTTGAGGCTACCGACTCGGAGATTCCTGCGCACAGGCATGCCCGGGCGGTTGCTGGCACTGAAAAATAGGGGGGAAAGTTGAGAAGGCCTGCCGAACAACGCCTTCAGGTCACAGGCTTTAGCCATATGTTCGCGAGTCGAGGGTGACTCCGCTCCGCAAATCCAGCACCTCATTTTGGGGCTCTCCTCAGCGACCGGGGTGCGGCCCCCCACAGTGGCGGTACATCCCGCAAGCAGAGCCGCCCTGCAAAGCACGAATGCACACGAACACTCTCCTTGGGTGACAGACCCGGATCAGTTTAACCGAAAGCGGTCATCGTTGACGGGGAGCTCTTAGCCCATCGCTGACCGCAGGTTTTGCCCCCGATAGTAGTCCGATGGAAAGGCCGTTGGCGTATACTCTGCCAATTTTGTAGAAGCGGGGGCACGGACGGCTAGCGCCCACGAGGCGTCATTGAAGAACGTACTCAACAGCGGGCTTTCACAGCTGTTGGCACCGAATTGACGCTGGCCGCAATGATTGTCGCACTGCCAGAAAGTGCCTTCACCTAACAGAGGATTGAAGCGGCGTGGTCGGCGTTGAAACCTCCACAATCCATGTTGGACACCGTGAGCGTCTTCGGGCACGTTTCCTGGCGGATGGTCTGGACGGGTTCGAGGACCATCAGGTTCTCGAACTACTTCTTTTTTACGCCATCCCCCGGTCTGATACAAACGCCATCGCCCATAAGTTGATGCGCCGCTTTGGCTCGCTTTCTGCGGTGCTGGAAGCCGATCCGAAGGACATCGCCGCCGTCGAAGGCATGGGCGACAAAGCTGCCGCCTTCCTGAGCCTGATCCCACAAATCACCCGCCGCTACTTCCACGACCGGGTCAATCGAGATTCGCCTCGGCTGACCAGCTCCGAGGCAGTGACCGAGTACCTCGTCCCCCTCATGGCGGGGCGCCCCGAAGAAGTGTTCTACGTATTGTGCCTGGACAGCCAGTGCCGGGTGCTCTATCCCGCCTTGATCGGCGAGGGCACGGTCAAAGAGGCCCATGTCCATCCGCGCCACGTCGTGGAAGAGGCGCTCCGGCACCGGGCGGCGAGTGTCATTCTGGCCCACAACCACCCTGGCGGGACAGCAAAGCCTTCCAGTGCCGATCATCAATTGACCGCCGTGCTTGTGCAGGCGCTCGGCGCCATAGGCATACCGGTGCTGGACCACATCATCGTGGCCGGCGAGCGGGCGTACAGCTTTGCCCGCGAGGGCGTGCTGCCCAAGTACGCACAGTGAGCGCGTCGAAAATGCAATATACGGAACATCAGCAGCAGGCAATCACCCATCTGGAAGGCAACCTCCAGGTGATCGCCTGCGCGGGATCGGGCAAGACCCAGGTACTGGCCCAGCGCATCGTCAACATCCTGAGCACTAAGGCCGCCGAGGGCATCACCCCGGCGAACATCGTGGCTTTCACCTTCACTGAAAAGGCCGCCGGCGAACTCAAGGATCGTATTCACCGTTTGTGCCGAGAACAATTGGGGCAGGACGTCGGCTTGGCCGAGATGTTTGTCGGCACCATCCACGGCTTCGGCCTGGACCTGCTCCAGTCCTATCTTTTCCGTTTCCTCAAGTATTCGGTACTGAGCGAGGTGCAGCAGCGCCTGCTCATCGACCGCAACAGCAAGCGGAGCGGCCTGCGCGATCTCACCACTCACGACGGGAAGCAACTGGAGCGGTGGAACGATTCCAAGCTCTACATGAAAATCCTCTCCCTCGTGCGCGAGGCCCAGATCGACGAGGTCGCGCTGGGGGACCATCCGGTGCGACAGGCCCTGGCCAAGTACACCGCCCTGCTGCACGAACACCGCTATCTCGACTACAGCATGATTCTGACCGAGGCGGTCGAAGCGCTGATGAGCGATGCCGGCTTGCGGCAGAAGATGGCCGACCGGGTGAAATACCTGATCGTGGACGAATACCAGGACGTGAACCCCCTGCAGGAAGGCCTGATCCGACTGCTCCACGACCTCGGCGCCCAGTTGTGCGTGGTCGGCGACGACGACCAGACTATCTACCAATGGAACGGCAGCGACATCGCCAACATCGTCGGCTTCGCCGACCGCTACCCCGGTGTCACGCGGGTCGCGCTAGCCGAAAACTTCCGTAGCAGCGAAGGCGTGGTGGAAAGCGCGCGTCAGGTCGTGGAGCGCAACGACGGGCGGCTGGAGAAGCGCATGCAGAGCGCTGGCAACCAGGACTTCCGGCATGGCGACCTGCTCTGCCTCAAGTTCGACAGCCCGGCAAGCGAAGCCCGATGGATCGCCCGCAAGATTCAGGAAATGCGTGGCATGCCTTTCACCGAGAATGGCGAGACCCGAGGCCTGTCCTGGTCTGACTGCGCCATTCTGCTGCGCAGCGTGAAGAACAGCGCTGGGGCCGTCCTCGATGCCTTGCGCGAGGCCGGCATCCCCTACGTGGTCAAGGGCATGGCGGGGCTGTTCGACACGGCCGAGGTCCAGGCCGCCTGTACTGTATTTCATTATCTCGCCGGCATCGCCCCGGCGGATGCGGTGGAACAGGCGTGGCAACAGGCCGATCTGGGCCTGACGCCGGCGCAAGTCCGGCAAGGCATCGCCTGGCTGGATGCCGAAAAAGCCGATTGGCCCAATCGCTGGCAGAAGTCGAGCTACTCCCTCCAGGGCGCCTACACGGGCTTCCTCGCAGCGATCGAGCTGCGGGAGGAAACCATCCCCCATCGCGATGGAGATGAGCGGGCACACGGCGAAATCGTCTTCTACAACCTGGGCAAGTTCAGCCAGGTCATCACCGATTACGAGACCATCCACTTCCACACCAAGCCCGACGACCTGTACGGGTACTTCTCCGGCTATCTGATCCACAACGCCCCGGACTACTACCCCGAGGGCTGGGAGGACGCCGGTTTCGCCCAGCCGGATGCCGTGCAGGTCATGACGGTGCATCGTGCCAAGGGTACGGAATTCCCTGTCGTCTTTCTGCCCAACCTGGTCAAGAACCGCTTCCCCGCCAAGGGGCAGGGCGGGCGCAAGTGGTCCCACGTCCTGCCGCCGGCGGCGGTAGTGGGCGGGCACCGCCTGGATGGCGGCGAGGCGGATGAGCGCCGCCTGCTCTATGTGGCGCTGACCCGGGCCAAGAAGTACCTCTACTGCACCTGGGCGCCCGAGGCGGCCAAGGGCATGTTCGCCAAGGAGTCGCCCTTCCTGCGCGAAATCACTGCCTCCGCCTACGTGCTCACGCGCGAGCCCGCACCGCCGGCTATCGAGAAGCTGCCGCCCCGGCCACGCCAGGAACAGTCGGAGATCCTGCTCACCTTCAGCGAGCTGAAGTATTTCTACGAGTGCCCGTATCAGTTCAAGCTGCGTTTCATGTACGGCTTCAACCCGGGTTTCCACGAGAAGCTCGGCTTTGGCAAGTCGCTCCACGACGCCCTGGCGGAAGTCCACCACAAGGCGCTGGATGGCGAGTACCTGCATGCCTGGGCGGTACCGCAACTCCTCGACACGCACCTGCACCTGCCCTACGCCTGGCAGCAATTGCGCGATGACATGCGGGTGCAGGCGGACCGGGCCCTGCGCCGCTACTTGGACGAGAACGGCCAACTGCTGGACAAGATCGAGTATGCCGAGAAGGCCATCGAGCTCAAGCTCGCCGACGGCGTGGTGGTACATGGGCGCATCGACCTGATCCGCCGCACCGACACCCAGCAGATCATCATCATCGACTTCAAGTCCACCGAGCGCGCCCAGGAAGAGGACGTCACCAGCCGCCAGCTTCACATCTACGCCCTGGGCTACCAGCAGCTCACCGGCCGCTCGGCGGACCTGATCGAAATCTACAACCTGGACCAGGGCGCCGGCACGGCCCAGCGGGAACTGGTGGAGGAACGTCTGCTGCGGGAAACGGAAGAAGGAGTCGTCGCCGCCGGCCGCGACATCCGCGACAACCGGCTCTGTCGAGTCGCCCGCTGTAACGGTTGCGACATGCAGGGCATCTGCCGGTCGGACATCGGCCAGTAATCAAGAAAGGGAGCACCAGAAATATGCCGAACATCGACATCACCCAGCCCGAACTGGTCTGGCCCGGCAAGTACGACGAGCACGGCAACCGTGTCGTCAATCGCGGCGTGGCGCTGCCCTTCCAGGTGGTGGAGACCATCAAGGAAGGCCGCGCCAGCCGCGCCGTCGGCCACACCACCGACCTGTTTGCCGCCAAGCCGAGCGGGCAGGACGAGTGGCGCAACAAGCTCATCTGGGGCGACAACCAGCTGGTGCTGGCCAGCCTGATGGCAGAGTTCGCGGGCAAGGTGGATTTGATCTACATCGACCCGCCGTTCGGCACGGGGTCAGATTTCTCCTTCAAGGTGCTGGTGGGCGATGGCGACGATCCCCTGCCGGGAAAGGAACCTTCGTTGATGGAAGAGAAGGCCTACCGGGACACCTGGGGCGGTGGACTGTCCTCCTATCTCTCGATGCTGGCATCGCGCCTGGAACTGCTGCGGGGCCTGCTCTCCGAGACCGGCTCGATCTTCGTCCATCTGGACGTTCACGTCGGTCCCTACGTCAAGGTGCTGATGGACGAGATTTTCGGCCGGGAGAACTTCCAGAACGAGATTGCCTGGTACTACTACAACAAGCTGCACGACAGCCGGAAGCGGCTGTTGCCCAAGGCCTTTGACCAGATTCTCTACTACGTCAAATCGAAGCAGGCGAGCTACACGTACAACGCCCTCAAAGAGCCACGCGATAAAGCGGTCAAGAAACTCCGATACAAGAAGGTCGATGGAAAAATCCAGAACATTATCGGCGAGGACGGCAAGGCGGAAACCTACATCAGCGAAGAACGGACGGTGGATAACATCTGGCGCATCCGATGCCTTCAGCCCGCCAACAAGGCCGAGTGGGTGCATTACGACACGCAGAAGCCCGTCGACCTGATCGAGCGGGCGTTGGCTTTGGCCTCTAAACCCGGCGATCTGGTCTTGGATTGCTTTGCCGGTTCGGGCAGTACCCTGGTGGCGGCCGAATGCAACGACCGCCGCTGGATCGGCTGCGACCTCGGCCGCTTCGCCATCCACACCACCCGCAAGCGCCTGCTGGAAACCCCGGACTGCAAGCCCTTCGAAGTCCTCAACCTGGGCCAGTACGAGCGCAAGTACTGGCAGGGCGTGAGTTTCGGCGACGAGAGGCCGGCAGAGCAGGACGTCGCGGCGGTGGCGGCCTATGCGCGCTTCATCCTCGATCTGTATCACGCCCAGCCGGTGGCCGGCACCCACGTGCATGGCAAGAAGGGCGCAGCCCTGGTGCACGTGGGCGCGGTGGACGCGCCGGTGACCATCCGCGAGGTGAACGAGGCCGTGGCGGAAGTGGCGGCCCTGGGCCAGAAGGAACTGCACGTGCTGGGCTGGGAGTGGGAGATGGGCCTGCACGATCCACTCGCCCAGCAGGTACAGCGTAGCCATCAGGTGAAGCTCAGGTTGCTCAACATCCCGCGCGAGGTGATGGAACGGCAGGCGGTGGAACGCGGCGACGTGCGCTTCTTCGACCTCGCGCACCTGGAGGCCGAGATCGTGCCGGACAAGCATGGCAAGCGGCGCGTGCGGGTGAAGCTCGCCAACTTCGTCATCCCCGACACCGAACTGATCCCCGACGAGGTGCGCGTCAAAATCGCCAAGTGGTCGGATTACATCGACTACTGGGCGGTGGACTGGGACTTCCGCCACGACACCTTCATGAACCAATGGCAGGCCTACCGCACCCGCGCCAACCGCAAGCTGGTGCTGGAGAGCGACGCCCACGACTACACCGAACCGGGCCGCTACCAGGTACTGGTCAAGGTGGTGGACATCTTTGGCAACGACACCAGCCAGCTGCTGGCGTGGGAGGTCAAGTGAGCGACGCTGGCGCGATGAACGCCGCGAATCTCGTCGCGGCGGTTCTTTCGACCGAGGAAGGGCCGCGCTTCGAGACCAAGCGCGTGTCCGGGAAGATGGTGCATAAGGCGCTTGAAACGGTGTGCGCCTTCGCCAACACCGAGGGCGGCGTGCTGGCGCTGGGCGTGGAGGACGAAGACAAGGCGGCGGGGGCTGCGCGGCTGTACGGCATCGAGGAAAACGCCGTGGCCCTGGATGAGTTAAGGCGCAAGCTGCCAACGCAATTGACCCCGTCAGTTGAGGGCGTCCGCCTCGTGCCGGTTTCCTGCACGTTGCGAGATGGTCAACCGGGAAGAGTCGTCCTGGTGCACGTGCCGAGGAGCTCGAAAGTGCACTCGGTGGTTGAAGGAGGCACCTGGCGACGTTTGGGAAAGAGCAACCGCCAAATGTCGGCCGCAGAGATCGCGACGCTTTCCTTGGCTCGCGGGCTGGTCAGCGCCGAGTCGGAACTGGTGGACGTGCCACTGGAACTGCTAGACACGGAGGCATGGCGCCTCTACTGCGCTAGCCGCGCCCTGCGCAGCGGCGATGTTGCCGACCGCCTGTTCCGCCTTGGCCTGGCCAAACGCAAGGACGGCGTGTTGCTGCCGACCCGCGCGGCCGTCCTGCTGTTTGCCGACGACCCGGCCGGCGTGCTGGCCGCGAAGACCGCCATCCGGGTGTTTCATTACACCGGCAACCGGGTGGAACACGGCCCGGTGCCCAATCTCAGGAAGACACCGAAGACGATTACCGGGCCGTTGATCCGGCAGGTGGCCGATGCCTACGCCTATGTCGCGGGCGAAATAGCCCAGGGGTTGACGCTCGCGGCCTCGGGCTTCGAGACGGTGCATCGCTATCCTGCGCGCGTCATTCGCGAAGCCATCACCAACGCGGTGATTCACCGGGACTACAGCGTCGCGAAGGACATCCAGATACGCATCTTCGATAACCGCATCGAGGTGGAGAGCCCCGGCTTGCTGCCGGGCAACATCACTGTCGCCACCATCGAGCGTGCCGGCTCGTTCAACCGCAACCCGCTGATTGCCGCCAACCTGCGCGAGTTCCCTGAGCCTCCCAACATCGATGCCGGGGAAGGGGTGCGCATGATGTTCGCCACCATGCGCGCCGTCGGCCTGTATCCGCCGCTCTATTTGACGCGCCCCGCACTGGATCGGGATGCCGTGCTGGTCATGCTGCTCAATGAGGAGCGGCCTGCGGTGTGGGAGCAGGTCAGCGACTGGATCGACCGCCACGGTGTCATCAACAACCGCAACCTGTGTCAGATTGCCGACGTGGATACCCTGAAAGCGTCGAAAATGCTGAAACGCTGGGTGGAGCAGGGATTGTTGGCCATGGATGCGAGCCAGGGCAAGCAGAAAACCCAATATCGGAAGCCGGATGGCGGCGAGGCGGTCAGTTTGTTTTCATTATCCGGCACCGCAGATAATGACTGTGAGGAATAGCTAATGGCGATTGTTAATCAATCAGTTACAGCCATGCTCATTATCCGCGCAGACTCTTTGTTCCACGGATGGGATCGTTCATGAGCGAGCACGTCAACGTCCTAGAGATCGAGCTACCGGAAATTCGGGAGCGCAATCCTTATGCGCGGCCGCGCAGCCATCTGGTCAAGGCTGGGGCTGACGCATGGGAAGAGGCTGGTGGCCGGCGGGAAAGTCGAACCCTCCTGGTGACGCGCATCCGCGAGCAAGTGGATGCCTGGCGCGACGGCGATTACCCAGGCGCTTCCGACACCACGCGGCGGCTGTTTCAGTACTGGTTCGAGGAAGATCATCTGCTGCCCTCTGGCGAACCGTTCCGCTTCTACTTCTGCCAGCGCGAGGCGGTGGAGACGCTCGTCTATCTCTATGAAGTCGAGCAGCGGCGCGACGTGGCCGAACTGGTCCAGGCCTACTTCGAGAGCCCTGACCTGCTGGAACTGGAGATTCTCACTTCCACCAAGGGCACCCGCAGCTTCCGACGCTACATCCCGGAAATCGGCAAGCAGGCCGAGCAGGAACTTCCTCCCGCAGATCTGACCCGCTATGCGGTGAAGATGGCCACGGGCAGCGGCAAGACCGTGGTCATGAGCTTGGTCATCGCCTGGAACCTGCTGCATCGCCGGCTGGAGGCGCGCAGCACAGCGGCGGACAACTTCCTGGTGGTGGCGCCGAACGTGATCGTCTACGAGCGCCTGCGCGAGGACTTCGAGTCGGCCCGGGTTTTCCATCAACTACCCATCGTGCCGCCGGAATGGAAGAACCAGTTCGCGCTCCAGGTGACCCTGCGGGGGGATGCCCGCGAGCCGGCGCCCGCCGGCAACCTGTTCCTCACCAACATCCAGCAGATTTACGAGGACGTCGCTCCTCAAGCGCCGATCAACCCGGTCGCGGCCCTGCTGGGCAACGCGCCCAAGGGCAACCTCGCCACGGCTGCGCCCGTGCTGGAGAGGGTCAAGCGTCTGCCCAATCTGATGGTGCTCAACGACGAGGCCCACCACGTCCACGACGAGGATCTCGCCTGGAACAAGACCTTGATGGCGTTGCACGACAACCTCAAGGCACGGGGTGCCGGCGGGCTCGCGCTGTGGCTGGATTTTACCGCCACGCCCAAGAACCAGAACGGTACCTTCTTCCCATGGATCGTGGTGGACTACCCGCTGGCCCAGTCGGTGGAAGACCGCATCGTCAAGACCCCGCTCATCATCCACCAGACCGACAAGCCGGACCCCGACCGCTATGCCCACAGCGAGGCGGGCGATGCCTACAGCGAATGGATCGCCATCGCCGTGGAGCGCTGGCGCAGCCACGTGAAAGACTACGGGGCGGTGAACGAGAAGCCGCTGCTGTTCGTCATGGCGGAAGACACCAAGGACGCCGATTCGATCGCCGAGCGCTTGCGGCGCGAGAAGGAGTTCAAGGACAAGGATCGGGTGCTGGTGATCCACACCAAGGGCAATGGCGAGATCACCCAGAAGGATCTCGAAGCGGCGCGGGCGGCGGCCAGAGACGTGGATTCAGGCAGATCGCGCATCCGCGCCATCGTCTCGGTGCTGATGCTGCGCGAAGGCTGGGACGTGCGCAACGTGTCGGTGATCCTGGGCCTGAGGCCATTCACCGCCAAGGCCAACATCCTGCCGGAGCAGGCCATCGGCCGGGGACTGCGCCTCATGCGCGGCGTGCCGCGCGACAACCACCAGATTCTGGAACTCATCGGCACCAACGCCTTCGAGAACTTCATCCGGGAACTGGAGAAGGAAGGCGTGGGCATCCGCACGGTGAGCAGCCCACCCAAGCCGGGCATCGAGATTTTCCCGGTGGAAGATCGGCGGAAATACGATATCGCCATCCCCCGCACCACGCCGTTGTATAAACGCCAGTATCGCCGGTTGGAAGAACTCGACCCGTTGAAGCTGCCGCCTTTGAGTTCCGAGAAGGACCTGGAAAAGGAACTGCGGAATCGGATCGACCTGATGCACGGGATCATCGACGTCAAGGTCGGCTCCGATGAGGTGGAGTTCAACGCCGAGAACGTGCCGCCGGTCGAAAACCTGCTCTCATCCCTTACCAGCCGTGTCGAGCGGCATGCCCGGCTCACTGGGCAGTTCAGCGAGCTCTATCCCAGCGTGAGGGAGTACGTGCAGAAGCGCTGCTTTGGCGGCGTCGTCGAACTGGATGACGCCCGCGTCCGCCGCACGCTCAACCATACCGGGCTTCTCGATGCCATCGCCAACCTGTTTTCACGACAGATCGGCGTGCTCACCACCGAGGCGCAGCCGGTCAAACTCGTCGGAGAAGCGTACCGGCTCTCGGATACTGCCAAGTTCCTCTGGCGGCGCATGGTGGTGCCCGCGAGCAGGACGATCTTCAACCGGGTGGCCTGCTACAACGACTTCGAAGCGCGCTTCGCCGAGTTCCTCGACAGTTGCAAGGACATCGACCGCTTCGCGGCACTGGCGGAATGGTTCACCGAATTCCATGTGCAGTACCTCTCCAAGGCTGGCGCCATCCGGCTGTACTACCCGGATTTCGTCGCCGTGCAGACAACACAGAATGGCCCGGTGAACTGGGTCATCGAAACCAAGGGGCGGGAATTCGAGGACACCGACACTAAGGCAGCACACATGCATCGCTGGTGTGAAGAGGTGTCTGGGGCAACCGGGCAACGCTGGAGGTACCTGAAAGTGGCCCAAGCCACGTTCGATAAATTCCGCAAGGTGAGCCCCTCAAGGCAATTCGATACGTTGATCGAGTGGGAAGATAGACAAACTAAGCTTGGCATATGACTGTGGCAAGGGAATCCATGCTGCCTTCGCCATGCCGGCTGAATAGGCCACGGGCTGCCACTTGGAGGCGACGTCAGCGTGTCACCTACACGGAACCTGAAAGAGAGTGCGTGGCCTGTTGCCATATTCGAAATGCCAGCAGTACACAGGACCATTGCCTCTAATTGAGCGGTGTGTACCATACACATCATAAACAGCGCTGCACCGAACAGGGGGCTGGAGGAAGCGGGTTGGCTACTGCGTGGGGTGAAGGGTTCGCATCACATTTACACTCACCCGCAGCGCGGCGGACACATCAGCCTTCCCCACCCCAAGAAGGACTTGGGCACTGGCCTGGTCCTCAAGTTGTTGAAACAGGCGGGGCTGAAAAAAAAGGAATCGAACCATGAAGTATCCGATCGCCATTGAACCGGGCGACCCCCAGCATGCCTTCGGGGTGGTGGTGCCCGACCTGCCCGGTTGCTTCTCGGCCGGCGATACCTTGGACGAAGCGCTGGACAATGCCCGCGAGGCCATCGAGCTGTGGCTGGAAACCGTGATCGACGATGGCGGCACCGTGCCCGAGCCGCGCTTGCTGGCGGAACATCAGAAAAAGAAAGAGTTCAAGGGTTGGGTGTGGGCCGTGGTGGCCGTAGACCTCGCCCAGCTCTCGGACAAGACCGAACGCGTGAACATCACCCTGCCCGCCCGCGTCTTGCGCCGCATCGACGCCGCCGCCAAAGCCGCCGGTGAGTCGCGCTCAGGCTATCTCGCCCACCTCGCGCTGCGCGGGTGAGGCGGCGTGGCGAGGTTTAGGCCGAGGCCAGGCACCGAGTCCCTGGGCACGGCAACCCTTGGCTCTTTTTGCCTTGCCCTCTGCCGCCTTGAGGATCTTGCCTCAATGACTTCCCGTTCTCCGCGGCCCTGGCCGCGCGTGTTCTGCACCCGAGAGGTGTAAGAGCGCGCCATCGCCGCTTTCGATGTCCACGGGCGATAGCGCGGCCGCCGGCATCACCGCGCGTAGTCGCTGCAGGACAGCGTATGGCGTGAGCCTGCGGCCTTGGTCTTCGAGTAGTGTCCGTCGCGCGGCGCCAATCTGCACCTGCACGAGCCGACGAACACGCCGCAGCTCATGCCTGTCGGCCGCCGAAAGCGCCCCGTAATGCGCCTGCCAATGGTGCGCGGCGAACGCCATCACTTCCGCCGCCGCCTCGGGCCTGCGCAGATGTGCCAGTGCCACCGGAACGTTCCATAACGCCATGCAAAGCGCGATTCCATCGGCAGCGGCGAACGCCTCCTCGGCCGCCTCCAGATACGCAGCGAATGCGGCAGGCCAGTCGCGCAGCCCGCACCAAGCATTTCCGCATACGTTGAGCGCTTGGGAGAGTAGGCGCCTGTCACGGTCCGCGCGCGCAACCGCGCAGACCCGCTCGACGCGCTGAAGGCAGTCCCGCCAGTCGCGGCGCGCCGCCGCGCGCACCGCCAAGTTGTAGTGGCCGCTATTGATGAGGTGTTGGTTGCCGCTGCGTTCCCAGAGCACCAGGGCGCGGCGCTGCAGAGCCTCGGCCGCGGCGGTGTCCCCATGGTGCGCACCGACAATGAAACCGCGCAGCGCATGGACACTTGCCTCCACCGCAAGCTGACCCTCTTGCCGGGCGATCGAAAGCGCCTCATCGAGTAAGGCGTCGAGGCCGCTGGGGTCGCGGGTGCTGCGCCAGCGCAGGCTGGCCAACGCATGCAAGGCTCGGGCGCGCTCGATGCTGCCGGGTTCGGCCAGCGCGAGGCCGTGTTCCACATCGAGCAGAGCGTCCTGGTGTCGACCTTGGTCGTAGGTGGCCATGCAAAGCACGGTACAAGCCGCAGCGCGCAACTCGTTTGCGCCGCCACCCGCGACGATCGCCTCGCGCAGCATCGCCGCGCCGGAAGGCGGCAGCGGCACCTCGTTGAGTGCCGGGCGCATCGCGACCGCGAGGCGCAGGGTATCCTCCGGTACACCATCGGCTACCGCGCTGGCCAGCGCGGCGAGCACGTTGGGCATCTCGGCGTGGATTGCAGCCAGTGGCGGCGTGACGTCCAAGCTGGTCGCCCAGTTGATGCACCAGGCCCGTTGCCGGGCCCTAAGCTCCAGCCAACGGGCTCGGTCGAGCCGCGAATGCGCGAACTCCCGGACCGGTTCGCTGATGACAAAGCGCAAGGTCCCATCGCTCTGCGCTTGGACAGACAGCAGCGAACGCTGCACTAGTTCGTCGATCGTCAGCGAGATATCGCCTTGCGCCGCAACCGCAAGCGCCGCTTCGATGCCGCAACCCGCAGGAAAGACGGTGAACGCCTCAAGAGCGCACTGCTGCTTCGCATCGAGCTGTGCCCAGCTCCAACCGATCACCTGCTCCATCGAAGCGTGGCGAGGATCGCCAGCGTCCCGTGTTCCTTTGCGTTGAAGGAGACTCAGCCCAAACAGCTGCCCCGGTGGAGCACCCTCGACAACTGCTCGCAGCCGCGACAGAATTTGCTGGGGAGAAAAGCTCCGCACCCGCGTGGCCGCCAGTTCAATCGCCAGCGGCAGGCCTCCGAGGAGACGGACGATCTGCGCCACCGTGGCTGCGTTGTCCGGACCCAGGCGAAAGTCGCCGCGTACCGACGCGGCGCGGTCGGCGAACAGCGATAACGCCGGAGCGCGAATGATGTCGTCCAGCGGGGCGTTTGCCGCCGGCTGCGCCAACGGTGCAACCCGAAATTCAAGCTCACCGTCCAGTCCAAGGACGATGCGTGAGGTGGCCAGAATGTGCATCCCAGGTAGCGCACCCAGCAGCGCGCCAAGCAATTCGCCGGCGGCCGGCAGCAACTGCTCGATATTGTCGAGAAGCAGCAGCGTACGCCTCCCGGCTAGGGCGCGAGCGAGCTGTTCGACGAGCCCGGCCGTGCTCCCGCGCAGCGCAAATGCACCGCGCACAGCGTCCAGCATAGTGGGCAGATCAGCACACGCGGCGAGCGGCACAAAGACCACGACATCGAAGGCCGTCGTTGCGCTTTCTTGATCGCCGGGCGCAACCCCACGCACTGACCGAGCCAATTCGACGGCAAGCCTCGTCTTACCGCTGCCGCCGGGGCCAAGCAACGTGACCAGACGGCGTTTGCTCAGCAACGCTCCCAGCTGCGCAACCGGCGACTCGAACCCAAAACAGCGCGTGAGGTACGACGGAAGCGCCAATGTCGCCGTCGCGAAGGTCCTGGACGACACGGGGGTGACCGTCGCGAACTCCGGCACGTAGCGCCCCTTGGACAACACGATTCTGACTTTCGCCTCGCCGTCGAGCGTGGCGTAGTGCGCATCGAGCCGTTCGCGTAGGCGACCAACGTTGACGCGGACGATGGGGTCCGCCTGGGGATCGTAGGTTGTCGGATCGCGCCGAAAAACGTCGAGTGCGATGGCCGATTCGCGCAGTGCGGTCGAATCGCCGGCCAAGCACTTGGCGACGAGGTAGTGCAACAGCCGCTGGAGACTCGGAGCCCGCCGCAGCGCGGCGCTCGCCATCAGGCGAGCGACTTCTTCTTCGATCAGCTGCGCGGGCGGGGTAGACGGTGAAACCATCAGCGCAATCTAACCTATTTATCCGCGCGAGGCGAGATAACACCGCTCCCCTGCCCCTCAACCACGCGGGAAGGCACCCTTTCTTACTAAATGCCGGGGAGATCAATATACTCGGGAGGCAACTCGTTTCGCAGAATGATCATGCCATCCAACGCATTCGCCCAATGCGTCCGCAATGGTTTCATGTACCGTAGTACGCGAGCGCTTGCGTTCCCGAATTCCACCAGATCCTGGTAATCGACATAGATCAGGTCGCGCTGGGGCTCCTTTGCAAAGACCCGCACTTCGATTGCATCGGCATCAAGAGGCGGCAGAACCTGCCGCGCTCGTCCACGAGGCGCAATTTCGCCTCCGAGCGCACTGATTCCGATCGCCGCTGAACGATCGCCATATTTGCGACGGATGCGGGATCCCAAACTCTCGCCCCCTTGACCAGCAAGACTCCCGTCCTTCGTGGCATGAACGGTGGCGCACCAAACGATAACTTTGGCACCTTCTGGCAGACGACGCCACTGCCACTCCAAGTTGTCGAACATCGCTTGTTCTCGCCAAGCCCAGGAGGTGTTCCCCTGGTGTCGAACATACGTTGCGACGTTGCTGACGAGAAACATTGACAACTCGCCCGCAGGCTCACCGCCCGGGGTTTGAACGCGGCTTTCGATATCGCTTAGGCAGCTCAAAAGACGCTCGCGCACGGTCTCATCAAAAGGGTGAGTTGCGTCGAATCTCCAAGCCGAAAGGCGATGCAATTCCGCGGAACATTGCGACCTTCGAGGCTCGTTCAAACTGCCGCTGAGATCAGCAGCAAGCTCGTTCCGAGCATAGGTTTGGGTTAACCCGCCGAGCTGCGCGTCGATGCCGAGTATCTTCACGCGCTTCTGTACTGCCTCCGCAAAGAGGAAATCGAAAAGCGATTCGCTTTCGCGGCGGTAAGCCCAAAGACCACCGATGCTGTCAGCCAGCTTCTTGCTCGTCGCCTTGCCTTCCGCAACGGCTCGTTCAAACGCGAGAAAATCGTAGGTCGCCGTCTCGAACATCACGGCGGAGAAACCACATTCCTTCACCAGGCGCATCAGCAATCGGCTCTTGACCTGAACCGTAGCGCCCCCGGCGTGACTTGCGTCCTCTCCGAGAAGCACGATGTCCTTGTTGCAATTGGCCCGCAAAGCGCGATCGAGAGCGTCGGTGTGCGTATCGCCGGGCTTGCGGCGTATTGGCTCCGGGGAAGCCGCGACCGCGCCCCCGATCACAATCGACAGGAGCAGTGCCACAGTACTTGCAGCGCGGGATTTATCCATGGCCGTCTACGAAACTTGGTAAAGAGGGATGACGCAGCGCCTCCCCAGACAGAGCTTGCAACGAGCGGCCGCGCCCCATGTTCAATGCCTCACGGGGTCGCGGTTGGGCAGACATCTCTGCGGTTGGGCAACTTGCCCGCCCTCGCATCCGGCTAAGGCAGGATTTCCGCGGCCGGCCGCGGCAGCGCGCGCACGCCGTAACTCGTGAGGTTCGCCCAGGTTTCATTGTGGTGGGCGGAAATCGCTGCCGCAGGGAGCACGTCATTGTCGAGAGTGGTATGCCCATCGGCGATGGGTGTGAGGGTGTAGCCCAGACCGAGGGCGCGGCGTATGGTCGAGTCGACGCAGAACTCGCTTTGCATGCCGCCCAACACCAGCTTGGTAATGCCGCGCGTTTGCAGCAAGTCGTGCAGCCCCGTCTCGTGGAAAGCGTCGGAGGCCTTTTTGTGCAAGCGAAGGTCGGTGGGTTCGACCTGAAGTGCCGCCGCCAACTGCCAGCCCGGTTCATCGCGAACCAGCGCGCCGCTTGCCGCCTCGTGCTGCACGATGACCACCAAAGCGCCGGCCGCCCGAAACCGGTCCGCCACCGCGTTGAGGCGGGCAATCACCGCGCTTGCCTCATGTGTGGCATAAACACCGGTGCAAAGCGCTTCTTGAACGTCGATGATGAGTAGAGCGGAGGCCATGAGGGTTCCTTGGGCGGGTCAAGCGATCGGCAAACTTAGCGGCTCGCCAAAGCGGGAAGCCGGAAATAGGGAATTTCCGCGCTCGGCACGAAACCCAAGCGCTGCGCCAGCGCGTAGGAAGCGAGGTTCTCCTTGCGGCAGGCCCACACCGGTTCGAGGCGCTGGGCAAGGCAGGCGTCGATCAGGGCGGCGGCAGCGATTTGCGCGAGGCCGCGGCGCCGAAAGTCTGCGCGGGTTTCGACACCAATCTCCAGTTCCTTGCCAAAGCGAAATGAAGCGAAGGCCATGGCCGCGACCTTTTTGCCCTGCGCGACGCACCAGCCGCCCCCGCCTTGCAGGAACTGTTGCGCATCGCGCCAAAAGCAGGGGGGCGAAACACTCAAACCGGCCAGAGCGAAATCCGCCTCGGTCATCGGGCGCAACGTGAGGCCTTCGAGTGCCTGGCGCGAGAATTCCTTCGCGGCATAACGCCCGGCGTCGAAGCGAAAGTTGGCGCGCGTAAACTGCTGCGGTTTCGGACCGGCGGGAGCCGAATTCGCCTCGGCCACCTCGGCCTGCAGCAGCTCACGCACCCGCGGCGCCTGGTTCGCGGGAAATATCTGCATCCATCGATCGGCCGCACTGCTCGCCTGCACGTGCAGGTGTTGGCTGAGGGCCTCTTTCGAAACGGCCGCCGTATCGCCGAACAAAAGCGTCATGCCGTAAGGGTGAATGACGTGCACCAAGGCAGGGTTCTGGACATCATCGACCCACACCCAACCTTCGACACAGCGCTCCAGGACGGCGCGGGCGAAGAGGTGATTGATGGGCAGCCCAAGCAGCGTGGGCAGAAGGCCCGAAAATGCCTCGCGCGCCAGTTCGATCATCGCCGGCGCTCCACCCAAGCGGACGCGACCGCCGCGCCTCCCCGCTCGGGGTTCATGCCAGCTCTTTCGACCAAAGCAACTGCAAGCCGTAGCTCTCCCGCCGCGTGCCGACCACCACGAACCCGCTGCGCCAATTGACCTGGGCCATGGCCGCGTTGTCCTCGAGGGTCGCGGTTCCCAATCGTCGGAAACCCTGGGCCACGAGCCAGTCTTGCTGCCTGCGGGCGAGTTCGGTGGCGATCCCCTGGCGTCGAAAATCCGGATCGACGGCGCCAAGCCAACTGTAGTAATTGTGCTCCGCCAAGGCGTAGCCCGCTTTGAACGCAACCAGCCTCTGTGCTTCGCGTGCGCAAAACACCGTCACCAGCGGCATGTGGGTCAGGCGCCAGGAGTAGTCGATCGCCGGGGGCGAAAAGATCCGCTCGGAAAGTGTTGCGATTTCGCCTATCAGCTGCGGGCTCAGGGGGGCTTGTGCCATCGAATAGGCTAGACTCATGCATCCGTCTCCATGGCGTCGAGCGAGCAGGGCCCATCACCGTGCTCGGTTGTTGGGGCAGCTTTGCTGCTTAGTCAGGAAACAACGCAACAAAATGAGATTCCTGCGGGCAGATTTGTGGGAGCGGGCTTGCCGGCGATTGCCGCGCCGGCCGCGCGTTCAAACCCCTTCGCGGCCAAGGCCGCTCCTACCTAACCGCGCCAAGGTTTTTCCAGGAGCGGGCTTGCCCGCGATTGCCGAGCCGGCCACGCGCTCAAACCCCTTCGCGGCCAAGGCCGCTCCTACAATACGGCATGGGCGTGGATACAGCCAGGTCGCTTGTAGAGGCCTTGGGTGGCATGGTCCGATTTCCCCTCGGCCGGCAATCGAATGAAAATGCATCGCAGCTTCGCGTGGTGCGACGAATACTTCGCCCGGCTTTAACTCGGATCGACGTACTGCGCCTCCTGCAATTTGGCCTGTGCCGCCGCCAGTCGCGCGATGGGCACGCGCGGCCCGGAACACGAGACGTAGTTCAGGCCGATGTGATGACAGAAGTGAATCGACGAGGGGTGCCCGCCATGTTCGCCGCAGATGCCGATTTTGAGTTCCGGGTTGGTTTGCCGGCCGCGTTCGACGGCCATGCGCATCACCTGCCCCACCCCCTTCACGTCGAGCACTTCGAAAGGATTGTCGCGCAAGATGCCGGACTCGTTGTAAGCCGGCAGGAATTTGTTCTCGGCATCTTCGCGGCTGAACGAAAAAGTCGCTTGGGTGAGATCATTGGTGCCAAAGGAGAAGAACTCGGCAATCTCCGCCATGCGGTGCGCCCGCATGCAGGCCCGCACCACTTCCAGCATCGAGCCGAATTTGAAGCGCACGTTGATGCCGTGAGTGAGTTCCACCACTTTGTGCAGGCGCTGCACGTGGCTCTGGATGCGACGCAGCTCTTCCACCGTGGCCACTTGCGGCACCATGATCTCGGGATAAACCTGCACGCCTTCCTTGGCGCAAAGCGCTGCGGCCTCCAGGATGGCCTGAATCTGCATGCAGTAGATTTCGGGATAAGTAATGCCGAGGCGCACGCCGCGGTGGCCGAGCATGGGGTTTACTTCGGAAAGCGCGCGCACTTTCTTCAGCACCTTCTCTTTCTTGTTGATGACGTCGTCTTCGAGGTGGGACACCTTGAAGGCGTGCATGCTGTCGGTGAGCTTCACCAAACCGTCGGCATATTGCTGGTAGAGCTTGGGGTTCAAAAGCTTCAAGGTTTCGGGCAGTTCTTCCAAGCCCTTCAGGGTGTCGCGCAAGTGGTGCAGATGCGCGATTTCCAGTTCGAGCTGCGCCGCTGTGGGCAGAAACTCGTGCATCGGCGGATCGAGCAGCCGCACCGTCACCGGCAGGCCCTTCATGGCTTTGAAAATGCCCTTGAAATCATTGCGCTGAATCGGCAGCAGGCGGTCGAGCGCCGCTTGGCGCTCCTCCAGCGTTTCGGCGAGGATCATCTCCTGCACGATGGGCAAGCGGTCGGTGCTGTTGAACATCCGCTCGGTGCGGCACAGGC
>CAZFEK010000039.1:0-13217 GCA_964517465.1 uncultured Alcaligenaceae bacterium
AATTGCTGGCGGTATTGGCGTCGCTGCCGCTGGTGGACACAAAGGTACGTTGCGCGGCGGTGGCGCTGAAGGAAAGCGCCGCGGTGGCGACCAACAAAGTGGCGCGAAGGATGGCAAAAGACATGACGAACTCCTCTCTGAGTGGACGTAAGGTTTTTCTGACATGCCGCGGCGAACCGTTCTGGGAAAAAGGGCTGCGGCAGCGGCCAATGGTACCCGTTTTTCTTGTGGGGGGAAGCGAGCCCGAAGCGCTGGGCTAGACGACCCGAAAGCGTGACCGCCTTGCCGCTCCGCTTGCTCAGCGCGCGCTAAGCAGCAGGTGGGCCAGCTCCACGAAACCCTCGCCAGCGCGGGCGGGGGTGACATAGGCGGGGGCATGCGCCAGCCGGCCGGCACAGTCGCGCACATTGGCCACCCCCACGGAATTCTCGAAGAATTCAAACATTGGCGCGTCGTTGGGCGAATCGCCGACGAACACCCAGCGGGCGCGCTCGTGGGCTCTTTCGAGGTCGCAGGCGAAGGCTTCGCGCAGCATCCTGAGCGTGGTGGAAAGTTTGTCGTAATCCCCGAACCAACCATTGACGTGTATGGAGCTCACCTTGGCGCGCAAGCCCTGCGCTTCCATGCGCCGGACGATTTCATCGACCGCGGCGGGCGGCAGTGGGGCAAGGTCTTCGCAAAAGTCGATGGCCAGATCCGCCACGCGGCAGAATTGATCCGAAGCCAGCGCGCAGCCCGGCACGGCGGCCAGGATCTCTCGGGCGATGGCGTCGAGCCGCGCCTGCCGGTCGGCGGGCGGTGTGCCGGCGTGAACGGTGGAGAGTTTTCTCGCGCCGCGGTCGTAACGCATCCAGAAGGCGCCGTTTTCTCCGACCACGGCATCGACCGGCCAGAAACGCGCGATGTGGTCGCACCAGCCGGCGGGGCGGCCGGTGACGGGAATAACTTTGAGGCCCGCCTCGTACAAGCGCTCCAAGGCGGTGTAGGCGGCCGCGGTGAGACGGCCGTCGGTGGTGAGGGTGTCGTCGATGTCGGTGAGGATGCCGGTGATGCCGCGGCGCGTTGCGGGCGACATCTCGCTCAAGGGGCGCAAATTCGTTCCTTCACGCGGCCGCGATGGCGGTGTATCAGCCGTGACACAGGAGTTTGATTCGAGCGGCCCTCAGTGCGGGTGCGGCGGCTCGCCGCCTCCCGGCACGTGATAAGTACGCGCCGCGGCGTGGTGGTCATGCACCGCGGGAGCATGGGTCGGCCGACCCACCCACTGCGGCAGCAGCGAACCCAGAATCATGCCGCCGGCCGAGACGAACAGGCCGATCAACTGCGGCGGCACCAGGCTCTGCGCGCCTATGGTGAACTCGATCAAGAGCCAGCTCCCCAGGCCGGCGATGGTGGCGAACAGCGCCCCCTGAGTAGTGGCCCGCTTCCAGAACGCGCCGAAAAACAGCGGAACGAAGGCGCCGGCCAGCGTGACCTTGTAGGCGTTTTCCACCATCTTGAATATCGACGACTCGGAGTTCAGCGCGAAGGCCAGCACCACGCCGGCAAAACAGACGATGGTGCCGCGCATCAGCCACAGGAACTGGTGATCCCCCATGCGCGGGAAGAAGCCCTTGACCACGTTTTCGGCGAAGGTCACCGACGGGGCCAGCAGTGTTGCCGAAGAACAGCTCATGATCGCCGAGAGCACCGCGCCGAAAAACACCACTTGCGCCAGCACCGGCATGTGGCTCATCACCAGGGTGGGCAGAATGAGTTGCGAGTCTTTCTCCAGCAGGTCGTTGAATACCGTCGGGTCGATGAGCGTCGCCGAGTAGGCGATGAACATGGGCACGAAGGTGAAACAGAAGTAGATCGAGCCGCCCAGCACCGAGCCGCCGACCGCCACCTTGGCGCTTTTGGCCGAGGTGATACGCTGGAAAACGTCCTGCTGCGGAATGGAGCCCAACATCATGGTCACCCAGGCGCCGATGAAAGTGAGCCACATCGCCGCGTCGGGCGGGGGGAAGAAATCGAGCTTGCCCGCCGCACTGGCGTGCGCGATCACCGGGGCTACGCCGCCGGTCATGCCCGAGACCACGTAACCGATATAGAGCATGCCCGCCATGATCACGCCCATTTGCACGAAGTCGAGCACCGCCACCGAGAGCATGCCGCCGAAAGTGGTGTAGGTGAGCACGATGGCCGCACCGATGAACATGCCCATTTCCGGGCTGACGGCGCCATTGGTGACGACGCTGAAAATCAGCCCCAACGCCTTGATCTGCGCCGACACCCAGCCCAAGTAGGAGGCGACGATGCACAGCGTGGTGATCACCTCCACCGTGCGGTTGTAGCGCATGCGGTAGTAGTCGCCGATGGTGATGATGTTGAGTTTGTAGAGCTGGGTGGCGAAGAAAAAGCCCGCGATGATGAGGCACAGCGACGAGCCGAAAGGGTCGGCAACCACGCCGCGCAGGCCATCCTTGACGAAGGTGGCGGAAACCCCGAACACCGCCTCGGCCCCGAACCAGGTGGCGAAGACGGTGGCGGTGACCACCGGCAGCGGCAGATGGCGCCCGGCCACGGCGAAGTCTTTGGTGTTCTTGACGCGTGTAGCGGCGACGAGGCCGATGCCTATGGACACCAAAAGGTAAACGATGACAAAGGTCAGCAACATCAGTAATCCCCTCTTTCCGGCTGTCGGCCTGCCGGCGTTTCCTCGTTCGCCCACCCGCTCGTTCAACGCGGGTCGGGCCTTTGCTCTGCTGTCACTAGGACGGGTATTAAGCACCCCGGCGGTGAAGCGAAAGATTATAGCCAAATGCAGCGCGCCAAGGGCGGTCCGGGAGGCTAAAGGCGCGGTGGAATCGGACCAATGCGTCTCCCACCCGACACCCAGTTGCTCAACGCCTATCGCAAGCACCGGGCTCATCGCTTCGGCGTTGCGTCTTTTCTTCCGCTCTCCCGCACGAAGTGGAGGCGCGCGGCCGGCCCCGCCGGTTAGGAAGGGGGCGTTGGGAGTACCGTGCCAACATGTCTAATAGCGGCACAACCCCTTGATCAGATGAAACCTGGTGCGCGGCGATTTTTTGGAGCGAGGTGATTTAAGCTTGCGGTCGCCGCGGCCCGGCGTAAAATAGTTTCGTCTCTGCCTGCCGCTGGCAAGGCTCTGGGCGCTGCGACCAGGCTGCTCGGTGCGCCCGCAAGCCTCAGGCTGGCGCTTCGCTGGTGGGATGGTCTTTTTGGGGGGGATCATGCGAGTCGGAAGTTTATTCTGCCTGCGCCGCTGCATGGCAGCGGTTCTCGGTCTCGCCACCGCCTTGCTGGCGGCGGGCGCGTTGGCGCAATCCGCGAGTATCTCGGTGGACAAGGTCGACGCTCCCGATCCAGTGATCGCGGGCGCGAACCTGAGCTATACCATCACCATCAGCAACGAGGGTCCGGAGAACGCGGCCAATGCGGCACTGAGCGACACGCTTCCAGCGGGTACCACTTTCGTTTCCCTGACGGCGCCCGGTGGATGGTCTTGCGCCACGCCGGCGGTTGGGGCGAGCGGGACCGTCAGCTGCAGCAACGCTTCGATGGCGGTGGGCAGCGAACTATTCACCCTGGTGGTACAGGTCGCGGCCGCCACCGCCAGCGGCGCGACCATCAGCAATACCGCGACCATCACCGCGACAACGCCCGATACCGACCCCAGTGACAATGCCGCGACGGCGGTGACCACGGTGACCACCGAGGCCAATCTCAGCCTGACCAAGACCGATGCCCCCGACCCGGTGCTTCCCGGGGCGCCGTTGACATACAGCATCACGGTCAACAATGCCGGCCCAAGCGACGCTGCGAACGCGCTGCTGACCGACGTTCTGCCCGCGGGCACGACCTTCGCCAGCCTGATCGCGCCTGGCGGCTGGAGCTGCACCACGCCGGCGGTCGGCGCGGCGGGCACGGTGTCTTGCGGCAATACCGCGATGGCGCCGGGCAGCGCGCTCTTTACACTCGTCGTCACGGTTTCGGGTGCGCTGGCGGGCGGCAGCACGCTCAGCAACACGGCGACGGTCGCCAGCGCCACCACCGACCCAAATTCTGCCAACAACAGCGCCACGGCGATGACCGCGGTCACTACGCCGGCCGCCGTGAGTGCCACCAAGACCGTCGGGGGATCTTTCGTGCCCGGCGGAACGGTGAGCTATACCATTGTTCTCACCAACAGCGGGCCGGCCGCGCAAGCCAATAACCCGGGTGACGAATTCATCGATCTGCTGCCTGCGACGCTGACCCTGGTGGGCGCGACCAGCTCCAGCGGCACCGTTTTCGCCAACCTGCCTGGAAATACCGTGACCTGGAACGGCGCGATTCCGGTTGCCGGCACGGTGACGATTACCATCACGGCAACGATCTCGCCGGCCCTTACCGGTATGCAAACCATAAGCAACCAGGGGCAGGTGAACTACGACGCCGACGGCAACGGCAGCAACGAAGCGAGCACTCTGACCGACCATCCGGCGCTCCCGGGAACCCAGGATGCGACGGCGTTCGCGGCCTTTGGCGCGGCCCAGCCCATTCCCGCGCTGAACACCATGGGCTGGCTGATGCTGACGGGACTACTCCTGATTGCTGCTTGGCTTGTAAGGGCGAGACGACGCGTTTACCCGCCGCTTTCGGTTTAGGGTTTTGTAGGGGTAGCAATCGGCCGAAAAAGAGCTCAAACTGGTCAGTACAAACCCGTTGCGGATAATGGGTTGGAGGCGAGGTGAGGGCGGGAAACCCGGCCGCCGCATCGATCGCTGGCTGCATTTCCTGAGCAAGCATTGCTGGCGGGCTGCAGGGGGTGGGTGGGGACAACCGGGATACTTGATGGAGGCTGCAAAATGACCGGACTCAAATTGATTTGGACAGGAATAGTCGCGGTGTTGCTGGTGGCCCTTGGGCCGTGCGCTTTGGCTGCATCCCCAGTCAAGATCGCCTTGCAGGGAAGCAATCTGACCTGGACGGCGCAGGAAGTGGTGGCCGCCTCGGACTTGCGGGTGACTGGTCCCGCCGGGTTTGTCTTTGAAAAACGCTTCGCCGGAACAGCGCCCGCGCTGGCGCTGGTGCAGGACGGGTTGTCGCTGCCCGACGGACAATACAATTACGAGATCATCTTGTTGCGCGCCATCCCCGACGCCGTCATGAGCGCGTTCGAGAAAGCTCAAACCCGGTCGGAGGGATCTGCCGATGCCGCCCTCGCCGCCAAGATGGCTGCCTACAGCGAGACCCTCTCAGGCACTTTCCGCATGATTGGCGGGCAAGCCCACATCGGGCAGCCGGCCACCGCGACCACAATGCGGCAGGATGTCGAAGCTGGCGCGGCGGTCAAGGATCAGGTCATCGCCGACGACCTCATCGTGCAAGGATCGTTCTGCGTCGGTTTTGATTGCGTCAACAACGAGAACTTCGGGTTCGACACCATTCGACTCAAGGAAAACAACCTACGTATCAAGTTCGAGGATACCTCGGTCGGCGCCTTTCCCTCTACGGATTGGCAATTGACCGCCAACGATAGCGCCTCAGGCGGGGCCAACCGGTTCTCCATCGAAGATGTCACCAGTGCCAAGATTCCGTTTACGGTGACCGGGGGTGCGCCCACGAATTCCGTGTTCATCGATTCGTCGGGTCGCCTGGGCCTGCGCACCTCCACTCCAGTGCTCGACGTGCATGTCGCCACCAGCAACACGCCGGCGACGCGCCTGGAGCAGAACTCTTCGGGCGGCTTCACCGCGCAAACCTGGGATATCGCCGGTAACGAAGCGAACTTCTTCGTGCGCGACGTGACCAGCGGGAGCCGTCTGCCGTTCCGTATCCGCCCGGGAGCGCCGACGAGCAGCCTGGATATTTCCGCAAGCGGCAATGTAGGCATGGGGACGGCTTCACCCAGCGCCAATCTGCACATCAGCAAAACCTCTCCCGCGGAGTCGACGGTCTTCATTCGCCTCTCCAACTCCTTGTCAGGCTGGGACCTCAGGAACAACATTCAGGGCCGCCTCAACGTCTCGGACGATCCGACTGGCAACCGAGTTCCGTTTAAGATTGCGTTGGGCTCGGACAACAACTTGTTGCGTATTGGCGTCGCGGCAACCAACACCGTCGACGTAAACGGCGTCCTCACCGTGAACGGCACCTTCAACAACCTGTCCAGCCGCACGCAAAAGCACCTCCTGCCAGGCATGGGCCTGGGTGCCGTGCTCGATGCAGTGTCGCGCCTGCCCCTTTATACCTGGGCCTACAAGCATGAAAACGGCGTGCGCCATTTCGGTCCCCTGGCCGAGGACTTTCACGCGCGCTTCGGTCTCGGTACCGACGAGCGCCACATCTCGCCCAGCGATGTGGCGGGTGTGGCGCTCGCGGCGACCCAGGCGCTCAACGAAGTGGTTGCCAGCAAGGAGCGCGAAATCAGTGACCTCAAGGCGCGCCTGGGGCGTCTGGAGAGCATTCTGGGCAAGCTGCTGAAAGACAGCGAAGCGCGGTAGCTTGAATTGCGCCCGAGGCACGGCCAGCTTGACTGGACTGCCCGGGCGCAAGGCTGCGCTCGAGAAGTCGCCGGGCGGGCGGTACTCGGCGCTGGCCGCTGCCAGGTCGCCGCCGAACTCGAGCGGTCGAGGGTTTGACCCTCCTGAAACCAGGACTTTGCGCCGCGGTTTCGGTTGCACCGGCACCGGTACAATAGGCGCATGCGTCTGCCGCCCGACACCCGCCTGCTCACCGCCTATCGCAAGTACTGGGCACATCGTTTCGGCATCTCACCATTTCTGCCCCTGAGCCGCGCCGAGGTGGAAGCACGCGGCTGGGACGAATGCGACGTGGTGCTGGTCACGGGGGATGCCTACATCGACCACCCGAGTTTCGGCATGGCGCTGATCGGGCGCCTGCTCGAAGCGCAAGGTTTTCGCGTGGGGCTCATCAGCCAGCCCGATTGGCACTCGGCCGAGGCCTTTCGTGCCCTGGGCAAGCCCAAACTCTTCTTCGGGGTGACCGCGGGCAACATGGATTCCATGGTCAACCGCTACACCTCTGATCGCAAAATCCGCTCCGACGACGCCTACACACCCAACGCCGAGCCCGGCAAGCGTCCCGACCGCGCCGTGGTGGTGTATGCGCAGCGCTGCCGCGAAGCCTATCCCGGCACGCCGGTGGTGATCGGCAGCATCGAAGCGAGCCTCAGGCGCATCGCGCATTACGATTACTGGTCCGACACCGTGCGCCGCTCGGTGCTGGCGGATTCGAAAGCCGACCTCCTGCTTTTCGGCAATGCCGAAAGGGCCATCGTGGAACTGGCGCACCGTCTGGCCAAGGGTGTGCCCATGGAGAGCATACGCGATCTGCGCGGCAGCGCCTTCATGGTGCCGCGCGGCTGGCGTCCGGCGGACGACTGGCAGGAAGTCGATTCCACCGAAGTTGATACCCCCGGCGCGGTCGCTGCCCACCCCGACCCCTATGCGCCCATGCCCAGGGGGCAGGTGGCGGCCTTGCCCCCCGCCAGCGCGCCGCCCCCTCCTCTCCCGCAAGCGGGGGCCGTGGCCGCCGCCACGAGCCAGGCAAGCGAGCCAGCCGCATCGGCCGCCAGCCGCCGCGAAGCCCGCCGCGCCGAGCGCGCCCACACCGTGATTCGCCTGCCCGCCTATGAACAGGTGAAAAGCGACCCCGTGCTCTACGCCCACGCCTCGCGCACCTTCCATCTCGAATCCAATCCCGGCAATGCGCGCGCCCTGGTGCAAGCGCATGGCGAGCGCGACGTCTGGCTTCATCCGCCGCCGGTGCCGCTGACCACGCCGGAAATGGACTACCTCTACGGCCTGCCTTATGCGCGTGCGCCGCATCCCACGTATGGCAAGGCGAAAATTCCTGCCTGGGAGATGATTCGCTACTCCGTCAACATCATGCGCGGGTGTTTTGGCGGCTGCACGTTCTGCTCCATCACCGAACACGAAGGGCGCATCATCCAGAGCCGCTCCGAAGCGTCCATCCTGCGCGAGATCGAAGACATCCGCGACAAGACCCCGGGTTTCACCGGCATCATCTCCGACCTGGGCGGCCCCACCGCCAACATGTATCGCCTGGCCTGCAAGGACCCGAAGATCGAAGAAGCCTGCCGCCGGCTCTCCTGTGTCTACCCCGACATCTGCCCCAACATGGGCACCGACCATGGCCCTCTGGTGCAGCTTTATCGCAAAGCACGCACGCTGCCCGGCGTGAAGAAAGTGCTGATCGGCTCGGGCCTGCGCTACGACCTCGCGGTGCGCTCGCCCGAATACGTGAAGGAATTGGTGAGCCACCACGTCGGCGGCTATCTCAAAATCGCGCCCGAACATACCGAAGCCGGACCGCTCGCCAAAATGATGAAGCCGGGCATCGGCAGCTATGACAAGTTCAAGGCCATGTTCGACCAATATTCGAAAGAGGCGGGCAAAGAGCAATACCTCATCCCCTACTTCATCGCCGCCCACCCCGGCACCACCGATGAAGACATGCTCGCCCTGGCGCTGTGGTTGAAGCGCAACGGTTTTCGTCTCGACCAGGTCCAGAACTTCCTGCCCACGCCGCTGGCGATCGCCACCGCGATGTGGCACACCGAAAAGAATCCGCTCAGGAAGGTGAGCCAGCAATCGGAAACGGTCAGCGTGGTGCGCGGCGAGCGCCGGCGCAAGCTGCAAAAAGCCTTTCTGCGCTACCACGACCCGATGAACTGGCCCATGCTTCGCGAAGCCCTGCGCGCCATGGGCCGCGCCGACCTCATCGGCAACGGCAAGCGGCATCTGGTGCCGGCTTTTCAGCCCATCCTGCCCGCCGGCGCCAAGACCCGGCCCGCGCTCCCCGCCCGCGGAGCCCGCAAACCCGCAGCGCGCTAAGTGGGCCTCAGGGTCGGCAATGTCCGCCGTAAAAGTTGCGGGCTTGCGCGTGATTGCTGCGCGTCCGGTTTCACGAATGTCTGATCGCGGCCAAGGCCGCTCCTACAGGGCCGCTTTTATCTTGCCGGCCAAGGGGGTGCGAAACTACCGCCTGGCACCCACCCGGGGCCGCTTCCGCCGCTGGCCCGAAACCCCATTGATCTTTGCTCTAGGCCAAAGTCCGTGCGCCCGGCTGTGCTAGCTTTTGGCCCTCGACCATACACTGCTGCGCTACCGCCGCCATGAATTCGCTACGCCTCCTGCTTGCACTTTGCCTCCTCGCCCTGGCCGCTTCCGCAATCGCCCAACTCGTGGGTGCTCGGCCCATTCACGACGCCGCCCTGCAGGGCACCGGCAAACAGGTCGAGACCATCCTCAAGGCCACGCCGGCCGAACGCGACCTGCGCACCGACCTGGGGGCCACTCCCTTGCATCTGGCGGCGAGCAATCTCGATGTCTCCGCTCTCAAGGTGCTGCTGGCCGCCGGGGCCAACCCCAATGCCAGGGACCACGAAGGCAACACGCCGCTGCACATGGCGGCGTTTTCGCAAAAGGCGCAGCACGCGCAGCTCTTGCTCGAAGCCGGCGCCGACCCCAGCCTCAAAACCAACGCCGGGCGCGATGCGACCTCCATTGCCCGCAAGGTCATGGCGCATGAAGTCGCGGGGGTGATTTCGCTGTGGATTCTGAAGGGCTGCAAGCCCGGCAAGCCGTGCTGAAAGTGTGTTGTTTTGTCCTGGCGCTGGCGTGTACCGCGCCGGTGCGTGGCGAGGAGCCCTTGCCCCCGGTGGAGGTTTACGGACCGGCGGTCTGTCTTGTTTGCCTCGACTGGACCGAGCACTTGCGCGAAAGCGGTTTCAAGGCCAGCTATCATCCGGTGGAAAACCTGGCCGCGGTAAAGCGGCGCTGGCGCGTGCCCGAAGCGCTCGCCGGGCGATTCACCGCGGTGGTCGGCGGTTATTTCATCGAGGGCCACGTGCCGGCCGAAGACATCAAGGCCCTGCTCAAGGATAAGCCCCGGGCCCGCGGGCTCGCCGTTCCAGGCCAACCGCGCGGCGCGCCGGGGCTGGAGAAGTTCTCGCCGTATTGCGAACGCGGCTGCACCATCCTCGACAATGAAGCCGGCGAAGCCGTGGTGCGGCGCGAGTTGTTCGACACGCTGCTCGTCGATTCAAAGGGCAGGACCAAAATCTGGGCACGGCACTGAGCGCCGCACAGAACTCTGCGTGGAACTAAGCCGATCGCGCTTCGTAGGCGAGCAACTCGCGAAACATTCCTTTGGCCCAGGCTTCGTCTTCGCCGCGCGGATTGGCATCGCTCGTTTGTTTGTTGCTTTGCTCGATTTCGCCGTCGCCACGAAAACGAAAGCGCGACTCGATGCGCGTCGTGGCCGCAGGCGCGAAATCGGTGAACACCTGGCAAGTACTCTCGGGGAGCATCCGGGGCAGTTCGCGCTCGCCCGCCTGCGCGGCGATCACCCGGGCGGCCACGGCGCCCAGGCGCGCGGCCAGATGGCCGGTCTTGGGGTAGTGGCCAAAAAGTGCCGACACCGGACCCAGCGCGTCGCCGATCACAAAAAGGCGCGGGTCGTCGCGGGCGTGCAGATACACCGGGTCCACCCTTGCCCAGCCCTTGGGTTTGCCTTCATCATCCTTGCCGATGAGGCCGGCTTGCCCATAGAGCTCGGCCGCCTGCTGCGGGGGCATCAAGATGGCTTCGGTGAATCGGAAATCTTCGAACTCGGTGGCGAGCGTCTTGGCGAAAGGGTCGACGCGCATCACCCGCGCATCGGGCACATAAAGAATCTCCTGGCGATAACGCTCGGCGAACACCCGCCGGAACATCGGCGCAATGGCATTGGGGTCGAGCACCACCAGCCGCGCCTTGAGCCCGCGTGCGCGTATCATCGAGGCGATCAACACCGCGCGCTCATACGGCGCGGGCGGGCAGCGATAAGGCAGGGGCGGGATGTTCATCACCAGCTCGCCGCCCGCAAAAGCGGCGAGGCGGCGCTTGAGCCCCGCCAGCTCGTGGCCCGAGACCCAGGCGCTGCCAAAGCGCTCACGCGTCGCGGCGGCGGCGCGAGCGTCGTCCCCGAACCACGCGGCATGGTCCTCGCGGATACCCGCGGCAAGCACCAGCCAATCGTAGGAGACACGGCCCTGCTCACAAATCACTTCACGCGCGGCGCGGTCGACCGTTTCCACACCCGCCTGCACGAACTGATAGCCCAAGCTGCGCGCCGCGTGCCGATAATCATGCACCAGCAGCCCGTCCGGCACTTGGCCACCCAGCCAGCGGTTGGACAAAGGCAGCGACACGAAACGCGCCCCGCGCTCGACCAGCACCACCTCCAGTTCCGGCGCCTGCTCGCGCAACTGGCGAGCCGCCGCCAAACCGCCCCAGCCGCCGCCGACGATCACCACGCGACGCTGCCTGCCGCGCGGAACCAATTCGGGACGCGTCGCCGCGCGCAGCGCGAAGGGCCAGGCCGTGCCGAGGGCAAGCGAGCTTGCGCTGGCGAGGAAGTGGCGGCGGGTGGGGGTCATGGGCGGTGGCATACGGTCGGATGGCGGGTGATCCAGGCTCGCGCCGGTAGGCAAGCCTAGGCACGGGCATGAGGTAATTCCATTTCTATTTCAATAGAGCATCAATAATCCACGGCCAAGCGACGATGGATTGGATGCGCTGAGGGTTGTGCTCGAGGTTTCTGAGCGAGCGTTCGAGGTGGTCCTCAAGGACATCGAGACTGCCGAAGACGTGGTTGTGGAAGCATTTCTCGCGCAGCTCGTCCCAGACGTGCTCGACCGGGTTGAGTTCCGGGGCGTAGGGCGGGAGGCTGAGCAGACGCATGTTGGGCGGCGGGCGAAGACTTTGGCTGGCATGCCATCCGGCGCCATCGAGCACCATCACGATGCGTTGCTCGGGGTGGCGCTGGCCGACCTCATCGAGGAACAGTTGCATGCATTGCGTATTGACATGGGGCAAGATCAGCGAGTCCAACTCGCCGCTCACTACGTCCACCGCCGCGTAGGCATAAGTGTACTCGTGGGTCAGCATGGCTTGGAAGAGCGGACGAATCGGCTTGGGCGCCCAGCAGCGGCGCACGTCGTTGATGCGCCCAAAGCGCGCCTCGTCCTGAAACATCAACTTGATCGGGCCTTGCTCGCCCCAGAGCGCTTCGATTTCGGCGAGTTGCTGGGGGAGTTTCTTCTCCACGCTTCCTGCGCTTGCGCGTCGCTCTGCGGATGGCGTTTATCGGGGGCGAGTTTGCGCCAGCCGTGCCGGTGCAGCAGGTTGTAGACGGTGGCCAGCGCCATGGGGTGGCCCAGACGAGCTTCCAGTTCGACTTTGACCTGACTGACCACGAGGATGCCGCCGTTGCGCGCTCGGTCCAGGAATGGCGCCAAGGCCTCGCGTTCTTGCGTGACACTCATGTGCTGGCGCCGCCGCCCACCGCGCGCCGGTTGCTGCCCGTCGCCCACAATTCTTCCGGCGAGAAAACGGTTGCGCAGGCGACAGGTCCAGGCCACCGAGCGGCCGATGGCCTGTGCCGTCTGCTCCAGGCTCAGTCCGTAATCCAGGGGCAACACCACCGCCTGGGCCTGCCTCAGTTGTTCCACCGTCCGCGCTTGGGAGACCTCGGATTTCTATGCATGCCCTAATGCTTGATGCGGAGAACGCTTCCGGCTCGACACCGGCTTGCTTGAGGATGGCTTTGAGGGTGCCCTCAGGCATGTCGCCCGGATGATCGGGGATCGTCGTATAGCGGTTCAACGCCGGGCTGAACCAAATCTCGTGACTTCCCGCGGCTTGGCGGCTGAACTGAAATCCGAGCGTCTTGAGCCGTTTGATGATCTCGCGGTATCGAAAGCCGGAGAGCTCTCCCATCAAGCGTTGACAATCAAGGGATAGTCGAACACCTCGCGCACAACCGGCAGCGGCGCAACGCCACTGTCCTGCGCCTCGATCAATTTCTTGACCACGTCCTGCGCGATTTCAAGCGTTTCCTGAACCGTGCGGCCCTGCGCGACAAGCCCTTGCACGTCCTCGGATGTCGCGAGATAAAGCCCCTCCGGGAGTCGCTCGATGTGTAGTCTGACGATATGCTCCATGATGAACTCCGATTTGTTGCATTGGGCTTTCAGAATCATTTGGTTGCGCGCGTCTTGCGCGCGACGATGGTTGGGCACAACCCTCTCAATTACACGCTCGCCCGAACTACCGACCAAGTTTCAATTATGTCACCGCCGCCACGCCACAGTCACGCGCCTCGCCGGATTTCTAGGATTCTGCCTCCGGCCGGCCTGC
>CAZFEK010000039.1:13317-41183 GCA_964517465.1 uncultured Alcaligenaceae bacterium
GTGCCGCAGGCCTTAACGCGCCTGGCGGCGCATTAGCCTACGCCGCAAGCCCCGCAACACTCCTCCCGCATTCACCGCAGCGGAAACGCAGTCACTCAACGGTCACGCTCTTCGCCAAGTTGCGTGGCTTGTGGCTCCGGCCGGCCTGCGTGCCGCAGGCCTTAACGCGCCTGGCGGCGCATTAGCCTACGCCGCAAGCCCCGCCATTTGGCGGGAGAGAAAGTGAACCGCCAGGCGACTCATTCCACGGTCACAGACTTGGCCAGATTTCGGGGCTTGTCCACATCCGTGCCCTTTTGCAAGGCGGCGTGATACGCGAGCATCTGCAGCGGCACGACGTGGACGATGGGGGAGAGGGGGCCGAGGTGGTCGGGGAGTTGAATGACGTGCAGACCTTCGCTTTCGGCGATTTCGCTGCCGGCATCGGCGAAGACGTAGAGTTCGCCGCCGCGGGCGCGCACTTCCTGCATGTTGCTCTTGAGTTTTTCCAGGAGGGCGTCGTTGGGGGCGACGGTGATCACCGGCATGTCGGCGTCGACCAGCGCCAGGGGGCCGTGCTTCAGTTCGCCCGCAGGGTAGGCCTCGGCGTGGATGTAGGAAATTTCTTTGAGCTTCAGCGCGCCTTCGAGGGCGATGGGGTAGTGCATGCCGCGGCCCAGGAAAAGGGCGTGATGTTTTTCGGCAAAGCGCTCGGCCCAGGTCATGATTTGTGGTTCCAGGGCGAGCACGTGGCTCACCGCGGCGGGCAGATGGCGCAGGCGCTCGATGGCAGCGCGTTCGTCTTCCGCGGCGAGGCGTCCGCGCAGTTTGGCGAGCGTGAGGGTGAGCAGATGCAGCGCGGTCAACTGCGTGGTGAAGGCTTTGGTCGAGGCCACGCCGATCTCCGCGCCGGCGCGGGTGAGGTAGACGAGGCGGCTTCTCCTGACCAGGGCACTCTCGGCGCGGTTGCAAATGGCGAGCAGGTTCTCGTGCCCCAGGCTCTTGGCGTGTTCCACCGCGGCGAGGGTGTCGGCGGTTTCGCCCGATTGCGAAATCGCCACCACCAGCGCGTTCGGGTTGGGCACGCTGTCGCGATAGCGGTATTCGCTGGCGATTTCCACCGTGGCGGGAATGCCGGCGATCGCCTCCAGCCAGTAGCGGGCGACGAGCCCGGCGTGGTAACTCGTGCCGCAAGCGAGGATGTTGACCGCGTCACATTTGCCGAGAAGGTCCGCGGCGCCTTCGCCGAACAAATCCGGCGTGATCGCGTCGAGCCCGTGCAGGGTGTCGGTGATGGCGCGCGGCTGCTCGAAAATTTCCTTCTGCATGTAGTGCCGGTAATTGCCCAGCTCAACGACGTCGACGCCGCCGATGGCGGTTTGCACCGCGCGGGTCACCACCTTGCCCTGGCGGTCGTAGAGCTGGTAGCTCATCAGGCCCAGGTCGACGACATCACCTTCTTCCAGATACACCACGCGCTGCGTCACCGGCGCCAGCGCCGAAGCGTCCGAGGCGAGAAAATTCTCCTCCACGCCCAGGCCCACCACCATGGGGCTGCCGGCGCGCGCGCCGATCAGCCGGTGCGGCTCGTCGGCGATGAGCACGGCGATGGCGTAAGCACCTTTCAGTTCGGCAACGCTCTTTTGTACGGCGCGCAGAATGTCGCCTTCGTAGAAAGAATGCACCAAGTGGGCGATGACCTCGGTATCGGTTTCGGTGACGAACTCGAAACCTTTGGCGCGCAAGTTCTTGCGCAGCGCTTCGTGGTTTTCGATGATGCCGTTGTGTACCACCGCCACGCGTTCGCCGCTGGTGTGCGGGTGCGCATTCACGTCGCTGGGGCGGCCATGGGTGGCCCAGCGGGTGTGGGCGATGCCGGTGACGCCCTGAAAATAGGTTTCGTTGGCGCGGCGCCCCAGTTCAGCCACGCGGCCGGTGGACACCAGGCGCTTCAAGCCGTTGTCGAGCACCGCAAGGCCCGCCGAATCATAACCGCGGTATTCGAGCCGCCGCAGGCCTTCGAGGAGAATCGGAACCACATTACGTTGCGCCACTGCGCCGACGATGCCACACATAGATGAGTCCTTAGGTTATCGGTGCCGGGTCTGGGGCGCGCCTTGCAAGAATCGCCGCAAGCGCGTGATCGGGCGCGCGCCCCGCAGACCAGGCCTTGCTCCCCCGCGGTGGGGGAGGGAGTTGGGGATCCTGCATCGATGGCGCGGGCCGGGGCATCATTTCTTTTGCGGCCTTTTCCACGCCGGCAGCGACACCTGCTTGGCGCGCGAGACGGTCAGGGTATCGGCCGGCGCTTCGCGGGTGAGGGTGGTGCCCGCGCCCAGCGTGGCGCCGCGACGCACCGTCACGGGCGCCACCAACTGCGTGTCCGAGCCGATGAAAACATCATCTTCGATCACCGTGCGGTGCTTGTTCACGCCGTCGTAATTGCAGGTGATGGTGCCCGCGCCGATGTTCACGCGCGCGCCCACCGTGGCGTCGCCCACGTAAGCCAGATGATTCGCTTTGCTGCCTGCGCCTATGCTGCTGTTCTTTACTTCGACGAAGTTGCCGACATGCGCCTCGTCGGCCAGCACCGCGCCGGGACGCAAGCGCGCGTAAGGGCCGACAATGCAGTTTTCACCGACAGCAGCGCCGTCGAGATGCGAAAACGGGGCCACGCGGGTGCCCGCCGCGATGCTCACGTTGCGCAGCACGCAATAGGGTTCGATGCGCACGCCTTCCCCCAGCGTGACTTCACCTTCGAAGACGCAGCCCACGTCGATCGTCACGTCGCGGCCGCAGTGCAGCGTGCCGCGCAAATCGAAGCGGGCGGGGTCGAGCAGCGTCACCCCTTGGGCCAAAAGCCGCTGGGCGGCAGCGGCCTGGTAGTTGCGTTCGAGGTTCGCCAGTTGATCTTTGCTGTTGACGCCGGTCACTTGCGCTTCGTCCACGGCAAGTGCGCAGGCAATCTCGCCGCCTTCGGCCACGGCCAGGGCGATGACATCGGTGAGGTAATACTCGCCCTGGGCGTTGTCGTTCTTGAGCTGCGCCAGCCAGCGCGCGAACGAGGCGGTGGGCGCCGCCATGATGCCGGTATTGCCCTCGCGGATGGCACGCTCGGCGGGGGAGGCGTCTTTTTCTTCGACGATGCGCAGCAGTTTGCCCGCGGCATCGCGCACCAGCCGGCCGTAGCCTTGGGGATTAGCCAGTTCCACCGCGAGCAGCGCCAGTGGCGCCCGGGTGGCTCGGGCGATCAGGTCGCGCAGCGTGTCGGCTCGCAGCAGCGGCACGTCGCCATAAAGCACCAGTGTGATGCCGTCGGCGGCTAAGTGGGGCAGCGCCTGTTGCAAGGCATGGCCGGTGCCCAGTTGTGGCTCTTGCAGAGCCCAGGCCAGCGACTCCTGGGCAAATACCTTGCGCACCGCTTCGCCGCCGTGGCCATATACCACGCATAGACTCCTTGGTGACAATTCCCGCGCGGTGCCCAGCACATGGGCCAGCAAAGGCCTGCCGGCCAAGGGCTGCAAGACCTTGGGCAGCTTGGAAAACATGCGTTTGCCCTGGCCGGCGGCCAGGATGACGATATCGAGCGGAGGGGGCATGGCGGGTAGAGTTTCTTTCGGTCGCCTGAGCAGCGTATTATCTCACCAAAGCGCGGCCTCGCCAGCCTGTCGTCAGAGGGAGACAGCGCGGCGGGTTGCGAGTGCCGAGGGGATCAGGGTGCGCGATCAGGAAGCGCAGACTGCCGCGAGTTGATGAGCGTCGTCGCGGTCTTCAATCAAAAAGGCGGAGTGGGAAAAACCACCACCGCGCTCAATCTCGCCGCGGGTCTGGCGCGCCGGGGTGCCACGCCTCTCGCCATCGATCTGGACCCCCAGGCGCATCTGTCGCATGTGCTGGGCGGCGAGCAGCGCGCGGCGGACGAGACCGTTTTTGCTTTCTTTGCCAAGCAGCGGCCCTTGGCGGAAATCACGCGTGACCTCGATGCTTCGCTGCGCCTGGCGCCCGGGCACCTGGAAACCGCAAAGCTCGATTCCATGCTCGGCAAGAGCCTGCAAGTCATCACTCGCCTGCGCCAAGCGCTGCACGAAGCCGAAATCAAGCGCGGGCCGGTGGTGATCGATTGTTGCCCGCTACTCGGGGTGCTTTCCTTGAACGCGGTGTTTGCTTGCGACTTGTTGCTGATTCCGGTCTCGGCCGATTTTTTGGCCTTGCAGGGCGCGCAGCAAGTCGAGCGAACCCTCGATGCGCTGGAACCCGTGTTCAAGCGCAGGCTGCCCCGGCGTTATCTTTTGACCCGCTTCGATCGGCGCCGCCGAATGAGCAGCGAAATCGAGGAGCGTATGCGCGGGTTGTTTCGCGCCGATGAAATTTGTGTCACGAAAATCGGCGAAAATGTATCGTTGGCGGAGAGCCCCGCTTATCTGAAGAACATTTTCGATTACGCGCCCAAAAGCACAGGCGCCAAGGACTACGCTGCGCTCCTGGAGGAGCTGTTTGCCCGCTGAATCCTGTTAGTGCGTGCCGCTGGGCTCCCGCACCGCCCGCCGGCTGATGAGGCTGATGATGTTCTCCATGTCCAAGGGCTCGCTGCTCGGTTCTGACTGTTTGCATCGGCATTCGATGATTTCGCAGCGGTAATACATCTGTTTCAAACGCCGCTCGGCATCTTCCCGATTGGCAGCGAGAATGGAGATGTTGTCGACCTTCTGGCCGCTGCGGGTGCGGATGTTAAAGCCGAAGCGTGTCATGGCAACGTCATAAAGCTGGGGTGGGGAAGGAAAATATATTCCAATTGCGGCGAAATGCAAGCGTTTTTTGGCGTCATGGGATTGTCATTTCGCCAGACGGGATGCGGTGCTTACCGACCCGCCAGGGGAGGATCTCAGGACCGGGCTGCGCTAAGGTGCTCGATCATGGCCCGGGCTTCGCGGGCGTAGCCGCCCCCGAAAAGCTGGAAGTGGTTGAGTACGTGGTAGAGCTGGTAGAGCACGCGGCGCTCGGCCCAGCCTGGCCTCGGGGGATGCAGCGCGGCGTGGGCGGCGTAGAAATTTTGCGAAAATCCGCCAAAAAGTGCCGCCATGGCCAGATCGCACTCCGGATCCCCGACGTGTACGGCGGGGTCGAATGCCGCGGGCTGTCCGGCCACATAGCCCTTGTTGCCAGCCCAGAGGTCGCCGTGCAAAAGCGCCTTGGGCGGTGCCTGCGGAAAGAAATCCGCGACCTGGGCCAGAATCGGCGCGGCTGCCTCAGCCAGATCGGGAGCACCTTTGGCCGCGGCGTTGGCAAGCTGGGGAGCGAGCCGCCGCGTGGCGAAAAAGTGCGGCCAATCGTCGTCCCAGCCGTTGGTTTGCGGTGTTGCGCCGAGGAAGTTGTCGCGGCTCCAGCCATAACGAGGATAGGTGAAAGCGTGCAAGGCCGCGATCGCCTCGCCTAGCCGGGTTTCATTTCCCGTGTCGCTGAGTGCCAGCCACTCCAGGGCGAGGATGCCCTGGCCGCCGGCCTCAGCGCAAACCAGTACCCGGGGCACGCGCAGGCTTTTGCATTGCGCCAAGGCATAGAGGCCATCGGCCTCGGCTTCGAGCACCGCGGCCGGGGCGAGCTTCAGAAACACCCGCTCGCCGCCCCAGCCGAGCCGGAAATTCCGGCTGAAGCTGCCCCCCAAAGCGCACCATTGGGCCTGCCGCGCGCCCTCGCCGAGCGTTTTCGCCAGCGCCTCGCTTACCGCCGCGAGCACCTCATCGTTTCGCATTCTCGACCCCAAAAGGCTAGGCTCCCGCCGCGTTAACACCTTACTTCGGTCTGCTATTCTCCCCGATTTCCGATCGCGGTAACCCGACTCTGACCTTCCATGACCGAGCTGCGCCTTTTTCTCACGGCCTTGCAATTCTTTACCCGCATTCCGGTGCCGGGATGGGTGGGCTACTCGCAAGCGCAGCTCAACGCCTCGGCGCGCTACTTCTCCTTGGTGGGCGCGCTGGTGGGCGGGGTATGCGGTGCGGTCTATTGGGCGGCGGCCTCGGTATTCCCGACCACGGTGGCAGTTCTTCTGGGCATGGCGGCCGGCGTGTGGCTTACCGGCGCTTTTCACGAAGACGGCCTGGCCGACACCTGCGACGGTTTGGGCGGCGGAACGACGCGGGAGCGGGCGCTGGAGATCATGAAAGATTCCCGCATCGGCAGTTATGCGGCGGTTGGCCTCGTGCTGGTGCTGCTGGGCCGATACGCTGCACTTGCCAGCTTGCCGCCTGAGCGGATCGCTTTCGCCTTGGTCGCGGGCCACGCCTTGAGCCGTTGGATCGCAGTGAGCCTCATGTTTAGCCAGGATTATGTTCGCCACGACGCCAGCGCCCGCAACAAACCCATGGCGCTAGGGATATCGGGGAGTGCCCTGGCCTACGCCGGAATTTGGGCTTTGGCACCCCTGGCCTTGATCGGGTGGCAGGCCCTGGCGGGCCTCGCCGCGGCGCTGGTCGTCAGGGTCTGGTACGGGCGCCTGGTCTGGCGCCGCCTGGGCGGCTACACCGGCGATACCCTCGGCGCTTTGCAACAAATTGCGGAGCTTGCCTTTTATCTTGGAACGCTGGCCATGTTCGGCGCGCCAATCGCACGCGCGGCCTGGCCTTAGCCGCGCCCATTGCACTACTTGCCGCGGCAGAGCAAATCTTGCGGCATCGTCACCGCCCGCGAAAAGGGCAATAGGCGCCCAGACGGCCTTGAAGTTCCGAAGTTCAGCCCGACAGCCCGCAGCGATCGCGGGCAAAGGACGTCGCATCGCGAACAAAGCCCGGGGCATCGCGCCAATCGGGGGTAATCGGGGCGCGATGCAGGAGACCGGTTCTCCCATCAAAACAGAAGAGGGCATCGAGCCTGGGTTCACTGGGTCGCTTCTTGAGGTCGGCGGCCAGACCGCCCGCGATGCGCTCCGGCCAGGTGGCGAGGTGCTCCGGTAGGGTCGGCACGATCTTGGGCAGAAGATCGGTCTTTTGCAGCGGTGGCCAAACGACTCCGCCTTGCGCATTGCGGCCGAACAGAGCCGAATCCATATGGTCGGGAATGACAACCAGGGTGAATTGGTCGTTGTCGAGTTCCGCAGCCTTGTTTTCGAGCGCTTGCACGAGTTCGCGCATTGCCGCACCGGCGCGCGCCCAATGTCTCAAGGGGTGCGCCTGCGCAAAGGCAAAAAAGACGATCAGCAGCGCGCTCAAAACGAATTGTCCGCGCCCGCGCAGCAAGCCGGCGGCGGGCGCTGCAGCCAGTGCAAACCACGCCGCGGTGGCATAGTAGAAACGCCCGCCTTCGCCGCGGGCGAAACCGCTGGTCAAGTGCGGCACCAGGGCGAGGAGGGATAGTGCCGCCCAAGCGAAGGGCAAGAACCAGGCTGCAGCGAAGGTTCCTTCCCGCCGGGCGACCAAGGCGGCGCTGAACAAGGCCAGCACCGCAGCCAAAAGCGCACTGGCTCCCGTCCCGGGCGCATCGGCAAAGGTGGCCAGGGGTATCGCGCCCAAGGCTCCCAAGCGGCTGAGGAGATCGTCCCAACTCGGAATCGACGTGGGGTTCGTCCCGGGGTACACCTGCAGCGCCGTGCCAAAAATAGCGATGCGCAGAACCAGATAGAGTGCGAACAAGAGCAGCGCGGGCCAGGTTTCGTGCCCGGCACGCCAAGCTCGGGCGAGCAGGGCTTCGCCGTCCGGTGCCCTGATCAGGCTGGCGAGCACCAGCAAACCCGGGGTGGCCATGGCGCTTTCTTTGGCCGCCAGCCCCAGCGCAAAACCGAACAGACTCAGCGCTCGCCAGCGGTCCCAGCCCTGAGCGCGCAAATGTCCGAGCACGGCGATGAGCATGCCGGTGACGGCCAGAAGATCATAGCGGCCGGCGAACCAGATCATCACTTCGGGAGAGAGCGGGAAAAGCAGAAAAAGAGCGGCCGCAAGGGCGCTCTTGAGGGCATCGCTGCCCAGTGCACGCGCCACCGCGCCGACCAGGGCCGCATTGGCGATATGCAGGGCATAGCCCAGGAGGTGCCAGGGGAAAGGATCGAACCCGAACCAACGCTGGCTCAGCCCATACGTGATGAAGGCGAGCGGCCGGTAATAGTGGCTGGGGACATCGAGGCCTTGGGTGAATTTCCCCAAGATTTTGGTCCAGAACTCGCCTTCCCGATCCCACGACCGGAGCCAATACACGATGCCCATGTCGTCGCTCAAGAAGGTTCCGTGCAAAGCCGGCCAGGCGATGGCGAGCCCCAGCGCGACCGCGGCCCACCAAAGCGTTCGCGCCGCAATCACAAGGCGCTCCAAAACACCAACACCAGTGCCCAGGCGCAGGCGTGGCTGGCGGGATCGCGCAAAGCAAACAGAATGGGGTCGGCGCGCAGTTCGCCCCTTCCGGCGAGCGTCCAGATGCGCGCCAGCCAATAGAGCAAGACGGGCAAGGCGAGCCAGAGCCGCGAAGGGAGCGTGTAGAGCGCACGCACATCGTCGCTTTGCAGGTAGAGCGCCAAAACCAGCGCAGCCGTCAGTGCGGCGCTTGCGCCCAGCGCGAGCACCACGGGCGCATCTTTGGCGCGGTAGGCGCGGCCGGCCAGAACCTCACCCGGGGCCATGGACAGTTCGCCATAACGTTTCAAAGTGGCGAGGCTCACGAACAAGAAGAGCGCGAAGCCCAAGAGCCAGGGGCTCAAAGGGACGGTGATGACCGCCGCGCCGGCGATCACCCGCAGCACGTACAAGGCGGCGAGCACCAGCACATCGGCCCACAAGAGGCGCTTCAACAAGAGACAATAGCCGAGCGAGAGCAAGGCATAGGCGAGGAGGGCTGCTCCGGCGGCTGAGGGCAGACTTGCCGCCAGCGCGCCTGCCGCCGCCGCCAAAACCGGCACGACCAGCCAAGCCAGGCCAACCGGCAGCGTGCCGCTGGCGAAAGGGCGACGCGCCTTGTCTGGGTGGCAGCGGTCATCTTCGCGATCCAGGGCGTCGTTGATGACGTAAATGGCCGATGCGGCAAGGCAGAATGCGGCGAACAACTGCATCGTGGCGAGCCAGGCGCCTGAATCCAAGTAGCGGTGGGCGGTAAAGAGCGGAACGCAAACCAAAAGGTTTTTGGCCCACTGGTGCGGGCGCAGCAAGCGCAGGAGGGGGGGCAACGAAGGCATGGGTGGATATGCTTGTCTCGCGGCGGTGGCGTTGGTCGAGCCTACAGCGGAATGGCGGCGGGGAGTTTACTACCGAACGACTCGCTCTTGGGGGCAATGATGGGCTTCGAGTTGTTGTTGGGTCAGTCTGATGGTTGTTCCGGTGTCAGTTCCGATTCGCCCACCCAGTAGCACCGCGGCGGTGCCGGGATATGCGATATTCAAGTGTTCGGGTCGGGCAGATCGGCATTCGAACCGAAGTCGTCCAGCGATTTCGTGACCACGGGCCCGCGGTCAATGGCCTTCTGCTGGCAAAGTCCAAGCAGGCCCTTGAGGTCGCGCAGGCCGGTGTGCTGGGCGCGGTATTTCACCTCGAAGGGGATGATCTGCCCACCCGCGGACTCTTTGGAATCACGGGTGCTGACTATCGCCCGGGCGTCTGACATCGCAGCCCGAGTCTGTGCCTTGGGTATTTTCTCGATCGCTGCGTCAACCTGCGGCGATGGCGAAAGACCGCAGCCAAGGATCGAGGCGGGCGATGTCGAAGGTGCCCGACTCGAACATCTGCATCATCTGCGCGTAGATCTGCCCTGGCGCACGCCGCAAGCGCCAGCCGTTGATGCGCAGAAACACGTCGGCAGATGCAAAGGCGATGCGCTTGTTCCCGTCCACGAACGGATGGTTGATTGCCAGGCTTTCCACCAGGGCAGCCGCCTCGGCCACGATGTCATCGCAGTAGCCCGTCTGCGGTCGGAACAGTGCAGCCTCCAGCGCCCCAGGATCGCGCACGCCCGGTGCGCCGCCCTACCGCTGCATCAGTGCAGTGTGCATGCCGGGCACGTCGGCCACGGTCAGGTAATCGTGAGCCACGGTTTACTTGGCCAGTTCGCGGTAGAGGCGGTCGAATTCATCCAGGCTGGACGCAAACGAGGCCATCACGTGGCGGCGGGGACGCTCCTTCTGCTGGCGGTCGATGTAGTCGCGCAGCGCTTCATCGAGCACCGCCTGGAACTGGCGGCCCTGGCTTGCAGCGATCTGGCGCAGCGCAGCCAGCACATCCGGTGCGGCTTGGGAGGAGAACTTTTCGCGGACAGTAGTGGCCATGGTTATCTCCATCATGATGCATCGTGACGTTTCATGATAGAGCGAGATGGGATCGTCTGCGAGCGTCTGGATGACGTTCGATGCCTGACGGGTGGCCTCGGCAGACCATGAACCGGCGCAGGTAAGTAGTGGATTTGGTGATGGTGGACGCTGCGCGTATCCGCAGGCCGGACGGAGCAAAGCGATGACCCTGGCCGAGAAAGGGGTCGATTCCGAGTGTTTCAGCCGTGGCCACCCGCAGCGCAGATGGCCGGAGCCCCGCGCAGCGCGGGGCTTACAGGCTCGGGTTGCCATTTCCCAGGCGCGCCCAATCAGTCCTTGGGCACGGCTGCCGGGTGTTCATTTCCCCATGGGTACAAGCGGGGAATCCAATACGTCAGCGTGCCGGCGATCGCGACCGCCACGGCGGAACCAGCCGCGAACAGCGTCCATGAATCCGGCTTCAATGCCCCCAGGGCGATGATCAGCGTGAGCGCCGGCAGATCGAGGAAATGCGTAAAGGAAGGGACGAGCTTCCCGCGTTCCTCTTGCAGTTCCCTGGTGAAATCTCCTTCCGCCAGCGCGCGGATGGTCATGCGGCGCAAGCGCATGAAGTAGAGGCGCGTGACCGTATTGCCTTCGATGAACTCGGCAAGGAACAGGATCACCATGCCGGCCAGCCAGGGCACGTCGAGGAAAGCCAGGCCGCCGTAGAACTCGGCGATCATCCAGGCACCGGAGGCGAGCAGGAGGAGTGCGCCCGGCACGACGAGTCCGTCGTAGAAGACCGCGATGTTGCGCACGGCCTCGGCGAACTGGCGCAAGTCGCGAAGTTGCCGGGAGCGCAGATCGGCCATCCACACGCCAACAAGGCCGGAGCCCATCAGGATGGCACCGAGGATGTGACCGAACTTGAGCAGGTTGTAGGTCATGGCTCGACACCTGCTTCAGGATTGGGCGCGCCGCAGCCGGCCGGCCATCTTTAGGCCGTCGCGGAAATTGAGACCGATCAGGACCAACTGGACGAGCCCCACGGCCAGTTCCAGCACCTGAACCCCATAAAACACCGCGTCGAATTCGCCGATGGTCGCCTTGTGCGACAGAAAGAAAGCGGCCGGCACCATGACCAACAATCCGTTCAGGGCGATGAAGGGCATGCGCTTCTTCTTGGCGTCGACAAGGTGGCCCGTGCGCGCGCCGGCCAGCGAAAAACCGCTGCCGGCGGCAATGGCCATGGCGGGGATCAGAAGCCACATGCCCTGCAGGATGGCCTGTTTGACGGCAACCACGGCCGTCGGGGCGAGAAGCAGTTCCGCGATCGCCGTCGACATCCAGAAACTCAAAATGCAAAGCATGGCGAGGCCACCGACGCTAGCGTGTATGACTGGTTTCATGACCGGACGAGCTCCTTTTCAATTGGCCCGAAAGGGCGAAGTGAGCGCAGTCTAGACATTTGACATCATGATGTCAAATGGTTGCCGTAACGCCTATTTGTGTATAATGCGAGACATGCGCCAAATCAAACACACAGCCGCCGGCGCCGCCTTGTCCGGCTCGGTTCTCGACCTGTTCAAGTTGAGCAACCGATTGCTTGCCGCGGGCGACCGCCTGGTCGCGGACCTCGGTTTGACGAGCGCTCGTTGGCAGGTGCTGGGGACCATCATTGCAGCCGAACGGGCGCAACCGGTCGCATGGCTGGCACGCGACATGGGGGCCAACCGACAGAACGTTCAACGCATCGTCAACGATCTGGAGACGGAGGGCTTGGTTCGCTTCGCGCCCAATCCGCATCATCGGCGAGCCTCGCTGGTCATGCTGACGGAAAAGGGGCAACAGGCATTCGACGCGGCCATGCGCCTCGAAGCGCCTTGGATCAACAAACTTGCGGAAGGGCTTCCGGCCGACGAGATCGAGACGACCCACAAGGTCATCACCGCAGTTCTGCTACGCCTGGAGGAAGGCAGAGAGGCTGAAGACTCGAGCTAGCTGCTACGCTTGGTCGAGATCTTCAAAGGTGCTCGCAAGAAATGCGCCGTCGAATCGGGCATTGTGAATTTTCATTGCATTTAGCGAGTACTTGGTTGAATTGATTCGGGTGAATACCTCTTTGATTTCATCCATGGTCTTTTTCCCGAGATCTCGCACAACGACCTCGTATTCGAGAAATGCCAGCTTTGCTTCTTGCTGCAGTGAGCTATATGCCGGAACGTCACCCACTCTAAAATCTGTGGAGCCAGTGAAATATTGGTAGAGAGTAGAAATCCGTTGCTGGCCATCCACCAGCATTTGAGATCCCTCGGCTGTGTCAGGATTAACGTCGCCGGTGGCCACATAAATCTCGGGGAAAGGATATTCCTGAGGCACCGTTTTTTTGAATTCCTGTTTGTGCCGGTTAGTCCAAGCTCGCCGCGCGCCCGGAAAACCGCCTTCTCGGCATCTGTAAATTGCCGGCCCTGCGGGCGTTCCAGTTCCGCGATGGCCTCGTCGGCCTCGTTCTCCCACTGGTCGCACAGGCGCTTGTAGAACATCAGCGACAGGATGTAGTTCTTGTAATCCTGCCCGGCAGTCTTGCCGCGCAGGATGTTGGCGGCGCCCCACAGATGGGCTTCGAGTTGTTGCTGGGTCAGTCTCATTATTGTTCCGGTGTCAGTTCCGACTCGCCCATCCAGTAACACAGCAGTGGTGCCGGGATGCGCAATATTCGAGTGGTAGTGTCGGGCAGATCGGCAATCGGGCCGAAATCGTCCAGCGATTTCGTGACCACGTAACCGCGATCAATGGCCTTCTGCTGGCACAGTTCGAGCAGGCCCTTGAGGTCGCGCAGGCCGGTGTGCTGAGCGCGGTATTTCACCTCGAAGGGGATGATCTGCCCGCCGACCTCTGCCACGAGGTCGACCTCCCGATCTTTCTTGCCGCGCCAGTAGGTGAACCGGACGTTCTGCGCGTAGTAGCGGGCGAACAGGTGCTTGAATACGGCGGTTTCCGTCGCCACCCCCAGCGCCGCCGGGTCTTCGAGGATGGCCTTGCCCTTGAGCATTACTGCCGGCGCGATGGCGGCATCGGCCAGATAAATCTTGAAGCGGGCACGAAGTACATCCTTGCCGTAGCCGAAGGGCGGCAGGCGGTAGATGAGGTGCGTTGCTTCCAGCAGCTCAATGAAGTTCTGCGCCGTTGGCCGCTTGACCTCCAGATTGGCGCAGAGGTCGATCATGTCGAGCAACCCGCCGTCGTGCATGCATAGATAGAGGAAGGTGTGCTCTAGGTCCAGCACGCGGCGCACGCCGAATAGCGCAGTCATGTCGCGCTTCAAGACCTTGTCGATGATGTCCTCGCGCAGCAGGCGCTGAGCCTGGGTGATGCTCTCCATCTGGGCCGTCTGCGGAAAGCCGCCGCGCACCAGATACTCGTGGAAGTGCCCCACGTAGGGTGCAGCGGTTTCCGTGACGCGATAGAAATCGGACTGTGGCCAGTCGAACAAATCGCGCAAGGATTTCAGGTGCGGCAGTGCCGGCAGCGACAGGTTCTTGATCTGGAGATATTCGTAGAACGAGAGCGTGGTCAGACGGATGGTGTGCCAGCGGCCGACGCCGGACTCCTGCCCGACTTCCACCAACGGCATGGCCGAGCCGGTGAAAGCGATGCGCCGTTCCTTGCGGAAATCCACCTGGTGCTTGACCCAGGTACCCCAGTCGCGAATGAACTGAGCCTCGTCGAGGAACAGATACTCGGGCCCCTCGGCCTTGGGTTCGCGCTCGCGCCAAGCTTCGAGCACAGCATCGATGCCGGCGAGCTTGAGGATCGGATGATCGAAGGTCGCATAGAGGATGTTGGCGGGCGGCACGCCATCGCGCAGCAGCGCATCGGCGGCCTGGAGCATCAAGGTGGTTTTGCCGATCTGCCGTGCGCCCGACAGCAGGACAGCGCGCGGTGCGGGAGGATTGGTCAGCCACCCGTGCAGTTCCCGAAAGGCCGCACGCCGCCACTTGGGCAGGTCGGCAATGGCATCAAGCCGCCACCAGGGATTGAACTGGGACAGGACAGCGACAAGCTCTTCTTTTGATACTCTCATGCCCATCAATCTAACAGCGATAGGCATTCAATGCAACTACACATTAACAAAATGTCATTTATTACCAAAGTAGCGTGTTTTACGGTCTGATTTTTGGCCCTCGTCTGGCACAGGAATAGCTTGGCTTCCTGATCGAAAAGCGCGTTCATGGTGGTGTCGTCAATCACCTCACGGAGCCCACGATGAACGCCAAGCAAACCGCCCTCGACGCCTATCTCGCCCGCACCGCCGCCATCCACGCCAAGTTGGCACGGCTGCAACAAATCGCCGACGACCATTTCGGTCAAGACCCCGACGCCATCCATTGGGGCCACGTCGGCGACCTCGGGCGGGTGGAGGCCGGGCTGGATGAACTGCTGGCGATTTACGACGGCGACGAGTGACTACGCCCATCAACCACCGGAGATCATTATGACCACACAAGCCAAACTCACCGACACCCAGACCGCCATCATCAAGGCCGCCGCCGGCCGCCCTGCCGGCAACATCGAACCTCTGCCGCCAACCTTGCGCGGCGGTGCCCGCGCCAAGGTGATCGACGGGCTGCTCGCCCGCGACCTGATCACCAAGTTCCACTACCCCGACCGGTTCGAGTACTACGCCACCGATGCCGGCTTCGCGGCGGTCGGGCGCAAGCGCAAGCTGCGGGCGCCGACGGCCCCCGACCCCGAACTCGATGCCGCCGTAACCGCCGTCGAGGCCAAGTGGCAGGCCGATGCCGTCACGAAAGGTGACGCCGCCGATGGGATCCAGAATCTGGACCCCACCCCGCGCGCTATCAGGCCCGGCACCAAGCTGGCCGAGATCGTCGAGGCGATGAAGCAGCCAGGCGGCGCCACCGCCGCCCAGATGATGGCGGGCACGGGCTGGCAGGCCCACACCGTTCGGGGCGCGATCTCCGGCATGGTCAGGAAGCGGCTCGGCTACCAGCTCGTGTCGGAGAAGGGGGAAGACGGGCAGCGGGCCTATCGCATAGTCTGACTGCAAACCGCTGCCCGGAAACCCGCATGGTTACAGCGTATTGAGTCTTGACCGGGCTAGACAAAAACAGAGAAAAGAGAGGAATTCGAGTGGCCGGTAGGGCGAAATCCGCACCTTCCGGCGATCATCGAAATTCGCACCGCCCGCGAAACCCCGCCACTGCTGGCCCTTCGCGGGCGTGAAAAAGCCCGGAGCAAGTCCGGGCTTTGGTGTTCTGGTGGAGCGGAGGAGGATCGAACTCCCGACCTTCGCATTGCGAACGCGACGCTCTCCCAGCTGAGCTACCGCCCCACGAAGCCGCGCATTATAGCGGTTCGGCCGGGGTTTTCGCAAATGGATGGGGCTGAGCGCCGCCACTGGGGCGCGCCCAAACCTGGCTCGGGCGTGACGGGCACTGCCGCGCGTCGGCCGTCGCGGCCCCCGAGACCCCGTCGCCCGCGCCAGACGGGGAATTCTGGGCGGGCGGCGGGGCAGGGGACCGGGGTTTCGACGGTTTGCTCCCTATTTGGGCGCGCAGAACACGACGCCTTCGGCCGCCCAGCTTTCGGCGGTCATCTGGGCATAGATCCCGGCATCGGCGGTATAGCGGTGATTGCTGTCGTTTTGTTGCCAGCGGCCGTTGTAGCTGCGGTAGACCGGCACTTGGTCGCTGCCGCAAGTGCCGCCGGTAGCGGTCGGAATGCTGAAGGCGATGCCTTCATAGCTCCAACCGGCCAGGGACTTCACGTAAGCGCATTCCTCGGCGCTGGCGGTGTAGAAATGCGAGTTGGGCCCAAGCCCTGGAGTTCCATAGAAACGACAGACGGGGTTGGCTGCAGCCGGGGCGCCGTTTGCCGGGTAGGCGTAGAAGGCATATCCGCTTCGGCTCCATCCTGCGCCGGCGGCGCCTTTGTCGATGGCGCGGGCTTCATTGGCGTCGGCGGTCATGAAGTAATGGCGCAAGTCCGGATGATAGAACTCGACGCTCGTGGTGCGCGTGGGCAATGGACTGGCGCCGGTGTGGAAAACGCGCATCTTTGCCGCTTGGCCGTCGGCAGCGTAAAGCCGCTGCCCAGAGGGATCGACGGCATATTGCGTGTTCATGGCGCTGGGCACGGCGCCCAGATTGTTGGATTCGATCAGCGCCAGCGAATTGCGATCGAGTTTGTAGACCATATCGCTGGTGGCGCCCGCGGCGGTTTCCACACCCGAAGCCCAGAGGACATTGCTCGCTTCGTCCAGACCGATCACCCGGTCGCCTTTGGCGAGCAAGCGCCCGGTCGACAGCCCGGTGCTGGCGTCGATTTCCATCGGGCCGGCGTACACCCGGCTGCGGCCGGAATCCACGAAGAGCTGCTCCACCGAGGCGCTGAACATCGGCATGCCGCTTAGGTTGCGATCGAGGATCAGGGCGGGAGCACTGCCGGAGACATCCCATACCGTGAGATGAGCTTTGCTCTGCCAGTAGGCAAACAGGCGCCCGGTGTTGGGCACCACCCGCACTTGCAATTGACCGGGACCACCGCCAGTGTCGCCGCCTTGGTAACCCGGCACGCTGATCGGCGAAAGCGCCGTGCGACCTGCCAAATCGACCACGGCGATCTGCCCGAACTCGGGGTAGGCGGCGTAAGCGCGCCGGCGTGTGCTGTCGATGGCAAGGTCGGGCAAGCGGTCGGTGCTGCCTTTGGGCAAGCCCAAGGCTATGGTGGCCGCAAGCTGGCGACCACTCGCGAGTTCGAATACCGAAATCGTGCTGTCCCAGGCGTTGAGCACGTAGAGCTCATTGCCCGAGTCGTTGCTGCGCATGGGAATAGGCCAAAATCCGGCGGTAAAGGTTTGCAGGCTGCTGGTCGAGGCACGCCACTCCAGGAGATAACTCCCGCCGAGGCGGCTGTTGAGGTAGACCTTTTCCCCGCCTTGGGCCAGCGTGATCATCTCCGCCGAATCGCCCAGGCGCAGGCCATGCGCTTCGCTGCCGCCGCCCGCGATACTCCAGATCGTCGAGGCGTCTCCTTCGGGGGCGTAATAACGCCGGCTGGCGCGGTTATAGACGAGATTGCTGGGCTTGTGGCCGATCGCCAAGTCGCGAATTGGCGCAAAGGTCTGGGTATTGAAGATCAGCACGTGGCCGCCGGAAGTCGCTACCGTGCCATTGGCGGCGCGGTCCAGTGCCAGCACCGCCACTTCGCCGCGGTCCGAATCGTAAGCCAGGTCTTTGGTCTCCTGGGTCGGGGACAAAGGCATTTGCCCCAGCAGACTGCCGGAGCTCGCAAGGGCGAGCACTTGTGCCCCGGCGGTGACAAAAAAGCGCTGGCCGGCGGCGTCGTAGGCCATGCGATGCGGGCGCGTCGAACCTCCCAGTGTCAAGCTGATGCTGCCGGCCACGCTGCGGCTCGCCGGGTTGAAGGTGTAGATGCGCAAGAGGCCGGGGGTGGCGGCATCGAGCACATAAACCCGGTCGCTCGCTTCGTCGTAAATCGCCTGCGCAGCGCCCGCGCCCATGTCGTTGGTGCTGTAGGCGAGGCTGAGGTCGGCGCCGTTGTAGGCGCGAAACGTCGGTGCAGTGGGTTGCGTGAGGTACACCAGGCCGCGCCGCGTGTCCGCCACGGGTTTGGCCACCGTGGGACTGATGGTGATGGGGCCGGCGGTTGCTCCGCTGGCGAGCTCGATCGCGCGCAAAGTGCTGTTGGTGGCGTCGTTCACGTAAAGCCTGTGGGCAGTCGGGTCCACTTCGAGGTACTTCAGACCCATGCCGTCGATGCCGGTGGCGAGGTTGGCGATCCAGGCTTCGCTCGCCCCATCGAGCACGCCCAGGTTCGATGACATGATTCCTGCGGCATAAACTCGGTTGCGGGTTGCATCTACGGCAATGCCGTGGAGCTTGACCACGTTTTCATCCAGCACGCGCCCCTGGCGCACGCGCAAATCCACGGTGTCGATGAGTTGCAATGCGGCGCGCGCCGGAAGCACGCAGGCGGCAAAACCAAGAACCAAAAAGACCGAGGCCAAGAGGCTGACGCGATACATGATCCACTCCACGTTTTGGGCTCCTCCCGGAACCCCTGCGCCGGCTGCTGCGACCTCTGGCTCGGGTTACCTTAGGCCGGCTGCTGGCTTACAAATTACCGCGCCCATAAGCGCGCGGCGAAACAAACATTTGTAAGCAAAACTGTCGGCCGCAACATCTTCGGTAATCGCGTGCCCGCTGGCTTTCGTGCTACATTGCCCGCGCCTTACAAATTTGTTGCAAAGGATTTCACCATGTCTCGCCTTGCCATCCAGACTGATCGCGCTCCCGCGGCCATCGGCACCTACTCGCAGGCCGTGCGTGCCGGCGACACCGTGTATCTTTCCGGGCAGTTGGGTTTGGACCCCAAAACCATGCAGTTGGCCGATTCCATCGAAGCCCAGATCCGCCAAGCCTTCGAAAACCTCAAGGCCGTGGCCGAGGCCTCCGGCGGTTTTTTGGGCGATGCGGTGAAACTCAATGTTTACCTCACCGACTTGGGCCACTTCGCCAAGGTCAATGAAATCATGGCCGGGTATTTCGTTCAGCCCTATCCGGCGCGCGCCGCCATCGGCGTCGCTTCGCTGCCGCGCGGGGCCGCGGTGGAAATCGACGGCGTGCTGGTGCTAGGCTGAGGCTTTTCTCCGGTGGCTCCCCGCGCCGCGCGCAAGAAGGCAGCGGCACCGAAGCCGGCGGAAAAGCGCAACACGCTGCGCGAGAAACTCTTGCGCCTGGGTTTGGCGCGCGATGAGGACCTCGTCCTTCATCTGCCTCTGCGCTACGAGGACCGCACCCGCCTCACCGCGCTGACGGCCTTGCGCGCGGGGGAAATGGCCTTGGTGGAAGGCGAAGTGGCGCTCGCCCAAGTGAGCTATCGGCCGCGCCGCGCACTCAGCGCGCAGCTCATCGACGGTTTGGGCAAGCTCACGCTGCGGTTTTTCAATTTCTACCCCAATCACCTCAAGATGTTGGAGCAAGGCCGCCGGGTGCGCGCTTTTGGCGAAGTGCGCTGGACTTACCACGGCCTGGAGATGGTGCATCCCACCCTGCGCGATGCCAGCGAGCCCGAGCCTTTGCCCGAAGGCTTGACGCCGGTTTATCCCACCACTGCGGGCTTGTCGCAAGAGACTTTGCGAAAACTCGTGCAACGCGCCCTGCAAGAAACCGGCGAGCGGCTCGCCGACACCTTGCCCGAAATGCTGCGCGAGCGGCTCAAACTTTGGGATTTCGCCCAGAGTCTGCATTATCTTCACCATCCGCCGCCCAAGGCCCCTCTCGTCGCCCTGGAGAGCCGCAATCACCCGGCCTGGGAAAGGCTCAAGTTCGACGAGCTCCTGGCCCAGCAGTTGTCGCTCAAAATCCACCGCCGCGCGCGCGACGCGCGCCGCGCCCAGCCGCTCGTCGCGCAAGGCGCCTTGGTTCGCGCCCTGCTCGCCGCCCTGCCCTTTCGCTTGACCGGGGCGCAGCAGCGAGCCTGGGCCCAATTGCGCCAAGAGCTGGGCCAAACGCGCCCCATGCATCGCCTGCTGCAGGGCGACGTAGGCAGCGGCAAAACCATCGTCGCAGCGCTCGCTGCGCTGCAAGCCGTCGAGGCGGGCTTCCAAGCGGCCTTCATGGCGCCCACGGAAATCCTTGCCGAACAGCACTTTCGCAAACTCGCCGAATGGCTCGCCCCCTTGCAAGTGCCCGTCATTTGGTTGATCGGAGCACAAAGCGCCGCGGCAAGGCGCGACGCGCTCGCCGCCTGCGAAGCGGGCAGGCCCGCAGTCGTCATCGGCACCCACGCCTTGTTTCAGGAAGGCGTTGCGCTGCCGAAGCTGGCCTTGGTGATCATCGACGAACAGCACCGCTTTGGTGTGGCGCAGCGCCTCGCATTACGCGGCAAAAGCGAAGGCGAGCTGGAGCCCCACCAATTGATGATGAGCGCCACACCCATTCCCCGTACCCTGGCCATGAGTTATTACGCCGATCTGGACGTTTCCGTGCTGGACGAAATGCCACCGGGTCGCCGTCCGGTGGTCACCAAGCTCGCCAGCCAGAAGCGCCGACCCGAGGTGGTGGAGCGGGTACGCAAGGTCTGCGCCGCGGGGCAGCAGGTGTACTGGGTTTGTCCCCTGATCGAGGAATCGGAAAAGATCGATCTGCAAAACGCCGTCGCCACCCGTGAGGCGCTCCAACAGGCCTTGCCGGAACTTAAGATCGGACTTCTGCACGGCCGCATGAAGCCGGATGAAAAAGCTGCCGTGATGCGCGCTTTGCTGGCGCGCGAAACCCACGTGCTCGTGGCCACCACGGTAGTGGAGGTGGGCGTCGACGTGCCCAATGCCACACTGATGGTGATCGAGCACGCCGAGCGTTTTGGCTTGGCCCAACTGCATCAACTGCGCGGTCGAGTGGGGCGGGGCGCCGAAGCCTCAGCTTGCGTGCTGCTCTACGACGAGCCGCTGGGCGCGGTGGCCAAGGCGAGACTCAAGGTCATTTTCGAGAACAGCGACGGGTTCGAAATCGCCCGCCAGGATTTGCTCATTCGCGGACCGGGAGAGCTCCTGGGGGCCCGGCAATCCGGTCTGCCACTGCTACGCTTCGCCGACATCGACCGGGACTTGTCGCTCATGGAAGCGGCGCGCCAAGCGGCCGACGAGCTGCTGCGCGATGCCCCCGAAGTGGCGGCAAAACACGTGCAGCGCTGGCTGGCGAGCAAAGAGGAGTTCTTCCGGGCCTGATTTGCGGCGAAGGGCGCACGCCCTTGCGGGGCGGGGGGTCTAGTCGCCTCAGGTCGAGCGCGAACCCCGGCACCAAAGGCAGATCGGCTGGCTGGATGATTGCGGCCGACCTCGGGGCAGGACTCGGTCGCGCTGCGTAGCGTGCCGGTCGGACATCTCGGGCGGCGACCGAAGGACGCCCCTTTTGGCCCGGATCAAGGCCCGCGAACCTGGCGCTCAGGTAGAATTGGCGCCCAAGCGCCATTTCTTGCCAGACCCGTGCAGCTTTTCGCCCTCGGCCTCAACCACCAGACCGCCCCCATCAAGGTGCGGGAGAAGGTTGCCTTCCAGATCGACACCCTGGGGCAGGCGCTGCGCGACCTCCTGGCGCGGCCGCCGGTGCGCGAGGCCGCCATTCTTTCCACGTGCAACCGCACCGAGGTCTACTGTCATGGCGCGGAGGTGGAGCCGGTGAAAGAGTGGCTCACCGCCTACCATCAATTGCCGCGCGCATCGCTCGATCCCTATCTCTACACCCTGCCGCAGGAGCGCGCCGTGCAGCATGCCTTCCGCGTGGCGAGCGGCCTCGATTCCATGGTGCTGGGCGAGCCGCAAATCCTGGGGCAGATGAAACAGGCGGTGCGCACGGCCGAGGCCGCGGGCTCCATGGGGCTGGTGCTCTCGAAGCTTTTTCAGCGCACCTTTGCCGTGGCCAAAGAGGTGCGCAGCCAAACCGACATCGGCGCCGCCTCGATCTCTATGGCCGCGGCCGCGGTGCGCTTGGCTGAGCGCATCTACCCCGACCTTGCCGAACAGAACTTGCTGCTGGTGGGCGCGGGCGAAATGATCGAGCTCACCGCCACCCACTTTGCCGCTCGGCATCCCAAGAGCATTACCGTCGCCAATCGCACCCTGGAGCGCGGTGCGGCCTTGGCGGCGCGTTTTGGCGCGAGTGCCATTACGCTGACGGAGTTGCCGGATCAATTGCCGCGCTTCGACATCATCATCTCCTGCACCGCCAGCACCCTGCCGATACTCGGCAAAGGGCTGCTGGAGCGCGTGGTCAAGGCGCGCCGGCATGAACCCATGTTCATCGTCGATCTGGCGGTGCCGCGCGACGTGGAACCCGAAGTCGCGGAACTCGACGACGTGTTTTTGTACACCGTCGATGACTTGGCCAACGTGGTCAAAGACAATCTGCAAGTGCGTCAAGGGGCGGTGGCCGAAGCCGAAGAAATCATTCAGTTGCAATCCGAGCAATTCTTGAAATGGCTAGGCAGCAGGGCGGTAGTGCCGACCATACGCGCCCTGCACGAACATGCCGAAACCCTGCGCGCCCAGGAACTCGAAAAAGCGCGCCGCCTCTTGGCGAGCGGCGCATCGCCCGAGGAGGCGCTGGAGCAATTCTCCCGCGGCCTGACCAACAAGTTCCTGCACGCGCCCACGCGCACGCTCAACGAAGCCGGCGAGGCCGAGCGCGCCGAGCTACTGGCGCTGTTCCAGCGCATGTACGAACTGCCCGAGGCCGAATAGCTTTTGCCCGCGCACCGCCGAAAGGTCGAAAGGCAGCCCGACTTTCCTTGATTCCGTTTTCCAGCCGGCAAGGGAACGCGAAGCCTTCGACGCGATCCTTCGATCTGGAAATGAAATGGCCATGAAACCCACGCTTGCCCACAAACTTGCCCAGCTTGCCCAGCGGCTGGAAGAACTCGACCGCGAACTGGCCTCGGAAACGGCCACCGCCAAGCTCGACAATTACCGCAAGCTCTCGCGTGAGCATGCCGAAATCGAGCCGGTGGTGATGCTCTATCGCGACTATGAACAAAGCGAGCGCGATCTGACCGCGGCCTTGGACATGACGGCCGACCCCGAAATGAAAACCTTTGCCGAGGAAGAGGCCGATGCCGCCAAGGCGCGCATGTCTGAACTCGAGATCGAACTGCAAAAGGCGCTGCTGCCGCGCGACCCCAACGACGAGCGCAACATCTTTCTGGAAATCCGCGCCGGCACCGGCGGCGAGGAATCGGCGCTGTTCGCCGCCAACCTCTATCGCATGTACACACGCTTCGCCGAGCGCCAGCGCTGGCAGGTGGAGACCATTTCCGAGAACGCCAGCGATCTGGGCGGTTTTCGCGAAGTGATCCTGCGCATCGTCGGTCAGGGTGCTTACTCGAAACTCAAGTTCGAGTCCGGCGGCCATCGGGTGCAGCGCGTGCCGGAAACCGAAGCCCAGGGCCGCATCCACACCTCGGCATGCACCGTGGCGGTGATGCCCGAGGCCGACCCGATCAAGGATATCGAGATCAACCCCACTGAGCTGCGCATCGACACCTTTCGCGCTTCGGGGGCCGGCGGGCAGCACATCAACAAGACCGATTCGGCGGTGCGCATCACCCACCTGCCCACCGGGCTGGTGGTGGAGTGCCAAGACGACCGCTCGCAACACCGCAACAAGGCCCAGGCTATGGCGGTGCTCGCCTCGCGCCTCCTCGATCGCGAGCGCTCGGAACGCCAGGCCAAGGAGGCCGCCACGCGCAAATCCCTGGTGGGCAGCGGCGACCGCAGCGAGCGCATCCGCACCTACAATTTTCCCCAGGGGCGGGTGACCGATCACCGCATCAACCTCACGCTCTACAAAATCGACAGCATCATGGACGGGGATTTGGGAGAACTGATCGCCGCCCTGGCCGCCGAACACCAGGCCGAGCAGTTGCAGGCCCTGGGCGAGAGCAACTGAGTAGGCGGGCGACGAAGCTCGCGCCTGCCGCAAGAAGCGCGGCCATGGGCGGGTTATAATCGCGCACCCGCGCTTGACGAATCCCCATTTCATGCACGCCTTTTTCGAGGAGGATGGCAGCTTCAAAGCTGGCACCATCCTCGCCGACAACGACTCCTCGCTGCAAGTCGAAAGCAGCACCGGCAAGCGAGTCAAAATCAAAGCCGCTCAGGTATTGCTGCGCTTTCTTTCGCCCTCGCCCGCGTCGCTGCTCAGCGAGGCCCAGGCACTGACGGCAACGTTGGAGCCTGATTTCTTGTGGGAAGTGTGCGGCGAGGACGAGTTCTCCGCCGCGGATTTTGCCGCCGATTATTTTGGCCACGCGCCTACTGCGATTGAATCCGCCGCGGTGATCTACTGCCTCCATGGCGCCCCCGCCCACTTCTACCGCAAGGGCAAAGGGCGCTATAAGGCCGCGCCCGAAGCGGCACTCAAGGCGGCCAAGGCCGGCATGGAGAAGAAGCGCCTGGAAGCCGAGCGCATTGCCGTCTGGGTCGAGGCGCTCACCCGCCGTCAATTGCCCGAGGCGCTGGCGCCGGCAGTGGACACGCTGCTCTACCAGCCGGACAAAAACTCGCTCGAATACAAGGCGCTGAACCAAGCCTGCGAAACCGCCAAAGTTTCGCCTTTTAAGCTCCTGCTGGAGTGCGGAGCGGTGCGCTCCAGCCACGATTACCACTTCAAACGGTTTTTGTTCGAGTTCTTTCCCCGCGGCACGGGATTCGGCGCTTACGATCCGCCGACGATCGATCTCAATTTGCCCTTGGCCGAAGTGGATGCCTTCTCCATCGACGACGCCAGCACTACCGAAATCGATGACGCTTTTTCGGTCACCCGCCTAGCGGACGGCGGCACCCGCGTGGGCATACACATCGCGGCGCCGGCACTGGGCATCGCGCCGGGCTCTCGACTCGATGGCTTTGCGCGCGCGCGGCTATCCACGGTGTACATGCCCGGCCACAAGATCACCATGTTGCCCGAGGAAGTGATCGAGCTCTATTCGCTGGCGGCGGGACGCGAAGTGCCCGGTTTGTCGATGTATCTCACGCTCGATGCGGCCGGCAGCGTCGTTCACGAAACCAGCGTGCTCGAGCGCGTCCGCGTGGCGAGCAACTTGCGGCACGAAGATCTGGAACACGACTTTGCACGCGGGGAGGCTCTCCCCGGCCAGGTACACGGCGAAGACTTGGTGTTTTTGCATCAGCTCGCCTGCCGGTTGGAGGCGGCGCGCGGCAAGGAAGAAGTGGCGCGCACCGATTTTAGTTTCAGCATCAGCAAGCCCGATGCCGCCGATGACGCCACCTGGCGTGTCGCCATCACACCCCGCTTGCGCGGCTCGCCGCTGGACAAGCTGGTTGCCGAGCTGATGATTCACGTCAATGCCTCCTGGGGCAAGCTCTTGGCCGACAGCGGCCTGCCCGGCCTCTATCGCACGCAGGGAGGGGGCAAGGTCAAGATGAGCACTCAACCCCTGCCGCACCAAGGCCTGGGTCTTCAGCAATACCTTTGGGCCAGTTCTCCGCTGCGGCGCTACGCCGACCTCGTCAATCAACGGCAGTTGATCGCCTTGCTGAGCCAGCGAGCCGCCCCCTACCTGCAAAACGATGCCGAACTTTTCGCCGCAATGAGCGACTTCGAGGCCACTTATGGTAATTACGCGGAATTCCAGAACCGCATGGAAAACTACTGGTGTTTGCGCTGGCTTTTGCAGGAACAGCGGCGCGAGCTGACCGCGACCGTGGTGCGCGACAACTTGGTGCGCGCCGAAGAAATCCCGCTTTTCTTGCGCCTTGCCGATCTTCCGACCTTGGCGGCGGGCGCGCGAATTCGGCTGGGAATCGGCGAAATCGACCTCTATGCCGCCAGCGCCGAGGCGCGTTACCTTGGCGCGGCGCCGGAGACCTTGGCGGCGTGAAGGCGGGTCTTGCTGCTAACGCGCGTGGCAACACGCGCCATGGACGGTGGTTGTCGCTGTGCCCGTTCCTCCACCCCCGGCCCGCCCAGACGGGGCGAGGGGAGATTATTGCGTCGCACTTGCGACGTTCAAGTTAGAATGGCGCATCACCCGCTGCAGCGCGCATCTTGAGCACTCTCGTCCTTCCAACCGCCGGTTTGAGCTGGATTCACGCCGTCAATGGTCGTGATCGCAAGATCTGGGTGGCGATCGGCATTTCCCTTTTGCTCCACGGCGTGCTCCTGGTGCTGCGTTTTTCTGCGGAAATCGAGAGAGCTTTGCAAAGCTCTCCCCCCCTGGAGGTGGTCCTGGTCAACAGCAAAACCACCGCCAAACCCCACAAGGCCCAAGTTCTCGCGCAGGCCAATCTCGACGGCGGCGGGAACACCGACGCCGATCGTCGCGCCAAGACGCCATTGCCCGCGCTGGCGAAAGAAACCGCAACGACGGAGCTGAGCGTGGCCTCGCGCAAGGTGGAGAACTTGGAGAGCCAGGCCAAACAGCTCATGGCACAGGTGAAGTCCAAACAAGCCGTCGCGCCGCAAAACCCGAATACCGAGAGCCCGGTCAAGCCGGATCTGCCCACTGCGCACGAGCTGATGCAGCGCACTTTGGAGGCGATGAGACTCGAAGCCGAAATCGCCAAGGAATGGGACTCCTACCAAAAACGTCCGCGCCGGAAATTTATCGGGGCGCGTGCCGAAGAATACCGTTTCGCGCGGTATGTCGAAGACTGGCGCATGAAGATCGAGCGCGTGGGCAACATGAACTATCCGGAGGCGGCCCGTTCGCGCAAGCTGTACGGCGACTTGGTGGTTTGCGTTTCCATCCGTGCCGACGGTTCGCTGGAAAGAGTGGAAATCACTCGCGGCGCCAAGCACAAGATCCTCAATGCCGCGGCGGAGCGCATCGCCCAGTTGGGCGCACCCTATGCGCCCTTCTCGACCGAGATGGCGCGCGACACCGACATCTTGGAAATCTGCCGCACCTGGGCCTTCACCCGCGGCGATATCATGGGCACTGCGGCTTTGAGGTAGCGGCAGCGCAGCGGAGCACGCCATGGATCGCTACGCCGTCATCGGCAATCCCATCGCTCATAGCAAATCGCCCGAAATTCACGCGGCCTTCGCCGCTGCCACTGGGCAGGCCATCCGCTACGAAAGATTGCTGGCACCGCTCGATGATTTTCCCGGCACGCTTGCCGGCTTTCAGCGCGAAGGCGGCCTGGGCGCCAACGTGACTTTGCCCTTCAAACTCGAAGCCTACGCCGCAGCGAGTGAGCACAGCGCCCGAGCGGTGCAGGCGGGGGCGGTGAACACGCTGGTTTGGCGCGGCGAGCACTGGTTCGGCGACAACACCGATGGCCTTGGGCTGGTGCGCGATTTGCGCCACAATCAAGGTTGCCGCATCGCCGACCAACGCGTTTTGGTGCTGGGCGCCGGGGGTGCCGCCCGCGGCATCATGGGACCGCTTTTGGCAGCGCGTCCGCGCATGCTGGTGATTTCCAATCGCACGGTGAAGAAGGCCGACGAGTTGGCGGCACTCTTTGCCGAGGACGGGCCCATCGTTTCGGAAACGGCGCGCAACCTCGCCGGACAGGTTTTCGATCTGATCATCAATGCGACGAGCTCCAGCCTTGGCGACGCGGAACCGCCCTTGCCCTGGCCCGACGGTCTCTTTGCCCCCGGCGCTTTTGCCTATGACTTGATGTACGCCCAAGAGCCCACGCGCTTCCTGCGGTGGGCGGAGGCGCAAGGAGCGCTGCGGCTGGCCGACGGGCTCGGAATGTTAGTCGAACAGGCCGCCGAGAGCTTCTTCCTGTGGCGCGGCTTGAGGCCGGAAACGGCGGCGGTGCTCGCCGCCTTGCGAGCCTGAGCATTGGCGATGCGGCTTCGAGCCATGCGCTGGCTTGCTTGGGGCTTGGGGCTGGTCTTGCTCCTATTTGCGCTGGTGCAGTTCTGGTACTTCGCCCACCTCGTCTGGTATCGCAACCACAACCCCGAACAAACCGCATTCATGAGCCTGCGCGCCGAGGAGCTGCGGCAAAAGAACCCGCCTGTAAAAATGCGCCACCAGTGGGTGCCCTATACGCGCATTTCGGTGCATCTCAAGCGCGCCATGATCGCCGCCGAAGACGCCAAGTTCGTCGAGCACGAAGGCTTCGACTGGGATGGCATCCAGCGTGCCTTGGAGAAAAATCAAAGGA